>CAWDWP010000020.1:0-266140 GCA_963806045.1 uncultured Ignavibacteria bacterium | reverse complement strand
CCAGTTACACCAAATGATTACAGCAAGCAACTCTCTAAAGCGGATGTCTATTTATTAACAAGTAATTTCACTTTTTCCTGTGCTGAAGCTTTTGCCTATGACTTAAAAAATCTAAACCGGGTTACTATTGTTGGTAAAACGGAGGCGGGGCTCATCCTGTAAAAAGACAGATTATGAATGATAACTTCATAATCACTGTTCCGTTTGCAAGAGCTATTAATCCTGTTTTTCGAAAACAAACTGGGAAGGGACAGGTGTTTTCACGGGATATTAAAGTTAACAGGGAAAAAGCTCTGGAGACCGCATTGCAAATGGCTTATAATAAATTACTGGACAAAGAAACAAACGATTTCTTCCGCTCGATGTACCAATGGCAGATGGAAGGATTGACGTAAAAACAAATCCTGTGAAGTTGGATGAAAACCTGTTGAAATCTTATGCGGGAAATTTCGGACCCAGAGCTATTACATTCGAAAATGGAAATTTATATTACCAGCGTGAGGGCAGACCTAAATATAAGCTTATACCAATTTCAAATGATTATTTTGCTCTGGAAGGTATGGATGTTTTCCGCATTAAATTTTTGACCGATGGAAATTCTGTCTCGGCAATTGAAGGCCATTATGATAACGGTACAATAGATTTAAATCAGAAAAATAAGTGAACGGAAATTTAAAAATCGAATTAATTATCTCCCCTGTAAATAAAAAATACTACAAAAGTCTTAGAGACTTTTGTAGTTTCGCACTTTGTTATAAGATTTCCCATTCACCTTTTTTAGTCCCGACCTGTCCGGAGCTCTATCGGGACTCGTATGTTATAAAAACAATTTTTTTATAACTAAAAAATGTTATTAAATTAGGATTCAAATTATTAGCTTAAAAAAGGAATGGGAGAACGATTTGGGGACAAGGTACACGTTAAGTGATATCGTCGCAGAGATAAAATTCCCCATTCCTTCTAAGTTTCTTAAAATCTGAACAGTACTTAAGGATATCTTTTTTGGATAATCCTGCATAAGAATAACGAGTTGAAGATTGTAAAGAAACTATTTTTTAAGCTATTTTTCATCCTTAATTTTAAAATTTAATAATAAATAATATTATGCAATACCTAAAATTAGTAATTGGTCTGGATGTTTCGAAAGATTCATTCGTAGCTCGACTGGGAACCCTAAGTTCAGAATTAATACAAAACATTAGTAAAGCTATTAGATTTTACTAATGATATTAAGGGTTTTAAGAAACTTTTATCCTGGATTAGAAAATCTTCTCAGAACTTGAAAATCCCCTTGGATTCTGAGTTCATATTTGTTATGGAGGCAAC
Organism: uncultured Ignavibacteria bacterium; assembly: GCA_963806045.1. Taxonomy (GTDB): domain Bacteria; phylum Bacteroidota; class Ignavibacteria; order Tepidaquicellales; family Tepidaquicellaceae; genus DATCHW01. The sequence goes on along the minus strand of CAWDWP010000020.1, from coordinate 264,814 downwards.
AGGCGTATATTATGAAAATTTCTCGCTTACTTTCTTTCTCAGGAAGATAAATTTGTTTCTGTTATCCTTCCAAATAAAATAAAGAAATTATGCAAAAACTCTTGATAACAAATCGAAAACTGATGATTTGGATGCAGCGATTATTACACAATTTGGATTAGAGAAAACCCTTAATAGATGGGATGTTCCAAGCCCTACTTTTAGAAAGTTAAAGGAGCTTGCAAGAGAATATCATAATATTAAGCAAACAACAACTGCTATAAAGAATCAATTACATGCCAAAAGAGATACTCATTCTCCGGTAAAAGAAATTATCAAAAGATTAAAAGAACAATTGAAGCTTTATAATAACCAGTTGAAACAAATACAAACTCAAATAGAAGAATTAATAAAACAGGATGACTATCTAAATTCGAAAATAAAAAAAATACAAACCATAAAAGGGGTTGGATTGATGACGGTAGTATCGATTCTGGCAGAAACAAATGGATTTGCACTAATAAAAAATAAGAATCAATTAACTTCTTATGCTGGTTTGGACATCGTCCATAAACAATCTGGCAAATCAGAAGGTAGGACCAGCATATCAAAAAAAGGAAATAAATTCATTAGAAAAGCTGTATATATGCCTGCATTATGCGCCTGTAGATGGAACAAAAACTTGAAAGAAATTTATATTAAGTTAACTATCAGAAAGAATTATAAAAAAATTGGTATAATAGCAGTGGCAAGAAAACTCTTAATATTAATCTATACTCTATGGGAAAAATAACTCAGAATATATTCCAAATTACCATAGTGCTTAAGTGTTTACTGAAAACATACGTTGAGTTTTTTCTATTGCTTTTTAATACAGTACCTCTGCGTGCATCGGGAATGCGTAACGAAACAAAGCCATAATAAGTTATTTGAATCTTAATTTAAAATATTTTAATTTTCATTAAGAGGTGTTTTCGTATTTAATTGGGAGTAATTAATTAAATGAAAAAAATAATTTATACAATAATAATATTTCATTTAACATTATTAATATCAAATGCTCAATGGATATCAGCAGCATTCCGGCAACAATCGGATTCATTTCATCATGTAAGCTTTATAAATAACCGATATACAGGATGGGCTTGTGGGAGACGGTGTATATTAAAAACGACTAATCGGGAAACAATTGGATTATTCATAATACATCCTGTCAATAAACCAATGTCTAAAGAATATTTCCAGTTGATTCCAATATTGTTTATTGTGTGGGATATGTTTGAAACAATTTTAAAATCAACTAATGGAGGAGAAACTGGATAGCGATAAGAGATGGACTTTTGGAACGGGCAATTCCTATTTTGCTACTATTTTATAAACAAAGATACTGGATGGATTTGGGGAACAGGAAACAAATTTTAAAAACAACTAATGGAGGCAATCCTTTGATTCCATTATCACTGTTTTCGATATGCGATTTATATGTGATATATATTTTCAGAGATGCTATACTGGATTTTTTGTGCGATGATAGCGGACAGGTATTGTAAAACAACAAATGGAGGATATAACTGGTTATCAATTAATATTCCATTGGAATGACTCAGTTTGACTTTTATAAATTTTCATTTGTGAATAATCTAAACGGTTGGCTTACTGCGAACTTCGGATCAAGAAAATTTTTAAAACAACATGATTTTGGCTCAGTAACTGGGATAGCATTGGCACGATTCCTAATGGAAGTTATACAAATTCATAATATATTCTTCTCGAGTTTAAATACAGGATATGCAGGAGGGGCTTGGATTATGTGTATTAAAACCACTAATGGAGGATATAACTGGTTATACATCAAAGTCGGAATGGGGCCGGCATATGCTATTTATATTTATTAATGACACAACTGGCTGGAAAGTTGGTAATCAGGTAAAATATTTTTCATACAACAAATGGGGGAGGAACTATCAAATCAAAAAATGTCAAAAAATACCTGATAATTTTTATTTATTCAAAATTACCCAAATCCATTTAATCCAACTACTAAAATAAAATTTGATATTCCTGCGTAAAACGTAGTAAAGGACAGACATTCCATGTAAACTGTCTATGACATCACCGGTCGGGAAATCACAAACACTTGTGAATGAATCACTCAAGCCGGGGAGTTATGAAGTTACGTTCGATGCCCCCCGGGGTCGCAATTACCGAGTGGAGTGTATTTTTATAAATTAACAACGGAAGGATTCAGCGAAACGAAAAAGATGATTTTGATGAAATGAAAAATGAGCGGCGTAAAAATGATTAACGCAGAGTCCCTAAGAGCGAGGAGACTTCTGCTAAAAACGAAGGCTCCCATTCCCGATAAATTCCCGATGCATCGGGACAGGCTGGGACAGACAGGGGGACTCTAACAAAAAAAATTTCTATTAAAAAGCAAATTCTTTTCTGCTCCTAATTACTGCTTTCTATATATTTTTTTAATTCCGGAATACTATTCTCAAATGTAAAGACATCATATACTATGAAATAATTTTTTTTGTCACAGGTTTTTTTATATGCATATTTTGCTACCTCGAGTTTGGAGTTTTCATAACTAAACAAATTTAATAATGTTTTAACCTGAGCAGATGTGAAATAATTTGCATCAATTGCAGAAATTATTAATTCTTTTCTTGTATCCTCGTATGACCTTTTTTCTACAGTTGCTTTAAGAATATTAAAATCTGTTCCATTAATAACTTTGTATTTACATTCGGATTCATCATAACTAATCTTCGTATTCGGGTTACAGTCCGGACAATTTTTACAGCAATCACAATTGCAATTACATTTAATTCGGTTTCCTGTATTCCCGGAGACTTCGTTATACAAGACTTTTTTATAAACATAAAATTTATTGTCTTCTGTTATTACAGCATATATTTTATAACCGTCAATTAAGTTTATATAATCGGAAAATATTTTGGCTTCAGCATTATCCGGACTTACAGTCCCGAGCATAACTTTTAGAAAATATTGTCCGGCATTCATAGCAGGTGTTTCATATTCATTCATATTACCGGTTGGAGCATTATTATTTAAAACAATCGAGAAGCTTTCGCCGTTATAAAGACTTAAATTCAGTATTGAAGCACTATAAGAGGGGGAATTTATCAAAATCAGGATAAGGACAGTAAAAACAAAGGATTGAAATATTTTATGCATTGTATTGTTATTTATATGATTTATTTTAAAACTTTAAATTGTATTTCATTGTTTATATAATTGTGATTTTAAAACTAAAAAGGAATACAAAATTGAATATCAAATTTCTCTTAATTAACCTTTTTATTTTTGCTACATGCACAATTTTTATAACCAGCGGTTGTACTCAGCAAAAAGTATTCACTTCAGACAATACAATAACAGATAAAAAAATAATCAAAGACAGTATGAATTATAATAAATTAACCCCCGAAGAAGAACGGGTAATAGTCAACAAAGGAACCGAAAGACCTTTTACCGGAGAGTATGACAACTACTACGAAAAAGGGACTTACGTTTGCAGAAGATGCAATGCACCTCTGTACAAATCGGATGATAAATTCGATGCAGGCTGCGGCTGGCCAAGTTTCGATGACGAAATTCCCGGTAGCCGTGAAAACGAATTCCGGACCCGAATGGTCGAAGGAACTGAAATAATATGTACAAACTGCGGTGCTCACCTTGGACACGTATTTACAGGAGAAAAACTTACTACCAAAGATACACGACATTGCGTTAATTCAATTTCGTTAAAATTTATTCCTGCATCGCAGGATCGAAAAAACCGGAAGCAGTGTGAAAAATATGGATAAACCGGATAACAATGATAATAAAGCTATCTTTGCCGCAGGGTGTTTCTGGGGAGTGGAATATTATCTTGATAAAGCAACCGGAGTATTATCAACTCAGGTTGGGTATACCGGCGGGACAAAAGATAACCCCACATATAATGAAGTTTGCTACAACAACACACATCATGCTGAGGCAGTTGAAGTTACTTTCGATACAGCTAAAACTTCCTATGAAGATCTTGTAAAGTATTTTTTTGAAATTCACGATTTTACGCAGGTAAACCGCCAGGGACCGGATGTGGGTGAACAATACCGCTCGGAAATATTCTATTTTAATGATAAGCAAAAAGAGATAGCAAATAATGTTATTAAGATTCTGCAGGATAAGGGTTACAAAGTTGCGACGAAATTAGAACCGGCAGCTGCTTTCTGGAAAGCGGAAGAATACCACCAGGATTATTACGAAAAAAATGGTGAATCACCATATTGTCATGTTTATAAAAAAATATTTTGAAAGCGAACGATAGCACACAGATAACGCAGATGTAGCAGATTTGCTTGATTTTTTCAAACTCATCGGATGACCAAGAGCAGTCATCCGATGAAGATTTCACCTAAGAGCAGAATACTACCAGTCGGGAGGAAACTCCCGACTGGCACAACAGGGTAACGAAGCAGGAGCTTCGTTACCAGAGAAAGTGAAACAACAGCAGAGCAATTTTATTACTCATTGGATGACGAAGAGCAGTCATCCGATGAGTAATATCGATTTAATCCGTGAAATCAGTGTCAATTAGTTTTTTCAGTGATTTTCTTTTCAACTTTATTCTTTATTTCAGGTAAGGTATTTTTATACAAAACAGCAGATGGCGAAACAATTTTACATTCCAGACTTAATTCAGGATACGGATTATGATTGCGGTGTTGAATGCGTTCAGACGATATTGGCTTACTATGGCATTGATTATACCGACCTTGTACTCGAAAAAATTCTGAAGGCAAGCAAAAAATATGGAACCGCGACGAAATCAATTATTGGTTTTTTCAAATCAAATAAATTCAAAGTTTCCGCCGGAAAAATGTCTTTCGAAAAGGTTAAGAGTTATGTCCATAAAAACATTCCTGTTATTATTTTGATACAGGCATGGGCGACAAGAAAAACTGATTACGAGCAAACAAATAACTGGGGTCACTATGTTGTTGTTTGCGGCTATAATAAAAAAGGTTTTATAATTGAAGACCCGGCAATTTTTGGAAGGGGATTTATTTCTTATCATCAGCTCTTGAAGCGATGGCATGCCGACGATGATAAAATTCTTGTGAATTTTGGAATTGCTGTCTGGGGTAAAAAGCCATACGATTATAAAAAATACATCAGAATTCCGTGATGCTGTTGGTGACATCCTCCCAGTAGGATCTACGACTTCGTTTAAATATCAACCGCGGCGAAAACTTTTAACTCATCGGATGACGCAAGAGCAGTCATCCGATGAGTATTTAATTACTTGATGTACTTTCTCAGTAAATCATTTACTAAATCAAAACTAAAGCCTTTTGAGACAAGGTGCTGAAAGCACTTTTGTTTTAATTTATATTTATCCTCGATGTGTTTCTTTTTCAAATATTTTAGTAAAATACTTTCAGCTTTTTTTTCTTCTAAGGCATCGTCATAGTAGTTTTCGAGTGATTCTTCGACCAGTTCCTTGCCAATCCCTTTTTCCCTTAATTTATTTTTAATAACTACTTTCCCGGCAGGGTTGTTTCTTAATTTGCTTTCAATAAATAATTTTGCATAGTTTTCATCGTCCAGAAATTTCAATTCTTTTAGCGATGTAATTACTTTTACGATATTACTTTCGGATATCTTTTTTTGTTTTAGTTTTGTCCGGATTTCTTTTTCGCTTTTCGGGCTTCTTGATAATAAATCAAAGGAATATTTCTTTGCATAGTCAAATTCATCGTAATCCTTTATTTCATCAATCTTTTCATCTGTAAGTTCATCTTTTGTTCTGAGTCCGAACTTTAGAATTGTATTGTCTGATGCGCCGAAACTAAATTCCCCGTCGAGAAAAACGTTATATCTTCCCCGTCTTTTTTTCTGTTTTTCTATTTTGGTTATTATCATATTCCCAAATATTATAGTCAGACAAGAATGTCTGACCCACTATTAATTATTTTGAATATTATCCAATAAAAAAACTGCTAACAAATTCTTGTTAACAGTTTTCAATAACGCATAAAAATTAATTACTTAGATTTTTTTTCTTTTGGCGGTGGAACCGTTTCATCTTTAATATCTTTAACCGGCTCCGAGCCATTCATATCCAGGGATTCTTTTACCTGTACCAAAAGTTTATTTTGCAGTTCAGTATCTTCTGAAAGAAGCCTTTTCATTCCGTCTCTGCCCTGCACCCTGTTTTCGGAATAATTGAACCACGCACCGGTTTTCTTTATGATTTCTTTGTTTACAGCAAGGTCAACAAGGTCACCGAGTTTAGAAATACCTTCATTATACAGGATATCAAATTCAACTTCTTTAAAAGGAGGAGCAACTTTATTTTTTACCACTTTCACTCTTGTTCTGTTACCGATAACATCTGTTCCATCTTTTATTGCTGCTATTCTCCGAATGTCCATTCTGATGGATGCATAAAATTTCAGTGCTTTTCCGCCGGTGGTTGTTTCGGGGCTTCCGAACATTACACCAATCTTATCTCTAAGCTGGTTAGTAAAAATCAAACTGACATTTGATTTAGATACTGCCGCTGTTAATTTTCTCAATGCCTGTGACATCAATCTTGCCTGCATACCCATTACTGAATCACCCATTTCTCCTTCGATTTCTGCTCTCGGTGTAAGTGCTGCCACGGAGTCAATTACGATTACATCCAGAGCATTGCTCCTTACAAGTGTTTCGCAAATTTCTAGAGCCTGCTCGCCGTATTCCGGCTGAGAAATTAAAAGATTTGCTACATCAACACCAAGCCTCTGTGCATAATTTGTATCAAGTGCATGTTCGGTGTCTATGAATGCAGCAAGACCTCCCGTTTTTTGTGCCTCCGCGATAATATGAAGGCTCAATGTTGTTTTTCCTGGAGATTCCGGTCCGTATATTTCGATTATTCTTCCTCTCGGGACTCCGCCGATACCAAGCGCAGCATCAAGGGAAATTGAACCGGTTGGGATTACATCTATCTTGGTTGCCGGTTTATCGCCAAGTCTCATTATCGAACCTTTTCCGTGGTCTTTTTCTATTTGTTCTAATGCAATCTCGAGAGATTTGAGACGCATATTTTTATCATCAGACATAAAATATTCTCCGTTAATTTATAAATTTAAAAAATCTTATGAGCAGCCGCTCGATTCCCCGCACGTGACACATTTCTGGCAAGTTCCGTTTCTTACCATTGTAGCCTGCCCGCACTGCTGGCAGATATCGCCCGTATATCCCTTCAATATAGCTTCTTTTATCCTGCCTTTCTCGCTTTTTTTCTCAGATGTGGAAGTTAACTTAATTGATGGTTTTGCAGGTGCTGAAGATGTTGTTTTTATTTTGGGTTTGGTAACAACTTCTTCTATTATTCTTTCGCTGAAAAGTTCTTCTTCATCGAATTCAACTTCTTCGTCTTTTTGAGTTATAGAGTCAATCGGACTGTTTTTCACTTCTTCCGGGTCAATATGCGCAAGATCAGTTCTTGCAAGATATGAAACGGCAAGCTCCCTGAATATATAATCAATAATAGAAGTGGTCATCTTAATGTTTGAATTGCCAACGATGATACCGTTAGGTTCAAACCTGGTATAAACGAACGCATCTACAAACTCTTCAAGCGGCACACCGTGCTGCAACCCGAGAGAAATCGCAATTGCAAAGCAGTTCATCAAACTCCTGAATGCTGCACCTTCCCTGTGCATATCAATAAAAATTTCTCCAAGCTGACCATTTTCATATTCACCGGTCCTGAGATATACCGAATGATTTCCGATTTTTGCTTTTTGAGTGTATCCTTTTCTTCTGAACGGAAGTTTTCTTCTTCTTGCGATATATCTATGAATTATTTTCTCGGCAACTTTTACAATATCCGTGGTTTGTGTAATCGGTTCAGTTTTTTCTCCCTGTATATCTTCACCTTCGGTGTATTCTTCATCAATCAAACTGTTTAATGGCTGGGATAACTTCGAGCCATCGCGGTATAATGCATTTGCCTTCAATCCGAGTGACCAGGAAAACATATATGCTTTCTTCATATCATCAACCGTGGCGTTGTTCGGAAGATTGATAGTTTTGGAAATGGCTCCCGAAATAAACGGCTGTGCTGCAGACATAATTTTTATATGAGCATCAGACGCAATAAATCTCGTTCCCTTTTTTCCGCATTTGCTTGCGCAATCAAAAACAGGGTAATGTTTCGTCTTCATATGAGGAGCAGATTCAATTGTCATTGTTCCGCATATGTAATCATTTGCTTCATCAATTTGTTCTTTTGTAAATCCTAATCCTTTGAGAATGCTGAAATTGTGGTCGTCGAGCTGTTCATCGCTGAAACCTAAAAGGTTTTTACAAAAACCTACACCGAGCGACCATTTATTAAATGCAAAATTAATATCAAATACGGATGGAAGAGATTTTTCAACCAATTTAATCACTTCCATTGTAAAGCCTTTTTCCGTCAATGTTTGAGGATTGATGTGGGGGCATCCAATCAATGAGCCGTTTCCTTTTGTGTATTTTATTATATCTTCAATTTCATTGTCAGTATATCCAAGGTGCTTTAAGGCGTAGGGGACTGATTCGTTAATGATTTTGAAATATCCACCGCCTGCAAGTTTTTTAAACTTAACTAATGCAAAATCCGGTTCAACTCCGGTAGTATCACAATCCATCAGCAATCCGATAGTTCCTGTCGGTGCTATTACGGTTACCTGTGCATTTCTGTAACCATATTGTTCACCGAGTTCAAGTGCTTCATCGGACGCTTTTCTCGCGGCAAGCAAAATATCATCAGGGCAGTATTTTTTATTTATTCCTACCGGTGGAATTGAAAGCGCTTCATATTCATCGTTGTGAACGTTATAAGCTGCTTTCCTGTGATTTCGGATAACCCTCATCATGCTTACTCTGTTGGCTTCATACCCGGGGAAGGAGCCAAGCTCTTTTGCCATTTCTGCCGATGTTTTATAAGCAGTCATATGTAGTAAGCTTGTCAATGCACCCGTGATTGCAAGAGATTCGGGCGAATCATAAGGTATTCCCTGAATCATAAGCAATGCTCCCAGATTTGCATATCCAAGTCCCAGTGTTCTGTACTTGTATGAAAGTTCTGCGATTTTTTTACTAGGAAATTGCGCCATTAGCACGCTTATCTCAAGAACAATTGTCCATAATCTCGAAGCGTGCTGATATTTTTCTATATCAAAGTAATTTCTGCTCAGGTCATAAAATTTAACAAGATTCAGTGATGCGAGATTACAAGCAGTATCATCAATGAACATATATTCGGAACATGGATTGGAAGCCTTGATGGAACCGCCTTCGGGACAGGTGTGCCATTCATTGATAGTAGTATGGAACTGAATTCCCGGGTCGGCACAAGCCCAGGCAGAATATGCGATTTCATCCCATAAAGCTCTTGCCTTCAATGTCTTTGAAGGTTTAGGTATTCTGTCTTCTATTCCTGCTTTCTTTAATTCCACTCTCCAGTATAAATTCCATTCTTTATCATCTCTGACCGCTTCCATGAAGTCATTCGTTGCACGTACACTGTTATTGGAGTTCTGACCGGATACCGTGAGGTATGCTTCAGAAGTCCAGTCAATATCATAAACAGGAATATAGATTTCTTTATAGCCTAATTTTGCAAGCTGAATAACTCTTTCAATATAATTTTCGGGTATATAAACTCTTCTTGCTTCCTGTATCGCTTGTGCAAGCACTTTATTTGTTTTTTTGTCAGTGCCGTCATTTTCCGGATGTGCGGCGTAACAGGCTTTCATTATTTTATTGAGATGTAAATTGAGCAGTTTTGAACCCGATACCAGCGCTGCAACTTTTTCCTCTTCTACTACTTTCCAGTTAATAAACTCTTCAATATCAGGATGGTCAAGGTTCAGAGTAACCATTTTTGCGGCTCTTCTGGTTGTTCCGCCGGATTTTATTGCTCCGGCACTTCTGTCTCCGATTTTCAGAAACGACATCAAGCCGGAAGATTTTCCTCCGCCGCTTAAATGCTCACCGGCTCCTCTTATATCAGAGAAATTTGAACCCGTTCCGGAACCGTATTTAAATAATCTTGCTTCTCTAACCCACAAATCCATTATGCCGCCTTCGTTTACAAGGTCGTCACTTACGGACTGAATAAAGCAGGCATGAGGCTGCGGATGGCTGTATGCATCGTTTGATTTTTCGAGTGACTTCGTTTCGGGATTCACAAAATAATGTCCCTGTGAAGGTCCCGTGATTCCATATGCCCAGTGAAGTCCGGTATTAAACCATTGGGGTGAATTTGGAGCTGCAAACTGATTTGCGAGCATAAAAAATGTTTCTTCATAAAAATTCAGGGCATCTTCTTCTTCATCAAAGTATTTATGCTTCCATCCCCAGTAAGTCCAGCATCCTGCAAGTCTGTTAAATACTTGTTTTGAATCTGTTTCAGATTCATACCACTGATCTTCAGGAAGGTTTAGTTCTTTTGCTTTTTGATAATCGCATTCTGATCTTGAGAGCCAGAGAGGAACTCCTTCTTCCTCCACCTTGCGCAGGTATTTTGGAACACCTGCCTTGCGGAAGTATTTCTGCGCGATGATATCGGTTGCAACCTGTGACCACGCTTTAGGAACATATACATCGTTCATCTCGAATACGAGAGATCCGTCGGGATTTCTTATCACCGAGGATCTTTTCTCAAACTCTATTTTCTCAGATGCGGTTTCATTTTGTTTAAGAAAGATTCTTTTTATTTTCATTATTAAATTTCGGAAGCGCTAAAATTGTTTTTATAAAATCAGATTTTAATTAAAAAATATTTTCAAGAAATGTAATTGATTCAATTTAAAATAATTATTTTTTAAATTCAATTTGTATTTTAAAATATTTTCCTGCTTTTTAAAATATTTTTCTTGCTTTTAAAAAATTATTTTTATTTAAGACCAAAATTCATTTCAGATATCAGGTAAATCTTAAAAATTATAGCAGGTATCCCGTCTAAATTTTGTGATTAAAGTATTTCAAAGATGAAAATCTCTATATAATACAGAAAAAAAAACTTTAAAATTCCAATCCGAGAACGGCATCTTTCAATTTGCCGGAAGCCAGACTGTAAAAAGGAATTCCGAGAACTTCAAATGCCTTAAAATCAATATTATACTCTAACGTTTTTATAGTATCTTTCTTTTCTGCTTCGATGGATATAAAAATAAATTCAGATAATTTTTTAGCATCATTTTTACCATAGGCAAAACCCGTCATTTTTGCGTTATATTTCTGCGGTGACGCTACTGGGTTCTTCATCGTGAAGGTTTGCGCAAGATTCTTCATAGCATCAAGCTTACAGTAAAACGCAGGAATGTAAAATGTAATATCTCCCGATGTAGTTGTTCCTGAACCTCCGAAAATATTTGATATAAAACCTCCTTCTGCCTGCCGGTTCAGGATATCTATATGTGTCCGAACAAGCCAGAATGGTTTATATATCATATCTCCCTCTGCTCTCAAAGCCGGGGCGGCAAAATTCACTTCGACCGGAATCAGCCCGTCATCGGTAATTTCAAAACCGCTTCCGCAGCTTGAACAATAAGTAACATTATCATTCAGTTCTACCACTAAACCGCTTCCGCAGTTTTTACAATGTATTGCTTCTAATTTAAACTCTGCCATAATTTGAACATTATCTTATTTAAAAATTAATCACTGTCGAAAATTGAACTTACTATCGCTCCGACAGCTATTGAACCAACAGCACTTTTAGCCAGTCCCTTTACATTGCTGCTGCCTGTATATTTCACGGCAGTTTTTTCAATAAAGCTCGCTTTATCTTCTGCGACCAGTCCGGTTCCGTTTTCAACTTCACCTCCATACCGGAATTTTTTATAGCCCCATACCATTATGAAAATCCCAATAATCAATAAAATAACAAATGCTATCCAGGGACCTTTAGTCGATGCGTTTAAAATGGAAAAAACCTCAAAAAATGTAGCCAGATACATACCTACTCCAATTCCGATTACTCCGGCAACTGCTCTGAATAAGTTATTACCCGGCGCTTTTCCATAACAAATCGTTCCGTCCTGTCCATCAACAACCACCTGGTACGTTCTGTTTTGGTAAACATACCTGATTACCCAGAGAGGATAATAAACAATGCTTACATTTTGCCGGACAAGGTCATAATGTTCAAACGATACAGAATCAAGGGATGCATCCTTTCTTGCCTGCTGTGTGAAAATCGAAAGTGATTCATCGTATATTTCTTTTTCGGATGATACTATGTTGAACATCATACCTTCCGCCTGGAGATTTTCGAAATTTACCGGTAAAATTTCATCACCTTCAAGATTTACTTTTTTTACTCCAAGTTCTGCGATGTCACACGCAGGGTATGTTCTGTCAAAAGAGCTTTGTATTTTTATTTCTTTATCTTCGTATGTAGTTGAATTTCCGGATGTATGTTTCTCCTGTCCGAACACCCAGCCTACAACATCCGCCCTGACCCGCCAGAAAGGTATATAAACAAGGAATGCCTCATCAATTTTGGAATTTGATTTTAATCCCTTGGCTTTCGATACGCCGTGTCCAAGCCAGTGAAAAGCATTGTTGATTGCGGCATCGCGCTTAATGGATTTAGGAACGTAATATTTCATTGTTCCGCTTTCACCTTTTGCCATAAGTAATGTATTGCAGAACTTACAGTTGAAGGTTTTCATCCCTTCTTTTAAATCCAGCTCTCCTCCGCAGGAAGGACAGGTGATTCCCTTTACAACTTTTTCCTTTTTCAGCTTAATTGCCTGAGTAGTCGTCTGTTCTAAATTATTATCTTCCATTAATTTAAGTTTTTTATTTTATTAAACTTTTTTAGCAATTATATATGCTATTATAAAAAGCGGTATGGATGCAAGTGCATAACCGAATATCTTAAATAATTCCACCCCCATGAAAAAACTTCCTTTTCCGTGGCTGAAAAACATTCCTGCCGCTACAAGTGAAATCAAACTCACGCCTCCGTATGCAAGAAGGCTGAGAACCAGCAAAAGTCTGTAGGGCATTTCGCTTTTTGCAGGCCAGTGATTAGCATACACCATTCCTGATGAAGCCTCTACAATTGCAGTGAAAGAATTTCCCTTGAACTCATACGTGAACTGGTAAAAAGGAATATGAACGAGGTTAGATTCGGCAATGGTATTAATGTCAACTCCCGATTGTGACAGCCAGCTTTGTGCGGAATCGAAAAGCACATCGGGATTTACAAACTGGTTAAAGTCGAAATCTTTTTTATTAAAAACTTTAAGGCTTCCTGCGGGAATATTTATTTTCTTTATTTCCGAAATAGCAGTCGAAGTTGCGGGCTGAAGATAAATTTTATCGCCCATAGATGAATCCAGTTTGAAATACCACATAGGGAAATAATAAAAACTCGCCTGAGTGATTTTTGCAAATTTATCCAGGTCTTTCGCCTGGAAATTGCCTGCCATCCATCTTCTTAAATTTCCTTCGGCAGTCTGCTGATTAAAGTTTGAACTAATCACAAAGTGATTTACAACTTTCTTTTTATCTATATAAATAGCCGAGCCGCAAAACTGGCATTCGAGAAATTTCTCGTCTACCGGTATCTGGTTTTCTCCCGCACACTGCGGACAAATAATTGTTGAGACTGCATTTGTATCCATATCACTGATTAATATGATTTATATGATTTCGCTGATTTTAAAAAAATATTAACGCTAAAAATTATCACTAATTAATATGATTATATTATTTGCTGATTAATATCGAAGATCAAAAAATTATCGATAACAATCACGATTTATTATTAAAAACAAAACGTTTAAACTTCAGACTTTTTTCTCCGAAATTGATTAAAAGTCCTACTTCTAAATCAAAAGCTTTTATATAATTTAATATTTGAGAAAAATAGTAACTTGTCAATTCGGAAACAGCTTTTAATTCCAATAAAATCACTCCTTCTACAAGAAAATCTACTCTTCTCGAACCTATTCTTTCATTGTAATAGAATACAGGTTGCTCGATTTCTTTTTGAAATTTCAAACCATTCTTTTCCAGTTCTATCTCAAGAGCTCTTTGATAAATTATTTCCGGAAATCCACTGCCGAAATAACTATGAACATTCATCGCACATCTTATGATTTTTTCTGTTATATCAGAATATTTATAATTTTTATCAACACTCATAACCAATTTATTTATAAATCAAAAACTTAAAATATTTAACAGTAAAGTCTATTTGTTTAATCACATAATCATTTAAATCACTTTAATCAGTGATTTTAGTCATTACAATTTGGATAAGAGGTCCTTCTTTTTCGCGTCAAATTCTTCCTGGGTTATCAGTCCTGATTCTTTCATTTTTCCAAGTTTTTCTATTGTGCTCATTATCTCATCAGCAGTCATTTTCGGTGCTGCCTGCTGCTGGTTTTGCTGTGCGGGTTGCTGTGCGCCCTGAAATGACTGACCCATCATATTCGCCATCATCATTCCTGCTCCAAGACCGGCACCTACTGCCGCAGTTCCGCCTGCACCCTCGTTTTCAGCAGCTTTTTCGATTGCCTGAGCGGTCTTGAATTTCATATACTGATCAAGGTTGCCTACAGCACCCATGCCGCTTCTTTCGTTTATCTTTTCCTGAACTTCTTCCGGTGGAACTATGCCTACTATTATAAGGTCGGTAAGTTCAATTCCCATTGAATTGAAGAAATCCTGAACTTCTGCTTTCACTCCGGATTCAATCTGCGGATAATACTGTCCTAATTCAAAAACGGTCTTCAGGTTTTTTCCAAGAACTGTATTAAGTCTTGAGACAATTTCATCTCTTAAATAGTCTTCAATGTCATTGGTTGTATATTTCCCCTGCGTGGATACAATTTCCATCATAAATTGTCTCGGGTCTTTTATACGAACCGAAAATTTTCCTGATGCCCTTAGCTGAACAAATGAAAGTTCGCTGTCACGGAAATTGATGGGTGCTTTTGTTCCCCATTTAAGGTCAATGAATTTTTTCATTGAGATGAAATACACCGCAGCCTGGAAGGGTGATTTACCGCCAAATGGGAGACTGATTAATTTAGTCAGAAAAGGAATATTTTCCGTAGTTAAAGTATGCCTTCCAGCCTGGAATACGTCGAGAACTTTTCCATCTTTGTAGAAAGCAGCGGATTGTGAATCCTGAACAATAAGTTGTGTACCTAACCGGTATGAATCCGAACCGCCTTGCGGTTCACGATGAACCATTTCTTTTCCGGTCTCATCGAAGAATTGAATAACATCTATTAATGCCATAATAAAAATTTAAAATTTGAAATTAAAAATTTAAAATACTTTTTTATTTTACGCCTGCCCTCCGTTTCTTTGGAGGGTTTTAACTTTTATATCTTTCCATTATGAAAAACTTCTTAATAAAGTCTCTCTCTCATCAAATTTTTTCAGCAGTTCATCTAAAGCAGCCGAGATTTTCTTTACCGATTCTTTTATATCAAGATTCCCGTCGCAATTATTCTCCAGTTCGGAAAAGTAAGTGTCCAGGTTTTCGTTGAAACCAAATAGTGCGGAATCAAAATCGTAAACCATGTTCAGTTTATCTTCCTGTATTTTTACGACATCAAATGCTCCGCTGTAACCTCTTGCCGCCGAGCGTAATTTAGCAATTACGTTCTCATTTTTCTTGTCAATCTTATCTATGTCACCGGCTTCAAATAGCCTCCCATTGCGGGTTAAGCTCTGGGTTGCGTTTTTTATTTTTGTTTTGTTCTGTTCCAGACCGGTTGCCAGCTGGTTTCTTAATATTGTATCAAGTTCGCGGGAGTTATCTTTGTTGAGATATCCGTCATATCCCGGAATGTGTCTTTTAATTCTTTCAAGGAAAGACTCTTTTGATTTAATCTGGTCAAGCTTTGATTGCAGGTCACTCATTGTCTTATTAAATTATTTTTTATTGTATTTTTCAAATAGGAATGTAAATTTATCATATCATATAGTAAATTCGATTGCTTTTTCTGAGAACTTTTCTCTATAAACTTTTTACCCTTTGTCAGAACATAATAAAAATATTTTATATTTCCGCTACAAACATTCGGTATTTTAAAAAATATTTTATGGAATATTAAACGCCAATGGAACTATTATAATTCAAAGAACTACTTTCAGCTAAACCATTCCTTAAATGTTTCGAATAACAAATATGCATTGAAAACGAAAATTACAATTGCAATCGAGTACGATGCTATAACAAGCCATCTCCTGTTTACAAAATTCCCCATTTTAAATTTATCACTCGTAAACATAACGAGCGGAAATACTGCGAAACTTAGCTGTAGCGATAAAATTACCTGGCTTAATATAAGCAGTTTTGCGGTTCCGCTTTCCCCCGAAATCAGGGTTACAAAAAAAGCGGGGATTATGGCTATTAATCTTGTAACAAGCCGGCGAATCCATGGTTTTAGGCGAATATTCAGAAACCCTTCCATAATAATTTGTCCCGCCATCGTTCCGGTTAGTGTTGAGTTCTGTCCCGAGGCAAGCAAAGCCAGTGCAAAAATAGTGCTTGCGAATGTGGCACCCAAAATCGGTGTAAGAAGTTTATATGCATCGTTAATATCAGCGACGTCTTCATATCCTGATTTGTGGAAAACCGATGAAGATACTATTAATATTGCTGCATTTATAAAAAAAGCGAGAAAAAGTGCAAAATTAGAATCTATAGTGGCAAATTTCACCGCTTCTTTCTTTTCCGGCCCGGATTTTCCAAAGTTCCTTGTCTGTACGATGCTTGAATGTAAATATAAATTATGCGGCATTACGGTAGCTCCGAGAATTCCGATTGCGATATAAAGCATTGCAGGATTGGAGATTATTTCAGGAGAAGGTATGAACCCGGAAAGAATTTCAGAAATTGCAGGCTGTGACAATATCATCTCATAGCCAAAACAGAATAAAATTATAATGATGAGACTTACAACGATTGATTCAATATACCTGAAACCTTTATGCTGAAAAAATAAAATCAACAAAACATCGGCACTCGTAATTAAAACCCCTATTGCAAGAGGAATATTAAATAATAAGTTGAGAGCAATCGCTGATCCAATCACTTCTGCAAGATCGCAGGCCGCAATCGCAATTTCAGCGAGGACCCAAAGAACAATAGAAACAGATTGCGAATAATTGTCCCTGCACGCCTGGGCAAGGTCCCTGCCGGTAACAATTCCGAGTTTCAGTGACAAATGCTGAAGAAGCATTGCAAACAGATTTGATAAAAAAATTACGAATATCAGAGTGTAGCCAAATTTAGCTCCCCCGGCTAGGTCTGTTGCCCAGTTTCCCGGGTCCATATAACCGACAGCAACCAATGCTCCGGGTCCTGAAAATGCCAATAACTTTCTAAAAAATCCAACATTTTTCGGAATTTCCACAGAAGCAAAAACCTCCGGCAGTGAATTCGATGTATTAACTTTTCTCCATCCTGAAAATTTATTCATAATTTATACTTTATTAAAAAATGCTTTTCATATAAGAATCATTTAATTAGTGATGTTTTCCGTTACAAAAATGCTGTCTGCTATTTTTTTGCTTAAAAGATATTTTTTCCTTTTGAAATATATTATTACGGAACCGTCAAAAGATAGTATATCGGTAATTCTTATTTTAGAATTTATTTTGATACCGATTTCTTTGAGGTATTTTAATATTTCTTTAGACCTGTCATTTACAGCGGAGACAAAATAAAAGTTACCTGTTCCCGCCTCTGAAAGCGGAAGGGAATTTAAACTCCGGATTTTTCCGTTCTTATCGGGAATAGGTTGTCCGTGCGGGTCGAATTTTGGAAAGCCTAAAAAATATTCCAGCCGGTTTATAAATTTTTCTGTTACAGAATGCTCGAGTTTCTCGGCTTCCTGATGCACCTCTTCCCATCCGTAATCCAGGGTATTTATCATAAAGTGCTCTAAAATCCTGTGTTTTCTTATCTGTGTTAAAGCAATTTTTTCACCCTTTGCCGTCAGTTTAAAGCCATGGTAAGGTTTACTTGTAATGTAACACTCAGCAGTGAGCTTTTTTATCATTTCACTTACTGAAGGCATGGAGATATACATAAGTTCGGCTAAATTTCTTGTACCTATCTTGACTTTCGATGACTGCAAGGTGTAAATATATTTAATATAATCTTCTACAGCGCTTCTCATAAATTAGGTATTTTTATTTTTAAAATTAGGCAATCCTAACATTATAAATTACAACACCCGGTATAGAATTTAAGTTCAGTAAAAAAATAACCGGAAAATAAAATATTCCGTGAATTAAGAAAAGACGGTTTGAAGCCTGACCGGAAGAGGAAAGGACTTCGCGAAAAAGAAACACGCAGGAATTCGACGTTGCAAAACTGCAAATATTCGGTATTTTAAAAAATATTTTATGGAATATTAAACGCGAATGGAACCATTGTAATTCAAAAATTAAAATTCTACCGGTTCTTCATCATCGCCTCTTTTAAATGCGACGTAAAGTTCATTATTACTCCACTTTTTTGTCTCACTATAGGAAAAGATTAAGATGTTTTCGTCTGACGTTAATGATACCTGCGCCAATATGTAATTGTTAATTTCACCACCGACTTTATAGAGTTTCGAAAATTTCTCATTTAGCGAATTTCTTTTGAAGTAATAAAATTTATTCACGCTGTCTTTCTCCATAGAGAGGTAATATTTTAAGCCGTCTTTTGAGAGTTGTCCGGGGGAGACTAAATATCCCGGCGGCACAGGAAGCTTTGAATCTAAATTATAACTGAACTCTTCTTCATATTTGAATATCAAAATTGATGCAGATTTTTCATCAGGAACATAATTGTAGATATAGAGTTCCTTTTTATCAGGTGTCAGGCTCGGACCTATATTGGTACCATCGTAATCTCCATTCAGGTTGATTGCTTTTACAGAATCGAATAATTCTTCCCTTGAATTTCTGGATGCTCTGAAAATCTTTTTCTCTATTCCGAGAAATTTATAGTAAATTTTCAGTTCATCTACTGAAAGCCAGCAGCTTACAATATTGCTTTCATCTTTCCAGAGTTTTATCATCTTCGGCTGCTCCAAAACTATCGCCGATACTTTGCCTCTCTGTATAGAAAATTTTCTCGTTTGAAGATTTTTTAGTCCTTTTTCCCTTTGTATAATACATTCTCAGACCATCTGAGGATATCCACGGATATGCATCCGGATTATTTTCAGAATTAATTTCGCTTAATTGTCTGACATTATAATAACCCCTTGGCTCAAATGAAAAATTCAGTAAGAACAAAATTAATATTATAGTAACTATAAAGTATGAACGGAACTTTTTCATTGTTCAAATTATAAAATTTACAAATTTCATAGTATAAATTAATTAATACCCGTAAAAAAGAGTTTGGAAAACTCAACAGAAAACAGCTAATACGCGTTAAAAAATAATGATTGATAATAATGGATATTTTTAACAATATAATTGTTAAATATTGAAATGATGTTCTTTAGTGTATGTTAAACTATACTATAAAATTATAAGCTGTTGAAATTTACTGCGAAAAAATCCGGTTTATATCTCGAACAGGATTGGTTTAATTCAAAAACAACAATAATTAAAAAACAATTTATAAATTAATTCGGGAAAATTAAGATGAAAAAAACATTTTTTATTTTAGTGTTATTTCTTATTGCTTCATTTTCTTTTGCTCAGGACAAATCCGGGTATGCCGGGATGTGGAAAGCGATTGTTAAAGCGGGGAATAAGCCTACTACTCCTACTTATGTGTCGCTCAATCCGGACTTTACATATATATGGGGAATTGATTCCTCACAGTCTGACCCGATGAAAGGAGTTTCAAAAGGTACGTGGGATATTACATCTGAAAATGAGATTAAATTTATTCCGGATAATACAACTGATGAAATCAGTTATTATTCTCCAAAAGGTGAAAATATGTATAAATATGATTTTGTTGAAAAAAATGGAGTAAAATCGAAGGTCAGGATGCTTGAAATGGATTTTTACATTCAAAAAATCAAAGACGACAAATAAACTGAAAAGATAGCATCTAAAAAATTATATCAAATCTTTAAAATAAAAGAATATAATGACATTTCTTCCTGAGGATGTCAGCTTTTATTAACTTCTGCAACTTTAACTAGACTTCTTTGCAATAATTTTTATCATTTTAAATAGTCCTATTTCGTTGAACTTACAATTATTTAATTTTGTTATTAAAATAAATTAAAATAATAACAAACGTAAAAATTTCAATTTGGAAAACAATATATTGATATCTGTGTCAGATCGTATCAAAGAATTAAAAAAAATTATAGCCCTTAGCGACTTACCGGATGAACATCTGCAATGGTTATCAGAGCGTGTGGAATATCATGAATACGAGGATGGTGAGATGATGATAAAAAAGGGTGACCCGGCAGATGTAATGTGGTTTATCGTGGATGGCAGATTCGACTTCTTTATGGATATTAACGGGCAGCAGGTTCATTATTATAATTTCCAGAATGATTCTGTTACAGGCGGTGTTGGAGGATTGCTCCCTTATTCGAGAATGAAAGATTCTCCCGGGTATGCTTATGCTGTAGGTAAAGTTAAAAGATATTCGCTTCACAAAAAATATTTTCAGGAATTGGAGCAGCTGAATCCTGCTCTTATTCAACGGCTCATCGGTTATATGACTGAAAGAGCAAGAACATTTGCGACCACACAACTCCAGCATGAAAAAGTGAGTGCATTAGGAAAACTTGCTGCGGGAATTGCGCATGAAATGAATAATCCTGCTTCAGCAATCAACAGAATATCTTCCGAGCTATCCAAGCGGTTAAATGAAAACTATGGACTTACAGAAAAACTCTTGCAATATAAAATAAGTTCAGAACATATTCAAAACGTACGCGTTTTGGTTGAAGAAAAAGAATTAGCAGAGGAAAAAAAGCTTAGCCCGCTTCAACGGGTGCAAAAAGAAGATGATATACAAGATTGGGTTGTACAGAAAGGGTTTACCGGAAATAACCTGGCAATAGAAACATTTGTCGATGCAGGAATTACGGTAGAAGTTTTTGAAAAAATACGGAACGAAGTCGGCAATGAAGCACTTATTCCCGTATTACACTGGCTTGAAAATTTATTGAGTTCTCAAAAAGCCATTAAAGATTTGGAAGAAGCTTCAATGCGAATATCAAATTTAGTTAATGCAATCAAAAGCCATGTGCATATGGACCGGACAAATGAATTACAGCCGACCAACATTCACCAGGACATTGAAAACACTCTGACATTAATGGGATACAAACTGCGCGATAAGAATATTAAGGTAAATAAAATATTTTGCGAAAATCTCGCAGATGTGAATGCTTATGTTGGAGAGTTGAACCAGGTTTGGACAAATATTATTGATAATGCTATCTATGCTCTTCCAAAAAATGGTGAACTCATAATTGAAACGACCTGCGATAATAAAAGACGTGAATGTAAAAATTATTGATAACGGAACCGGTATTCCTCCGGAAATTCTTTCCCGGATATTTGACCCGTTTTTTACAACGAAGAAAGTCGGCGAAGGAACAGGCATTGGTTTAGACCTTGTGAACAGAATTATAAAACATCATAACGGAGAGATAAAAGTAAATTCCAAACCGGGCAGAACTGAGTTTACCATTTGCATTCCTGTTTCTGAAATAATAAAAACCGGCAAATGAAACTTCCATTTATCATTATAGTAGATGACGATGAACATGTGCTGCGCGCCATTCAGCGTGACATCCGGAATGAATACCGTGATGCATACCGTGTTAGTGCAACCGATTCAGCCGTTGAAGCTCTTGAGCTTGTCAGAGAATTGAAACTAAAAAATGAAACAGTCGCTTTATTTATCTCCGACCAGCGTATGCCTGAAATGGAAGGCGTCGCTTTTCTGGAAAAAACAAAAGAGATATACCCGGATGCAAAATTAATTTTACTTACAGCATATTCTGACATTGAAGCAGCCATCAGGGCTATCAATGATATAAAGCTTGATTATTATTTGCTCAAGCCCTGGAATCCGCCGGAGGAAAAATTGTATCCTGTAGTAAATGATTTGCTGGACGAATGGCAGGCACTTTACAAACCAGACCACGAAGGAATCCGCATAATCGGTTTCCAATGGTCGCCAAAATCCCATATTCTTAAAGAATTTCTTTCGGGGAATTTAATTCCGTATTATATGGATGGATATTGAAAGCAATGAGGAAGCAGAAGAATATCTTCGTAGTGCTAATGTAACCCGGGTAGATTTGCCTTTAGTTGTAATGAAAGACGGTTCATTTATGACAGACCCTTCATTGCCCGAACTTGCTGCACGCATAGGTCTTCAGCAAACTGCAACCGAAACAATGTATGATGTACTAATCATCGGTGCCGGTCCGGCCGGATTAGCTGCTTCTGTATATGGTTCATGCGAAGGACTTAAAACTCTATTGATTGAAAAGATAAACCCCGGCGGACAGGCAAGCAGCAGCGCAAGGATTGAAAATTATCTCGGTTTTCCGAAAGGGCTTTCAGGTGCAGAACTCACTCAAAGAGCGATTGCACAAACACTTCGCTTTCGGCACTGAAATTCTTACCCCCAAGGCTATTAAAAATATCCACTTGCAAGATGGTTATAAGATTGTTGAAATGGCAGATGGTTCAGAAGTACATAGTAAAACTATTGTAATTGCAACCGGAGTGGAATACACCAAGCTAGAAATTCCGGGACTTGACAGCTTTACCGGTGCCGGAGTTTATTTTGGCTCAGCTTCAGTGGAGGCGCATGCTTGTAAAGGTGAAGTTGTTTACATTGTTGGCGCGGGAAATTCAGCTTGCCAGGCAGCGCTGCATATCAGTAAGTTTGCCAAAGAGGTAAATATGCTCTTCAGGCGGGATTCAATTAAAAATACTGCAGCAAACTACCTTGTTGAAAATATCAGGAAAACACCGAACATTAAAGAGCTTCCTTATGTAGAAGTAATAAGCGCATCAGGAAATGGTGTATTAGAAAAAATCACATTAAAAAATTCGAAAACAGGCGAAGAAAATACAGTTTCTGCAAAAGCTCTTTTCATTTATATCGGTGCCAAACCGGGCACTGCCTGGCTGAATGACCTTGTTCTTAAAGATGAACACGGATTTATAATAACCGGAAGCGAATTAATGAAAGAGAAATCCTATAATACTATTTGGAAACTTGCAAGAGAGCCGTATATGCCTGAAACAAGTGTACCCGGAATATTTGCTTCCGGTGATGTTCGATTTGGGTCAATGAAGGGCATCTCGTCCGCTGTTGGAGAAGGTGCAATGGCTATACGGTTTGTTAGGAAATATTTAAACGAAAACTAAAATAAAAATTAAAATATAAAATTATGAACCGATATATGGTAATTTCAGGACACACTGCTGCAGATTGCCGGCAGGCTGTAAAATATTTTGCTGAATTTCACGCAGGATACATTACCCATTTTGAATGGGGCTGTAAGGATAACGACCATAATGCCTATAAGATTGTTGAAGCTGAAAGCCACGAGGAAGCTATGATGTCAGTACCGCCACTGTTAAGAGATAAGGCAAGAGTAATAATGCTGGTATATTTTAAACCTGATTTGAAAGGGGAAGAAGCAGTTCATAAAAATAATTGAACTACAGCTCAATCAACCGATTAATCAGAATTAGCCAGATCTATCATCACTAATTCACCGTTTTCAAATGTATATATTCCATCATATATAAGAATATATTCACTTTTGTAATCGATAATGCAATTTATATCTGTCGCACTATATTCCAGAGTTTTATCTGTTTCAACATAAGGTTCACCCAGAATTGACCGAACTTCATCTTTTTGCATTCCAAGTTTTACTCCTTTTTTTGAAGTTATATCATCAGAAGATAAATTATAATTGCTTTTATTAACTATGCTCACAGCGCTCTCTTTTGCAATTACAATCTGCTCTGCACCGCCGTCCATATATCCGAATATCAGGAACACTTTTAATTCAGGATCGAAATAAGCATATCCTCTTCCGTGTCCATAATCACAGTTAGACTCTATTTCCCCATATTTTTTAAATATTTCTGTCATTGAAGTCCAGATATTAATATTTTTCGTTCCGTAATCGACATAAGAACAGGTGTCATTAAAATGATTGTAATTTTGGGCCTCGACGTTATCAATAAATTTTAATGGATTCAAGCAAAACAAAATAACTAAAGAAAGAAGTAAATAAGTTTTCATATTTTAAGATTTAATAGTACGATTTTTTATATCGTTCCAGCTTAAAGGCATATAAAAAGGATTTTAATGAAAATAAGGATTTATTACGAATGTTATAATTAATAAAATAAATTAATCCTTTATGCACCGTACTGATAAACCGCCTGTCTTGTAATGTTTCCAATAGGAAATGTCATCGGCATAAGCACCAAGATTCACGCCCCAGATTATCTTCGTATTAAGCATTGAGGTTGACCACCAGGCACCACTTGCTTCCAGATTGTAAAATTCTCCTTTTTTACTTGCTTCTTTCCAACCGTCGCGATGTCCTCCCGGCAGTCCGTTAAATCCTGATTCATTTGTATTACCTGTAATACCTTCATCTTCTTCCCAGCCTTTAATGCTTTTCATTTTTTTTCCCGCAAAATCTTCTCCGAGAAAAATCTCAACGATTTTCCATTCTATAGAATCCGGAATATGCCAGCCTTCAGGAGCCAGTCCACGCGGATCTGTTACGGCATACCAGTTATACAGCTTTCCGTATACAACACCGTTCTCCGTTTTATTCTCATAATAGCACCAGGCGCCTGTTGTGAGTTTTATCCATTCGTCATTATTCTGTACCTGCGGTATAACTTCACCATTTCTATATTTGCTCACATTCAGGTTTTCCGCAATCCAAACCTGATTTCCTATAGCTACGGTTTTGTAATTGTTACCTTCTATATCTGTTACTTGCGGGAATGATTTTTTATTTGTTGTAATCAAAAATAAAACGATACATAAAAGTGAGAATAAAAAACATTTTGCTTTTGTCATTCTAAATCTCCTTAAATTTGTTTGCAAAAAGTACGTAAAAATTTCTTACGTGTGACAGGTGAATTATTTGTTTAGTTAAAGTTAGAAAGTTTGGAAATTAAAATAAATGAATAATTCAATGTCCAACATATTGATTATATGTTAAATAAGTGGAGCTTTATAAGGGGAGAAATTTTTCGATAAAATAAAAAAGTGGTATTTGTAAACTGAAGATAAGATATAATTTAATTTATCATCAGTCCTCCACAAATAGAGTAGGATTTCTGATTAAGTAACTTTCGTTACTTTATCATCAACATTCGTTTTACATCTGTAAACTGATTCATTTCAATTCGATAGAAATATACTCCGCTTGGATATTCAGATGCATTCCAGTCAACCGAATATGAACCCGGCTCCAGTTGCTCATTCACAAGCGTTGCTATTTCATTTCCAAGTATATTAAATATTTTTATCTTAGCAAAAGAATTTTCGGGCAAATCGAATTTAATATTTGTAGTTGGATTAAAGGGATTTGGGTAATTCTGGTATAATTTATAATCAGAAGGTACTTCATTAGAAATTGAATTTATATTTGTGATTAATGAAAAAGAAAGTACCGGGTGGATTTCTCTGCCGTTCGGCGGAATTCCCGTTTGTCCGTGAAGAAAATCAAAAAATCCCACACCCGTTATTCTTATTCTTACATTTGTAGTTGTAAAACTCGTAGTAGGATGATATGTATTATCAAACGAAGTTCTAAGATTGTTTAATTGAGTATATCTGCTTGTATTTATTATTCCGGGACATTGAGCATTTACAATTTCCGCTACCATTGTCTGGCTTGCATCACCTATTGCGTGTATAACAATATGAACATCGTTATCCGATTCGAGTTTGTATTTATACATTATGCAATCGATTGAAAACACAGTATCTTCTTGCGGAAGTCTTGTATTTGGAAGAGAGGGGGGAGCGGCAAGAGAACGCTGATATTGAATTGTGCTAGGAATTACATCATTAAAATTGATTTGTGTTGTATCAGGATCGATTAGTGTTTTTACTGCCCACCTTTCGACACCGCACGTGATTAAAGCACCTTCAGATGTTGTGACATTTATCAGAGTTTCATTGTCGTTTTTGTCTTCTTCGTTAATTGATGAGGATATAACATATTTCAGATATAAAAGTGAAGAAACAATTAATATTAATACAAGTAATTTTTTCATTATTCTACTGTTAATTAAAACATTTACTGTATTGTGATAATTCCATTAAACCGGATTTATTAATATTGGATATATTTTAATACTCACAAAGTTAATTTCCCCCTTTTTATATCATTTTAGTGCAAGGATTCAGGAATTTTATCGTCTAATCAAATAAGTATTTAATATTATGGATTTTCCCAATTTAGAATTTTATGTAATAAATAGAATAAACATGAGTTTTATTCTTTAATATTAAATATTATATTATTCACCAGAAATATTTTATTAATTAAAAATCATTATAAAAGTGAAAACCAAATTAATTTTAATAGTTGCTTTTTGTGTTCTTTTATCCGGTTTAATTTATGGTCAGAATGATAAAAAGAGAGACCCTAATAAAAAAATGCCTTCTGCCGAAGAAATGACAAAAAAGGACCTGGAAGCTCTCAAAACCGAATTGACGCTTACCGAAGACCAGATTCCATTTATAGAAAAAATCCTTTTGAATTCTTATGCTAAAATGCAAAGCCTTTTTCAAAGCGACCCTCCGGACTTTTCTCAGATGAAAGCAATTATGGATGAAAGGGACAGCGATATAAAAATGGTATTAACGGATGAGCAGATACCCAAATATACAGATTACAGGGAAAAACAAAGAGCCCGTTTTAAACCTGGCAACAGGGACAATTGATGTTTGCAGTTTAAAATAAAAATTTAAAAAATAAAATTTCAAAGAATATTTTTATATGAATGTTAAGTATTTTCTGTTAATTGTTATTTCATTTTTTTTGATTTCTTCTTCTTTCGCTCAGGATGACAGTAATAAAAAAACATCTAAAAAAGGTCTTATTAAAGGTCTCGTTTACGATAATGATTCGGGCTTACCTCTGAATGAAGCTACGGTAAAGGTATTTTGGGAAGTTGATACATCTCTGGCAAATGGTTCTCAAACAGATAAAAGCGGTGCTTTCGCCGTTGAAGTGCCTTACGGAAAATTTAAACTCAGAGTTGAATATATCGGCTATAAGAATTTTGTAAAAAGGAAAATAGCGGTTATTCCTAAAAATCCTGAAGTTGCTATTGATACTATTTTTTTAATCGCCGGTTATACCACCGAAGAAATTGAAGTACAGGATGAAAAACCGTTTATGGAAAATCAAATTGACAAAAAAGTATATAACGTTGAGAAAAGTATTGTCAACACAGGCGGAACTGTAATTGATGCACTTAAAAATATTCCTTCGGTAACAGTTGACTCGGATAATAAAGTATATTTGCGGGGAAGCAGTAATGTGAAAATTCAGATTAACGGAATGCCCTCGGCTATGCTTAGCAATGATCCGGGAACTATACTTGATCAGATGCCTTCAAATTTAATTGAATCTGTTGAAATAATAAATAATCCTTCTTCCAAATATGACCCTGAAGGTACTTCAGGTATAATAAATATTATACTAAAACGTAAACAGGATGACGGTTATAATGTCGGACTTAACCTGAATGCTGGAACAAAAGATAAATACAGTTCATCTTTTAACTTCAGTGCCCGAAAGAATAAGTTCATTTTCAATGGCAGTTATAATTACAGGCTTAATAATATGCTCGGAACAGGAAATTTGAACAGAGAAACTATTATTCTTGATTCTACATTCACATATAATCAGAATTCAAATTCCAGAGATAAAATGGAATCTCATTTTGGTTCATTTGGAATTGATTATGAGCCGTCTAAGATTAATATTTTCTCGTTATCAACTAATTTCAATATGAGAGACAGATATAGTCTTGATAAATCTTTTAACGAAAACATTAATCCTTCAGGCATTAGCACCTTAGTATATAATAAGGAAGCAATAAGGGATGGAAAAAGCTATAGTATAGATATAAACGCATCACATAAGCATAAATTCGACAGACCTAAAGAAGAACTTAATTCTTCATTCTCTTTCTCAAAAAATCACGATAAAAATCCTAATAGCATTCTTCAAACCGATTATAATAACGGATTCATTCAGTTATATCAAAATGACAGCACTACATCAGATATGAGTTTTCTGACCTTTCAATCCGATTATACAAAGCCTCTTGGCGATTATAATCCAATGGGTAATTTCAATCCAATGGGAAATACCGGACCGCCGCAGATGGGAAGGGGATTTAATCCAATGGAAAATAATTCATCAACAGGCTCTCCCGGCAGTCAGAAATTTGAAGCCGGCATTAAAGCAGCATTCAGGAATATGAGTTCTGATTACAACTCAAATTATTTTAATACAATTTCACAAAACTGGATATACAATTCGCTTACAAGCAATAATTTTGATTATCAGGATAAGATTTTTTCCGCATATTCCAATTATGCAAATAAAATTTTTGGTTTGGGATATCAGGTTGGACTGCGCCTTGAAGAAGCACTCACAAAATCTACACAGATAACACAGAACCAGAATTACGAGAATAATTATTTTAGTTTTTTCCCGAGTGTTTACCTGTTGAAATCTATTACGCCGACAAACGAAATTCAGGCAAGCTATTCAAGAAGAATCAACAGACCGAATATATTTCAGTTAAATCCTTTTACTGATTACAGCGACCCACAGAATCTCAGAAAAGGAAATCCAAACCTTAAACCTGAATACATAAATGCTTTCGAATTAAGTTATAATAAATATTTCCCGAATTTATTGGCAACAGGAACGGTTTTTTACAGAAGAATAAATGATGTCATTAACAGGGTATTTACAATTATTGACAGTACAACATCTATAACTTCATTTGATAACATTTCCAATTCATCCTCTTATGGTCTGGAATTCATTCTTGGCGGGAGTATAACAAAATGGTGGATGCTAAATGGAAGCATTAGCTATTCAAAAACAACGGTAAGTGGAAACTCATCTCAGGGAGTTCTCGAAAATTCAGGTGATGCCTGGTCGGGAAAAATGATGAATAGTTTTAACTTCAAAAATTTATTTGACCTTCAGATTTCTTACTTCTATATGGGTAAAATGGTTCAGGCGCAGGGCTCTATGAATCCGCTGCAGATGCTTGATGTAGCAATAAAAAAAGATTTCTTTAATAAACTAGCAAGTCTGACATTTCGTGTATCAGACCCCTTCAACGCTATGAAATTTTCCTTGGTATCAAACGGAAGTAACTATAACCTTAATTTTAATAGAAAAAGGGATTCAAGAGTAGCTTATCTGACACTCGCTATCAGGTTGGGCTCTGAACCAAATCGTCAGCAAAGAAGACAAAGAGAGCAGCAGCCAAACGAGAATCAGAGAGAAGATTTTTAAATTTGACTATTCCTGCAATCTAAAAGAATCCATCAACGGAATTGCAGATATTTGCGAATATTTGTAGATTTGAAACAAATAGTAGATGTTGTGTTAATTAAAATTAATAATGTATGAGAGCAATTGGCAATACTCCATTGATAAAATTAGAAAGATTATCCGAACCGGGTTGTGCGGAAATATACGTAAAGTATGAAGGGGCAAATCCTACAGGTAGTATGAAAGACAGGATGGCGCTTTCGATGGTGGAAGGAGCCGAAAGAAGAGGTGAAATAAAATCCGGCGGTACAGTAATGGATTATACAGGTGGAAGTACAGGAAGCTCTTTAGCGATGGTATGTGCAACAAAAGGTTACCGTGCATTCTTTGTTTCCTCAGATGCGTTTGCAAAAGAAAAACTTCAAACAATGAAGGCTTTCGGAGCTGAACTGGAGATATTTCCAAGTGATAATGGTAAAATAACAGCAAAACTTATTGACTCGATGGTTGCACGGGCGAAAGAATTAAGTAGACAACCCAATACTTTTTGGACTGACCAGTTTAACAATGTTGACAACAGGAATGCATATCATAATATGGCAAGAGAGATTATTGATGTTCTTGGAAAAAACATTGATGAATTTATAATGGGTGTAGGAACTGGCGGCTGTTTTTCAGGGAATGCAGAAGTGTTTAAAAAGGAGATACCAAATATCCGATGCATACCTATTGAGCCTTTTAATGTACGTTCACTTTCAGATGGTGATACATCAGGTACCCATAGACTGGAAGGTATTGGAGCCGGATTTGTGCCTTCAATATGCAGATTAGATTTGGCAGATGAAATAATATCTGTATCGGATGAAGATGCTTATGAAACAGCAAGAAAATTGGCAAGAGTGGAAGGGATATTCGGAGGAACTACATCAGGAGCAAATGTTTGGGCGGCAATACAAAGGGCAAGAATTATCGGAGCAGGAAAGAGAATCGTAACGGTTGTTGTTGATACAGGATTAAAATATCTCAATGGAGATTTATACCCATAAAAATACAGAGCACATTAGCCTTTTTTTGATTCACATTTTTATTTAATCATCACCATTATCTTTGAGTCTCTGAAATTTCCGGCTGTCAATTCATAAATATATATTCCTGAATTTACTATTTGTCCGTTATTATCTTTTCCATTCCATTGAATAAGCTTATGCCCCTCGGATACATCGGATTGTAAAAGCGTTCTGATTTCCTGTCCTATTATGTTAAAGATTTTGAGCGTGACATTTGATTTTTTAGGAAGGTCAAACTCAATAATAGTTTCGGGATTGAATGGATTTGGATAATTCTGGTATAAAATATAGCTCGTAGGAATATTATTCCCATTTGAATTGATACTTGTAACGGGAGGGATGGCCGACTCCCAGATACCCCTTCCATAAGTTGCCGCACGTATTTTATTTGTTGGTAAATATATTTCAAACTCACTTATTTCTACATTTGGCATGTTGAGCATAAACGGTGCCCAATCGCTCATTGTATTATCCTTGTAATAAACTCCCACATCCATACCAATAAAAAGTCTGTCAGGATGTAAATATGCAACACAATTAGCCGGCAGATTCGGAAGACCCCCGCTGATATTAGTCCAGTTATTTCCTGCATTGGAAGAATAATAAATTTTATATCCCGCATTATATCCGGAAAGTGTTATCCATAATTTATTCGCGTCTGTTGTGTTTACATCGATGTATGTTATTGAATACCCGGGCAGTCCTGATGTAATACTTGTCCAGTTTACACCGCCGTCTGTGGTTCTGTATATAATGTTGCTTGTTGCTGCATAAATATAATTATTGTTCGATTTAGCAACTGCCAATGAACGGAATGTCGAACCATTGAGGTTTGTCAGTTTTGTCCAGAAGTTTCCTCTGTCTGTAGATTTCCAGATATCCTGATACCCTGCATATAAAATTTCAGGATTTACCGGGTCTAATATATATGGTGTCACCCATGCACCGGTGCCGGTTATATTGCTTACTATAGAAACAAAACTGATTCCCCCATTATATGATCTGCATAATCCACCGTTTTGTCTGCAGGCATAAACAATATTTTGATTTGAAGGGTCAACGGCTGCTTCCATTCCGTCTGCACCAAGCACGTGAGTCCAAACGCCATTGTAAAGGTTAGTTCCGTTATCCTGTGTACCACCGATTAAATAATCTGCGTTCTGCGGAGTTCCACCGAAACGGTAAAACTGTGTCATTGACATACCCGCTGAAATATCAGTCCAGTTTGTGCCAAAGTTTGAAGATTTGAAAAGGCCTCCATCAGTTCCCGCATAAAGAGTATTTCCCAAAAAATCTACTGTGTGAACATCAGCATGTACATATCCATACGTTGAAGTAGGATAAATCCAGAAAGTGTTGCAAATAAAATTATTGCCGGCATTAGTAGATTTCCAAATATTAATTCCGCCTGTATAAACCTCATTAACATTTAACGGTGACACAGCTACACAAAGGTCATAAGTGCCCTGTCCCCCTGTGGATGAGCCGTCCGAGTTGTACCCTAATATATTCGGTGTATTTATTGTTTGAACAAAATTGTTTCCCGCATCAGTAGAACGGTAGAATCCATAGAATCCCGAATTAGCAGAACTGCTTGCAAGTACATAAACATAATCAGGACCTGCCTGACTTACACCCATTGCAAATCTGTTTACACCTGACGAAGGCAAACCCGTACCTGATATATTGAAAGTTGCACCTGCATCTGTAGATTTATAAAATGTCGTACCAACCGCATAAATTATTGAAGGATTTGACGGATGAAATTCAATGTCTCTTATATTTCCACCCATAATTTGCGTCCAGTTAGTTCCACCATTTGTTGAACGGTGAATTCCGAGATTGGAAACAGTAATTAAAATATCAGGATTAGCCGGACTCATCACGAGTTTGTTTATTCTTACTCCCGATGATACTACAAAGCTGAATCCTGTTGTATTCCAGTTTAGTCCGCCATTTGTACTTTTTAATATTCCAATGCTGTAGGTGGCACCACCGTCCCCGTCACCGGTTGCAATATACATAATGTTCGGGTTAGCAGGATTAATTACGATACTCGAGATTCCAAGCACTTCAAGATTATCAGTAGCAGTAGACCAGTTAGCCCCGCTATTTGTTGATTTCCAAAGACCCCCCGAAGGCGAACCTGCGAAAAGCACACTGCTGTTTGTCGGATGGACAGTTATACAATTTATTCTGCCAATTCCGGGATTATAACTTATTGATAACCAGCTTGACGGTCCTAATGAAACCCAGTTACTCAGGTCATTAATATTGTCGCTGTGCTGTTGTTTATACTTTTTTATTTCTTTATAAGTTATTGCCGGATCAGGACGTACACCGGTCGGATATACCCTTGGTTCCATAAAATTTTCCCATCGTTTAAATATCATCCAGCCCTGTCCTCTTTCAGGAGTTTTTCCTTTCCAGTATTCATAGAATTTACTCTGAACATCATAAAAGTTCACAGCCGGGTCATTGAATAAACGAACCCATTCCTGGGAAAATGATGTATTAACAATTAGAAATAAAAGCAGAAATATAAAAAGTTTTAACGATGTTTTCATAAAAGGAGATTTTGAAAATCTTTTTGAGTTAAAAAATAATTTGTAGTTATCCAATTAAAATAAGGAATATAACTAAGCATGAGCCTTCATCTTTACATTCCAATTCATTAAAACATTTAGTAATTAAAATGTAATAATCCCGAGTTAGTTTTGAAGGATTATTTATTATATGGAATTTAGTTACTTGAGGAAACAAAACAAATGATATATTAAATGGCGATATAATACTTGTGAAAGCAATTATGCTTTTGTTTTTTTCTGTGGGAAGGGAGGGCCCAAAACATCGTTTTTTGAAAAAATCAGAATAAAACCATTTCAAAAAACATACAAATTATTAATTTTTTAGAATTTTATAATCTTTTTAATTGTTTGTTTATTTATAGATTAATTTCTAAAAATAATTTATTTTATTATAAAACCATTCAAATCAAAAGGAGTAAGTATGAAAAAGTCATTTTTTACAATTTTTGTTATCATTTCTTTATTTATAACATTTTCGACCACAAAGGCTCAGATTCATATTTCGCTTGGACCTCAATTAGGATTTGCACTTCCGAT
Source organism: uncultured Ignavibacteria bacterium (assembly GCA_963806045.1). GTDB lineage: Bacteria > Bacteroidota > Ignavibacteria > Tepidaquicellales > Tepidaquicellaceae > DATCHW01. The sequence goes on along the minus strand of CAWDWP010000020.1, from coordinate 231,070 downwards.
GTCTGATTACGCAGGAGAAGTAACGGATTTTTATAACGGGACTAAATATGGATTAAAAGGGGGATTTAATTTAGGAGCAACTTTTAAAGCTGATTTATTGGTCATTGCAGGCAGATTAGACATAAACTACGCAATGTTCAAAAATGATGGAAATATAACGGGATTTAATAATGCAAATCTTACCGTCAAGCAAAATACATTAATTATCGGTATCGGTCCCGAATATAGTTTCGGAGTTCCCTTAGTGCCAATCAAACCTTATGTCAGTATTGAATTACTATTTTCAACATTCAGCGGTGAATCCCAGTATCAGGGTACCCCACTTGTAAACAGTAGTAACAATAGTATGACATCTGCGTCCAGGATAGGGCTCGGGTTATTAGCAGGGACGGAGTTTAAAATCGGAGTAGTTGCGTTGGATATAAGTTTAAGGTACAATATGCTTAATCTTATAGGCAAGAGTTTTACATCATATACTAATAATGACAGAACAAATTCATATTTAAATTTGAATGATGATAAGGACCCAAATTTCGGAGGAGATAAACATCCGATAGGAACAAGCCGTACTATTTCAACACTTCAGTTTAACGTGGGAGTTTTATTTGGGATATAAAAATTAGTAAATATAATATCCCGTTGTAACCGGACTTGGTCAAAGAATAATTTTTTAAAATTCCGGATTATTCTTTTATTCTGAACCATAAGGAGAAGTATTCTTCCGCCTCCCAATTTGTGCGATAATACGTATAAGAGCCGGCTTCTTCTTTTATACCCGGTTTCAGTATGTTTCCTTCTCTGTCATTTTCTCTGACAATTACCGGAATATTAAAATTAACATTGAGCTTGCTTTCCTCAACTTTTCCGAACCAGTTGCCTCCGCTGAATAAATATTGTGTGAAATTATCCAACCCCTGATAATAAGCAGAAACTCCTGAACCAAGCGGAGATTGGTAATGAACTATTACTTTTTTAGTATCATCTTTTCCGAAAGATACTTCTTTTATCCAGTAAGCCAGATAATCATCTCCATCGTTTCTAATAAGCTGCCTTTTAGCTTCTGTCGGAATACCATCGACACTGGTTTCGAACATAAGAAAGCAGGATAAATCAGCATTACAATTTAAGTCACCACCTCCTGTTTCGGGAAAGCCCATAAATACTGAACAGGCATCAGTATGATTTTTAAAAGTGAAGACTGCAACAACATCATAATAATCCTTAAATACATTAATATCTATAGTTTCTCTTACCATCTGGATGGAAGGATGTTCATTTTTCATCACAACCCAGCTGCCTCCGACAGCAGATATTCCGGAATCATTGCTAAAGGAATTTGTTGAAGTAAAAACAGCAATTACTAAAAATAAAAATAAAATAGTTTTTTTCATTATATATTCTCCTTTAATTATTAGTCCCCGAAGATTTAAGTATTATAAAATTACATTAATATTTGTGTATTTTAAATAGAATTAATTAAAATATTAATAGTATGATTATTTAATAATCTCCATTTAATAAAAAGGGTATTCAGGAATGTAGAAATGATTTTGATTTCGACGAGGAAAATCATAGTGATGAAATAAATTTTATGCGGTAAGTTCAATATTCAATTTAATGAGATATTTATCGTTTTCGTTTTTTATTTCCAGGCTGTAATTATTTCCAAATATCAAATCAAGGCGGCGTTTTATAGATGTTATATTAAATTCATTTTCAGGTTTAATAAGGTCTGCATTTTCTTTTATCTGCATTTGTTACTTCAAACGATAAATTATTTTCTCTTACATCGAGATTGATTTTAATTCCCGGGTTTTGAGATGAGCCATCTGCGTATTTAATAGAATTTTCTATAAAGGGCATAAATATCAACGGAGGTATAAATTTTCCGTTTGTCATACCAGTAACCTTAAAACTTATAAAATCTTTGTTATATCTTACACTCTGAAGGTTTAAATAATTATTGATATTGTTTATCTCATCATCCAGCAGGACTTTATCGGCTGATGTTTCGTAAAGCATATAGCTCATTATTTCAGAAAGATTTTCGATGCTGTAGACAGCTTTTTCGGGCTGTAACTCAATCAGTGATTTTATATTAGTTAAAGTATTAAATAGAAATTGAGGATTAATCTGAGACCTGAGCAATGCAAGTTCACCCAACACCAGCTGTTTCTCAATTTCTTTTTGCTTCATTACATTATCGTACCAGAGCAATGCAATCTTCATAAGCGAGCCTGACATTGCAAACAGAAAATTCGATTCGAGAAAACTCATATAGTATTTTGTGAATTCAATCAGGAATGCATTCCCGTTCAAATTGAAAACTTCTTTAGCAAGGGAAAGAACGTATATGTATGCAATCGGTACATTTATGAATAAAAGGAATAATAATCCGAATATGATTAAAGCTCTGATTCCCTTTTTATTCAGATGTTCTTTTTTAATGAAGAAATAGAACGAATAAAAAAGTGCGAAGAAGGATATAACATATAAAAAGTAGTCAGCTGCTATAATATCATACGTGATTTTACCCATCGAAGGAATAGTCTCGAGTCCGACTAAAAACAGCATCGTAACCCAGAATATTGTATGAATCAGTATTGTATGTTTTCTTTGCATCGGATATCTTTTATGTCTTTTTACCCGTTAAGGAAATAATTTTGAAGAAATTATCCTTGTATTTGCTGCCTATTGGTAATTCTTTATTCGCTATCTTAACGTATTGTCCTTCTATAGATTCTATTTTACTCAGTGAAACCATATATGATTTATGTATTCTTACAAATCTGGAATCCGGTAGTGTTTGTTCAATATTTTTAAAACTCTGCAGTGTGATTATATTGGCAGTCTTCGTTTTTATAATAATGTATTCACTCAATCCTTCAATGTACAGTATATCGTCATAGTTTACCTTTACCATTTTATAATTGGATTTTACGAAGAAGTATTCTTTATCACTGCTGCCTGATTCAGGAATCCGCTGCTTTTCATTTTGCAGAGTATAAACTTTATCAACGGCTTTCAGGAATCTTTCAAACGAAAACGGTTTAAGAAGATAATCCGTTACATCGAGGTCGAATGCATCGACTGCATAATTTCTGTATGCAGTTGTCATAATCACTTTTGGTTTTTTCTGAAGTGTTTTTAGCAATTGAGTTCCTGATATTCCTCCCATCTCAATATCAAGAAAAATCAAATCAACATTGTTTGATGCCAGGTATTCTATCACGCTGATTCCGTCTTTGAAAGTTTTCATCAGCTTCAGAAAAGGCACCTGGGATATGTAATCTTTGATTATATCGAGTGCCAATGGTTCGTCGTCAACGGCAATACAATTTATGTTCATTGGATGATTAATTTAAGTTTTACTGAATAAGTATTGTTTTCATTAGCGATATTCAGTTCGTATTTATTATCGAACAGTAAATCAAGTCTGCGCCTGATGTTTACAAGACCGAAACCGCTGTTCTTGTTTTGTGCTTCAAAATTATTTTTAGTGTAATTACTTATTTCAAAAAGTATGTTTGATTTCAATACGTCGATTTCAATTTTAATTCCGGGTGCAGGACAAAGTCTGTTTCCGTGTTTGAAAGCATTCTCAATAAATGGCATAAAAATCAATGGCGGTATAAGTATTTTCGAATAATCACCTGATATTTTAAAATCTATAAAATCAGTGTCGCTGTACCTGATTTTCTCCAGGTCGAGATAATTATTAATATGTCCGATTTCATTTACAAGCGGAACGGATTCCTGTGAAGACTCGTACAGCATATATTGCATTATGCTCATTAATTTATCGATGCTGTTAATTGCTTTCGAAGGCAGGCTTTTAGTCAGGGATTTTATGTTATTCAAAGTATTGAATAAAAAGTGCGGATTTATCTGTGCCCTGAGCATTGCAAGTTCATTTGAGATATTCTGTTTCTCTGTCTCCTTTTGTTTAATCTGATTTCTGTACCATATCAAAGAAACCTTTGAAAGGATACCAAGGATGGAGAATATTGCGATGTAAGCAATTATAACAAATATTCTGTTCTTTATTCCGTTTGCAAGAGTATATTCAAAAGGGTTTGAAGGAGACTTGAATGTATGCAAACGGAAAATATGTGAGAAAAGTGAATATAAAGCCGAAAACTATCAGATATGCTATTTCAAAGAGAACAAGAAAGGTTATTCCCTTTTTGTTGAATGTTCGTGTTGATACAAAGAAATAAAACGAATAAAATGTGATGATGTTTAACAGTAAACGAATAGATAGTGTTATATACCGATGAGCAGAATATGAATCAATATTATATATAAATGAATCGAATAATGAAATGGATGATAAAACTATCCAGAATATTATATGAAGTTTTATTAAAGTCTTTTTTTCCATTTATAATGATTACAAGAAATTACTAAATATCATAATTTTAAAATAATCAATTCAAGCGAACTACCCATAATTTTAAGTGAAATTCCTTATTTCGGACGTTAATTCGGATTGCAAAAGAATTTATACTTAATCATTTCGCAGTTTCACTGATTTATTACCCGTCTTTGCTGAATACCTTTGTCCATCGTAAATTTATAAGCGTATACATAAACAAAACAATTTACTAACGAAATTAAAACAAACATTATGAAAGCATTTATTACCGCAATTATTTGTTCGCTGTTTTTAAACACGTGTTTTGGACAGCCAATTCCGACAGATAGTTTATATCTGGCACAGACACCTCCGGGAATCACTCCGAAAGTATTTAACCTTCCGGTAAGTCCGTTATCGTTTACTGCGGAAAGGATAGCAATATCCAATGACGGGAAAGAAATTTATTATAGTGTAGTGCGTAGTTATTATCCTACAGCAGGTGATACGATTAAATATTTCAAGTATACGGGAAATAAATGGACAGGTCCTTTTAATCTATTTAATGGTTATCTGGCTCCGGCTTTATCTGTAACGGGAGACACAATGTATTTTCAGAATAACATAGTACCTTATCAGACGCTCTTTTCCTATAGAACCGGTACGGGCTGGAGTAATCCGCAAAGATTCTTGTATAACCTAAACTCAGCACATTATTTGCAGGTTACAAATAATGGGAATCATTACATTTCATCAGTTTCTAATCCGGGTATAGGAGCTTCGGACTGGTGCAGATTGTTTATGAATGGTACTGACACAACTGCTGTTAGTTTAGGGCTGCCATTAAACAGTGCTGTGGATAATTTAGATTTCTTTGTTTCAAGAGACGAGTCTTTTATGATTATATCCAAATATTCGGGAAATTCATCAAAATTATTTGTAAGCTATCATAAAACAAATAATAGCTGGACTAACCCTAAGAACTTAGGCTCTGCAATAAACTTCGGACTTGCAATGTGGGGGTCCTTTGTGTCGTCGGATAATAAATACCTGTTTTATACTACGGGAACTAACCCAAATTATTCGGATGTCAGTATCCGCTGGGTGCGTATTGATGGTCTGATAGATAGTTTAAGGAACACTAATTTTATCCCATATCTGAAAAATCAAATTCCTAACCGGACAGATACCGTAGGACATTTATTCAATTATTCATTTCCCGACAGCACTTTTATTGATGATGACGGAAACAATACATTGAATTATACTGCAACTTTATATGATAATAGTCCCTTGCCTTCATGGCTGACATTTAATCCCGGCACAAGAACATTTTCCGGCGTTCCAACCTCGGCAGGTTCACTAAGTTTAAAAGTAACGGCAACTGATACAGCCAATACTAATGCTTCATGCTATTTTACGTTAAACATTGAAAATTCGGTTTCCATTAGAAAAATGGAGGGACAAATAATTAATGAGTATAAATTATTTCAGAATTATCCGAATCCATTTAATCCAAGTACGGTCATCAGTTATTCGTTAGTGAATAATAGTCAAGTAAGCATTAAAATTATATGACATTCTCGGAAAAGAAATTACAACTCTTGTAAATAGCATTCAAAAACGCGGGATGTATGATATTAATCTGGATATGAATAATTTAAATTTATCGTCTGGTATATATTTTTATTCTATAAAAGTAAAAGAATCAAATTCCAGTAAAGTTTTTGAAGAATCCAAAGTAATGAACTTTATAAAATAATTTAAAAAGAATTAAAATCATGAAAACAATTTACTTTGCAATCGTTCTTCTGCTTTTAGTAAGCTCCGGTTTTTCTCAGCCGATTCCTCAGGATAGTTTATATCTGGCACAATCACAACCGGGTCTAACTCCGGTAATTTTTCAATTACAATCAAGCAGCGGATTACGCCCCGTTGAAAGAATAAGTTTAAGTTCCGATGGCAAGGAAATATATTATTGTGAATTAAACACCTGGCCGATAACTATATCAAGAGTGAAATGCTACAAGTATATCAGCAATATGTGGCAGGGACCATTTGTGGTTTTTGAAGGTTTTGTTGCTCCCGGGCTTTCGATTAATGACAGCATAATGTATGTGCAGAAGGATGTCAATGGTCTGGGATGCACATATTATGCAACAAGAACAAGTACTGGATGGAGTACTCCCATAAGGCTGCTTTCATCAAACTTTCAATCACATTATTTCCAGGAGACTCAATTAAAAAACTATTATGTAGCATCGAATCCCGGCGGTAATACTGACATTTGCAAGTTAGTTATTCAAAATTCGGATACCGCAATACAAAGTTTAGGAATTCCCATTAATACTAATGCTGATGAAAATGATTTCTTTGTAGCAAGAGATGAATCATACATAATATTCTTTCGTTTAGCATCGCCGAATGATTTACGTATCAGTTATCATAAAAGTAATGGTAAATGGACAAACCCAAAATCTTTCGGACCAAATATAAATACGAATATTTACGATTGCTGCCCGTATGTAACAAGAGACAATAAATATCTTTTCTTCACGCGCGGTAACTGGCCAATGAGTACATACTATACTTATTGGGTTAAGGTTGATAATATAATAGATAGTTTAAGGTACACTAATTTTATTCCCTACCTGAAAAATCAAATTCCAAATCAAACCGATACCGTAGGACACTTATACAATTATACATTTCCGGACAGCACTTTTATTGATGATGACGGAAACAATACATTGACTTATACTGCAACTTTATATGATAACAACCCGTTGCCTTCATGGCTGACATTTAATCCCGGCACACGAACATTTTCCGGCGTTCCAACCTCGGCAGGTTCAATAAGTTTAAAAGTAATGGCAACCGATACAGCAAATGCTAATGCCTCATGCTATTTTACATTAAACATTGAAAATTCGGTTTCCATTAGAAAACTGGAGGGGCAAATTATAAATGAATATAAATTATTCCAGAATTATCCGAATCCATTTAATCCGAGTACAGTAATTAGTTATTCGGTTTTGAGAAATAGTTTTGTAAGTGTAAAAATTTATAATATTCTTGGAAAAGAAGTCGCATCACTCGTAAATACTATTCAAACAAGTGGATTGTACAATGTTACATTAAATTCAAACAACCTGAATTTAGCATCGGGTGTTTATATTTACACTTTAACCGCTAATGAAACGAATTCCAATAGAATATTCAGGGAAACAAAGGTAATGAACTATATAAAGTGATTTATTAAAATGAAGCTAATTGTAAAAAGTTATTTGGTCTTATTAGATTTAGTCGTTATCGCTCTGACTTTGCTTTTTATATTTTCTCAATCTGCTTGTTCGCAAGCAAAGCGGGATCAGAATAAATCCGAGGCTATTTGTCAGGAGTTATCGGAAATAGTTGCCGATAAGAAAGCACCCGGAATGATTGCAGCAATTATCTCAGGCGAAGGTGTATCAGCTATAGGTTCAGCAGGAGTTCGTAAAGTTGGCTCTGATATTGCTATAACCGGTAATGATCTGGTACATCTTGGTTCCTGTACAAAAGCGATGACAAGCACAATGCTTGCAACACTTGTGTCTGAAGGAAAACTTAGTTGGGATATGAAATTGATTGAAGTAATTCCGGAACTTGAGAAAAGCATACATCCTGATTATAATAATATCACACTCTGGCAGTTGCTTACACATCGTGCAGGTATACCGGCAAACCCTGTAGACTGGGATGCTCACAATCAACTTGAGATTAAAGCGAGGCGGCTGGCAATTCTGAAAGATAATCTTGGCACTCCGTCTTCAATAAAACCGGGGGAGTTCAAATATTCCAATTTTGGATATATGATAGCAGCGTGCATGGCAGAAAAGATAACCGGACTAAGCTGGGAATCCTTAATGAGACAACGATTATTTGATCCGCTTGGTATGTCCTCTGCAGGATTTGGCGAACCGGATACGGGCAAATCATTAGGACAACCGTGGGGTCATACTAAATCGTTAGGTAAATGGGAGCCGAGTAATTCCTACGATGCAGAGGTTATCGGACCGGCAGGTGAGATACATTGCACCATAGAAGACTGGGCTAAATTTATTTCACTTCAATTAGACGGGAAAAATTCCATTCTGGATAGTAATTATTTGCAAAAGCTAACTGAACCGGTTGGTTTTTACGCAGGCGGCTGGGGTATAACAGAAGATTTAGAATGGGCTAAAGGGAAAGTGCTCACTCATAATGGCAGCAACGGAATTTGGTATGCCACTGTTGTAGTGGCGCCAAAGATAGATAGAGCCTATGTTGTGGTCACTAATTCTCGTGATTTTTCAGGTACAAGTGATATGTGCGCTAATATGATTACCAAATTAATTAAGCTGGATTTGAATACCAACAATGACTAAACGTATAAATCTATACAAAGAAAGGGTAAGTACTAACAGCGAATGAATTAAATGCAAATAGAAATTTTAAAGAAACCAAAGTGATGAACTATATTAAATAATTTGCGAAAAATAAATATGGAAACAATTATTTATTAATGCCGTATATATTATTAAGATATAATCTACCAGACATTTACCCATACAATTAAAATTAATTAAAATAATACAATGAACACATACAAACAGTCAACAAGAAATCCGGGAAAAGTGAGGATAAGTACAAAGATGAAGATTTCAGTTTTATTAATTTTAATACAATTCAGCATCTGTTTTGCCCAGCAAAAAAAGAGTGATTTTGTCATTGGGGAAAAAATAAGTTTTGAATCAAAAGTTCTTAACGAAAGAAAAACTATAGTTGTAATTCCTCCTTATAATTTCAAAGACAGACCGGATGAAAAATTTCCTGTAGTTTACGTTTTGGATCCGGGAAATAATCTTTTTGCAACATTCGGAATTGTGAATTATTATTCGGATATGTTGAAAATTATGCCCCGAACGATAATTGTGGGTATTGTCTCTGGCGACAGAGAAAAAGATTATTTACCAACACCTTCAAAAGAACAACCAACAGGAGGAGGGGCTGATAAATTCCTTCGTTTTATTAGTTCAGAATTAGTAACATTAATTGACTCAACTTACCCTGCAAATTCGGAGCGTTGTATTATTGGACATTCTGCCGGAGGGTTGTTTGCAATTTATGCTTTGGAAAATCAACCTGAATTATTCAATTCATTTATATGCATTGACCCTAGTTTATGGTACGATAATCAATCCTGCGTCAAGGAGATGCCCGAATTTCTTACAAATAATAAGAATATTAAAAAATCAATCTTTATTTCTTTGTCAAATGAAAAGGAAATGGGCGTATTCCCTTTTATTGAAGTGCTTGAGAAATTCGCACCGGAAGGAATTAATTGGGATTATATACATTATAAAAACGAGACCCATAACTCATTAGGATTTAAAAGCATATGTGCGGGTTTTGAAATGATTTATAAAAATTGGAAGACAAATGAAGATGCAAAATAAACAACGAAATACCAACAAAGGAAACCAACATTTAACAAAACATATATTATGAAAGATAGAAAAATAATTGTGACGACTTTTGTACTATTAATATTAGTTTTTACATCAATATCCTATTCACAGACTGACTGCAACTGTGAGCAGGCATTAAAACAAATAATACAAAAAATAGAAACGGAATATCCCGGGTTTAATGACAAGACAAAAGATAAACTATTATACAATAATTTCAAAGAAAACTTGATTACAAAAGCCGGAAGTACTTCAGAATCGAACTGCATTGAATTATTAAGAAGTTACAAAGATTTTTTCAGAGACGGGCATATTAGTATATATCCAGTTGAAGGAGAGAAAAATAAAAAAGCTGATAACAAAGTTGCCATCAGTCAGGAAGAGTTTCAAAAGCGTATAATCAACACTACCGATCCAATGGAGGGGATTTGGAAATCGGGTCCCTATAAAGTCGGAATAATAAAATTGAACAATGAATACCAGGGATTTATTATCGAGGCTGATACCAGCTTCTGGAAAGCTGATGAAATCAAATTCACACTGTTTGAAAACGGAAAGGCAAATTATTATCTGAGGGATCACTCATTGTCTGAAGAAACGTGGGAGTTGGTTGATGGATGGATTTTATATTTTAAAAATTCCAAATTCATAAAAGAATCCCCAAAGCCGAACCTGTCAGAGAGTGAAATCAAATCGAGAATGGAGGAAATTGATGGTTGTTATTTTAAAAAGTTATCAGAAAAAACGGTTCTGCTTTGCCTTTCCAGCTTTGAGCATAATTATGTTGACCGTATTAATAAACTATTAACAGATAACAAGAACGCAATCGAAAGCAGCGAGAATTTAATTATTGACGTAAGAAATAATTTAGGAGGTACTTATGATGCTTATGTTGATTTACTTCCATACATTCACACAAATAATGTCAGGGGATTGGGAATGGAATTCCTTGTAACACAAACGTTAATTGATGGAATAGAAGGCTGGTATGATGATGAGGAAGGTAAGAAAAAGGCCAGAGAATGGATCAGCATGTTTAAAGGGAAAATGGGTGAATTCGTAAATACCGATACTACCGATATTTACATAGACGAAATAAAACTTGCTGAACGCAGCCCAAAGCAGGTTGTTATTCTAGTAAACCGCAGAACGGCAAGTTCCGGAGAGGCTTTTGTGCTCGATGCTAAGCAGAGCAAAAAAGTAAAAGTACTGGGAACCCCAACCTATGGTGCACTGGACTATGGGAGCGCCAGTTTTTTCGATTTTGGATGCAAAAATTATAAACTAATGATGCCAACATGGAGATCCATGAGACTTCCTGATTACCCAATAGACAATATCGGTATTCAACCCGATATCTATTTGGATAAATCGGTTAAAGACTGGGTTCAGTATGCAGTAGATTATTTAGAGAATAAAAAACAACAGTGATAAAACTAAATCATGAAAATCGAGAATATTAAAAAGAAAAGTTTCGCTTTATCAATAATCGTTTATCCTCTGATGCTCTTTATTGGTTTCGTAACGCATCCAAATTTATTAGCCATGGAACCGCTTCAAACAGTAGAACAACTGGTTAACAGGTTTCATAATAATTCTATGTACCACATCGGACATCTGATAGTTACTATTATGAAAATATATATGACGAAATAATGAAAAAAATAATCAAATTCGGTGAAGATGTGGAAGGATATAACATCCCGGTTTTAAACGAGCGGGAAATACGGGCTGCCGCAGGAATCCTGTTTTTAGCTACCTTCACTTCATTAATGTTCATTCTGTTTAAAGGGAACTTTGTTCCGATAAAGTATGTAATAACCTTTTTCCTTACGGATTTTATGATACGGGTTTTTATAAATCCTAAATTTTCGCCTACCCTGATTTTTGCACGTTTGATTGTTCGAAATCAAACACCTGAATATGTCGGAGCTGCCCAAAAAAAGTTTGCCTGGATAATTGGTGTAGTATTATCAGCTACCATGTTCGTCTTTTTTATTATTGTAAATGCCTTTAGCCCGATTACAGGTATTATCTGTCTTATTTGCCTTATATTCCTGTTCTTTGAATCGGCTTTTGGAATTTGTTTAGGATGTAAATTTTATCCCCTCTTTTTTAAAGATAAAGTACAATACTGCCCGGGCGAAGTTTGTGATGTAAAACAAAAACAGGATATTCAAAAAACGTCTGAAAGTCAATTCCTTGTTTTGCTTGCCTTTATAGCATTCGTCTTTCTTACAGTCTATTTAATGAATGATAGATTTAGTGAAAAACCTTACGATTTGTTGGGAATTAATAAAACTGAGCAAACTAAATAAAAAACTGAAAAGATACAAAAATGAAAGCAGTTATATGCACCAAATACGGACCACCGGAGGTTCTTCAGATTAAAGAAGTGGAAAAACCTTTTCCTAAAGATAATGAAGTACTGATAAAAGTAAATGCTACAACAGTACACATAGGGGATACTAAGGTTCGGCGTTTAGAGCCTGGTTTAGGACCCGTCAGAGATTTCTTTTTCAAGCCCTTGATGCGAATCATAGTTGGGTTTCAAGGGACCAAGAAAAAAAATACTTGGAATGGAACTGGCCGGAGACATTGAAGCAGTAGGCAAAGATGTTACGCTGTTTAAGATAGGCGATCCCGTTTTTGCATCCACTGAATTTAGAATTTGGCGCGTATGCCCAGTATTGCTGTATGCCTGAAGATGGGATTCTTGCAATAAAACCAACCAATATGACCTACGAGGAAGCCGCCCCGGTTTCTAATGGCGGATTAACCGCCTTGATTAATCTTAGAAAAGCAAATATTCAGAAGGGTCAAAAGGTATTAATCTATGGAGCTTCCGGTAGTGTTGGTACTTATGCAGTACAGATTGCCAAGCACTTTGGGGCAGAAGTTACAGGAGTATGCAGTACTGCGAATTTGGAAATGGTGAAATCTCTGGGAGCCGATAAGGTTATCGATTACACGCAAGAAGATTTTACACAAAGCGGTGATGCTTATGACGTTATTTTTGATGCAGTAGGCAAGATTGCATCTTCAAAACGTAAAAAATCCCTGACGAAGTCAGGAATCTATCTAAACGTTCTTGCTTTGTCAGGCAACATTAAGTTAAAGGTTGAAGACCTGATCTTTCTCAAAGAACTCTGCGAGGCAGGAAAGCTAAGATCAGTAATAGACAAACGCTACCCTATGGAACAAATAGTAGAGGCTCATAGGTATGTTGACAAAGGACACAAAAAAGGAAATGTAGTTATTACTATATAATACTCAGAAATCACGTGAAAAGAATTACTTCAATATTCGTTATAACACTTTTAGTTTCTCTTTTCCTTATTTCTTCCGGGAATAAGAGTGCTGAACTAAGCAGGGATATAATTCCCGACACAACCTATTCTGATTTACCGATTCTCCATCTAAATGGAACTCCGTATGAAAATGGATTTCAACACGGGAAGATTATGAAAAACAGGATTATTGAACTTGTTGGACTTTGGAAAAAAGATATTGAAATAAATTATCAAATGCCCGCAGATGAATTTATTAAAATGTTTCTCGATTCGACTGATTATATTCCTGCAATTAAAAAATGGACACCGGATTTACTGGAAGAGATTAAAGGGATTAGCGCCGGTTCCGGAATAGATTTTAATACCATATTTGCATTTCAACTCATTGATGAGATATGGACAAATGCAAGATTGATAAACATACCGCATCATTGCACTTCTGTCGGGATAAACAATTATAAGAAAGACGGAAGTTCAAATTATATTGCTCAGAATATTGACATTACTCCATTTTATCATGGTTTTGAAATTCTATTAGACATAAAGGATAAAAATACAGATTCGAGAAAGTTAGTGACAACTTTTGCCGGATATATAGGAGCAAATGGATTAAATAAAAATATAGGGATTACCGAGAATACCTTATCTGATTTAAAGAGTTCACTCAATGGACTGCCTGTCTGCTGTATCGCAAGGGGTGTTTTAGAAAAAACTTCATTTGATGAAGCTGTGAATTTTATTAAAACCATTAAACATGCTTCAGGTCAAAATTATATTCTTGGCTCAAAACATGATATCATATCGCTGGAATGTGCATCTGATTTGGTTACTGAATATTGGCCGGATTCAACAAAAAATTATACATTTCATGCAAACAGACCACTTACAAATACGTCATACCATCCGGCTAATATAATTAATTAAAAGCATTATATGGCTCAATTCCGGAATCCATAAGTTTCCGAGATGAAAGATTTGAATCAATGAAAAACATAATATTAAATAATGAGCACATTAGTTTGGTGACTATTAAGAATGCACTATCTGCAAAACCTATCTGCAATAGCAATACTTTTGTTTCCACGATTATGGAGTTTGGCAATGACTATAGCGAACTCATGATATCTCCGGGGAAACCTGATTCGACAGAATATCTTGTATTTAGAATAGAAAAATAACTTTGCACAACAAAGGCTATATGCAATAAGGGTTTAGCTTCGCTGATTTTCAATTCAGTGGTAATTGTCGGGAGGAAATCCTCCCGGTAGAACTTTCAGCTCCCGATTGGCGCAAAAATAAAAGACGAGTTTTTTATTCAATTTGACCTCTGATAAAATTTCTAATGATAATTAGAATATATAAAATTGTGAAAATTAAACTGCTCCAAAATATTATGAGATAACCGGGGAATAAAATGTTTATCAATATTATAAGGGTCAAAAAATCTAACGTATATTTTATTCTGTAACTTTTTTTCCGTCCAGATATGATGATTAAAAAAGATAAAATGCTGGACCCCAACCATAGGGTCGGCCCGTAGATTTTTTAAACGTAAACTATTTAATGCCTCTTTTGTTTTTTGATTATCGTTATCTACCATCGAATATATCGCAATATAGGATTTATCATCAAAATAATCTGATATAGGATGTTCAGAACATCCAGATGTTGTTACATCAATTGTATTATTATTTTCTGAAATTCATCCCAATATGGCTCCATTTAGAAGAAGTATAATACATAATTAACCAACTCAAAAATGAATATCTGGTATGTAGAAAATAAGTACTGCCGGGCTCTATTATATATGGTCTTTCAATGAGTTTACGAGATGCTAGAATTCCACCTTCTTTTTTTATTTTCTTGGGGAAAAAACCTATTCCCATATAATATTGAAAACAGTCTACTAAAGCAAAAATCATAAAAAACCTACAAAATTATTTTTGATTGACATGAACTTTAAAAGAATTAACTCAAATTCAACACTTAATGCAATTATCATTTAAAGTTTTTAAATAATAATGCTTATTTCATAATACATTGAAAGATTTATAATTATAATTGATTACATTGTTAAACTAAATATCAGCATTTGTTTGCATTAAAGAATAATAACAATATAAGAAATAACCCGACAAAGAATAGTAAACTACCAAATAATTTTAGAATTATATTAAGAACATTAATTTCGGGAATTGTTTCGAAACCGAGAGTTGAACATAATGAAATTATTTCTTTTCTTGAATATTTAACTTTAGAAGAGGACCAAAAGAAGAATACACCGAACATTAAACCCATAATAATAGGAAATATCAATGAATATTTAATAATATTGTTATCCCCATAATGTACAAAATAGAATGATAATATAGCTCCTGTTATTGCGTAATAGAATATATTGAATTCTATTGATAATTTTAAATAATGCTTATATAAATCAATATGTATTTTATATTGCTCTAACATTTTATTTTCTGAAGATTGGTTTGTTTCCATATTATTTTATTTTTTGTTTCACATTCGAAAATTAAATCGAAGTTAATTACTAAAGCTATTTATTCTTCACCAAAGTAGTCAATATCTATTTTCTTAATTTCGAAATTGTTTATTGTTGAAACGCCTAAATTATAGTCAATCATATAATTTGCCAGTTTTTCTCCATCAATTAAAACAATTTTTGTTTCATTCATCGGATTATATTCTTTGGCTTCTTTTGAAAATCTAGATGTCGTTATAAATATTCCTTTTTTTGCTCCTTGACCTGCTAATGCTCCAACAAATTTTTGAATTTCAGGTCTACTAACAACAACATTAGGGTTCCACCTTTTTGCCTGAATGTAAATTATATCAAGTCCTAACTTATCTTCTTTAATTGTCCCATCGATTCCTTCATCCCCCGATTTTCCAATTGCTTTCCCAGCATCTTTTATTGAACCGCCATACCCCATTTTTACTAGTAATTCAACTACAAGTTTTTCAAAAAAGGCAGGTGGCAAGGAAATCACTTTATTTAACAATTCGTCTGCAAGTTCTTTTCTTAATCTTACATATGCAACTTCAAGATTCTCTTCGGGAGTTCTATTAATAATTTCCTCTTCCTGTCCATTGTCATTTTCTTTTTTAGCAGTTTGAAATTCAATAAATTCAGGAAATTGTTTTAAAAATTTGACATTAATTTCATTTGGATTTTGAGCCAAAATATCTAATCCACGTTGTGTTATTATAGCATAAGCCCGTTTGGGAGATTCCAATAAACCTGCCTTTTTTAGATATGTCCTTGCCCAGGCAACCCTATTATCAAATATCTGTTGTTGTCCACTGGGTAAGACTTCTTTTCATCTTCGTCAGATAAATTAAATTGTTTTGCCAATATCTCAACTATATCTCTAAACTTATGCTCTTGCTTATCTGACACGACTTTGAGAAGAGGCAACATGATACTTTGATAATCTGGAATCATAAGTTTTATTATTAAAGAATTTTTATTAAGTAATTTATTGTATATAACACACCACCCCCCAATTTTAATAGGGATTTTGAGAAAAATAAGGATTTATTGTTAAAGATATAATAGAGAAAAATGACAGGATTAAGCAGGATAAGAAAAATTGATTAACGGGATAAAATCTTTTTTTCAGTGGAAATAAGTCATAATCGTCTATTATTCAGTGTTCAAATCTTTAATACTTTTTATTCTTTCAACTTTTTCCCCCCCTTCACTTCAAAATTATATTTATTTCCGGAATTTTATTGCGACGAAATACATGCAATGTGTGTTAAGATAATTGTGGAACTTAACAACTTACACTATTTTGAAAAAAGAATTATCAAATAATAAACTATAAATGAAACGAAGAAAATTTATTCTTGCCGTACTTTCTGTTATTCCATTGACAGTTCTCGCTAAAATCAAGCCCGTCTTTCTTATGAGACCGGAAAAAGGATTTAAAATTAATGCAGGAGAAGGACGGATTCATGGGCATATAAAATTAAAAGGTGTAAACGCAAATATCCTTGACGTGAAAATTTCAGGAAGTGACACAGATGGAGATCTGGCAATATTTGAACAAACTTCTCTTTCTCCGGGAATGGGAACTCCATTACATATCCATCACTTTCAGGATGAAATATTTTACGTTATGGAAGGTGCATATTATTTCCGGGTAGGTGATGATAAATATAATCTGGCTAAGGGTGACAGCATCTTTCTTCCGCGTAAAGTTCCACACGCCTGGACACAAGTATCGGAAACGGGTAAAATGACTGTTACAATGCAGCCCGCAGGAAAACTGGAAGATTTTTTTGTTACTGTAGCAGCCCTGGACCACGAGCCAACTCAGGAAGAAATGAAAAAGATTTTTGCTGACAATGATATGCAGGTCGTAGGTCCACCATTGAAAATTGGGGAATGAAAATGATGAGTATATTTTCTAATCGTTTAGCTGCAAAGTGTCAGTAGTCGGTACAACATTGTATTGTCACTGTTCAGAAATACCGAGAATAACTCGGTAGTTGAGTCCGGGATTAAGCTCTTTTGTCCTATATATATTATTAACATGCAAACCAATAGTATCAGTGTCTTAAACAGATTGCCATTTGTTTTTGTGTGAGCCAGATGGTTTCATTTGTAAGGTTTACTTCCAAAGCTGTCTTTCCGTCCTTTGCTTTATAAATTACTATTTTGTTTTTTTCCATAGCTTCTCGGTCTGACAGTAAATTTATGATTAATCAATCAATATTGGTGGATTAAAGTCTCAAGAGGTAGATTCAGGCTTGAATTTAATCTACGAATCATATTAAGGTTTAATTTTCTCTTTCTCTTTAATATTTCCGATACACGGCTTTTGTAACCGATGATATTTGCTAAATCTGTATTGTTCATATTCATTTGTTTCATCCGGAATAATATTGCTTCTATAGGGTCCGGAGATTCAACAGGATATTTTTCGTCTTCGTATTTCTCAATTAAGATAGACAAAACTTCAAGTTCGGCATATTCCGAAGAATTTTTCTTCAATTCTTTTTGCATTAAAGAGTAAACTCTTTCAAGAGCTTTTTCGTAGTCCCGGTTTTTTTTTATTGGTTTTAACATAATTAATTTTTGTAATATTAAGCTTATTGTAATCAGAATGCGTTCCGATTATACTAAAATTATTTTTATTTTAAATTCAACATCCGCAATAAGTCTGTATTTGTTTCCTTTAATATTGAAAACTATTCGACGGTTATTAATAATTGAAGCATCGTTAAAATCATTTTTAATTTGAGCAGTATTGCTCCAATTTGCTTTTTTAGTTATGTGATACCATATTTTTATCGGCTGCTCGGAGTCAGCATGTTTTTTCCAAAATTCAACGAGTATCTTACGTGATATTATTCTCATATAATAACGAATCAAATTATTACCATTAAAAATTACCAAAAATGAGTCGAGAAAATAATGATTGTATTTGAACGAAGTAATTAAAATGAGTGAAAAGAAAAATCATTTCTGAATTTCCGCATCTGCAGGATTAACCAAATAGAACTATGGAAGCAATATAGTTATAACTATTACGCCTCTGTGACATAAAATAGTTATAAAATTACTTAATCAATACGACAGACAAGAATGTCTGTCCTACTGTTTTTAATTATTAATTACTAATTATTATTTATTAATTGTTTTTTACTTTATCTTATCTTTCAGACTTATTAACAGGTTCAGAGCTTCTATTGGTGTGATGTTGTTCAGGTCGGTGTGTTCTAATTTTTTTATTATTTCATCGTCAGCAATGGTTTTGCTTTCAATTTCGAAAAGGCTTATCTGGAAATCGTCTTTATGCTTTCTGCGGTATTCTTTGTCTTCGAGACTTTTCAGGATTTCTTTTGCCCGGTTGGTAACCGATTCCGGCAAGCCCGCCATCTGCGCCACCTGTATTCCATAGCTGTGGTCAGCGGTGCCTTCGTTTATTTTCCTCAGAAAGATAACTTTGTCATTGTATTCCCGCACTTCCACCCTGTAATTTTTTATCCTGTCGTACATATCTGCAAGCGAATTCAACTCGTGATAATGCGTTGCAAAAAGTGTCTTTGCTTTTACGTTTGGATTTTCGTGGAGATATTCCGTCACTGCCCAGGCAATGGAAATTCCGTCATAAGTGCTCGTTCCTCTTCCGATTTCATCAAGAAGTATCAGGCTCTTTGTGGTTGCGTTGTTTAATATGTTTGCGGCTTCGTGCATTTCCACAAGGAATGTGCTTTCTCCCTTTGCGATGTTATCAGATGCCCCTACCCGTGTAAATATTTTATCAACTAATCCTATACTCGCACTCTTTGCCGGAACAAAACATCCTATCTGTGCAAGCAATACTATTAATCCGACCTGCCTGAGATAACTTGATTTTCCGCTCATATTCGGACCGGTCAGGATTAGAATCTGATTTTCTTCGGTGTTAATTTTCGTATCGTTGGCGATATATTTTTCCCCGACGGGGAGCAATCTTTCGATTACAGGATGTCTTCCTTCTTTTATTATTATTTCATCGCTGTCATTTATTTCCGGTTTGGAATAATTGTAAATATCCGAAACTTCTGCAAAACTGAGCAATGAATCTATCGTCGCAATTATATTGGCATTTTTCTGAATCTTGTCTGTGAACTCCAGTATAAAAGTTCGAAGTTCATTAAAAATTCTGTTCTCAATAAGTGTTATTTTTTCTTCCGCATTTAGTATTTTATCTTCGTACTGCTTCAGCTCGTCTGTAATGAACCGCTCAGCATTTACAAGTGTCTGCTTGCGTGTATAATCGGCAGGTGCCTTGTCCTGGTTGGCTTTCGATATCTCTATATAATATCCGAACACACGGTTATAATCCACTTTCAGTGAATTTATTCCGGTTCTTTTTCTTTCCTTCGACTGAAAATTATCAATCCAGGTTTTTCCGTTTATGTGAATATTTTTTATTTCATCAAGTTCAGCATCAAATCCCTTGTTTATGATTCCGTAAGAATCTGTTCCTGCGAGGTAGTTGTCATTCACCACTTTGTCAATTCTTTCAACCAGTTCCGGAATTTCAAGTATATTTTCTTTTAAAGCTTTTACAGGTTTAGATTCAAATAATTCCAGGCTCTTTTTTAAATCAGTACAGTTCATCAGGGATATTTTCAACTGGACGATATCCCTCGGGACGGCTTTTCCTGTTGCTGTCTTTGAAAGCAAGTCTCTCAAGGTCTGCGATGGATTTCAGAATTTCTGTAAGCTTTTTCCTCTGGGATTTATTTTCATAAAAATCATTTACTGCATCGAGCCGTTTTGTAATATTTTCTTTCTTTTTCAACGGACGGGAAACCCATTTTTTCAGCATCCTTCCGCCCATTGAAGTTTGTGTCTTATCGAGTATAGAAATAAGCGTTCCTTCTCTTCCGCCTTCGCTAAGCGAGTATGTTATCTCAAGATTTCTTTTTGTCGCAGGGTCGAGAATTATATAATCCGTATAATCATACACATAAATCTTGCGAATATGGGATAAATTATTTTTTTGAGTTTCATTCAGGTAATTCATTACACAGCCGGCAGCAACTACACCCTCTCGCATATCATCAATGCCGAAGCCTTTCAGGGACTGCGTTCCGAACTGGTTAGTCAGAACCTCCCTTGCATAATCGAGATTAAAAACCCAGTCGTCAACTTTTGTGAACACATATTTCTTCTCCTGAGAATCTATCAGGTCGTCAGGGTCATAATTAAGAAGCTTAAAAATCTTTTCCTTTTCTTTCTTTGGGAATGAGCAATTCAATCGGACGAATTATATCAAGCTGTTCGGGTACAGTCTTAATAAAAATTTCAGATGTTGCAAATTCCCCTGTCGATACATCACAAAATGAAAATCCGCACACATCATCTTTTATATATAATGCCGCCAGGAAGTTATTTGATTTATTGTTAAGAAGCTTCTCGGAAAAATTTGCTCCGGGAGTTACGACTTCTATCACATCCCTCTTTACTATTCCCCGTGCAAACTTAGGGTCTTCCAGCTGTTCGCATACAGCAACCCTGTATCCGGCTTTCACAAGTTTCGGCAGGTAATTATCAAGTGCGTGATGTGGAAATCCTGCAAGGGGAGTATCTGCAGCCGCACCATTCGAGCGTTTTGTTAATGTGATTCCAAGGACTTTGGATGTAGTGATTGCATCATCTTCAAACGTTTCGAAAAAATCCCCCATCCTGAAAAGCAAAATCATATCGGGATATCGCTCCTTGATTTTCCTGTACTGTCTCATTAAAGGGGTTTCGTTCTTCACTTCTTAAGATGTTTAATAATTTCCGATTTTATTTTTCAGATACTTATTCAGCAGTTCCCTTCCCCTGAATATGTGTGCCTTCACGGTACCAATGGGGAGTTTCAGTTTCTTTGCAATTTCTTCGTATTCGAGTTCGTCACGATGCCTTAGCAGAATTACTTTTTTATATCTTGCGGGCAGTTGCTCAATGGCTTTTTCAAGTATCACTTTTCTTTCATCGTCAATTATATCCCTGTCAGGTAGATAATTACTGTCGGGAATTTCAAACTGCATATTGTCATCATCGGAAGAAATATCTTTATCGATAGAATAGGTGTTCAATTTTTTCTTCCTTAAATAATCTATACAGTTATTTGTGGCGATTTTATAAAGCCAGGTGGAAAAAGCAAACTGGCTGTCGAATTTATCGAGTGAATTGAAGGCTTTTATAAAAGCTTCCTGGGTGAGGTCTTCCATATCTTCACGGTTCGATATCATTCTGTAAACAAGATTTCTCGTGTAGCCGATATATTTCTTCATCAATTGTTCAAATGCTGACTGATTTCCTTTTAATGCCTGCTTAATAAGGCGCATATCTTCAGATTTGGACTCGGTTATCTTTACTTTGTTCTTTTCCGCCATTCGAATATATAAAATTATGATGCAGAAACTTAAAATAAGTTATTTTAAGGATTTAAAAAATTAAGATTTATATCCGTATTAGACGTTACACATTCCCGACAAGCCGGAGATTATTCGACAGGAAATGTGTAACGAGGGAAGAGGTGGTGTGAAAAATTACAGATTAATTTTTATTATCGCAGCCCACGGTTTCAACCGTGGGATAATATGATTTCGAATGATAAACCGTTTAAACGGTTTTTTAATATGTCATTAGTTTCCCACGACTAAAGTCGTGGGCTGCGTTTATTCCCTAACGTTTTTTCTATGTTTTTTGTTGATATATTTGGAAGTAAATTTAAGTATGAAATCAAAGAAAGATAAAGTAAAAATCATAACTCTCGGCTGTTCAAAAAATCTTGTCGACAGTGAGCTTATAATGGCACAGCTGAATTCGAATGATATTGAAATAGTCGAAGATGAAAACAAATGCCAAACTGTAATAATAAATACCTGCGGCTTCATCGAATCTGCCAAACAGGAGTCTATAGATACAATACTAAAAGCCGTAAAAAATAAGAATGAAGGAAAAATAAAAAATCTCTATGTTGCCGGCTGCCTGTCCGACAGGTATAAATCTGAACTTGAAAAAGATATTCCGGAAGTGGATAAATATTTCGGTGCAACCGATAAGCCGAATACTATAATTTCAATTCTGAAGGAACTTGGTGTAAATTACAAGAAAGAACTTCTCGGAGAAAGAATGCTTACAACCCCTAAGCACTTTGCATATCTGAAAATAAGCGAAGGCTGTGATAATCCCTGTTCTTTCTGTGCTATACCTATAATGCGGGGTAAGCATGTTTCAAAACCGCAGAAAGAAGTAATGATAGAAGCGCAGAAACTTGCTTCAAAAGGAGTGAAAGAAATTATAATTATCGGGCAGGATACAACTTACTGGGGACTCGATGTCGAGAATAAAAGAAACCTTTCGCAGCTTTTAAATTCGATATCTGAAATTAACGGAATTGAGTGGATAAGATTAATGTATGCATATCCTTCACGCTTTCCCGATGATTTAATTTACGAATTAAGGGATAACCCAAAAATCTGCAAATATATTGATATTCCCGTTCAGCATATATCTGACAGCGTTCTTAAATCGATGAGGAGGGGAATAACAAAGAAGAGCCAGATTCAGCTTCTCGAAACTTTACGGAATGAAATTCCCGGAATTGCAATCAGGACAACAATTTTAACGGGATATCCAAACGAAACAGAAAAAGATTTTAACGAGCTTCTGGATTTTGTAAAAGAATTTAAATTTGACCGTCTTGGAGTTTTTACTTATTCACACGAAGACGGAACTTTTGCTGCAGACCTGAAGGATTCCATCCCTCAAAAAGAAAAATTGCTCCGGCAGAAACTGCTGCTCGATGCCCAGAGGGAAATTTCACTAAAAATGAATCAATCCTCTGTAAATAAGGTCTTTAAAGTTTTGATTGATAGAGTCGAAAATGATTATTACATTGGAAGGACATATAAAGATGCTCCGGAAATCGACAACGAAGTTTATCTTGGAAAAGAAATCAAAGCAGTAACGGGTGAATTTTATGATGTAAGTATATTTGATTTTGAAGAATTTGATTTATTTGGCTCGATAAAGAACTAAAAATTATAAAAAGTATTTTGAGAAAGGTATGAAATATGAATAAGATTAAAATATTTGTGATATTGATTATTGCATTAATTTTTGCGCAGAGTTTATACTCACAGGATGATGAAGAGAATGCGGATTTAAAATTACCGGAAAAAAAATTATTCTATATTGACCCGTTAGTATTCTATGGAAAAGATTCTGTCAAAGGAAGAGTTGATCTATATATAGAAATACCGTTTTCTAATCTTCAGTTTAAAAAAAATCAGAGCGAAAACACTTTTGAAGCCGCAGTCGATTATACCGTAAATATTTCAAATGCAAGCAAAGAAGTCTATGCAAACTTTACATACACGGAACTGATAAAAAACACAAATGAAGAGCAGAAAAATGTTAATGAGTTGTCAGATTTTATCATAAAACAGTATTATCTGAATCCGGGAAGATATACACTTAATATCAGTATGCGTCAGAAAAACACCACCCTGGAAGGTTCACAGGAAGTAAATTTTACCGTTAAGGATTTTTCATTACAGGATTTTACTTTCAGTGATATCATGATTCTGTCTGATTATAAAGAAAACGAAAGCGGAAAAAAAAGCATAACACCGCTTGTTAATAATAACATTGGCAATATAGAAAAATTCTATGTATTCTTTGAAATATTTTACGATAAAGAACTTCCTTACCCGGCTGAGTTTCAATATAAGATTTCAAAAGAAAATGAAAAAAATCCGGAAGAAGCTGACCTGAACTATATTCTTCAAAGCGGGGAAAATAAAAAAATTGAAAAAATTTCATCCACAAATCTGACAATGGGTGATTACAGACTTGATATACTCTATAAAAAAACGGGTGAAATTGTCGCCTCTAAAAACTTTTATTTCCGGTGGGGAGACCTCCCGATGACAATCAGAAACCTTGACACAGCAATTGCTCAAATGATATATATCGCAAATGATGATGAATTAAAATATATTAAAGCCGGCAAAACACTCGCCGAAAAAGAAAAACGGTTTATAAAATTCTGGAGCAGCCAGGACCCGAACCCAAGTGCACCGAAAAATAAAATCATGATTTCATATTATAACAGGGTTAAAATTGCTAACCAGAGATATTCACAGTATTATAAGCCCGGATGGAAAACCGACATGGGTATGGTATATGTGATTTACGGGGAACCGGGAAATGTTGACAGGCACCCGTTCACGGAAAATGAAAAACCATATGAAATATGGGATTACTACGATATTCAGAAACGTTTTATTTTTGTTGATGAATCCGGATTCGGCGAATACAGGTTGATAACTCCTATCTGGGATAGAAAAGCTACAAGGCTTTAAAGGAAAGTGGAAAAGTTAAAAGGTTAAAAGGTTAAAACGTTAAAACGTAAAAGGTAAGAGGTCAGATTCAAATGTAAACAAGTAAAAAGTTGAAACGTAAAAGGTAAAAAGGTTAAATTGTTAGTATAATTTTTTTCTTTTGTTCAGATATCCGAGAAGAGCTTTGTCAAATGTTGTCTCGGTTGAAAGTAACACATAATCTATATCGTTGTTCCTGCATTCCTTCCTGTAATTTTCTACAAACTCTTTCATCGCTTCCTTATAGGATTTCTGAATTGCAAAGGGCTGGGAGAACATCTCTTCACGTGTTTCCATATCAATAAGAGTTACAGGATTTCCTTCAATGAAACTTAGTTCAACCGGATCAACAACCTGGAATATTATAACTTCGTTTTTATTATACCTGAAATGCTTTAATGCATTCATTACCTCTTCCTGTTTATCGAAAAAATCGCTGATTATTATTACAAGACCTCTTCTTTTAATTCTTTCCGCAATCTCATTCAGGCTTTTCGCTGTCCCTGTTTCGTTTTCGGATTTAATAGATGACAAATCTTTTAATATCAGACGGAGATTTGTATTTGTAGAGTGCGGTGGAATATAGCTTCTGACCTTTGTATCATATGTCGTGAGTGAGATTGCATCATTTTGCAAAAGCATCAGGTAAGATAATGATGCAGCCAGGTAAGTTGAATATTCAATCTTGGAAAGATAACTGATATCTCTTGGTTCATCATCCTGTGCTTTTTTAGGGGAATTTAGTCTGCCGAAAATTCCTTTCTTCTTTTTATCCTGCGGAAAATTTTTCCTTGCGGAGCGGTAGCTCATAGATTTACTTATATCCAGCAGGATATAAGCTTTCATATTTGTTTCTTCTTCGTACTGCTTTATATAATACCTTTCAGTTCGTGCATATATTTTCCAGTCAAGATGCTTGATATCATCTCCGGGCATATACTGCCTGTGTTCTGCAAACTCAACGCTGAATCCGTGATAGGGTGATTTATGCAAGCCTGTTACAAATCCCTCGACCAGCAGCCGGGCTTTCAGTTCGAGATTCGACAGCCTTGCCACTACCGATGGAATCAGGAATTTTTTGTAATCATTTAAATTTTCCATTTTATATAGTATTCAAAATAGCACACAGATGATACAGATAAAACAGATTAACAAGGATATACTTTTTCTTTTCTCTCCCCCTAAACAAGGGGGAGGTAGGAGGGGGTTAAAATAGAGTAATGCTATCAATGAAGTTAAAAATAAAAAACTCCGGCAATCCTGTGACGAATTCCCGGAGTTAATTCAATAAATCTTTAAGTTAATTCTTTATTTCTTATCCATTTTTGGAGGAGTAGACTGATCTGTATTTGGATCCGGAGCATTCATTTTCATTTGTTTCATAGGTTCTTTTCCGGGATCTTTCTTGTCCTCTTTTTTCATTCCGTCTTTTTTCTCATCCTGCTTATCACCCGATTGTTTCTGGTCGTTTGACTGGCTTTCAATATTCTTCATAATCATATCTTCTATAGATTTTCCTGACTCCAGCGATTCCAGCATAACTTTTGCCGAGCCGCTGAGGTTGTCATTGGGGTCAGTATCTGTCGGATATTTTGCAAGGAAATTTTTATATGCAGTTTTTGCATTTTCCTTATCCTGTAAATAATTATCATAAATGAAAGCTATCAGGAAAAGTGAATTCTTAGCTTCTTTCTTATCGGGAAATTTTTCCGAAATCATTTTGTATGTCTTTATCGCTTCCGGATAGTTTTTCAGGTTATCGTTATAAATATTTCCGATTGAAAAATATGCAGAAATTATATTTGCAGAGTTAGGATATTCTTTTATAAATTCTTCATAGGTCTTGATGGATTCTTTGAAAAGATTCTCATCGTTCTTTGCAACTGCGCTGTCTAATATTGTTTTTGCTGATGAAAGATACTGTTCCTCTGTCTTTTTGTTTTGCGAGCAGGCTCCGAAAATAAAAGCCGCTAATACAAACAATAAGATTTTACCGTTAATTTTTGACATATTATATTTATCTTTAATTTCGAAATATGACTAATGTATAAAAAACAATCTTAAATTTTAATGAAAAAACTGAACCTGAACGAAAATTTCATCTCCAAAATCTGGGAAAATCCCGCTTATTATAGTAATCTCAGTACTTTAAATGGAGAACCCGTTGAAATTATATCCTGTGGCAGGAAAAACAAAGACTCCGGAGCAGATTATTCAGGCGCTAAAGTAAGGATAAACGGAATTTTATATACAGGTGACGTAGAAATTCACCGAACGGAAAAAGACTGGCACCTCCACCACCACAAACGAGACGGGAAATACAACAAGGTAATTCTTCAGGTTGTATTATGGGAATCGGGTGAAAATGTAATATCAGCGGAATCAAAATCGCCAAGAACTATACCTACTGTGATTCTTTCAAAATATCTTACTTCTTCAATACACAACATCTGGAAAGAAATTATCAATAATCCGTCTCCTGCTTTCAGGATTCCCTGTTATGAAAAAAACGCTGAAGTTTCAAAAGAAGAAAAGAAAATATTCATAGATAAACTTGGTGTTAAGCGATTAAAAAACCGTGCATCACGCATCGAACAGACTTTTTTTGCCGCAGATGAAAATTTCAGAAAGCTGGCAAACTGGGATAAAGCATTGTTCACCTATATTGCAGAAGCACTCGGCTTTTCTAAAAATAAAGAACAGTTCTTAAGGCTTGCAGATAAAATAAATCCCGAAAAGATAAAATCCCTGATGCCGGAACTGATTCATATTGATTCTATACTGTTTGGCACTGCCGGGTTTCTGAAAGAACTTTCGCCCGCAGATGAATACGCTAGTCAATTGATTAATTTCTGGGAAATGTTTAAAGGTAAAATAAATGCAGGTGTAATGGATATATCAGAATGGAACTTCTTTCCTCTTCGTCCTCCGAATTTTCCGACAGTCAGACTTGCATATCTTTCGGGAATCTGTATAGAAATTATGTATAATGATTTCTTTAAAAGACTCGTTCTTTGCTTTGAAAATAGTAAAAACCCCAAAGAAGATTTAACAAAAATATTTTATGATGTTCCGGTTTCCCATTACTGGGAAACACACTACAATTTCGGTAAAAAGAAAAAATCTGCTTCAGGAGTAATCGGAAGTTCGAGAATCACAGATATTATCAATAATACGCTGATTCCGCTTTTTTTATTATACGCACGGAAATTTGATAAAAAAGATTTATTGAGTAAAATATCGGACTATTATCTCACCTCGAAAAATAATTCCGAAAATGAAATCACCAAAGTAATGAAATCCCAGCTGGGATATAATCTGCGGACAATATCAGAGCATCAGGGAGCGATACAGCTCCACAACTTTTATTGCGTTAACGGCAAATGCGATGACTGTTATATCGGCACACGTGTCTTCACCGAACCAAAAGTAAGCGACTATCTACAGATAATATTGTATTAAATTTCTCTTTATGTTCACCTAAAAATTTTTTGGTCTTTTCACACTTGTATTGAGAAAAGGCATACAGTTTTTATATTTTTTGATATGTTTTTAATTGGAGCAATGAAAAAAATTACGAACTTATGAAAACAAGGAACATAAGTTTCGAAATAGTGTTATTTGTATTGAAAATGCAGATTTTTTAGAATTTTAGAAAATCCTGCTCCACAACTATAAAAATCAAATTATAATTATTGTTTACTTTGAAATCATCCAAGATGTAATTTCTTAAACCGGTATCGTAAAAATAAACCTTGGGATTCTTTTTTAATTCATTTCTTTTATTTCCGGAAAAAGGATGCACAATCTTACAAATAAACGTTTTTTCAAGTATTCCGAGATATTTTTTTAAAGTTAAAAAATCATATCCGGAAATTTGTGATAGTTCGTTGTAAGAGATAATACTTCCGGTTTGAAGGGATATTGCTTTTATAAGTTTTGAAAGTTTAAAATCGTCTATTAATCCAAGTACATCACGTATATCTTTTATAAAGTATGTATTGTAAATATTTCTTAGTATTTCTTTTTTCTCTTCTTTGGTTTTGGATATAACTACTCTCGGATACCCTCCCCAAATCAAGAATTCATTAAGCAAATCATAAACACGACGGCTTGATACGGGTTTAATTTCAGATGCTGCTTTAAAAGATTTTATAGAATAATTCCCAATTAATTTTTTAAAAATATTATATAAACTTTTATCACGGTAACTTAAGAATTCTTCAAAACTCAATTGAAATAGATTAAATACCAATATTCTTCCTGCCAAATATTTAACCGCATTTATAGTCAAATCCAGAGCTGAAGAACCGGATATTATAATTTTTGTTCCCGGAAAAAAATCAAATAAATATTTTAACCGTTTACCGCCATTTTTTGAATACTGAAACTCATCTATAAAAACATATTTGAATTTGCTGTATTCTTTAGCAAAGGTGCTTATATCTTCCTCAAATGATTCGAGAAGTTTCATATCTTCGAAGCTCAAATAAATGCTCTCTTTTAATTCGGCTTGAATTTTTTTCAGCATTGTGGTTTTTCCTGATTGCCGGGGTCCTATAACGGCTATAAATTCCGGTTTGTTTAGATATAATTTTATTTTTGATTCAAGTATTCTTGAAATATACATATTTTTCCATTTGACTAAAATTATATAGGGATATAACAATAGTCAAGCTATTAATATATTATGATATAGCAATGGTCGTTATTATTTTTAGTCTTTCCTATAAGTCTTTGAATTGAGTGAGAATCCGGACACTCTTTCGTTTCCTTGTGTTTCTCGGTGTTCATTCTTTGTGTTCATCAGTGTTATTCTTTTTCCCTCCTTTGCTCTTAAATTGTTAATTATTATTTACTAATTATTAATTGTTTTTATCAATTTCTATTTATTCTATATATAGTTATTTTATAGCAAATGGTGAAAAACTTAGGTAACATATCCTGTGAATACTGCAAAATCCGTCCCGATTCCATATTTAAATCTCTGAACCGTGGAGAATCCGGCAATCTCGACTTTAATAAAAAATGCAGTATTTATAATAAAGGACAGGTTATTTTTTCAGAAGACAGTTATCCGGCAGGATTGTATTGTATAAATAACGGGAAAATAAAACTATTCAAAACAGGGACGGAAGGCAAAGAGCAAATCGTAAGACTTCATAAATCAGGAGATATCCTCGGTTATCGTGCTCTCATCAGCGGGAAAAGTTATTCTGCTTCTGCTGCGGCACTTGAAGATTCAAGGATTTGCTTTATTCCCCGCGATTTGATTTTCAGTATTATCAGGGATAATGTAAATTTTTCTATGAGTATTATTAAATTGCTTACACAAGATTTAGAAGAAGCCGAAAATCGCCTTATAAATCTTGCCCAGAAGCCCGTAAGGGAACGTCTTGCCGAAGCAATTCTTATTCTGAAAGAAACTTACGGAACAGAAAAAGGTGATAATTCTCCTTTAAATATAAATCTCTCACGAGAAGACCTTGCTAATATTGTCGGCACCGCCACAGAGACCGTTATCCGGCTGCTGTCGGATTTTAAAAGCGAAAAGCTCATAGCTACAAAAGGAAGAAAAATAGAAATTCTCAACTATAACCTTCTTCTGAAAACCAGCAATATAGCAGACTGATTTATTCATACAGTTAAAGCCTTTTTGCGGTAATTGTTCGATTGATTTAGTTAAAATTGAAATGCAAATCTCCGGAAAATTAAAATATTAATACTATGATGAACAAATATTACAACAGGTTTTTTCTGATTTTCTTTTTCTCATTCTTTACGATTACACAATTTTGCATAGCACAAAATCGCGATACAACTTTCAACGCAAATCTTAATAATGATAATATTCCGGATAAAGTGAAAATCAGTTACATAGAAGATGCAGCCCAAACAGATATGACGGGGTGTTATGAAATAAACATTAATGGAATAAAATTAATCGATTCTACATATGCGAATCCTTACTTTATAGTTGAATTAAACGATATTGATACTTCTGATGTTTTTCAGGAAGTATTCGTAAAAAACGGATTTGATGAATACTCCGACTATAATATTTACAGATTCGACGGGAAAAACATATTCAACCTTGGAAATATTTCAGGAGTAGGAGATTTTATAATCAGGGGTAATGGAAAAATCGGAGCTGAGGATTGGATGGGGTTCTGGTTGCTCGACTATGATTATGTATTTGATCAGAAGACCGGAAAAATGGATGAAATAAAAAAAGACCTTTATGATATAAAAATGTCTGAAGAGGAATATGAGCGTCCGATTATTGTTGATATACCATTTGCAGTCTATACGGATAGAGTAGAAAACGCTTCAGAAAAATTTAAGACAAAAGAGGGGGAAAAAATAAAAATACTTAAGGCATATATTAAATCAATTTGTCCGGATAACGAAAATAGTGGTTTGTGTCACTGGTATCTGATAGAAAACAGTAATGGTGTACAGGGTTGGGTAATGCTGAGAGATTTTATGGATAAAGTAAAAGGTATTCCCTGGGCAGGATAAAGTTAATATAAATTCCACTTCTTCCTTAGTACATATTCCGTTCACTCATAAATGATCTTAAACTGGCGCCCTCCTCGAAGGTTCTTCAAATCGGGAAGAGGAAAGGTTTTTTACGGCTGAATCTCTCCGTCATAATTATTCATCGAGCGTGCGTAATGCTTCTTCAATGCGTTTATTCTTACGCCTTTTTTTATTTTTATTTAATTCCCTGAGTCTTTTAACTTCAAAAAAATAATTTAATTCTTTCCAGTAATCTTTTATTGCAACTTCTAATAGAATACTATTAATCCTCTTTTCGGGGTCATTTAACCAAAGCGTGATATCATCATGAGAATAAATTACCAAATCATCATTTACATATATACTCCTGCCGTCATCGCATTGCAGCAACATTCCCTGATATCCGACTTCCAGTTCTTCAATTGAATTAATGTCCCACGAGGTTTTACATTTTTCAACCCAATTTATTACTCTATCGCAATCTTTTTCTTTTACCTGAGTAATAAGTTTTTTAAAATAAGGAAATATTAATATTTTTAATTCTGCCATTTAGTTGTTCTGTTAAAATAAAATTTCCCTCTAATTTTAAATGGAAGGCACAGGGCCCAAACCCTGTGCCTATTGTTTACCTCCCATGTCCCCTAGTTTGATTCATATTCCCTGTCCATTAAACCCACTTATAATTTTTCAAAAATATTTGTATTATTTTTTAATGAATCTTTTTTAATTGACCGGGCTGCAAGCTTAAGAAAATCGCGGAAACTAAGCTAAATCAGTCCTAATAAATTTTTAAACCACTTTTCATATAAATCTTCAAAAGTTGTATTTTCATTTATTTCGGGGATAACATATTTAACTTTCCAATTTTGATGCGCATCTGAACAAATTTCTTTAGTTTTTAGATATAATACATTGGGTAATTCCCAATGTAAATCCGCGGGAATTTTCTCTAAAACTTTTTCGGAAAATATATTTTCAATATTATCAAAGTTATCCCAAACACTTTTCAATGTTTTTAAATAAGCTGATTTAATATTATCATCATTAAATTCTTGTTTTGTAATTTCATTATTATTACCAGAAGAATTTGAGATTTTAAAAAAACATTTAATCATAACTGAATCCTGATTTTCATTAATATATCTTTTCCAGTTAATCTTCATTTGGATGGGCAACTTGCACGATTCCAATCGAACCATCCGTATAATGTGTAATCCGGTACCACTGATTATCAACGCAAATATACTCTATCCAGGATACTTCGGAATATATTTTCGTATTAACTGAAAATATTTCCTGACTGCTTGTTGATAATACCGCATTGGCATTGAACAATACTGAAAATGATAATGAAACCGTAACGAGAAAACTAATGAGAATTTTTTTCATAACTAATCTTTTTTCTGAGAAGTTATGATTCATAAAATTTAAACCATAACTCCAAAATTCAAATTTCTTACCGAAAAAAGGGGGTTTTTTAAGATAATAATTATGTTACTTTATGATTATTAAGAATTTAATCGCATTAAAATCTTACCCAAATGAAAAATTTTGAACTTTTCGCTTTTATCAGGGATTTTTCTGTTGAAGACAGGAAAAATTTTAAAAGCTATTTAAAGTCCCCGTATTTTCAGAAGGCTTATTCATTAGATAAAGTATTTAATGAAATAATTCTGAATAAGGATTTGTTTAAGGATTTTAATTACGACAAGATGTTCAGCAAGTTATGTGAAGGATTACTTTACTCTAAATCAACATTAGACAAACAATTGTCCTATCTTTCAAAAGAAATCATCAAATATTTAAAATTAAAATCTTTTGAAAGTGATATTGCAGGTTCTGAAATAAATCTTAATGAGTATCTTTTAAAAACAAAGAACCTTCCGGTCCTTAAAAATAATATTAAAAAAACAAAAAATTTACTGAATAACATTCCGGATATTAATGACAGAACCTTTCTTCAATCTTTCCAGCTTAATGTTATAGATTTTACATCCCTGATTTATTCTTCGGGTTTTAAGTTTAAAAAACATTCCGAAGAAAGTTTAAATTATCTTGAGAACGCTTATCTGGATTTACTGTTATATGCGTATATGCAGGCTGCAGGAATTTATGTAAATTACATTTTTATGAATATGAATACAAAAATGAGATATAATACCCTGGAGGATTCAGGTAAATTATTTTCGGAATTTAATCAATTAGATATTTTTGAACATAATAGTAAAAGGAAGAAAATCTTTGAAATATATCGTAATATGTATCTTACGTTCTATGATAAAAATAATAAAGAGAATTATATCAAATATAAACTGATTTTGGAACAAAATTTAAACCTGCTGAATACAGAACTGATTAATATGCATTATCAGGTATTAATTAATTATTGTATGATGAAGGACAGACTTGGAGAGGAAAAAGATTTTTATAAAAAAGAAAGTATTGGTTTATTATTTAAATATTTCAAAAATAATTATTTCAATGTAGATAACAATGAGTATATAGGCGAAGTTGAATTTTCAAATTTTATTGTAAGAGCTTATTCAATAAAAGAATATGAAATGATAAAATTATTCGTCGAGAATAATTCTTCCAAACTAAAAACGTCAGAATCCGCTGATATGATAAACTATGGATTGGCATATTATTATTTAGGTAAAAAAGTTTATAGAAAAGTATTAAAGCATATTAACAGTATAGATAAAAAGAATCCAACAATTAAATTTGATATTACAAATATTGAAATAAGGGTGTATTATGAATTGAATAAAATCGACATGCTGAATGAAACAATTCACAATTATAGAAAAATTATATTAAATGATAATGATTTGATAAAAGCAGATAAAGAAAGTTTGTTTAAATTATTAAAATACCTTAATTATCTCATTAATATCAAATACAAAACTAACGAGCCGAATATGAAATATGATGCGGGTTATTATAAGAATTTAATTGAAAAAGAGCCTATCTTTTCTCTCAAAAACTGGTTAATTGAAAAATTTGATGAAATTATTGCTGCCCGGAAACTCATAAAAAAAATAAAAATATAATATTTTGATTTCTATCCTGTGTTACCGGAATGGTGCCATCTACGAGGTTTTTTGACTTGAGAAAGAAAAAAAACAATCTATTTGCAGTTTTTTTCTTTTAAAAACTGACATTTGTCATACCACTAACGAACAATTTCATTTATTTTTGTAATTAATGAAGTTAATTTATATAACATTTAAAATTCAATATGGGATTATCTTGTAACAACTGCAAAAATAAAAACTGCTTCGTGCTGAATTATTTTTCACCTGAGGATATTAATTTAATCAGTGAAAATAAAAGCATCAGGCACTTCAGGAAAAATGAACCGGTTTACAGCGAAGGTGAAATTCCCGACAAAGTTTATTTTATTTACGACGGATGTCTGAAAATCATAAAAAAAGATACCACAGGGGATGCATGGGATTTATATTATGCCGAACCGGGTGACCTGGTCGGTTACCGCTCGGTTATTTGTTCAGAAAATCATTCCACCTCGGCATATGTTTATTCAGATTCTCTGATTTGTGAAGTTGATAAAGAATATTTCCTCAATAGCTTTAACAACAATAAAGCATTTGTAGAAAAGTTTATGAAATTCCTTTCGGAAGAAATCCTGATGCGGGAACGCAGGATAGAAGACCTCGAAAATTACGAAAGCAATTAATATAAATAATTAAAAAAGTTTGATAAAAATTTAATATTAGATAATAATAACAGGAGTAAAAAAATAATGGAACGTAAGAAAGTAACAATTGACGGAAATGAAGCTGCTGCGTATATTGCGCACCAGACTAATGAAGTGATTGCGATTTACCCGATTACCCCGTCATCAACGATGGGCGAATTATCCGATGCCTGGTCGGCAGTCGGAAGAAAAAATATCTGGGGAACTGTCCCCGTTGTTGTGGAATTGCAAAGCGAAGGCGGAGCGGCCGGTGCTGTTCACGGTGCACTTCAGAGCGGTTCCCTTACCACGACATTCACTGCATCACAGGGATTATTGTTAATGATTCCGAATATGTATAAAATAGCAGGCGAACTTACTTCAACAGTATTCCACGTCTCTGCAAGGTCTCTTTCTGCACAGGCACTTTCGATTTTTGGCGACCATAGCGACGTTATGGCAACACGGCAAACGGGTTATGCTATGCTTTGCTCGAATTCTGTTCAGGAAGTAATGGATTTCGCATTGATTGCACAAAGGGCATCACTTGAGTCCAGACTTCCTTTCCTGCATTTCTTTGACGGATTCAGAACTTCGGCGGAAGTAATGAAAATTGAACAGCTCACCTCTGATGATGTAAAAGCAATGATAGATGAAAAGTATGTAAAAGAGCATCGCAAGCGTGCAATGTCACCGGATAATCCATTCATTCGCGGTACAGCACAGAATCCTGATGTTTATTTTCAGGGCAGGGAAACAGTAAATAAATTTTATCTCGCTTGTCCGGAAATAGTTCAGAATGCTATGAATAAGTTTGGTGAAATTGCAGGAAGAAAATATAAGCTTTTTGATTATGTTGGTGCTCCGGATGCTGAAAGAGTTGTTATAATTATGGGTTCAGGCGCAGAAACCTCTGAAGAAACGATTGAGTATCTTTTAAAGAACAGCGAAAAAGTTGGTTTATTGAAAGTAAGGTTGTTCAGGCCATTCAGCGTAAAACATTTTATAGAAGCTCTCCCAAAATCAGTAAAGAAAATCGCCGTTCTCGACAGGACAAAAGAGCCCGGAAGCATTGGCGAGCCGCTTTACCTGGATGTTATAACCGCTATCAATGAAGCTATGAGCAGCAGCAAAAAACCACTTGCTCAAATGCCTCATATTACAGGCGGCAGATTCGGATTATCTTCTAAAGAATTTACTCCGGCAATGGTTAAAGCAGTTTATGATGAACTAAAAAAAGATGAACCCAAAAACCATTTCACAATTGGAATCAATGATGACGTTACAATGACATCGCTGGATTACGATAAGAAATTCATGATAAAAGATGATACTATGGTAAGCTGTTTGTTCTATGGACTTGGTGCAGATGGAACAGTCGGAGCAAATAAAAATTCTATTAAGATTATAGGTGAAGAAACTGAAAATTATGCACAGGGATATTTTGTATATGACTCTAAAAAATCCGGCTCAACAACTATATCACATCTTAGATTCGGGAAGAAACCGATAAGGTCAGCCTACCTGGTTCAGGAAGCAGATTTCATAGGATGCCATCAGTTTGGTTTCCTCGAAAAATTTGACATGTTGAAAAATGCAAAAGAAGGCAGTACCTTCCTGTTAAATAGTCCTTTGAGCAAAGAAGAAACTTTGAAGATGCTTCCGAAAAAAGTATGCAATCAGATTCACGAAAAGAAACTTAATTTCTATTTGATTGATGGTTATACTGTGGCAAAAGATACCGGAATGGGTTCGCGTGTTAATACAATTATGCAGACCTGCTTCTTTGCAATCTCAGGTGTACTTCCAAAAGATGAAGCCATAAAGAAAATTAAAGAATCAATTAAAAAAACATACGGCTCAAAAGGCGATGAAATTGTAAAGCAGAATTATCAGGCAGTAGATAAAACACTTGAAAATCTCCACAAGATTGAATTATCCGAAGTTAAAATAACCGAAGTCCAGGTTCCGCCTTCGGTAGCAGTCAATGCACCTGAATTTGTAAAGAAAACTCTTGCCAAAATGATTGAAGGTAACAGGTGATGATGTAGCTGTGAGCGAAATGCCTATAGATGGCACATTCCCCTCCGGAACCACTCAATGGGAAAAGAGGAACATCGCCCTTGAGGTGCCTGTCTGGGACCAGGAATGGTGTATTCAATGCGGCAAGTGTGCAATGATTTGTCCGCATGCATCCATCAGGATAAAAGCATATGATGAAAAAATATTAAATAATGCTCCGTCAACATTCAAAAAGATGGAAGCAAAAGGAAAAGAATTTGAAGCCGGAACTGCATATTCCATTCAGGTCGCAGTTGAAGACTGTACCGGATGCGGACTATGCGTTGAAATATGTCCCGCAAAGAATAAACACGAAGTAAAACTGAAAGCTCTTAATATGGCTCCTCAAATTCCTATAAGAGAACAGGAAAAGGTAAATTTCGAATACTTCCTGAGTTTGCCGGAAATGGACAGGGCAAAAGTGAATGTCGGAACAATAAAAGGAAGTCAGTTCCTCCAGCCATTATTTGAATTCTCAGGTGCCTGTGCCGGCTGCGGTGAAACACCTTATGTAAAACTTGTTTCACAATTATTCGGTGACAGGACAGTCGTGGCAAATGCAACAGGATGTTCATCTATCTACGGCGGCAACCTTCCTACTACTCCATGGGCGATGAATAAAGAAGGCAGAGGACCTGCCTGGTCAAATTCACTTTTTGAAGATAATGCTGAATTTGGAATGGGAATGAGAGTCGCTATTGATAAACATAATGAATATGCGAATGAACTATTAATAAGGCTGAAAGATAAAGTCGGTGCTGAACTTGCAGACTGCAATTCTGAATGCAAACCAAAAAGATGAACAGGGAATTTATGAACAGCGTGAAAGAGTTGAAAAATTAAAAGGTACACTTAACAAAATTAAAACTCCTGAGTCAGAAGATTTGTTAAGCTTAGCAGATTATCTTGTGAAGAAATCTGTCTGGATTATGGGCGGCGACGGATGGGCTTATGATATTGGTTACGGCGGGCTCGACCACGTAATAGCATCAGGAAAAAATGTAAATATACTCGTACTCGATACTGAAGTATATTCAAATACAGGCGGTCAGATGTCAAAATCTACCGGACTCGGTGCAGTTGCTAAAGTTTGCAGCCTCAGGCAAGCCGACTCCGAAAAAAGACCTTGCAATGATGGCAGTGAATTACGGAAATGTTTACGTAGCAAAAGTAGCGATGGGTGCAAACGATATTCAGACACTGAGGGCATTCCTTGAAGCAGAAGCTTATGACGGACCTTCACTGATTATTGCATACAGCCATTGCATAGCGCATGGAATTAATATGACAAAGGCGCTTGAAAATCAGAAGGCAGCTGTTGATAGCGGATACTGGCAGCTATTCAGGTATAATCCTGAACAGTTAATTGGAAGGTAAAAATCCATTTAAGCTTGATTCAGGTGATCCGAAAATAAAATTTGAAGAATATGCATATAAGGAAACAAGGTATAAGATGCTTACGAAATCCGAACCTGAGCATGCTAAGAAATTGCTCGAGTTAGCTCAGAAAGATGTTGATTTAAGATGGAAACTCTACAAAGATTTTTCGGAAATGTATAATAAGAAATCATAATAATTATAAATAGAATTTTATAAAATTAAATTATAATCAAAGTGGACTTATCAACTAACTATATGGGCTTAAAGCTGAAGAACCCGCTCGTTCCTTCGGCATCACCTCTTTCAAAGTCTGTAGATGGAGTTAAAGAACTGGAAGATGCAGGAGCATCTGCAGTTGTTGTTTACTCTTTATTTGAAGAGCAGATTACTCACGAAGCAAAAGAACTCGACCACTACCTCACCACCACAGGCGGTGATTATGCAGAAGCAGTAGATTATTTTCCGGAAATTCACGAGTTTCATCTCGGACCGGATGAATATCTCGAGCATATAAGAAAAATTAAGGAGTCGGTTAAAATTCCGGTTATCGGAAGCCTTAACGGAGTCAGCAAAGGCGGATGGATGAAATATGCAAAACTTATTGAAGACGCAGGAGCAGATGGACTCGAACTTAATACATATTACCTCGCTACAAATCCTGATTTAAAAGGAAGCGAAGTAGACCAGATTTATGTAGATAACCTGAAAGCGATAAAAGAATCAGTGAAAATTCCTGTCGCAATGAAACTCAGTCCTTATTTCTCATCACTTTCTAATATTGCAAAGCAGCTTGATGAAGCAGGTGCTGACGCATTGGTACTGTTTAACAGGTTCTATCAGCCTGATTTCGATCTGGATTCACTGGAAATAAAAGCAGAATTAGAACTCAGCAGTAACTGGGAAATGAGGCTTCCTCTCCGCTGGATTGCGATTCTATATGGACATATAAAGGCGAACATGGCAGCAACAACCGGGATTCATTCTGCGATGGATGTAATTAAAATAATGATGGCAGGCGGCGATGTTGCAATGTTGTGTTCGGAATTACTTCACAATGGTGTCGGAAGAATGAAGCACATTTTAAAAGGAATCGAAGAATGGATGGATCAGAAAGAATACGATTCAATCAGCACGATGAAAGGAAGTATGAGCCAGAAATCTGTTGCTGAGCCCGCAGCATTCGAGCGTGCAAACTATATGAAAATACTGAATAGCTACAAACGGAAAATTTAAAATATTAGTAGGACAGACATTCTTGTCTGTCATTCCGAAGGTTAATTAAAATGTAACGTAAACTACAAAAGTCTTGAAGACTTTTGTAGTTTTTTTATTTATTTATACTGTAAGCCCTGCATGGATTCGGCAAGGATGTCATAAAGTTTTCCCCAGGCAGCTTTCAATTCATCTGTCCATTCGCCCGTTAGCTGGATTTCAAGCGAAAACATCAGAGCCTGTTTGAAGCTTTTAAAATGAGCCGTTAACACACCGTATTCAAAATGTTTCTTTCCTAAATCCTGTACAGCAGCAATAATGATGTGAGGATTATTTAAACCGTTTATCACAGTTTTAAGCATTTTCATTAATTTTTCTTCCTGCTCCTCCATATCCCCTTTAAATATCTTTGATATTTCAGGATGTGATTCAAACAGTTTATCATAAAGCAGCTTGGCAGTTATGTTCGAATCATCACAGATTTTAGCAAAACTATCCTGTATTAATTTTATTTCTTCTTGCGTCAGATTAATATCCATTATTTCAATTATTTTCCTTAAAATAAATTTTATGATTCAAATAATAAAGTTTCTTATTATAACCTCATAAATTAAATAATGTTTCGGAGAATATACCGCAAATCGACAATATTAGTTTATTATGCTCCAAACTAATTATTAACCATATCACTTTTTTTGCGCCCTCTGCGAAGATCTTTGCTTTCTTCGCGTTTAAAATTCTGTTTTCTTTACAAAAATTCATTTTGAATTGACAAATTAATCCATTCTGATTATTTTTAAATCAGATTAATTTATCTGATTTGATTATATGACAGTAATATTTTCTAAAAAATGTGAATATGGGCTCAGGGCGGTGCTTTATCTCTCTGCAAAGGGGAAAGATGTGGTTGTTTCCGCCGATGAAATATCAAAAAAACTGAGGATTCCAAGAGAATTCATTTCAAAAATCCTCCAGAATCTGACCAAATTCAAATTGATAAAATCCCGCAAAGGTAATAAGGGAGGATTCAGCCTGGCAAAAGAACCCTCAAAAATCCGTTTGCTGGATATCGTAAAAGCTATAGACGGACTAAAGGTTTTTGAAAGCTGTGTTCTGGGATTCCCGAAATGCTCGCCCGGAAATCCATGCCCTGTTCATAACAAATGGGGAAAATTAAGAGAAGATGCCTATAATATGCTGATTGAGGAAAATCTCGAAGATTTTAAAATGAAAACCATCAGAAAGATTAATTTATAAAATTTTTTATATTTAAATCAGACTATTTTATCCGATATGGAAAACAGTATAAAAATAAAAGAAAAAATAATTAAAAATAATGATAAGCCCATACAGAGTTTGCGGCTTATTGTTCAGATTTTATTTGTATTGCTTTGTATATGGATTGGCTATGAATTCCACCTGTTTGTAAAATATTTAGAATCAGGAGGAAATGCAGCCTTTTACAGTCGTCCTCCCGGAGTGGACGGATTTCTGCCCATCAGTTCTTTTATGAGCTTGTTCGTTTTTCTTAAAACCGGCTCAATACATCCCGCACACCCAGCAGGATTGATGATTTTTTTGGCTATCATCATTATGTCTTTTGTTGTCGGGAAGTCTTTTTGCAGCTGGCTTTGTCCAGTAGGTTTTATTTCTGAGATGATTGGAAATATAGGTGA
Source organism: uncultured Ignavibacteria bacterium (assembly GCA_963806045.1). Classification (GTDB taxonomy): domain Bacteria; phylum Bacteroidota; class Ignavibacteria; order Tepidaquicellales; family Tepidaquicellaceae; genus DATCHW01. The sequence goes on along the minus strand of CAWDWP010000020.1, from coordinate 189,479 downwards.
GAAAATCTTCAGAAGAAAAATTAAAATGCCGAAGTTCCTCGACTATCCGCTAAGAAGCCTTAAATATATACTTCTTGGATTTTTGCTTTATGCAGTCTTTTTTATGATGAAGGAAGTCGCGGTCAGGGCATTCCTCGACAGTTCATACAATTTAGTTGCGGATGTCAAGATGTACTATTTCTTTGCAAAGATATCGCAGTTTTCCCTGATTGTCCTCTCGGCATTATTTTTTCTTTCGATAGTGATAAGAAATTTCTGGTGCCGGTATCTTTGCCCTTACGGAGCTTTGCTTGGGATAATATCTTTCTTCAGTCCCGTAAAAATTAAAAGGGATACTCAGACTTGTATCAACTGTGATTTATGCACAAAAGCTTGTCCTTCATTTATAAAAGTCCATAAAATGAAAACTGTAATTTCCGACGAATGCACTTCCTGTTTTAGCTGTGTTGATGCCTGTCCTGTCAAGAATACACTATATGTCAGACCGGTATTTATTAAAAAGAAAATCAATAAAAAAATTATTGCTTTCGTAATTGTTGCAGTATTTCTCGTTACAACCGGAATTGGAATGGTAACCGGCTTCTGGCAAAACAATGTCTCAAAAGAAGAATATCTTTATCATTATAATTATATTGACGAATACGGACATCCGACCGGTACAAATTCTATAAAAGAATTCAAAATGAACGCAGAAAAAAATTCCAAATAATTAATATTTATCATCATGGTTAGTTTTCCGAATTTTTTAGACTACAAAAGTCTTGAAGACTTTTGTAGTTTATTATCAAAATACTTTTTTGAGTTTTAGAATTTGAATTCATTTCTTATCTTGACTAATACTTTGAAATTTTAATTAGTTATATCGGGTTTATAAAAGTGTAAGTTATAATTTATGTCCGGAAAAAACGAATCATTAACAATAAACAACACCATCACCGATTATAAAAAAGAAGTTTTAAACGATTACCGCATTGTCAATGAGAGCAGGCAGGCAAGCATTTTGGGCAGGCGTGAGGTTCTCACCGGCAAGGCTAAATTCGGAATTTTTGGAGATGGAAAAGAAGTAGCGCAGATTGCCATGGCGAAAGTTTTCCGAAAGGGTGACTTCCGCTCAGGATATTACCGTGACCAGACTTTTGCATTTGCATCCGGAATGTCAAACCTAAAGAAATTCTTCACACAATTGTATGCTTTTACCGATATTGAAGACGAACCCTGTTCCGGTGGAAGGTCTATGAATTGCCACTATGCAACCAGGTCACTTGATGAGAATGGTGACTGGAAAAATCTAATGGAAATGAAAAATTCCTCTGCTGATATTTCACCGACAGCAGGACAAATGCAGCGCCTGCTTGGTCTTGCGTATGCCTCTAAAGCTTTATCGTGAAAACCCGGCACTTTCTTATCTGAAGGAATTTTCCGTTAATGGAAACGAAGTTGCATTCGGAACTATCGGAAATGCAAGTTCAGCGGAAGGATTTTTCTTTGAAGCGATTAATGCCGCAGGTGTGCTTATGGTCCCGATGGCTGTTTCAATCTGGGATGACGGATTCGGTATTTCCGTTCCGAATATTTACCAGATTACAAAATCAAACATCTCGGAAGTTCTTAGCGGGTTTGAATACAGGGAAGAAACAAACCAGGGATTTCTAATTTACAGGGTCAACGGCTGGGATTACGAGAACCTTATAAAAACTTACAGGGAAGGAATAGATATTGTCCGTGAAAAACACATTCCGGCAATATTCCATATTACCGAAATGACACAGCCTCTCGGACACTCCACGAGCGGTTCTCACGAACGATATAAAACAAAAGAACGGCTTCAATGGGAAAAAGATTTTGACTGCATTCTGCAAATGAGATTCTGGATTCTGAAAGAAGGTATCGCTTCGGAAAAAGAACTTGATGAAATCGAAACAGAGGCTAAAGAAACCGTAAGAAAAGTAAAACTGGAAATCTGGGATGAGTATGTAAAGCCGATAAAAAAGGAAAGAGATGAAGCTGTTACATTAATTCTCGAAATCGCTGATGCCTCTGCTGAAAAGGATAAACTCATTGAATTAGCTCAGCGGCTGAATAAAACAATAGAACAGGATAGAAAAGTAATTGGCAGGGCGGTGAATGAGGCACTGATTTTTTCAAGAAATGAAAGAGTAGAGGCAAGGAAAAAACTCGAGGTTTTTTATGACAGATTTATAGAAGAGAATTTTAACAGATACAGCAGTCATCTTCACAGTGTATCGGATGAATGCGCTCTGAATATAAAAGAAATAAAACCTGTGTATAGTGATAAATCCCCACTGGTTGACGGCAGGGAAGTTCTTCTCTGCTTTCTTTGATAATGCATTCGAGCGTGAGCCGCGGTTATTTGCAATCGGAGAAGATATCGGACAGCTCGGAGATGTGAATCAGGGACTTGCAGGTCTGCAGGCAAAATACGGCGATTTAAGAATCACAGATACAGGTATCCGCGAGTCTACAATTGTCGGACAGGGTATCGGTGCTGCTTTGCGGGGATTAAAACCAATTGTTGAAATTCAGTATCTCGATTATATTCTCTATGCATTACAGGTTTTGAGTGATGACCTCGCTTGCCTGCATTACCGCACAAAAGGCGGTCAGAAAGCACCTCTCATTATCAGAACAAGAGGACATCGTCTTGAAGGCATCTGGCATTCGGGCTCCCCGATGGGTACACTCATTAATTCCTGCCGCGGAATTTACATCTGCGTTCCAAGAAATATGACTCAGGCAGCAGGTTTCTATAATACTCTCCTGAAATCAGATGAACCCGGATTAATTATTGAAAGATTAAACGCATACAGAATTAAAGAAAGAATGCCTGATAATGTTGCTGATATCACATTGTCACTCGGAGTTCCGGAGATTATTTGTGAAGGAAATGATGTTACTTTAGTTACGTACGGTGCCTGTGTTGATATTGCCAAAAAAGCAATTTCAGAACTTAAGGAAGTTAATGTTTCAGTTGAACTAATAGACGTTCAGACATTGCTTCCGTTTGATTTAAATTATTCAATCGTTGAATCTCTGAAAAAAACAAACCGGATTTTATTCCTCGATGAAGATGTTCCCGGTGGAGCGACGGCTTATATGATGCAGCAGGTGATTGAAGAGCAGGACGGATATAAGTATCTCGATACCAAGCCAAGAACACTCAGCGCAAAACCTCACCGCCCAGCATACGGCACAGACGGGGATTATTTCTCAAAGCCAAATGCAGAAGACGTATTCAGAGCAGTTTATGAAATGATGAATGAATGCGACCCGGAAAAATATCCGGATTTGTATAAGTGATCAGCTTAACGTCAAAATTCAGAAGTCAAACGTCAAATGTCAAAAGTTAACTCAAAAGTAAAAAGTAAAGGTTAAAAAGTATAAAGGTTAAAAAGTATAAAAGTTAAAAAGTTTAAAGGTAAAATGGCAGACGTCAGAAGTCAAAAATCGAACGAATATCCTTTGCGAGCTTTGCGCCTGCCCGACTAGGCGGGAATTCTTTGCGTCCTTTGCAGTTAAGGTTTTTCGCTTAATAATCTTAATCACATTAATCATATTAATCAGTGATTAGAACTCATTTATTATTCCGAAATTTATTTTTCCGTCCAGGAATCCATCTCCTTTTCCCAATGCATAATTAACTCCGATAACTCCTAGTCCTGTTTCCATTCTTAACCCGATTCCGTATCCGAACAAAAATCCCTGCTGGCTCGGAAACTTGTTGATAACATCTTCCGGTTTATTATAATATCCAAAATCATAAAACGCAGCAAAAAATCCTTTTCGCGAAAGTGCATACCTCACCTCTAAATTTCCGCTTAGAATCCTTGCAGCGAGAAATTGCTCTTCCCTGTAACCGCGGATAAATTTATTTCCACCGATTCTGAAAAAATCTGCATCCTCCAGTTTGTCAGACTTCACTTCTCCCGCGAACAATCTCACGAGCAGTGACTGTCTTTTGAAAAATGCAAAATATACTTCTATATCTGAAAAATATCTTTGTATGGAATAATGGTCAAGATACCCCAGGTTTCCAAGCTGGCTTGCATTGAATATTTTTTTATCACCATAGCTGTAATTCGCCCTGTATAAAATTCCTGAATTCGGAATGAAAATATTATCCCTGCTGTCATATTTCAATTCCACTCCCGAATATAATATTCTCGAATCTGCAATCAAAAATACTCGTGTTGAATCGCTTGAAGGTATTACTCTGTCATAACCCCCGAATAATGAAAAAGTGAATTTATCAGAGTAAAAGAAATCACCTCTCAGGTCAATTTTTCTGCGTGTGTATGTAGAGTCCTGTATCCGCTGGAGAAATGCAAGATTCAGGGAAAGCGGCTGATTCAGAATATATGGCTCCGTATATTTAAACTCCAGTTCCTGTGTCGAGCGGATTTGCTGAGACCACCGCCCGTCAATTCTTCTGCCAGTTCCGAAAAGATTCCTGAATGAAACATTTACAAGCCCTGTAAAATATCCCTTGTCCTGCTCATTAGCCGGAGGAACATATCCCAGCACTCCGTCAAAAGTGTTATTATTTCCTTCCTTCACATCTATCAGCAGAACGGCTGAATTGCTGTTCTTCACCTTATATATCCTCGGGTCTTCCACTTTTTCGAAGATATTCAGTTTATCAAGCCGTGCTTTTATGTCATCGAGATTTTCTTTTGTAATTTTCTTGTCTTTTCCGAGCTTTATCTCCCGCAGTATCACGTTATCATTCGTTATTTCATTTCCTTTTATTTTTATTTTATCAATCCGGATTCTTTCCTGCTCGTCTATTGAAATTGATATGCTTAGTTTCGGAATTGTTGTTTCATCATAGACTGAAATTTCATCCACTTTGATTTTAACAAAAGGAAGACCGATATTTTCATATTTAGCAAGAAGGTCTTTGATATCACCATTCAGAGAACCGCCCGAAAGTACATCTCCTTTTTTAGTTTCAAATCCTTTAAGTATATCAGGAGTTTTTATCGCATTATTTCCGCTGATATTTATTCTGCCTATTGTAACCTTTTTTCCTTCATCTGAGAAGTATTCGAATATCAACAATTGAAGAATCAGATGCAAAAGTCAGGTCTGTTTTTTTAACTGATGCAAAAAGATATCCCGCTTCTTTGTATTTATCCTTGATGGATTTAAGGTCAAGGAGAAACTGGTTCCGGTTAAATGCTTTATCTCTTTGCGATACCATAGAAACCATAAGCTCACTTTGCGAAAAATAATCATTTCCTTCAAATGTGACTGAATTTATCAGGGTTTGTGAATAAAGCGAATAAGGGAGGATTATCAGAAAAAACAATATTTTCAAAAGCCTTTTAATCAAAGTATATAAATATTCTATAACTTGTTTTAAAAAGCAATTCTTTTAATTAAATAACTGGTAATATTTTTTAATTCGGACTTGCTATCAGACATAAACAAGCAAGGGGTCATAGACCCCTTGTCTGCTCATTTCTTCTTTCTTCCTAGCTATAATTTCTTATAGTTAAGAACTCTTAATTGTTATATTTTTTCAAAAATATACAATGAAACTATTTTATCAACATCATTCTCTTTACATCATTGAACGTACCGGCTTCAAGCTTGTAGAAGTAAACACCGCTTGAGAGATTCGTTCCGTCAAAATCAACACTGTACATTCCCGGTTGTTTAACTTCATTCACAAGTTTCATTACTTCTCTTCCGAGTACGTCATAAACTTTTAAAACAGTCATCGACTGTTTCGGAATTGCATAGTTTATCTTTGTAACCGGGTTAAATGGATTCGGATAATTCTGATTTAACGAGAAGTTCTCAGGAATTATGCTCGTGTTGTTATTTACACCAACCAATGTGTTTATTACAAAGCATGCATTTGGTCTTGGTGCATATGCTGTAGGTGCAAGGAATGTTGTACATGCCGTTGATATATCATGATATTCTGCATATGTCATTCCTGCTAAGGTTGTTCCTAATACTGCACCCGCAGATGTATAAGATGAATTTCCAAAACATATCTCAACTAACAGATTAGAAGATCCGTTCCAAACATAAGGTGTAGTAAGCGTAATATACTGCCAGCCTGTTCCTTCGGGCATATAATTTCCGGTGAAGACATTAGTCCATCCTGAGGTTGTGAATCCTGAAATCGTTGTGTTTGTTGTATTCTGTAAATTAATATTAAATCCGTTCATCGTTTGTCCGGGTAAAGTTGAAACATTGAACCCTATCTTTGTGATGCTGCCTGCAGAACCTTGATTTGACATTATTTCACTTGCAAGATATAATACCTGAGACCTGTTTCCATACCAGTAAGTATTAAACGGATAAGATGTGCAGGATACACTTCCCGTTCCGATACAGGCTGTTGTTTGTGCTAATATCTTGAAATTGTATCGTGCTGATGAATCCCTGTTATGACCCGCACTGTTGTCCTGGGCTATAACTCTATAGAATATTGTATCGTTGTAATTTACCTCTGCCTGTGTTGAGTTAAATGGTGCAGAATATGTAGTACCCGATGCATTGTTAAGTCTGAAGCGTTTTAGTGTTCCATTAGAACCTTTTTTCCAGTTTACCCATGCTGAGTCTACTCCGATGTTGTCCGTTACTGTTGCCGTTACTGTTGAAGGCCAAGCAAGCTTTGGACAATCCGGAAGTGCAGTAAGAGTAATTACCGGTTTCACTGTATCAGGTGTAGCAAGGAAGCTGAAGTAAGCAGCGGGTGCTCCCGAAGGTGCTGTAGTTACCCTGTTCATTGAGTCACGGGTTGATATATAATATTTATAAGTTGCGTGTGAACCATTTCCGGGAATGTTTGCTGTCCAGTTATTCCCTGATGGATTAGTCATAACAACGCTGTCAAATGCAGTTGCCCTTGTCCAGAATAATTTTGTTTTCCCGGGCATTAAACCTGAATTTGCAGGAATCACAATTGCATTAACAATGTATGGTCCCGAGAGATTTTCTGTATTTGGTAATGGATTGTGAGAAATAGATGGTCCGAGCGGAACACCTCTTGTTAAAAGTAATGAACAATCACCCATAATATTGTATTGTTCCATCAGTTTCAAACCTTCACCGGTACTTCCTCCCCATAAATCCATTCCTTTCATCACACCAAAAAATGAAACCGCACCGGCAGTTTTTCTATACTGATGTGCAAATAGACGCATTGCTTCGGTTTGCATATCGCATGGCGGTACCCAGCTTGCGTTTGTCGAAGAAGCATAAATAGAAACACAACCTTTTGGATTTAGAGTGTCTCCTGCTCTTAATAACGCTTCGGCAAGGCATTCATTTAATGTAAAGTTACCATTTAAACATGCTACATCAATCAGGAACGGGTTCTTCCAGCCATTAGCTAACTGGTATGCATTCGTTACGGAAAATCCGGTGTTGCTCCAGGATGTTCCTGAGCCGTGACCAATATAATTTAAAATGTATCTGCCGTCGTTAAGTGAATTTATTAATGTCTGAGGTGTAGCAATAGGACCATTGATTTTATCAACTTGCGTAAAACCGTATGCCATTAAAGTGTCTCTGATCCAGTTCATTCTTATTGAATCTGCATAAGAAGGTGTACCACCTACGTCCGGACCCCCGATGCCTGCTGCTTTGTTATACCAGGAAGCTCCAAATTCAATATCTCTCTCGAATTTTATTAGTTTTTGAACAACATAGGAAATGCTCGTTGATGTCTGACACGAAATTCTTGAAATGAATGCATCCGGGTAAGCGTCAGTCCCGGCAAGTTTAACGTAACAAGGATCTGAAGGAGCACTCTCAGATACACCACTTAAAGTTGGAATGTCTGCATTATCACCGACTAATACTATATAAGTAATTTTTTCAGGAGTATTATAAAGATTCTGAATATAAGTCTTGATAGCAGCAGCACCTGAGCCGGTTTGTGCCGGATATTCTGCCGTTAAAACCGTTAACCCTCTGGATGTTTTCCATTGAACGAAAGGAGCAATTGCAGCAGAGTAGCTTGCAGGATAAATCACAAGCAATCTTCCGGGTTCAGCTATAGAATCATATCTTGAATTTCCATAACCATAATTTAAAAATAAACCTCTGTATATTCCCGCAAACTCAGAAGAAACTCGTGATAAAGGATATTGCCTGTAAAAAGGATTTACCAAAGGCAGACTGTTATCAGCGAAAAGTTCAACAACGAGTCTTTTATAAACTTTTATTTTTCCCGTTGCGGAATTATATTGCAATGGATTGAACTGAACTGTCATACCGCGTAAGTCCCTTACGATATACGGTTCATCGAGCGATATTGTTTTTTCGGGATACCATGCATCAGCGTTATAATCGTTGCTGAAAGTGTATGGAACATTATCAATTTCAATATCCCTTGTCATGTGTCCTTTTGAAGGCATAATGGGATTGGTTGACATCACTTCAGCTTCCTGCTCAACAATCCTGAAATTCATAGATGAAATATCAGGTATTACAACACTTGACCTGTAAATTGGTATCTGCGGCAGACCTTTCTCCATCGTCCACACCATGCCCGGCGCTTTCAGGGAAAGATATTCTGAGCCGTTAATTTTTATAACCTCCTGTTCGTAACCTCCGAAAATATATTCTATTCTGATAGTATTGCCTGAAGAAACCAGAACATTTGCTTTTACACCAAGTTCACTGTTTCCGAATTTTATAACCTGTGCGGAAACATTGCTCATCGTAAAGATGATAATGGATGCAATCAAACCTATAAAAAAATGTGCAAGATAAGATTGGCTTTGTGATTTGTATCCCAAGAACCTCATAACTTTAAATTTAGTTTAATTAAAAAGTATATTTATTAATTTAAGGACATTTTTTTAAAATTGAAACTGAAAATTCAATTACCCATGTGGTTTTCGTATAAACCCCTGAGATATTAATAAATTATGCCTTATCTTAGAATTGATTCTATTTGGTTTTAATTTAAATATGAAATTATATAAATTTTAAATGGATGAAAAGAAAAAAACAGATTAAAACAGACCCACTATTTGACGGACATATTGAAAAACCACTGTCTAAAATGACTCCGCGGGAAAAAATTCACTACTTATGGCTTCAAATGGAATTCATGTACAAAATCCGAAACAGAAAAACGGTAATAAAAAAAGCCACCAGGAAATCCCCTAATGGCTTAAAATCATCAAGCAAAACTACAAAAGTTTAGTGTCTATCTAAGTTATCTTAAAAATTTTGGGTTATTTTCACAATCACATTTCGGAATTTTTCTAAAAAACTTTTGTAGTCTAACAATAATGAGAAAATTAGCAAACTACAAAAGTTTAGTAACGATCTAAAATATCTCAAAAATCAGCGAGACTTTCGTAATCAGATTTCTCAATTTCTCTAAAAAACTTTTGTAGTCTATTAATAATCAGCTTAATCAGTTAAATCAGTTTTTTCAGTGATAATTACTGAAGCTTTCTCAAGGATTTCTTCAGCGACTCCATTGCATTCTTTGCACTCTCAATTGTGCAGGTTCCGACCGAGATTCTGAACCAGGGATATTCCCGGGATGTTCCGAAAGCATAGAAAGGCACAGTTGCAATCCTTGCATCATTCAGAACATAATCATATATATCTTCTGTATTATTTATCACTTTACCGTCCGGAGTCTTTTTTCCTCTTATGTCTATTTTTACGGATAGGTATATAGCACCCTGCGGATTTACGGCATCAACATCGAAACCTTCTTCTTTCAATTTTGTAAATGCATCGTGAATTATTATAAGTCTTTCATACAATTGCGATTTAAAATTCGCGAGATATTCATCGACAGCTTTTTTGTTGCTCAGAAATACGCTAAGACCTGTTTGTTCTGCTCTTGGTGCCCAGGCTCCCATATGCAATATGATGGCTTGCATTTTCTTTATAACTTTGGGAGGACCGAAAGACCAGCCGACACGCAAACCTGTTGATGCAAAACATTTTGAAATTCCGTCAACATATAAAACATAATCTTTAATTTCAGGAGTCAGGTCAACAGGATTATAATGAACATTATCCTTATGTGTCAGAATCCAGTAAATCTGGTCTAAGAGAAGATATAACGGGCGTTCATCGTCTTTTCTTCTGTAATTTTCTTCCATTATCAAATCACAAATATCTTTTAACTGTTGTTTTTTAAACAGTGTGCCTGTAGGATTTTGAGGAGAACACAAAGCTACAAGTTTTGCCTCTTTGATAAATGGTTTCAGGTCTTCAGCACTCGGCAGAAAATTATTTTCGGGTTTGGTTTCTACTATCAATGGTTTTGCCCCGTTCATCAGACAGTAATGTTCATTGTTCCAGGATGGAACTGGATATATTACAGAATCTCCGGGATTCACTATTGCTCTGTAAACAGAATAAATTATTGGTCTTGCACCGCTTGCAATTATTATTTCTTCGGGGTCAATATTAAATCCGCCTTTGTCTTTTATGAATCCTGAAATGGATTTTCGTAACGCAGGTAATCCATTCGCCGGAGGATAATTCGTTTGTTTTGCGTTGTATGCTTTTATTATTTCCTCTTTTAATAATTCGGGTATCGGAAATACCTGAGGATTAAAATCCCCTATAGTTAAATTATATATCTGCTCACCATTATTCATTTTATCATTAATTTCATTCGCGAGCCGTATTATTTCAGGCGGGGTAATAGCTTCAGCTAATTTGGATACCATAAAATTTGAATGTTTCATATTATTATCTTAATAGGTTTCTAAAAGTATTATGTATTTGGTTTAAACTTTTATTCAGCCAAGGTAAAAACACACCAGCTTTATATATTTTAAAATAGTATAAAAATAAGATAATAAAACTCCAAAATTATTTGATAAAAATACTGTAAATATATTTTTTAGAGTGTTTTAAAGAAGGCAACCCACGACTTTAGTCGTGGGAATTATCATAAAAGAATAAAAACCGTTTAAACGGTTTATCATCTGAAGTCATATCTAACCCACGGTTGAAACCGTGGGCTGCGCAAATAATTATTAAATTTTTGCCACATCTTTATTATCAATATAATCTTTTAAAATTTTCTATGTTTATTAAATTCTTAATTTTTTATAACTTTATTGAATTTGTAAATTAAAAATAAACTTCTTATGACCCAAAATTCTTTTTTTGGTGAAGTTTGCAAATACTTCGATAAAGCAGCCAATTTTCTTGATTATCCCAAAGGCTTGCTTGAACAGATAAAAATGTGCAATAGCGTCTATCGTTTTCAGTTTCCTTTGAGAAAAGATGATGATACTTATGAGGTTGTAAATGCCTGGCGTGTGGAGCATTCCCATCATATGCTTCCTGTAAAAGGGGGAATCCGTTATGACGAAATGGTTGACGAAGACAAAGTTATGGCTCTCTCCGCACTTATGACATATAAATGTGCAATCGTGAACGTTCCGTTCGGAGGGGCAAAAGGCGGAATTAAAATTAATCCCAAAAAACTCAAACTTTCCGAACTTGAAAGATTAACACGAAGATATACAACCGAGTTAATTAAAAAGAATTTCATCGGTCCGGGAATAGACGTACCTTCTCCGGATTATGGTACCGGTCCCCGCGAGATGGCGTGGATTGCGGATACATATGCCACTTTTCATTCGCATAATACAAACCAGATTGATTCATTAGCTTGTGTAACAGGTAAACCAATCAGCCAGCATGGAATAACGGGCAGAACCGAAGCAGTTGGAAGAGGAGTATTTTTTGCCATCAGGGAAGCTTGCAAAATAGATGAAGATATGAAAAAACTCGGGCTGCCGAAAGGACTTTCAGGAAAAAGAGTTGTTGTTCAGGGGCTTGGAAATGTAGGCTATTGGGCTGCTAAACTTATTCAGGAAAGCGGAGCGATACTGGTTGGACTTGCTGAAAAAGAAGGAGCAATTTATAATCCTAAAGGATTTGACCTGGAAGACGTATTGAAACACAGAAAAGATACCGGCTCAATATTGAATTATAAAAACGCACAAAATTTTAATGACCCTATATCCTGCATTGAATTCGAATGTGATATACTTATACCTGCGGCTCTGGAAAATGTAATTACGAAAGAAAACGCTTCAGGTGTAAAAGCAAAGATTATCGCCGAAGGAGCAGAAGGTCCGACAACGAACGAAGCGGAGGAAATTCTTATTAAGAAAGGTGTTCTCGTTCTTGCGGATATGTACGCAAATGCAGGTGGTGTTACCGTTTCATATTTTGAATGGCTTAAAAATCTTTCACACGTTTCATTCGGAAGATTGGGAAGAAGACACGAAGAAATCCTCGATACAAATTTTGCTAACGTTATCGAAAATATGACGGGAAGAAAACTTACTACCGAACAGAAAAAAATTGTTATCAAAGGTGCAAGCGAGATTGACTATGTTAATTCAGCGCTCGAAGATACTATGATAATATCTTATCATAATATCAGGAATATTCTGGTGAAAAATCCAAAAATCGAATCATTCAGAAGAGCTGCATATGTCGATGCGATAAATAAAATTGCTACGTCGTATATGTCACTTGGAATATTTCCGTAGAAGACAGGAAACAGAAGTCTGAAAACAGAAGTCTGAAAACAGAAGTCTGAAAACAGAAGTCAGAAGACAGAAATCAGAAGACAGAGAAATAATCTTCCTCATTACTAATCCCCCGATTAGTAATGTTTTCGACACACGCGGCTATATCTTTTGTTCTATAAAATTACTAATTATTAAATACTAATTTTATTTAATCAACATCATTCTTTTCGCTTCGCTGTACGTATCTGTCTTTAGTTTATAAATATATGTTCCGCTTGGCAAATTAGCTGCATCGAAATCGTATTCATAAGAACCGGGACTTAATCTTTCATTAACTAATGATGCAACTTGTTTACCGGTAATATCATAAACGGAAAGTTTCACGTTTGATGCGGAAGGAATATCAAATTTAATCTTAGTAGAAGGATTAAACGGGTTCGGATAATTCTGGTATAACTTATAACCTTTAACAATTCCTGAAATCTGATTTATTCCGGTTGGTAAAGGACTTCCGGCATTCACCCATGCAGTATAAATAAGAGAGGCAATTGCCCTCGATGCATTTTTGAATAGCATTGTCGTGAAATTCCCTGCACGGTTCCAGAATTCCTGGTAATACAAAGTGCTGTTTGTATTTCCTGCTATTGTATGTGCAATACTGTCACAGCGATAAACAGAATCAACATATTTATAATTATTATAAACTATATCAAATGCAAATTGATTAATATTGGATATATAAGAAGCAGAATCCCCTGTGTAAATAATATAAGCGGAATCCCTGTTTATCATTCCTGTTTCGTATCTTGAATGAATCCCATCTGAATAATTGCTCCAGCCGTCATACCATTGAGTTATATGCAGAGGTTGATGTGAATCTGCTACATAATGTCCCACATCGGCTGCTCTTAACATTGCTTTCTGCCAGTTATGCTGAAGGAAATAATTCTTAACGGAATCCGTATATGCAATGATAGCAAACGGAACTGTACCGGTTGTTGTAACAAAAGTAAGTCCGTGCAGTGCAATCAATGAATCAAGAGTTTGAGGAATTCTGTGATTGAGTATGAATTCCGGGTAAGCATCTATATCTATATAATGTCTGTACTGTTCAGTAGGATCTGAACTTTTTCTGTAATCAGCATCTGAGCCGTGAGACGCAAGTGAATCCGACCAGAACAAAAAATAGTTCATTGTTGATGGGAATGATTGAACAGACCTTCTGTTTATAATCTTATGGCCAGAAGCTCCCCATCCGATAAAAAGAAACAGCGAAAATAAAATCGCTGTAAATAGTAAGGCTTTATTTTTCATCGGTAAATGTAAGAATTTTGATTTATAAAAAGTAAGTAAAAAGCAGTGATTTTAAGTATTAACGGATTTTTATATCTTAATCAAATTATTGTTATAACAATTTTATCCTATTATACGTAATAATTAATAAAAACTTTGTTATGAAAAAATTTACTATCATCGCTATATTTGCTCTTCTGATTCCGGTTCAGAATCTATTTTCTCAGGAAAATCCTGACTTCAGATTTTTAAACAATTTATATTCAAAGTGTGAATATTTCAAATTCTATAACGGGTTCATTTCCAATAAAGATAAATTTAATGAATTTGAAAAACTTTATCTTTCTGCTTTGAGTACAGGTAAATTTAATAATCCCCCGGAGTCTGTCAGAGCAATAGAAAATTTATTTTCCTCTTACAGTGATAAATTAACCGACTCAATGAAACTTGAATTATATAAGGCAAAATACGTTAGTCTGTCAGCTCTTTACCGCTATGGAGAAGCACTTGAAGCTAACAGGGAAATAATCAATAACTTTGCCGGTTTATTATCATCGGGTGAATTAGAAGATTTGAAAGATAATGCCGATTTTTTTGAAGCCATAAAGTATGCTCCGCCGATGAAATTGGAACAAAAACAGGAATCGAAAATTAAAATATTCAAGGATTTAGCAGGTTTAATAAATGTACCGGTCATAATCTCAGGCGTTGAGAAAAATTTTATTTTTGATTCAGGAGCAAATTTCTCGGTAATCACTGAGAGTTTAGCTCAAAAAATTGGATTAAAAACAGAAGTTAAAAAATTTAAACTTAACACCTCAACAGGTATAAAAATAGATGCGTCGGCAGCAGTTTCCGGTGATTTCAGGATTGGTGATTGCATATTAAAAAATGTTATACTTCTGATTCTTCCGGATGAAGCCCTTACCTTCGGACCTTTTTATAAAATCGAGGGAATAATCGGGATACCGGTTATGATGGCTCTCGGTGAATTACAAATAAAAAATTCCGATGAAATGATAATTTCCACAGAACCAACCGTTTCAGGAAATCCAAATTTCAGCTTTTCGGAATACTCTCCGGTTATGAACGTAATAAACGAAAATGATTCGCTTGTATTTCTATATGATTCAGGTGCACAATCTACTTCGCTTTACTCTTTATACTATAAAAGCCATAAGAAAGAAATTGATTCCAAATATCAACCGACTAAAATAACGTTTGGTGGTGCCGGAAGCATGATAACTATGGATGGTTATAATCTGAAAAATATAACACTTAAATCCGACAACTATTCCATTACAATTCCTGAAATAAATGTCCTGATTGATAAAATTGATGAATCACAAGCATTGTTTTATGGAAAAATAGGACAGGATTTTTTCAAAAACGCCGGGCAGATTACCATCAATTATGACAAAATGATATTAACTGCGAAATGAATAAATATTCTGAATATCCACAATAAGCATTAGAATTAAAGTTCCCACAAATTCTATTTGTTTTTTAAAATTCTATTGTAATTTATTTAATTTATTCATAGCTTTTTAAAATTATTTTAGGGAGGTACTAAAATGAGTGTAAAAAATTTCATCTTAATTATTTTTCTCACATTCACTTCGCAATTTCTATATGCACAAAGTGGATGGTTCAGTCAATATTCAGGAACAACCCAACCGCTTAATTCGGTTTATTTTATAAATGAAAACACGGGTTTTGCAGGGGGAGGCACTCCGAATACTGCAATTATTTTAAAAACTACAAATGCGGGATTGAACTGGAATGTATCGTATCAATCTTATGCAAGCGCGGGAGTTTTTTCAATTGTCTTTTTAAATTCCAATACAGGTTATATTGCAGGTGGCTATAATCCGGTATCTTACGTTATGAAAACCACCAATGCAGGATTGACATGGAATATTCAATATACGGGAATGCCCTATGCGATGTTTTCGATATATATGACAGATATTAACACAGGCTATAGTACCGGAGATTGGGGACATATAATTAAAACTACAAATGGAAGTACCTGGTTTTCATTGCCCTCTTGCACAGGAGATTATTTAGAGTGTTTGACTTTTGTAAATAATACTACAGGTTATGCGGTTGGAAGAGCAGGTCAAATAATTAAAACAACAGATGCCGGTAATAGCTGGTCATATTTGGTTTCTTATGGCAATTGGTTAAACTCTGTCAAATTTATAAATGGAAATGTGGGATATACTGTTGGTCATAATGGAACAATACTCGTTACTGAAAATTCAGGGGTTACCTGGAACTTAAGAGTTTCGGGAACATCAAACGATTTAAACGAAATCTATTTTGTAAACTCTTCAACAGGTTATATAGCAGGGAATTCAGGAATTATTTTGTACACTTCTAATGGAGGCTCGAACTGGGATTTTCAGCAAACCGGAACGAATAGTGGTTTATTGTCAGTTTTTTTCCTTAATAGTTCAACAGGTTATTCAGCAGGAATGAATGGAACAATTATAAAAACAATCACAGGAGGAATGTCTGCAGTTGTTCCAACACTTATTTCCCCCGCAAACAATTCCTATGGGGTCTCGTTAACGCCGACACTCTTTTGGACAAGTCCTTCTGTATTGAACTATAAAGTTGAGGTATCATCATTATCTAATTTTTCTGTAATTGTTGATTCAGCAACTGTAACGACTAATCAGAGGGCAATCCCTCCGGGTAAATTAAATTTGGGGACAACATATTTCTGGCGCGTAAATGCTACATCAAATTTGGGTACCGGACCCTGGTCAGAGATATGGAATTTTGGTACAGTTACAACGGGAATAAATCAAATAGGTGAGAATATTCCAAAAGAATATAACTTATATTATAATTATCCGAATCCATTTAACCCCACTACAAAAATCAGATTTGACTTGCCAAACAATTCAAGAACAAAAATTATAGTTTATGATATTTCAGGCAAAGAAGTTTCAAGACCTCTTGATGCACAATTAAATGCCGGTACGTATGAAATTAATTTTGACGCCGGAAAATTATCAAGCGGTGTGTATTTCTACAGATTGGAGACTGAAAAATTTACAGATGTAAAACGAATGATATTATTGAAATAATTGTAATTTTTAAAGATAGAAAATAATTCTGAGGGCAGTTTTAAACTGCCCTTTTTATTTACCCTGTACGCTTTTTAAAGAATTACATTTATTAAACATTAATTTTATATTCTAAACATTTCAGAAAAGCTTATGGACACTATAGTTATAGTCGGAACAGCATATCCTATGAGAGGAGCTTTTGCTCAGTTAAATGCCATATTATTCAGTAATCTGATAGAAACCTATAATACCATAATATTTTCCTTCAAAAGACAGTATCCTAAAATATTCTTCCCGGGAAAATCACAGGAAGAACCAGGTGAAGAAGTAATAAAAGTACCTAAAGAAAGAAACATTGCATGTATCGATTCAATAAATCCATTTAACTGGATAAGAATAGGTTACAAAATTTCCCGCTTGAAACCGGGTTTGATGATTTTCAGATATTGGATACCTTTTTTTGCACCTTGTTTTGCTTCAATTTCATTCATTGCGAAACTTTTTTCAAATACGAAAGTTCTGTTTATCTGCGATAATGTAATTCCTCACGAAAAAAGATTCGGGGATAAATTACTGACAAAACTTGCCTTTTCTCAGGTTGATTATTTTATTATACAGTCTAAGACTGTTGAAAAAGATTTAACAAGCCTGATAAAACAAAAAAAATATAAATTATCTTTCCATCCTTTATATAATAATTATGGTGACAAAGTTGAGAAAAACACAGCAAGGGAACAGTTAAAAACAGATTATGATTTGAACTTATCAGGGCAAAGAGTAATACTTTTTTTTGGTTATGTCAGGAAATATAAGGGTCTCAATTTCTTGATAGACGCGATGCCTACCATCCTTTCAAAGTTTGATATAAAATTAATTATTGTAGGAGAATTCTATGACGATGTTAATATTTACAGGGAACAAATAAAAAAATTAAATATCGAGAATAACATTATACTTATATCAAATTTTGTTCCTAGCGAAAAAGTAAGATATTTTATTTCAGCGTGTGATGTTGTTGTCCTGCCTTATATTTCGGCTACGCAAAGCGGGATAATACAACTTGCATATTTCTATGATAAACCTGTCATAGCATCCGATGTCGGTGGTTTATCAGAAGTTGTTATTAATAATAAAACCGGATTTATCATTCCTCCGGGCAGTATTCAGGAATTGTCCGGTGCGATTATTAAATATTATGAAGAAAGTCTCGAAGATGCATTTTCCGAAAATGTGAAACAAGAAAAGAAAAAATATGAATGGAATAATTTTGTAAAGGATATTGAAAATCTAACCGGAATTCGTAATGATTCGGATAACAAAAAAGGCATGACAAATAATATTCATTATGAAAATTAATACAGATTGCAAATATTTTTCCGGTGACAGACCTTGTAAACCGCATAAGGAGAGAGGAAAAGTTTGCGATACCTGCGACGAATATTCACCAATAAAACATAAAATTCTTATCATAAAGCTTGATGCTGTAGGCGATGTTCTGAGAACCACTCCCATTCTTGGGCCTCTGAAAAAAGCTTATCCCGGAACCTATATTAAGTGGCTTACTAAAACCAATGCCAAAGAACTTTTTGTAAATAATAATTTGGTTGATGAGATAATGTGCCTTGAGGATCCTGATATGACAGTTAATCTTTCAGTTGAAGAATTTGATATTGTTATCAATCTGGACTCTTCTCCCGTTAGCTCCGCACTCGCAAGTTTTTCGAAGGGGAAAGTAAAATTCGGATTTGGCATGAATTCGCTTGGTAAAGTCAATACCTTCAACAAAGAAGCAGAAGAATGGCTTATAATGGGTTCATTTGATTCCGAAAAAAAGAAAAACAAAAAAACATATCAGCAGATAATACACGAGATTTGCAAACTGCCATATGAAAAAGGTGAAATCATTTTATCGCTTGATGAAGAAGATGTTAATTTCAAAAATCAGTTTATTGAAAAAAATAATTTAGCAAAAGAAAAATTAATAATTGGTATAAATGCAGGTGCAAGTGACCGTTGGCAATTTAAGAAATGGCGGCTCGACGGATTTAAAGAATTAATTAAAAAACTAACCGAGAGTTATGACTGTAAAATACTTTTGTATGGCGGAGCTGATGAAATAGAGATTAATAATGAACTGAAAAAAATCAATAAGAATGTTATAGATACAGGGAGTAATAATACTATCAGGCAGTTTATAGCATTGATGGATATACCCGGGATTCTCATCACGGGTGATACACTTGCGCTTCACGTTGCAACGGGATTAAAGAAAAAAGTTGTAAGCCTTTTCGGACCCACTTCTCATAATGAAATAGAAGATTACGGAATAATTACGAAAATATATCCTGACATGGAATGCCTGGTTTGCTATAAGAACAAATGCGATTTTAATCCGAATTGTATGGATCTAATTTCTGTAGATATGGTTTATGAAGCTGTTAGAAAAATAATCAACGGTATTTAGCTGGAATTTCGAAAAAATAATTTATGAAATACGATTCAGTAAAAAAAGTTTTCGGTGATATAGTTTCAAAAAACACTTTTCTCAGGAAAGTGTTTTACTTTTTGCTTGACCTTATGTTTCTGCGTGCCTGGCATATTAAAAAAATATTGAGAAATCTTTATGTTAGAAATGAGAAGCTCTCAATTTTCGATGCCGGAATGGGATTTGGTCAGTACACGTATTTTCTTGCTAAACGATTTCCGGAATCGGAAATATTAGCTGTCGATGTAAAGGATGAACAGGTTATTGACTGCAAATATTTTTTCGAAAAAACAGGATTTAAGAAGATTCATTTTCAGGTCGAAGACTTAACAAAAATTGAATACGAAAATAAATTTGATTTTATTCTAAATGTTGATGTAATGGAGCATATTGTAGAAGATGAACTCGTTTTAAAGAATTTTGCAAACGCACTTAAAAAGGGCGGGAAGTTAATGATAAACACTCCTTCAAATCTCGGCGGAAGCGATGCACACTCTGATGAAGATGACAGTTTCATAGAGGAGCACGCAAGAAATGGATATGGAAAAGAGGAATTAATCGGCAAGGTCGAACGGGCTGGAATGAAGGTGAATTTATTTAAATATACTTATGGAAAGTTCGGTAAAATATACTGGAGATTCGGTATAAAATATCCCATACTTATTGCAGGTGCTTCAAAAATTCTTATTTTGATATTACCTTTTTATTATCTTTTAACTCTCTGGTTCACGCTGATTTTTATGTGGCTCGATGTTAAAACCGACAATAAAGAGGGATCGGGTATTATTCTTATCGCTGAAAAAGAATGATTGAACAATTAAAAAATTTAACAAACCGGGATAAAAAAACATTAATATTTATTCTTGCGTCTGCTTTTATAATAAAAATTATTCTTGCACTCTTACTCCAGGCAGATATTCGCTCAGATAGTCTCGATTATTATAATCTTGCGAAGAGTATTGTAGATACCGGGACATATTCACTCGATGGGAAGCCAACGGCTTATCTCGTTTGCGGTTACCCCCTTTTTCTTGCGTCGGTATTTAAAATATTCGGGGATAATATTTTCGCAGTAAAATTAATTCAGTCATTCCTTGAAATTTTTACCGGTTTTTTCTTTTTTCTTGCAAGTACTTATTTTTTTAAACCAAGGTATTCGCTTATAGCTCTGGTAATATTTACTTTTTTACCTTCAAACATGCTTTATTCTCAGACGGTATTGACGGAACCACTTTATGGTTTTTTATTCTCAGTGATTTTTTATTATTGCCTGAAGGAAAAAATAAATAAAAACATCCTTTTCGTTGGTATCCTATGGGGACTTACTGTCTTGTTTCGTTCTTCCTTTGCAATTTCTTTTCTTCTTATGGCTTCATTCATTTTGATATACAGGAGAAAGCTTTTTGAAGGTTTTAAACTGAATAGAATGAAAAGAGCGATCCAATATGTTCTTCTTTTTCTGATAGGATTTATAATTGTGGTGGCACCATGGATTATACGGAATAAAGTTACCATGAACACCTTCACGCTTGCGACTCAGGGCGGTTTCACATTCTGGTCGGGGAGCAATCCTGATGCAACGGGAACATGGTATCACAATATTGTAGAGTCGAATCCCTTATTCAAAATCGAAGATGAAGTTCTGAGGGATAAAGAATTCTATAAGTTGGGAATAGAATATGCGGTAAAAAACCCCGGTAAGTTTTTTATTACCGGAATAAAAAAAATCGGTTATCTGTTTTCAAGTGAAAGGATGATATTGCTTTACTTCGCCAAAACCGAAAAAGGACAAACCTCTACAGAAGTATATAAGTCAATTAATCCTCTTCTGATTGCACTGGTGAATATTCCGTATTTTTTAATTATGTTAATTGGTACGTGGGGGCTGCTGGCATTTGAGAAAAAAAGATTTTTTATTTATGGATTTATACTCACCTGGTGCTTCACTTTCTTCATCTTTGTTGCGCTCGCTCGATATCATTATGTTTTAATCCCATTCTTTGTTCTTGGAACGGTTAAATTTTTATCGGATAGAAAAACAATTATCAAAAATCTTTCCGGATTTAAAATTGCATCTGCCATTGTGTTTAATGTCTTTTTGCTTTCAGTTTGGTTTATTGAATTTTATTTATTAATAACAAAATAAGAGAAATTTTGTATTTTAAAGACGACATAGAAAAAGATAAATATTTCAGGGAATATGCAGATAAAAAAAGTTATTTCAGCAGGAAAAGCAGTTATTACCATAAGTATCTTAATGACCTCTTTAAATTTTTTATCCCCGGGGGTTCATCGGTAATCGAAATCGGCTGTGGAACAGGTGATACACTGAATTTCATAAAACCGGAAAACGGTGTAGGAATAGAGCACAATCCTTATCTTGTCCAAAAAGGAAAAGAGTTGTATCCGCATCTGACATTCATTAATGCAGATATCGAATGCGGCAGACTCTTTGAATGATATAATCTCTCAAAATCAGAAGTTCGATTATATAATTATCTCTGATTTAATCGGGACACTCGATGATATACAGAAAGTTTTCGAAATGATGAAATCAGTTTCCCACGAAAGGACAAAAATAATTGTTACATATTACAATTATTTCTGGAATCCTGTAATGAAAATCCTGGAATCTTTAAAGCTTAAAATGAAAGGCGGTGAAAAAAACTGGCTTTATATAGATGAAATTAAAAATCTGCTTACATTGTCGGATTATAATGTAAATAAAAGCGGACACGCAATTTTAATTCCACGGAAAATTCCGCTTGTATCATCTTTCTTCAATAAATTTATTGCAAAGCTTCCCTTGATTCGCAGGTTATGTCTTACAGGATACGTAGTTGCAAGCTATGAACCATCCGAACATTTTGCGCAAAAAGAAGATTACAGTACGACAGTTCTTATCCCGTGCAGAAATGAAGAAGGGAATATTGAAAATATTATACAGCGCATTCCTGCTCTGGGAAGTCATACAGAAATAATTTTTGTCGAGGGGAATTCTACTGATAATACGTATTCTAAAATCGAAGACGCAATTAAATTAAACAGGGATAAAGATATAAAACTTTTTAAACAGCCCGGGAAAGGTAAAGCAGATGCTGTAAGAACAGGATTTGAAAAAGCATCGGGTGAAATCCTGATGATTCTCGATGCGGATATGACAGTCGAACCGGAAGAATTAATAAAATTTTATGACGCTATTAAAAAAGGAAAAGGTGAATTCATCAATGGCACGCGTCTTGTCTATCAGATGGATGATAAAGCAATGAGACGTCTTAATAAACTCGGCAATATTTTCTTCGGAAAAATGTTCAGCTGGATTCTGGAACAGAGAATTACGGATACGCTTTGCGGTACAAAAGTATTGTTCCGGAGCGACTATCAAAAAATTGTTAAGAACAAAAGTTACTTCGGAGATTTTGACCCGTTCGGAGATTTCGATTTAATATTCGGTGCTTCAAAGTTAAATCTTAAATTCATGGAAATTCCAATTCATTATAAAAACCGTAAATACGGAACCACAAATATAAATCGCTTCCATGATGGTTTTCTTCTTCTGAAAATGTGCTTCTTCGCACTGAAAAAAATAAAATTCATCTAACTCCTGATTTTCTAAAAATTAAAGTTCCACATTGTTCGTATTAAATATTGGAATAGGGAAAATTTTATATTGACAAGACCATTAATTTATTAGTAAATTGAAATTGGGGAAAGTGTAAGAAATGGGTTATTCATTAATAAAATACGATATAGTCCTATTATAATTTATTATTTCTTTAAAAACGGAGGTCTAAGTGAAGAAAATATTCTATCTATTTCTAATAGCTTTATCTTTAATTTTTTGCGTTTCCGCATATTCACAAACCGGGTGGTTTCAGCAGACAAGCAGCACAAACAATTATTTGTATGAGGTCTTTCCATTATCTAATAACAATTTATGGGCAGTCGGAAGATTTGGTACTATTGCACATACAGAAAATGGAGGCGCAAACTGGTCTGTCCAGACAATTTTGCCAAATTATGATTTTGCATCAGTTTATTTTGTAAATAATAATACGGGTTGGGTTGTAGGCGGACCAAGTAATAGTTATACCGCCAGTATTATATTGAAAACAACAGATGCCGGTTCGTCATGGTTTCTTCAATCGCCACCTGTAAATACGACCTCATGGAATGTTAGGTTTCTGAATTCAGAAACAGGTTATATTTGCGGGCATGATGGTACAATTTTTAAAACTATTAATGGAGGAATCAATTGGGTTTCACAATATAGCGGTACCATGGAAGAACTATATAAAATTCAGTTTACAGATGCATCAAATGGATGGATTGTAGGCAGCTGGGGAGCGTTCTTGAAAACTACAAACGGAGGGTTGAACTGGAATTCTGTTAATTTGGGTACAACGAATTATTTAAGAGGCATGTATTTCACTTCAGCTTTAACCGGCTGGGTTGTGGGGGACGGAGGTTTGATTTATAAAACCACAAATGGTGGTAATTCCTTCTCTCTTCAGAGCAGCGGGGTTTTTAATTATTTATGGTCTGCATATTTTGTAAATAATCAAACAGGATGGGCAACAGGATATAACGGAAGAATATTAAGGACTAATAATGGCGGAACTAACTGGTATACCCAGCAAAGCGGAGTCAGCTATCATTTAAGTAGTATTTCTTTCTTTAATGAAAGTACTGGGTGGGTTGTTGGAAACAACGGAACTATTCTGAAAACTACAAATGGAGGGTATCCCATACCCGCAGCTCCGACACTTATTTCGCCCATAACTAATTCTTTAATTGGAACCCTTACTCCAACGATGACATGGAATTCTTCCACCGGAGCAACAGCGTATTGTATTCAGATATCTTATTTACCTAATTTTTCAGTAATAACTGATTCAGCAACCGTTAGTAATACAAATCACACTATTCCGAGTGGGAAGTTACAGAATTCTACCACATATTTTTGGCGAGTAAATGCGTCAAGTAATGTTGGTATAAGCCCCTGGTCTTCTATTTGGAATTTCACAATTCTAATCACAGGCGTTAATTTAATCAGTTCAGAAGTACCAGCCGAATTCAAATTATATCAAAATTATCCGAATCCTTTTAACCCTTCAACAAAAGTAAGATTTGATTTACCCAAAGGAACAAATCTGAAAATATTTGTCTTTGATATATCCGGCAGAGAACTTGATGTCATTGCAAATGGATTTGTTCCGGCCGGCAAATTCGAAGTAAACTGGCAGGCTCAAAAATATAGCAGCGGAGTATATTTTCTGAAGTTGATTAGTTCTGATTTTCAGGATACAAAACGAATGGTTTTAGTGAAATAACCACTTTAAAGACATTTATTACCTATAAATAATTGTTATCAATTACTATTAAAGTGATTGATAACAATTATTGTAATATTATTCCCTGAAAAATAATCCGTTCACCTGCAATAACCTTCCTGTTTTTTTATCTGTAAATGCAGGCTCTACAGAGTGAAGCGAGAAGCCTTCCTGATTCATCATATTAATTAAATCCAAATATAATTTTTGTCCGTCAAAAAGTTTTACCAAAGACAACTCTAATTCAACCCCTTTAATTTTTTTAAGAGTCTCTTTTGCCCCGTTCAATACTTTATCTTCATAGCCCTGCGTATCTATTTTCAGAAAAACGATATCTTTATCACTAATATATTTATCCGAAATTGAATCTAAACGGAATAAATTCACCTTTTCTTTTCCAATAATTTTTGATTTCGGAGCTGAATCAATATGTTCGGGCAGAACTTCCAGTAATGAACTGCTGACGGAATTTTCTGTAATGTTAATTTCAATTTCGGAATCGAATTCTCCCATTGCACATCTGTCTGCAACTATCCAGTTATTATAATTTTTAGCGGAATTAGTCAGGGCATTGTGGGCATCGGATAACGGCTCGAATGATACAATTTTTCCATTATATCCGTAACTGAATAATTCTTTAGCAAATTGTCCTGTATTTGCGCCGATATCTAAAATTAAATCTATTTTATAATGCTTTAATAATAATATCGACCTTTCTTCGTCGGTCATTTTTAAGTCCAATCCGAATTTCGAACCCGTTTTCCTAAGCAAGATCTCAGATTTAACTTTAATTGATTTTAGCATATCAGTATAATTTCTTTTTGTTTGTAAAATAATATTTCAGGAAATTTATTCCCATTCCTATATGACTCCACATTACTGAAATAAAGCCGAAATTTTTTCTGAGTATTGTGTACCGTTCCCTGTTAGATTTTATAATGTTTCTTTTCGAATATCCTCCGACAAGAAATTTTGCCAGAACTGTTCTTGTGTTGAATATATCTGTACAGTTTTTCATTGAATTTATCATCCAGTCAATATCCGCACAGTGCTTATATTCGGTATTAAAATAAACTGCTCTTTCGCGTTTGATTATGAACGATTGATGGCTCACTACCATTCCGTATAAAAGATTTTTCCAAGTAAAAACATCAGGTGGCTTTTTTAATTTCCTTGTTCCAAGATAATTTCCTTTTTCATCAATATACGCAATATCGCCGTAAAAAATTTCAGGTAAAATTTTAAATCCAACTATATTCATTAAAATATCTTTATCGAATATCTCATCACCGGAATTTATGAACCACACATAATCTCCTTTTGCAGCTTTAAGTCCTTTATTCATTGCGTCATATATTCCGTTGTCTTTTTCACTCACCCAGTAAGAAATATTGTCGCTGTATTTTTTTATTATATCAACTGTTCCATCTGTTGAACCGCCGTCTATAATTACGAAATCAATGTTCTTGTAAGTTTGATTTATTACACTTAAAATTGTTTTCTCTAATAATTCTTTTCTGTTGAAAACAACGGTTATTATGCTAAAAACAGGATTCAATATTTTATTAGTATTTTCCACTTTTTATTTTCCAAGTATTTCTTTGTAATAGTCGAGTGTTTCTTTTGCTGTTTTATCCCAGCTGAATTTTTCTTTTTGAATCAGACCTTTATTAATTAATGTTATCTCTGAGCCCATTATCAGCTGAGCAATTTTTTCATCTTGATTTTTCAAATCCTCAGCACTTCTAGGGTCGATATATAATCCTGCATCTCCGAGTATTTCAGGAATCGAACTCAAATTACTTGCGATAATCGGGCATTTCATATTCATTGCTTCCAGAAGTGAAACTCCGAAACCTTCATACAGCGAAGGATAAACAAAGGCAGTTGCATATTTATAAAGGTTTGCTAATTGCTCATCATCGGCTCCAAAAAATAAAACATCTTTTTCCAGATTATTTGATTTAATAAATTCTGATTCTTCGGTATTAAAATTCCCGCCTCCTGAACATAGCAAGTTTTATTTCATTATGATCTTTTTTCAAATCATTAAATACATTTAACAAGCATCATAAAGTTTTTATATCCCTGCCGCTTTGCAACGTATAAAAAATAAGGTGGTTTTATCAATGGCTCACTCTTGGATTCTGTATTTAACGAATTTCCAAGATGAATCACTTTTATTTTATCTTCAGGAACTTTAAGTATTTCCACTAAATCTTTTTTTGTCGAATGCGAAATGCTGATTATTCCGTCGGCAAGTTCCACTGCTTTTCTTTTATCCGGACTAGATTTATCGATCTGCTGAAACTCCCGGGATATAATTCGTGCATCATGTCGAGTACGGTTACAATTCGTTTCGTTTTCTTATCCAAACATAAATTCTCATAATATGTCTGGTGGTATATATCCGGATTTGACTTTATTAAAAAATGAAGGGAAAAAAATCTTATTGAAATATAAATAAAATGGTTTACTATATCTGAAAATTAGTATGCTTTATACCCTTAAAATTTTTGAAATCGCTCTTTGTATTTTTCTAAGTCCGTATTCGCTTATAAATTGTCCCATAAAAACCGAAACATCATTTTCTTTTTCCTGTGATATTCTTTTTATAAGTTCGTGAAATAACTTAATGCACCTCCATAACTGGAAATCGAAAATATCTGATGGTCATATAAAATTTTCATACTATAATCTAACCGGTAATAATTTTAAAATTTTTGTTATCTTTCCATTTATATCTTCCGATACTTTGAAAATATATATTAAGCCGAAATAGATTATGGATGTCAGCGCACTTCTGACCAGTATATCAATATATAGATTTTTCAGTACCGGGAAGATACCATCCTGCGGCTAAACTAATCCCGCCGATTATTAATACCAACAGGTTTTTAAAACCGAATGGCTGCATATTATATTTCCATTTTAAAAATGCCCACTTCAGAAAATTAAAGAAAAACATTGCAATTGCCATCGCAACCGCAGCGCCGAGCCCGCCCATTAATTTTATGAATATAAAATTGAGCAATACACAGGAAACCATATAAACAAGATTGAATACTGTATCATACCTGTATCTCGGTGATGTGTTTATTATATCGGAATTCATACCCCCTGTCATATCAACCAAAAAGGACAAACCGAGAAACACAAAAAAAATAAAGTTTTCCCTGTATCCCGGTTTTAAGAAGTGTGAAATATTATCCATATTAACTAAGATTCCAATGTATATAATACCGCCCAGAATCATCAGTATTAATGAGCTTCTCCGGTATATCATTTTTATTTGCTCGGTATCATTGTTCTTCCAGCAGTTCGCAACAATCGGAACGGATATTCTGTAAAGGGACCTTGCAGGGAAAATAATTACGGTGGCTACATATAAAAAAACAGAATATATACCTACAACTTCAAGTCCTACAAGCGAACCAAGCATTATTTTATCGATATTCTGTGCAAAGAAATAAGATGAACCTGCAAGTAGCGTGAACATTCCGTATTTTAGTATTTCACGGATTTTTAAGAATGGAATTGTTTTGAGATTAAAAGAAAATTTAAATTCCCTGCTGATTATATACTGCAGAATTAATATAAACGCAATTATAGTATTGGATAATACAAAATATAAAACGAATGATTCGTAACTTATTATTTTAAAGAAATAAAGAAATATCCCTGCTGTTATTAACACACGGAAAACAACATCTTTCAGAAATGCAGCGAAAACAGTTCTGTGTATCGCTCTCACATAGCTTTCAAATACATTGAAAAGCAAAGTAAAAAATGAAAGCGGAATCAGTATATAATAATATTCAACAAACATAGAAGACCGCTCAATATATGCCGATATAATCAGCGGTCTGAAAATAATATAAATCAATGTAATTACCAGAAACCCAGCAATCATAATCAGCATTGTCCACGCAACAAATCCGGAATGCTTTTTATCATCACTTTTAAAAAAAGGAAAATATCGTACTATTATATTTACCAATCCGAATGCGGAAAATTGTGAATATACGACGGAAATGCTCTGTATCAGCTGGATTAAACCGAATTGCTCAATTGTGAAATAAGCAGGGAAAAGTACAATTACATTAAGATATCCTAAAGCTAATCCAATGTATGAAAAAATTGTATTTTTAAGCGCCTGTCTTTCAATTATTCCCAAATCGTATTCCTTCGTTATGATTTCTTGTTTTGAATCCCGACAATATAATTATAATCCTTATCGTGCAGGGATTTCTTGCGTGAAAATGCTCTCACAGAGTAATATATGTTTTTTAAATTTACATATTTGAACATTAACGGATTTATTTTCTTCGTTGTAAAAAGATGTAAATTTTTCCTGTTGGAATATATATTAAGTGAATATTTTTTTGCGATGTATTTTAATGTTTGCGTATGAATAAAGCGAAATATGCTGTCCGTGTTCGAGCCCGTAATACCACCATTCCTGCGGTTTCGGATTATTTTCGGGCAATAAATAAGTGCTTACCAGAATATTTTTTGAATATTTCAATATTTTCTCAATTTCTTCAACCGGATTTTCAAAATGCTCAAACAGTTCAAATCCCGTCACCATTTCAAATTTACCTGTTCCTGAATTTTGGTATTCAAATCCTTTCGCAAAAATATTTTCGCAGTAATTATCCTGCCAGTAGAAATCAAATCCCAAATCTCTCATAAGTCTTACAAATAATCCATACCCTCCGCCGTAATCAAGAAATTTTCCCTGAACGCTGAAGAAATAATTTATTATCAGTTTTGTTACTTTTGAAAGTATAATATTCCTGCCGACATATCCGACATCGCTTTTGTTAATCACCTCCTCATATGATTCCTTTAACCAATATGGCTCTTCGGTCTGTAAAAACCCGCAATTTCCGCATTTAAAGTATTTTATATCATATTTATTTAGAATCCGTGCTTCGGAAAAGAAAGCGGACTCACTTTTACATATTTTACAAATCAAATTATAAGTGGTTGAAAATTAACAAACTATATAAAATAGGAAGTATCTATAATAATGGCACTATCTAAATCAATGGTGAAAATTATTGAAAACCCAAAGCAACTTACCATAAGTGAAAATAATGGGCACGCAAATTACACAGATTTTGCAGATTGAAACAGATTTAGAACTTAAAAATTGAACCCTTTTTACTTTTTAACTTTTCTACTTTTTAACTTTTATCAGTTCAGTCTTTTGTATTTCTTAGATACTTGAAAAATACTATTTTAATTAAATGTAAATTAAACATACTATAAATGGCGAAAGTTAAAACTACGGCTCATTCGAAACCGCAGAGTAGAAAAATTGTTGAAAAATCGGAAAACAATGCTTTTGAAAAGTTCTTTGCCGATAATAAAAAGGCAAATTACATATTTTTAGGTCTTATAGTTCTCGCAATCTTACTGTTTTTTAAGGATGGTGTGTTTGGAGGAAAAATTTTTGCCTCGCCGGATAATTTATCCCCGAATAGTTATAAAACATTTTTAGGCGAAGCTAAGTCTGAGGGTATTTATCCTCTCTGGGTGCCTTATATCTTCATGGGAATGCCGTCCCTCGGTTCGCTTTCGGCAAGCATTCCTGCTGCATTTAATATATTTTCTTATGTATGGGATAATGTTTTAAACGCTTACGCAGGGGATAATTTGTTTATGCTCACAATCCCTTATTATATTCTTTTTGCAGTTTCTTTGTATTTATATGTTCAGTATAAATTTAAAAACAATGTTATAGCTCTGATTTGTGCTCTGGCAGGAGTTTTTGCGACAGGGATTATTCAGCTGATTATAGTCGGTCACCATACTAAAATGATGACTATAGCATTTTTCCCGTTAATTATGTTTATAATAGACAGACTTATTGACTCTAAAGATAAAAATATTTTCAGGCTTCTTTTAAATTTTGCCCTGCTTACAATATTAATTTACATTCAACTCCATTTCCATCACATACAAATGCTCTATTATTCATATATGATGATTGGAATTTATATAGGATACATCTTGATTTACAGGTTGATAAAAAAAGTTGAAGTAATGAACATTGTCAAACCGGTTATTCTGTTCATAGTCGCCACATTGTTTGCTCTTGCTATGGATGCCGATGTTTTGCTTTCTATCAAGGAGTACAATAAATACTCCATCAGAGGTGAGGCAGGAATCGAAGCAAAGATGGATCCGAATAAAACAGATGACAAACCACTCGATTATACTTACGCAACGAACTGGTCATTCAGTCCCGGTGAAGTCCTTACATTTTTTATGCCATATTATTATGGGTTCGGCACTGTTGATGTGAATGGTAAACGCGAAAATATGTATTGGGGGCAAATGCCATTCACAGATTCACCTGTGTATTTCGGAGCAATAATTTTTGTGTTAGCCATAATAGGAATTTCTTTTAATTTCCGGAGAAATCCGTTTGTTCAGGCTCTGACAGTCATAATTGTTTTGTTCCTCTTTATTTCATTCGGGAGAACCTGGCCCATCATATACAATTTGTTGTATAATTATTTACCGTTCTATAGCAGTTTCCGGGCACCTGTTATGATTCATTATTATATGGACCTCGCATTCGTTATCCTGGCAGGATTCGGACTTAAATCAATTGTCGATGCAGCAAAGGACGAGGCAATGAAGCGAAAATTCAGGATTACAAGTTTTATATTTCTCGGAATTGCAGGATTGATGTTCATTATCGCAATTGTAGGATTTGAAAGTTCATATAAAGATGCCGTGATGAACGGTCCGAAAGCACTGGAGTATAAACAAATGGGTTACAATCCCCAGCAAATCAGTCAGTACTTTGCAAATATAGCAAAGACGGCTTATGCAAATACAATAAGTAATCTGATGCTAAATGCATTTCTAATTATAATAGTGATTGGTGCGGCTTATATGTACACGCTTAAAAAAATAACTGTAAACGTCTTCCTTGTTATAACCCTGGTGATATGCGGTTTTCGATATACTGAATGTCAGTTTAAAAACTTTGCACTGGGATACAAAGTCGCAAAAAGATGATTACTTTAAAAAAGGTCCCGACGTCGAATGGATATTAAACAAAGACCCCGATACATTTCAATACAGGGTAGTTGAGTTTGACAAAGGCAAGCCTTCAACTACAAATAATCTTGCATATCACAAACTGCATCAGTTTAATGGTTACCATGGTGCAAAAATCAGGATTTACCAGGATGCAATTGATGTTGCCGGCGGTGATAATCCATTGCTTCTCGGATTGGGAAACGTAAAATATATAATTTCCGATTCTCCTCTTAAAGACACGGCTAATTTCAAAGAGGTTTATAAAGCAAACTCAATTGTTTACGAAAATAAAGCAATGCTTCCGCGGGCTTTCTTTGCGGATGAGTATAAAACAGCAGATGGAATCACAATCCTGAATAATATAAAAGCAGTAAATTTTAATCCGAAGAAAACCGCATTTCTTGAAAAGGATATTAATAGTAAGATTGATAAACCTGATTCCACCGCAAGTGCTAAACTTGTAAAAGCAGATATTCACGATATCGAATATGATGTTAACGCAACAGGAAACAATCTTCTCGTATTCAGTGAAATATATTATCCTCCGGGCTGGAAAGCATATATTGACGGGAAAGAAACTGATATATTATAAAACCGATTACCTGCTCAGGTCAATAGTTGTACCCGCCGGTAAGCATAAAGTTGAAATGAGATTTGTTTCTGAAGGATTTGAAAAAGGAAAAATGATAAGCATTGCTTCTAATACTTTAATTGTGATTCTTCTCGTTGCCGGTATTTCGGGAATTTATTTAAGAAAAAAGAAAGAACAAAACACAGTTTCTTAAAATTATTAAAAAATAGAAAATCTGATTTTTAATCTTCAAATCCCCCCTTTTACAAAGGGGGGTTGGGGGTTAAAGAACAAAAAAGATTCAGTTAACGAAATTACAGATTAGAAAAAGTAAATTAAAATTTCCAGACTCTTACCCCCTTTTTTTCAAAGGGGGGTTGGGGGGTTAAAAAAACAATAAAGAAATAGTAAATGAAAACTGCATTAATTACAGGTATTACAGGGCAGGATGGTCCTTACTTGACACAATGGCTACTGTCAAAAAAATATAAAGTGATAGGGTTTGCCCCGGATACTTCAGATTCTCAAATGAGAAATCTTAAGTTTCTTAACCTGTTAAACGATGTAGAGCTTCACACTGCAAATCTGCTCGACCTTTCGAACATCATTCGCATACTCGAAAAAGTTAAACCCGACGAAATTTATCATCTCGCAGCGCAAAGTTCGGTGGGGTTGTCATTCGACCAGCCAATCGGGACGCTTGAATTTAATATCATCAGCACAGCCAATATGCTTGAATCTATAAGGATTATTGACCCGAAAATCAGGTTTTATAATGCATCCAGCAGTGAAATGTACGGAAATGTGAAAGAAAACCAGCTGCCGGTAACAGAAGAATCAGTTCTGCATCCCGTCAGTCCTTATGCAATTTCAA
Source organism: uncultured Ignavibacteria bacterium (assembly GCA_963806045.1). Lineage (GTDB taxonomy): Bacteria > Bacteroidota > Ignavibacteria > Tepidaquicellales > Tepidaquicellaceae > DATCHW01. Next base: position 156,248 of record CAWDWP010000020.1, on the reverse strand, counting down.
AAGCATCCGCTCACTGGATTACCATTAATTACAGGGAAGCATACGGATTGTTTGCAACTTGCGGAATTTTATTTAATCACGAATCAGTTCTCAGAGGTAAAGGATTTGTAACCAAAAAAATCCTGGATACTGCAATAAAAATAAAAAACGGTACAGAAAAAGAACTGACGCTTGGAAATCTTAATGTCTATCGCGACTGGGGTTATGCTCCTGAATTTATTAAAGCTATGTGGCTGATGCTTCAGCAGAAAAAGCCTGAAGATTTTGTAATTTGTTCCGGTGAACATCATAGCCTTGAAGTTTTCACAAGAAAAGTTTTTGAGAAACTGGATCTCGATTTTGATAAGTATGTCAAATATGACGAAAAGAATTTAAGACCTGTCGATTTGAAAATTATTTATGGTGATAATTCTAAAGCTAAAAATGTTCTAAACTGGAAATATGACCTTTCCTTCGATGATTTGATTTCAAAACTTATAGAAGATGAATACAAATTCTTCGAATGGGAGGCAAAGAACAGAAACTTTTAAATTTTATTTTAAGTATAGTATAATTAACTTTCCAGGTTAATTACATTTCCGGATTTTAGTGTATTTCTTAATTGTTTTTTTAAAATAAATCTTATCGAATTGATAAAGAAATTACTTATTGCTAACAGGGGGGAAATCGCTGTCCGTATCATCTCTTCCGCAAAGGAACTGGGAATTAAGACAGTTGCGGTTTATTCAGATTTCGACAGGTATTCGCTTTATTCAAAACTTGCAGATGAAGCTTATCACATTGGAGAGTCACCTGCGTCAAAAAGCTATCTCCTTGCCGATAGGATTATAGATGTCGCAAAAAAATCAGGTGCAGAAGCAATTCATCCGGGATATGGATTCCTTTCCGAGAGGGGTTTCTTTGCAAAAATGTGTCTGGATAATAATATCAAATTTGTCGGACCATCACACAATGCAATTGATAATCTTGGCAGTAAAACCAAGGCAAAAGAACTTGCAATAAAAAATAAAGTTCCTGTTGTAGCAGGAACAGAAAAAGCAATCAAAGATACGGAAGAAGCAAAGCAGATTGCAAATAAAATCGGATTTCCTGTGATGATTAAAGCCTCTGCAGGCGGGGGCGGAAAAGGAATGAGGGTTGTCCGGAAAGAGGAAGAACTTGAAAGCTCTCTAAGAATGGCACAAAATGAAGCCCGTTCATCTTTCGGAGATGATAGCGTTTTCATAGAAAAATACGTAGATGCTCCGCGGCATATAGAATTCCAGATTCTTGTCGATGAACACGGAAAAGCAGTGCACCTCGGGGAACGCGAATGCTCAATGCAGAGGCGGCATCAGAAAATCATTGAAGAAACACCTTCACCCATTATGGACACTGCATTGCGCTTTGAAATGGGTGAGTGTGCAAAAAAAATTGCTCTTGCTTCGGGATATAGTAATGCCGGAACAGTTGAGTTCATGGTGGATAAAGATAAGAAATTCTATTTTCTCGAAGTAAATACACGGCTACAGGTAGAGCACCCGATTACCGAAATGAGAACCGGCATTGATCTCGTTGCAGAACAGCTTAAAATTGCTTCGGGTGAAAAGCTGTCATTCAATCAGGATGATATTCAATTTAAAGGTGCATCTATAGAATGCCGTATTTGTGCAGAAGACCCGGATAATAATTTTATGCCGTCAATAGGAAGATTAAATTATATAAGCAAAGTTCTTGGAAACGGTGTGCGGGAAGATTCAGGAATCGAACAGGGAAATGAAATTTCGATTTACTATGATTCTATGATTTCAAAACTTATTTCTTACGGAGCCACAAGGGATATCGCAATAAATAAAATGAAAAGAGCACTCAGGGATTATAAGGTCCAGGGTGTTAAAACTAATATCAGCTTCTTTCTTTCACTTCTCGAAGATGAAGCATTTATAACAGGGAATTACGATACCCAATATGTTGAAAGGAAATTTCTCCCCGATTTGAAAAACAAAAAGACATTAGTTTCGGATGAACTTGAACTGGCGGTGGCTATGGCGGCAATTGCAGTAAAGCACGGAAAAGAGTCGGGAAGCACAAAAAATAATTTAATCAAAAAATCATCAGCTTCAAACAGCTGGGCAATGAAAAAATTCAGGAGTCAAAGATGAAAAAATATTACGTAAGTATAAACGGAACAGATAACAAAAAAGAAATTGAAATCCTTGGATGATAAAACATTCCGGTATAAAGACGCTACCTTTGAATATGACATAAAGTATCTTTCTGAAAGCATAATTTCACTGAGAATTAATGGAAATAATTATATCGCCAAGGTAGAAAAAAATATGGATTCAGAGGACAATCATTCTGATACGGTTTTTAATGTCGATATTAACTCTGAAGCGTTTAATGTTGAGTGCAAAAGCGAACTTGATGTCTTAACCGAAAAATTTTCTAAAGGAAAAAGTGACAGTAAATTTAAGAACGATGTTCTGTCACCGATGCCCGGGGCTATTGTCAAGTTAAATGTAAAAGAAGGTGATTTGGTCAAAAAAGGAGATGTCTTGCTTGTTCTCGAGGCTATGAAAATGGAAAATGAAATTAAAGCAACACGCGATTGCCGTGTGAAAAAAGTATTTGCAGAAGAAAAAAAATCTGTAGATAAAGGGCAGATTTTAATAAAGCTTGATTCAATCGAATCTAATTAAACGATTAAAATAAAATAATGAATTTAGTACTCGCAGTTGCATCTCTTTTTGCAGCAGTTGTTCCTATGTTTTTTTATCTCCTGGTCATATGGTGGCTTGACAGAAATGAACGGGAGCCTTTCGGAATGCTTCTCCTTTATTTTATTTGGGGTGCAACAGGTGCTATTTTCCTCGGAATTATCGGCAGCCTCTTTTTTCAAATCCCGTTGAATGTATTTTTACAGTCATTTTCAGGTAATGACTCGGAAGAACTTTTTAATCTGGCAGGTACCGTGATAACTGCTCCTATAGTCGAGGAATTTACAAAAGGAATATTTCTTCTGATAATGGTCAATACCCGAAGATTTGACGGTGCTGTCGACGGAGTCGTATTTGGTGCAGCGATAGGTTTGGGTTTTGGCATGACAGAAAATTTTATGTATTTCACTTCATTCGGCACAACCCCTGAATCCTGGCTATGGCTCGTTATTATCAGAACATTGTTCTCCGCAGTAATGCATATGATGTCTCAGGCAACCTTCGGCGCATTCATCGGTGCATCAAAGTTTCGTCCTGCAATTTTTAAACTTATTCTTATACCTTCGGGTTTTGCACTTGCAGTTTTTCTGCACTTCGCCTGGAATTTCAGTGTAAGCTTTGAAGAAACGACTTTTATTGGATTTACTTTTCTTATTTTGTATGGTGTTGCCCTATTCTCAATCTTTCAGATTGCATTATATTTCGAAGGTAAAACAATTATACATGAACTTCAGGAAGAATCTGCAAACGGGCTTATTCCATCCGAGCATCTGAAATATATTCCGTATTTCACAAGAAGATCAAGAAGCGGCTGGTGCCCGAAAGGAATTAACCGGAAAGAGTATGTCAAAACGGCTATTACACTGGCTCTCAGGAAACATCAGTATAAATGCATATCTGATAAAAACAAAAAAATTTATTTTGATGAAATCAAAAACCTGCGTTATAAAATCCAGATGATGTATTATAATGCTAATCTGCCTTATAATAATGATTATGCGGCTGCGAAAATATAATGTTTGAATAGCATCAGAATATGCCTTTAGATGTAATTTTATCAATTGTTATTGTTAACTGGAATTCAAGGAAAGATACTCTTGATTGCCTTCAATCTATTTTTAATATCCCGGATTATCTGAGCATTAAAACTAAACCGGAAATTATATTAATAGATAATAATTCGGCAGATGGAAGCGTTCAGGAGATTCAAGAAAAATATCCGGATGTTATTTTAATTAAAAATAAAACCAATGCCGGATACGCACCGGCGGCGAATCAGGGAATGAACATCGCTAAAGGCAAATATGTTTTGCTTCTTGGCAATGATACTGAATTAACCGATGGCTCTCTTTTTAATTGTATAAATTTTCTTGATAACAATTCGCATGCAGGGGCAGTCGGAGCGAAACTTCTTTTCCCGGATGGAAGACTGCAGGGTAATTGCAAGAAATTCCCAACCCTGAAGAATGCATTTTATACATATTTTTCGCTTGACAGGCTGAACAGAGATTATGATATGGCTTCGTTTAAATATGATGAGCAGTTAAAAGTTGACCAGATTGCGACCACATTTTTAATGATTAGAAATGAAATTTTACAAAGAATAAATTTTTTTGACACAGAATACAAAATTTTATACAATGATGTTGATTTGTGCAGGAAAATTTATAATGAGGGATATGAAATTTATTTTATACCTGATGCAGTCGTTTATCATCACGGAAGTCATTCGACACAAAAAGCAGGATTCGAAGTGAGGAAAATTATGTATATGGATATATTCAGGTATTATAAAAACAATTTCGGATTCAGAGCATATTTTTTATTACCTGTCCTGTTCATAAGATTTTTAATTGTATTAATTGCTAATAAATGATTTTATAAATTATTGTTATGAAAACCACTGACAAGGTTATAAAGAATACTTATTATTATTTTATCGCTCAGGTTATTGGTTTTTTTTTCCCTTTAATACTGATTCCTCTTATTATATCTAAAATTGGTTCTGCAGAATTTGGCATTTATACTATTGCATATGGTTTTATCGGGGCATTCACTCTCTTCGATTTAGGCATTTCTACTTCTTACATTAAGTTTATTTCCGAATATTATAATAAAAATGAGATTGATAACCTTAACAGCACAATTAATGTCGGTATCGCTTTTTATTTAGTTTTCACTATCGTTTTTGCAAGCCTTGGTTTTCTGTTTGCAAACACTATCTTAAGTTATATAAATATCCCCCCGGACTTGATTGATAAAGGAAGATTTGCATTATACATCTGCCTTATAATATTTGTGATTGCAACTAATTCGAATATGTTCGTTTCGATTTTACTAAGCCTGCAAAAGATGTATGTTAACAGTCTTCTGAGTATGGGTATAGGAGTATTGAATTTTATTATGATTATTGTAGTGCTTTTTCTCGGATATGGAATCAAAGGATTGCTCTATGTCCAACTAATCACTGTTATGGTTAGTACTGTTTTGAGTATCATTCTGGCAAAAAAATATTTGCCTCAGGTTTCATATGGAATTAAATATTTTAAACTTGAGATATTTAAAAAGATGATGAAGTTTGGCTTGCAGATGCAAATTTCAAAACTGGCCGGTTTTTTCTCTGAAAAATATGACGAATTTCTTTTGGGTGTCTTTAGCATTTTGAATAATGTGACCTTTTTCAATATCAGCGCTAAAATAATGAGGGTAGCGAAATTTTTACCGATGCTTTTCCTCATTCAGGTTGCTCCTGTCGCAGCCGAGCTTAATGCTAAAGAACAAAAGGAAAAACTGCAAACCTTATTTGAAGATACGACAAAATATCTTTCCTTTGTTTCAATCCCGATTTCTATATTTGTATTTATATTTTCAAATGAAATAATATCCACCTGGATGGGAAGTGGTTTCGAAATCTCATCATATATTTTAAGGATTCTGCTTGTTGGAATGCTTGTTAATCTGATAATCGCTTCCCCCGGAAATTCAATTTTACCTAATATTGGGATTCCCAAATATCAGATGTTCGAGGGATTATTTCATCTCATTGTTAATGTTATAATCAGTTACTTCCTAATAAAAAATTACGGATTAGTAGGGGCTGCTTATGGTAATTCGGCGGCAACAATTATATCCTCGGTTTACATTTTTATTATATCGGTTAAATATTTTAATCGAAATATATTTTCTATGTTATGGAAAGATTATTTGCTTCCGGTTTTTACAAGCGTTTTTGCAGGATTAATCATTTATATCGGACTTAAGATTATTAATCATGCAGGTTTCTATATAAACAATCGTATTGAAGGAATTGTATTTCTTACGATTTCTGTATTAATATTTTCCATTCTCTATGCGTTTATTATTCTGAATACTAATTATTTTAATGAAAGAAATTTATCAGTTTTAACCAAAATACTATTGAAAGCATTTCCAAAAAGTTATTTTAAAAACAAAATATTTTCAATAAAAGAATACAATAATGAATTTATTAGCATAGTAGTAATTACATATAATAAGATTGAAGCTCTGAAATTATGTATAAACTCTCTTCTCGAATCAGCTAAAAATATTAAATGTGAAATAATAATCTGGAACAATAATTCAACCGATGGTACAGGAGAATTTTTGAAAAAAGTATCTAATGAGAATAATTATATAAAAGTTATTAATAATGATGTAAACTTAGGGAATAATGCAAAAAGTAAAGCTTTTGAATTAACAAAAGGGAATTATATTATTGGTATTGATGATGACGTAATAGAATTCCCTGAAAATTGGATTCAAAACATGGTTAAAGCTTATAAGTCTGTTCCTTTTATGGGATATCTAGTATCGGACGTTATTCAGGATGACAAAACAAACGGTGCTAAATTTTCTTCCGACAGATATATTGATAAAGAATATTTTAATCGCCAGATTGTTATTCAGTCAGGCCCTGCGGGGGGTTGGTGTTTTATGGTATCAAGGGAAGTGTATAAAGAAACAGGGAAACTATTATTTTTGAAAAACAGAAAATTTATTCCTGAAGATGGTGATTATCAAGCAAGAATTATTAATGGAGGATTTATTGCCGGGATATTAAAAGATACTAAAGTATATCATGCTACAGGTGAATTTTATAACTCAAAATATGGAAATCCGCTGCAGTCAAAATATTCGGAGGCAAAGGAACCTTTACCCGTTGCTTACAGGATTGTCAGGAAAATAAAAAATATTTTGAGAATTAACAGGAAAATTAGAATGATAAAAAGAAATTTAATATCTCAATATAATATTGAAAATATCGATAATAATAGTTAATTATAACACTGCAAAATTTTTAGAATCTTGCATCAGATCGGTCGTTTATTTCGAAAATAAATTTGACCTTGAATTTATTATTGTTGATAATAAGTCAGAAGATGACTCTGAGTACATTATTAATAAACTAATATCAGAGTATAAGAATGTTAAATGTGTATTTCTTGATTCAAACAGAGGATTTGCTTATGCAAATAACAGGGGAGTTGAGATTTCTGACGGAGACTATGTGTTGATATTAAATCCGGACGTAATTTTTACTGAATGTGTATTTGAAAAATTAATTGCTCTCCATCAAGCACGAAAACCGGGAGTGCTGGGAGTTAAACTTTTTGGCGATGATAATATATTTCAGCATAAATATTATCAGAAATATCCTTCTGTCATACAATACACTTTGTTTTATTCTATTTTTTCTAAGCCATTCATTAAATCAGAATATTTTTTGAATAAATTTCTTTATAGCAAAATAAATACATCAGGAGATGAAATAACATCTGTCCCTCAGGTTCCCGGGGCATTCATGTTTTTCAAATCCGAAATATTTCGTGATTTTAATGGCTTTAACGAAAACTATTTTTTGTTTTTTGAAGATGTGGATTTGTGTTTTAGAATAAATAAAAAAAATGAATTGTTAATTGCAGATTTAAAAGTTCTTCATACCGGTGCTTCGAGCATGTTCCTTAATTCCGATAATAAAATTTACGGATATTTTATAATAAGTTTCTTAAAATTTTTCAAATTTAATTACAATTTATTTGATTATTATTTTCTGAAGATCTTCATTTTCAAGAATTGCATTATGAAAATTGTATTGGAATACACCAGAAAAATATTGGGTAAGTCCAATTCCGGTATTATCAGTGTTCACAAATATATTTTGAAAAACCTGAATAGCTGATGGTTTAAAGTAAATAATTAATAATAACTGACTTTGATATGATATTATGGCTGTAATTGATATAATAATACCAAATTTAAATGGTCTGGAGAACTTAAAGCTGGTTCTAAATTCTTTAATTAACCAGACACTAAGAGATTACAATATCATTGTCGTTGATAATGGTTCGTCAGATGGTTCTGTTCAATATTTAGAACAGAGCCATAAATCTGTCATTATAATTAAAAACGAAACAAACCTTGGCTTTGCAAAAGCAATAAATATTGGAATTAATTATTCAGTTAATGATATCAAATCGCAATATATTCTTCTTCTAAATAATGATATTGAACTGACCGAAAATTTTCTGGAAAATGCAATCCGGACATTTAGCAAAAATCCAGAGGCAGATTTTCTTGCAGTTAAAATGATGAATTACAATAACCGGAATGTTATTGACGACACCGGGGATTTTATCAGGTCTAATGGCGGAACACCAATGGCAAGGGGACACGGTGAAGAAGACATTAAAAAATATGATAAAGCCGAATTCGTTTTCGGTGCTTGTGCAGGAGCCGCATTTTATAAAACGGAATTGTTCAGAAAAGCTGGGTTATTCGATGAAGATTTTTTCGCTTATCTCGAAGATGTTGACCTCAGCTTCAGGCTTCAACTTCAGGGATTTAAATGTTATTATAACCCGGAAATAATCTGCTATCATAAAAGAAGGGAAACTACAAAGCAATTCGAGGGATGGGAAACATATTTTACGGAAAAAAATATTGTCGCAATCAGAATTAAAAATTACCCTTTCATGCTTTACCTTAAATATTCTCCTCTTTTCTTTCTTTCAAGAATAAAAAGATTTTATAAGTTTTCTGTGTATTATCCTAAAGGTACTTTGAAAGCCGCTGTTAGAGGATATTTAAAAGGATTACTTGAATCACCAAAATCAATAAAGAAAAGAAGAGCAATCCAAAAATCAAAAACAGTCAGCACAAAATATATAGAAAGCTTGTTTATTAAGTGAATCGAAATTTGGAAGAAAAAAAATATAAAATATCAGTAATTATAGTTAATCTGAATACGGGAAATGTATTGAAAAAATGTGTTGAATCTGTAATTGATTATGAAGCAGGTAAAAACGCCTTTGAAATTATCATCGTTGACCAGAATTCGACGGATAATTCAAAAGAAGTGATTAAAAGTCTTGCTGATAAATATGAATTCGTAAAATATATTTTCAATTATACACTTAAAGGATTTTCTCAATCAAATAATTTAGGGTTCGATATTTCTTCCGGTGATTATATCGTTATTATGAATCCCGATATTATATTTACTCAGGGAGTCTTTGACAAACTCATCAATAGATTCCGGGATAATTCGAATATTGGAGCTTTATGCCCTTTGTTAATCGGCGAAGATGGCGAATTTCAGGGAGGGTATTTTCGACATTACCCCTCGCTGAGTCAATTCATTCTGTTCTATATGATTTTTTCTAAACCATCTTACAAATCGTCTTTTCTAAGGGGAAAATATTTTGAGCATCCGGGATTTGATATAGCATCCGGAAAACTTGAATATGTCGAACAAATACCCTGTGCGTTTTTCTTTACTAAAAGAAATATATTTGAATCCTGTGGAAAAATGGACGAAAAATATTTACTTTTTTTCGAAGATGTTGATTTGAGCTTTCAAATTAATAAACACTATAAGCTTGCGATTGAAACTTCGTGCAGTGTCATGCATCTTGGCGGTGTAAGTTTTAATACGGCAGATAACTGGTGGCTCCATGGAAGATTTGTTAAAAGCATGCATTACTTTTTTAAGAAAAATAAAAACCCTGTTTCTTCAGTTTTGTTGTATCTGTTAGCTGTTATTAATTCCTGTATAATCGTTTTATTCGAACATGCAAAATCGCTAATTAAAAGAAGTGATATAATCAGGCTTAATAAACACAAATATTTGCTCAAACTTTTCATTGCTTTTTTAGATAAGAAATAATTAAATTAATTTAAAGAATAATTTCTTCTGACATTTTAAGAATTACTAAATTCAAAAACATAGATTTTAAATTTTAAGACTGTATTTGTACTAAAATGATAAGCATAGTAATTCCAACATATAACGGACTTCAGCATTTGAAATCATGTTTTGATTCACTGCTGAATCAGTCATATAAAGAATTTAATATCGTACTTGTTGATAACGGCTCAAGTGACGGATCAATTGAATTTGTCAGCAAAGAATATCCGATGATTGAAATTATTAAACTGGATAAAAACACAGGATTCGCACATGCTGTTAACGAGGGAATAAAACATTCATTAAAAGATAAAAACATTGACTATGTATTGCTTCTCAATAATGATATTGAGTGCGAAAAGAATTTTCTGGAAGAGATGTTAAAAGGATTTATAAGCGATGAAGTGGGCTCTGTTGCCTGTAAAATGATGAATTATTATGAGAGGAACAGAATTGATGACACGGGAGATTTTATAAAATTCAAAGGTTCACCATACGCACGCGGTCACGGTGAAATTGATACCGGGCAATATGATACGCCCGAATTTATATTTGGTGCCTGTGCAGGTGCTGCATTGCATAAACGGGAGGTATTTGAGATCGTAGGATTTCTTGATGAAGATTTTTTTGCCTACTATGAAGATGTGGATTTCAGTCTCCGCTCACAGCTTTCAGGATTTAAATGTTATTATAATCCAAAAGCTGTATGCTATCATAAAAGGGGAGCCACTTCCGGTTATAGTTCGGGATGGCAGACTGAACTTTGTGAAAAAAATCTTGTAATCCTCAGGCTCAAAAATTACCCTGCTTCGTTTCTTGTAAAGCATATGCCTTATTTTTTTATTGCCCGTATAAGAAGATATTTCGGTTTTCTTCGGAATCACCCATTCCGGATTTTTAAAAGTGCGGTAAAAGGATATATAAGGGGGCTCTTCGCAATTCCAAAATCTTTGCGTAAAAGAATGAAGATTCAGAAGCTAAAAAAAGTAGATAATAATTATTTCCGAAATATACTCAGGTAAATTTATTGACTCCAAATGTATCTATATTAATTCTTAATTATAACGGTAAATATTTTCTGAAAGACTGCATTGAATCAGTTCTTGCTCAGTCGTATCAGGATTTTGAGATTATATTTGTCGATAATGCTTCTGTTGACGGTAGTCTAGAATATGTCAGAGATAATTTTAAATCTGAAAAATTAATTATCCAGGCAGCAGAATCAAATCTAGGTTTTGCCGGTGGAAATAATTTCGGTTTTAAATATGCAAAGGGTTCTTTTATTGTTTTACTGAATAACGATACTATAGTCGATAAAGACTGGCTTAAGAACCTGGTTGAAACAATTCAATCCGATGAAAAAATTGGAATTGTTCAGTCTGTTGTTTATACCGAAGGAATTCCTGATAAGTATTACAAAAAAAACGGAACAATAAACATATTCGGCCATAATATAATGGAAGTGTTTGAAATAGGCGATGATGGAATCGGAGAAATCATTCAGGCAACAGGCTGCTCTCTGATTGTCCGCAAAGACTTGCTGGATAAGACCGGAGGACTATTCCCTGTTGAGTATTTTTTATATGCCGAAGATACATTTCTGAGTCTCAAAGCAAAATTTTCCGGCTACAAACTATTTCACAATTCGAATTCAGTTGTTCATCATAAAGGGAGCGGCACGACAAAAAAACAGATTCCATCGGAAATATATTATTACCAGGAGCGCAACCGATTGCTTAATTTCCTGCTTTTTTTCGATACAGCTTTTATTATAAAATATATTCCTCTTTTAGCTTCCAATTTCAAACTGAAATTTTTCATTTGTATATTTTCCCGGAAATATTCTCTTAACGGTTTATTCCGTGCATACTTCTGGCTCTTGAAAAATATAAGCTGGATAAAACAGCAAAGGAAAATCATCAACAAATATAAATTTGTATCGGATGATGAAGTGTTAAAATTTATATCCTGTAAATATTTTAATGGTAATAATATCTTAGAGAGAATGGTAAATTCGTTATCTCTTTTTTATTGTAAAATTACGAGACTGAAGGTATTAGAAAATGCAAAATGATTTGATATCTGTAATAATAATAAATTACAAGCAAAAGGATTTTTTGCTTGATTGTATTAAGTCAATCTACGGAGTATTTCAGTCTAATCCTTACGAAGTAATTGTTATTAACAATTCACCGGAAGAGAATATAAATTTCCTGCAAGATGAATATAAAAATCTGAAGATAATTGAAAATGAAAACAAAGGTTTTGCTCAGGCGAATAATCTTGGTGCAATGTATTCTGAAGGAATTTATTTGTTATTCTTAAACTGTGATACAATTATAAAAAATGATTTTCTGCAAGACCTGATTAAAAATTTCCGGGATAAAGAATTTGGAGCCGCAGGTTTGCGTTTACAGAATCCCGATGGTTCTTCCCAGCTTTCTTTCTGGAAGGATAATACTTTCTTTAATGAAATATCAAACAAAAAAGCAGAAAAACTTTTTAAAGAAAAAAACACAAACTACACAAACCAAATTTCCGATAGTCACAGCTCTGTTACTCCTGTAGAATGGGTTTCCGGAGCTGCTCTGTTTATCAGAAAAAATATATTTGATGAAATCGGAGGATTTAATGAGAAATATTTTCTTTTCTATGAAGATGCCGATTTATGCAAAAGACTAAAGGATAAAAAGCTGAGTATTTATTTCTATCCTTATTCAGAAATTATACACTTTAAAGGTGAAAATGTGAATAGCGAATTTACAGACAATACATATTATTTCTCAAAGGAATCTCAGATTTTATATTATAATATCCACAATAATCTTTTAAACAGATTATTATTAAGGATATATCTTTTTTCAAAGTTTCTTGTGTTGAGTTTGATTACATTTAAAAAAATAAACTGGAAAATATTAAAACTTAGTTTAGGCATTAAAAAATGATTAAAGTTCTTGAATTAATCGATGGCGGCTTTCTTGGCGGCGGACAGGTTCATATTTTATCTATTGCAGAAAATATAGATAAAACCAAATTCGATGTTACAATAGCCGCAAAGGGCGGTCTGAAATTTGAATCTCAGGTATTAAAAAAAGGCTATTCCTTTAAAAACCTTAATCTGCCAAAATTTTTCAGAAAAAAATATCTGTATCCGCTTATTGAATTTTGCAGGGAAGAAAATTTTGATATAATCCACTCCCATGGAGGAGTTGCAGGTCTCTATGCAAGAATGCTAAAAAAACAAATACCGGAAATAAAAACTATTCACACAATTCATGGCATTCATTATGTGAATTCAAAAAACCTGATCAGAAAATATACTTCCGGTGTAATAGAACAATACCTCACGAAATATACGGATGTGACAATTTGTGTTTCAAATGCTGACCTCGAAAGGGCTGTCAATTTAAAAATTGCAGATAGAAATAAATCCGTAGTTATTTATAATGGTATTAATATCGGAAAATATTCCGGTGATAAAGTTAAAAGTGATTTACTCACTTTAAAATTTGATCTGTCAGGTTTAAATTTTGTAATAGGAAATATTTCGAGGTTTGATGAGCAGAAAAACCAAAAGCTTATCATAAGGGCAGCGGCACGATTATTGAAAATATATCCCGAATTAAAATTTGTCTTCGTTGGTGACGGGGAACAATTATTTTATGCGCAGACACTTGCAAAACATTACAATATTCAGAGAAATCTCTTTTTTGAAGGTGAACGCGAAAACCAGACAGACTATTATTCAATCTTTGATATCTTTGTGTTCCCAACTTTCTGGGAAGGAATGCCGTATGTATTATTAGAGGCAATGGCATCGGGAGTTCCGGTTATATGCAGTGATATTCCATGTCACCGGGAAGTTTTAGGCGAAGAAGAATGCGCCTTGTTTATTAATCCGAATAAGGTTAATGATGTAACTAACAAAATTATTGAATTAATAGAGAGCAGTGACTTAAGAGAATCTCTTTCTAAAAAAGCTTTTGAAAGAGTTAAATTATTTGATGAAAAATTAATGGTAAATAAAATTGAAAAAATTTATCAAGAGGTGATGGATAAATGAAACGAATTGGAATATTTGGAGGAACATTTAATCCGCCGCATATTGCACATTCTATAATAGCTGAAGATATCAGGGAGCAATTTACGCTTGACAAAATTATATTCATTCCATCCGGAGTTCCTCCTTTGAAAGACGAAAACGTAACTATAACCGCAAATCACCGGCTGAATATGGCACGTGTTGCATTCGGAAATAATAGTAACTTTGAAGTCAGTGATATAGAAATGAAAAATTCTCCGGGTAAGTCTTATACGGTTGATACTTTGCTCAGGCTTAAAGAAAACTATAAAAAAGATGAAGTAAAATTATATTTAATAATTGGAATTGATAACCTGATTGATTTCCCCAAATGGAAAAATCCGGAAAAACTTTTCCTTCTTTCCGAGGTCATTGTTGTTAACCGTCCTTTTTATACAGTTCAGGAAGCAAAACCGGAATATTCTTCCAGAGTAACATTCGCAAAAGTCCCGTCTCTTGAAATTTCTTCTGTAATGATAAGAAACTTAGTTAAAAATAATAAATCCATAAGGTATCTCGTTCATCCCGAAGTTGAGAAATATATTTTCGAAAATAAATTGTATTTAAGTTAATTTAATAAACCATTAATTTTCAGTATAATAAAACCTTAAATCATAAAATTATGTCAGAAGATAACTACCCTAATCCGCCGGAAGAACAAAATCCGGACCTCATCGATGAAAATGAACCCATCGGAAAAATGGAGGCAGTCACGGGAATTATTACAGAACCTTCAGCAACTTTCGAAAGAATTGCAGCAATAAAACCCCGTATTTACTGGGTCACTCCTATAATTATTTTCATTATTGCCAGCCTTATAGCTGTCTTTTTATTCTATTCGGACAAAGAGTTGTACAGTTCGGTTATGGATAAACAGAGAAAGAGCATGGAGGAGAGATTTGATAAAAGTGTTAAGGATGGTAAAATGACAGAAGAGCAGAAAAAAGTTGCTATGGAATCTGCAGAAAAATTTATGGATCCCAAAAGCCCATTTGCGATAGGTATAGCTGTTGGCGCAAGTGTTATCGGTCCTTTTTTCATTATGGTTCTTATGTCTCTCATATATCTTATCTGCCTTAAAGTGCTGAAAGGAGATACTAACTTCACAAATATCCTGAATGTTGTTGGACTCTCTTTTGTTATAGGCGCTATCGGGAAAATTCTGGAAACCGTCCTGTCAATTATCCTGGGAACACTCAGTAATTTCAGTCTTGGTTTAATTCTCTCGGAAGCCAGTGTAGGAAATACAATACACTCATTGATAATGAAATTTGATGTCTTTTCAATTTGGTCGGTCATCATTGTCTGTATAGGTCTTATCAAAGTCGGAAAGTTAAAAACAAACACAATATATTTCGTGGTTTTTGCTATTTGGATTTTATGGGTTGTCATATCTTCTTTCTTGATTCCATCCTGAACTTATGACAGATAACACAGAAGAACGAAATAAAGAACGTGAAATATCGGCAAAAAGATATTCCGAATTAAAACAAAAGTTATCTTTTAGAAAATCGATATTATCATTTATAATAATTTTCCTATTATTTATGACGGGCTTAAGCCGTGAGCTCGAAAAAGTCGCTGTAAATTTTACAGATAATATCTATATCGCTCTTCTTATTTTTGTAGCATCAATTGCCGTATTAGAAGGAATATTAACATTTCCGCTAAGTTTTTATTCCGGATATATTCTCGAACATAAGTATAATCTTTCCAACCAGACACTTTTCTCTTATTTCAAAGAAGATTTAAAAGGTCTCGCGGTTGGGACAGTTCTGGGAGTGCCTGTTCTTCTTGTGTTTTATTATATATTAAGAAATTATCCGCACGATTGGTGGTATATAACGGGATTTTTTCTATTCTTTTTTTCTGTATTATTGGCAAGAGTTGCACCTGTCATAATTTTCCCTTTGTTCTATAAGTTCAAACCTGTAGAAAATGAATCGCTGAATAATAAAATCATTTATTTATGCGATAAGACCGGAGTAAAAGTTGAGGGAATTTTCACTTTCGATATGAGCAAAGATACAAAAAAAGCCAATGCTGCATTTACAGGAATGGGAAAGTCAAAAAGAATAATTCTCGGAGATACTCTATTACAAAATTTTTCAGAAGATGAAATTGAATCAATATTCGCGCATGAACTTGGACATTATAAAATGAAGCATATTCTGAAATTAATGATTTTATCCACCAGTAATCTCATTTACCGGTTTGTATATCTGTATCATTTATTTACAGTAAAACACTATTCTGTTCAGATTGGAAACTTTACACTTTGTCAGTTCTTCCATTACTGTTTCTATATTTAAGCGTCTTTTATTTCTCTAATTTCTCCACTGTCAAATTTTATTTCAAGAAAGTTTGAATGGCAGGCTGATAATTATGCGCTTGAGACTTGCTCCGATAACAATAATTTTGCCTCTGCTCTCGAAAAACTTTCCTTACAGAATCTTTCGGATAAGAATCCTAAGAAATGGATAGAAATACTCTTTCATTCCCACCCTTCGCTGGGAAAAAGGATAGAATATGCCAGAAATTTTAAGAAGAAATGAATAAATTTTCGATTTTAAGTTGATAAAATGGATTATTTTATACAAATTAACGGATATTAAAAAAAATGTTGCATTTTTATAAATTAAACTTATTAATCTAATGAAAAGTAAATTCTCTTTCGTTCTTGTATCATTGATAATTGTTTCATCTCTGATATTGGGTTTTGTCTTAACAGACAATTCCCCGAACAAGAAAACACCCGGAACTCATTCCGGAACCAGTAATAATCCCATAACTGTTTTTGGTCCTCCTCTTATGAGTCCTTTGGCAGTTTTGGCTGAATCTTTTGAATCCACAACTTTTCCTCCAACAGGCTGGATAAAAATCACACCAACCGGAGGAACAGGCTGGGCAAGACAAACTAATGGAACGACACCTGTTCCCGGATTTAATGGCGGTAATATTACAGTCCCGGTAGGTGGCGGCACAGGAGTTGCTTTCGCAAATTATTTAACCGGCGGCGCCACAACTTGTGACCAATGGGTTGTCTCTCCAAAGCTTTCTAATATACAGGCGGGTGACTCGCTCTCTTTCTGGCTCAGGAAATTCGGAAATTATCTTGATAACTTCAATGTAAAGATATCTACAACTACTCCAACAGTTGCAGCTATGACTGTTTCCGTATATGCAAATGCATTCCAGCCGGCTGATTCCGGATGGGTGCAATATAAATTTAATATCGGAGGTTTAGTTCCTCCCGGCTCCAATATCTATATCGGTTTCAGAGAATGGGTAACAGATCCGAACCTTGACGGTGCATCTTTCAGTCTTGATCTTATTAGTTCGACTGCACAGCTCACCGAAATAAGGAATGAAACCATAGTTCCTGATGCTTATAAATTAAGCCAAAATTATCCGAATCCTTTCAATCCTTCAACATCCATTGAATATGCGGTTGCAGGTAAAGGTTTTGTATCATTGAAAATATTTGATATATTGGGTAAAGAAGTTGCTACACTCGTAAATGAAGTTAAGGATGCAGGAACTTATTCCCTGAACTTCAATGCAGCTAAATTGACTAGCGGTGTTTACTTCTACAGAATTCAAACGGACAAATTCACAGATATGAAATCAATGGTCCTTGTAAAATAAATTACACATAATTTAAATTTTTTCAGAAACGAAGGGGCAATGCCCCTTCGTTTTTTTATTTCAACAATTTTATTTTATTATTCTCCCCCGGTCTGTCTGTTTTTCTAATCCTATTTATTTTTCCTCTTAATTACTAATTATCGAAGATCCTACCGGGAGGACTAATTATTAATTATTAATTGTTTTTGTCCTGTTGTTTTATTTATTGAAATTACCTATCTTTTAGAAAAAAAAGCAATGACAACAACATTAAAAGAACTTCTCAGGGATAAAAGACTTTTCTTTGTAAAGTCGGGTATGAATATATTTGATGTTGTAAAGTTTATGGATTTGCATAATATCGGTGCTGTTCCCGTCCTGGGTGAGAAGAACGTTCTGAAAGGAATATTCTCGGAAAGGGATTTGCTGAGGAGATGTGCTGCAAAAGAACTGGATATCCGTTCTACAATCATTGATGAAGTGATGACCAAAGAGGTAATTGTGGTTGAGTCTTCCGATACAATTGAATATTGTATAAAGATAATGAAGCAGGAAAGTATCAGGCATATTCCCATTATCGAAGGGAAAAATCTTATTGGCATTTTATCAATGAGGGATTTATTATTGCACGATATTCAGCTCAAGGATGAAAAGATAGAAACCCTTAACGCATATATTCAGTATTCCGGATAATTCATCCTTTGACTGTTTTACACACTTTTCGGAGGATTTTGATTTGTTTCCATAAATACTTGAATCTGTTGATTAATTTCAGTAATTTATCCTTTTTTAATAAAATTTAGAGACAGATTATCATGAAAAAGAACATACATCCGAAATATTACAAATGTAACGTGATTTGCAACTGTGGTGAAAACAGAGGAATTCTTTTTACTACTCGTTCTACTGTTCCTGAAATTAAGGTTGAAGTTTGTTCCCTCTGCCATCCGTTCTTTACCGGTACGCAGAAAATTATGGATACAGCCGGAAGAGTAGAGAAATTCATGAAGAAATACGGAAAAACGAGGAAAACAGAACCTAAAGCATAAAGAGTTGAAATCAATTACATCATCATAAAGCCGGCATCCAAAATGTTGGCTTTTTTTCTTTAAAAATTAAAATGGGAGTAAAGAAATGGAAATTATAATTTTTGAAGATAAAACTTGTCAGAATTTCTATCCTCTGAATTTATTAAGGGGAACATTCGATATCAAATGCGGAGTTTTTTCAGTGAAGGAAAGATTAGAAATATTTTCCGGAAAAAAGATTTCGCTTTTCACGCAAAGGGGAAAAGCCCCTTACCTTAAAAGCATATATCCCGGGAATCCTATAAATAAATTTAAACCCGCTGATACTTTATACATCAATTCCCGCGTGCTTCTTTCTAAAAAGCAGTTCAATACCATTACGAAAATTAAAGGAAAAAACTGGATATTGATGCATGGTGATACACTCATCGCAGCTTTGATTTTAAAAGAAAATATCAGGGAAAGGAATCCTGATGATGATTTAAAATTTAAAGGTGAACTTAAAAATATCGATTTCAAAAGTCTCAGGACCGGAAGTGAATTATTGATAATGGAATATGCCTGGGATGTTATAAAATATTTTGACCATATGCTTCCTGAAGATTTAAAATTGATTTCAAATAAAAAATTATCTCCGAAAAAGAAATTTAGTAACCTCATAAATGAATCAGATATTTATATCGGTAAGAATGTTAAAAGTATATCCCCATAGTGTTCTTGATGCATCTGATGGAATCGTTTTTATTGATAAAGACGTTGTAATCGAACCATTCGCATACATTAAAGGTCCGATTTATATAGGAAAAAATTGTATTATAAAGGCGGGTGCAAAATTGTATGGTCCGAATTATATTGGCTCTGAATCCCGCGTAGCAGGTGAAGTCTCACACTCCATCTTTCACGCTTATGTTAATAAGCAGCATGATGGATTTATCGGTCATACATATGCCTGCGAATTCGTTAATTTCGGAGCTGACACCGTAACCAGCAATCTTAAAAATAATTATTCAAAAATCAGTGTTTCATTCGAAGGAAAAAATTTCAATACAGGTATGCAGTTTCTCGGAAGCCTTGTAGGCGACCATACCAAATTTGGTATAAATACTATGATGAACACCGGAAGCATAATAGGAATTTTTGCTAACATAGCCGGAAGCGGTTTCCCTCCAAAATCAGTTAAATCATTTTCCTGGAATATTTATGGACGGGATGTCTCTAAATATAGAATTGAAGAAGCTCTGCAAACCGCACAAATCGTAATGGGCAGAAGAGGTTTGAAAATGAGCAAAGAATACGAAAACCTGGTTCGAACTCTGTATGGTAATTAACAAAATTTTTATTTCATATAGGACTTAAAAAACAATTAAACATTAATAGTTTTTTTGTTATTATTACTTTATGAAAAAAATTTATCTCATAATATTAATAATTTTATCATTTACCTCTTTGGCAATAGCCGGTCCGCCGTTTGATACGGATGACCCTGAGCCTGTCGAATTTCAGCACTGGGAAATCTATGTTTCATCACACTCTGTTCATGACGCAGGCGGTTGGTCCGGTACCGCACCGCAAATGGAAGTGAATTATGGTGTAATTCCGGATTTGCAGCTTCACGTTATTGCTCCTCTTGCTTTTAACTCACCCTCTAATGGTAAAACATCTTATGGAGTAAGTGATGCTGAACTTGGATTTAAATACAGGTTCATTAAGGAAACAACTTCTTTACCGCAAATCGGTATCTTTCCATTGGTTGAACTCCCGACAGGAAGTCAAACCCGAGGATTGGGAAGTGGCAATACCCAGGTCTTCCTGCCTGTTTGGATTCAGAAAAGTTTTGGAGATTGGACTTCTTACGGTGGTACAGGTTATTGGATAAATCCCGGTTCCGGAAATAAAAACTGGTGGTTTACAGGATTGCAAATCCAGAGGAAGTTTACAGGTAACCTGAATATCGGCGCTGAAATCTATCATACAACTGCAAAAACAGAAGATGATTCCCCCGAAACAAGAATCAACATAGGAATGGTTTTTGATGCAAACGAACATCACCATATTCTTTTTTCTGCCGGCAGAAGTGTAAAAGGTACGACTTTTTTACAGGGTTATATTGGCTACCAGTTCACTTTCGGTCCAAAGAGTTAACAATTATTATGATTACTTATTTTAACGGTAACTATATAAATGAAAAAGATTGCTTCATATCTCCGTATGACAGGGGCTTTATGTTTGCAGATGGAATTTATGAAGTAATTAAATATACAGGGAAGAAATTTTTCGAATTTGATTCCCATCTTTCAAGATTAATTAATGGTCTGGAATATCTGAAAATTAATTTTAACGGAACAGATAAACTACTTGAAATATGTGATGAATTAATCTTGAGAAATAATCTCAAAAATTCAAAAGCGTCGGCTTATATTCAGATTACAAGAGGCATTTCAAAACCCAGAAATCATTTATTCCCCATAATCGGAACTCCTCCCACCGTATTAGTAAATGTTTCAGAACTTAAACCGGAAAATGAAAAACCAGGATTCAACGTTATACTCACTGAAGATATTCGCTGGTTGGGATGCAATATTAAAACCACCTTACTGCTCCCGAATATTTTAGCGATGCAAAAGGCTCACGAAAATAATGCTGATGAAGCATTACTCGTGCGTAACGGACTTATAACTGAAGGTTCGCATACAAATTTTTGCGGCATTCGTGATCGTGTATTATTTACTGCTCCTATATCAGGTAACATTCTTCCCGGAATTACTCGTAAAGTCGTTATAAATATTTGCAAAGAATTAGGAATTCAGGTCTTTGAATTAAATATCAGGGCTGGTGATTTGCATAAATATCACGAGTTATTCTTAACAAGTACGAAAATGAATATTGTTCCTGTACTGCAGGTCGGGGACAAATTGATTAATAATGGATTACCCGGACCAATTACCTCAAAGCTCAGTAAAGCTCTTGTTGAATTAATAAATAATTAATTCTAATAAATATTACTATATGAAAGCATTATTTTTAGATAAAATTTGTAACCTTGATGAAAATCGTTCACCTCTTCAATTAAAAGATATTCCAATTCCCGTTCCGACTGGAATCGAATTATTGATAAAAGTTCATACCTGCGGAGTTTGCCATACTGAACTGGATGAAATTGAAGGCAGGACACCTCCTCCGGTTCTCCCTATCATCCTTGGTCATCAGGTAGTGGGGAAAATTATTAAAAAAGGAAACAAAACACATAAGTTCAAAATCGGAGACCGTGTAGGAGTGGGATGGAAATACTCTTCGTGCGGCAAATGCATTTATTGTCTGGAAGGTAACGATAATCTTTGTGCGGAATTCAGGGCAACAGGCAGGGATGTAAATGGCGGTTATGCAGATTATATGACTGTTCCCGAAGATTCTGCATTTTTAATTCCCGATATATTTTCCGACTCTGAAGCAGCACCTTTGCTCTGTGCAGGAGCCATAGGTTATCGCTCTGTTAAACTCGCATTGCTCCGGGATGGTCAGAATATAGGTCTAACAGGATTCGGTGCTTCTGCACATCTTGTTCTTAAAATGGTTAAGCATAAATTTCCCGGTACAAAAATATTTGTCTTTGCCCGGAGTGAGAAAGAAAGAGAATTCGCACTTCATCTGGGTGCTGACTGGGCTGGCAATACGACAGATTTATCTCCTGAAAAGTTAAACAGTATCATTGATACAACACCGGTCTGGTCACCTGTTGTGGAAGCTCTCAGGAATCTTAAACCCGGCGGACGTCTGGTAATAAATGCAATCAGGAAAGAGGATATTGATAAGGATTATCTTTTGAAAATAAATTACGCGGAACATCTCTGGATGGAAAAGGAAATTAAAAGTGTTGCGAACGTTTCGGCTTCTGATATTGAGCAATTTCTGAAGGTTGCCTCTGAAATTCCCATTAGACCCGAATATCAGGAATATAAACTTGAAGATGCTAATTTGGCAATATCAGAACTCAAGCATCAAAAAATCCGTGGTGCTAAAGTTCTGATAATTTAATATTAAATCACTTTATTTTCTCTTACCTATTGTCTAATAAACAATTAATCGCACTCTTCTGTGATGATGCCTGGGTTTCACAATAACAACTTGAGGTCTTACATAATAATATGACCCTATAGGTACAACTCTGTACCTTGGTGCGAAACTGTGAATCCTTACAAATCTATGTCTGGGGAATGCATTGCTGCTTTCCGCCGTAAATAAAAATATGCAGGAAAATGTGAAAACTAACACTAATATTTTTATTATTTTCATATATTAAATTTATATTATAAATCTATCTTACTTATTAGACAATAGAAACACCATTTTGGTTTCATTTAATTATAATTTATGTTTTAATAGAGAATTAAAACTACAATAGTTTTAAAAACTATTGTAGTTTTTGTAATTTATTTTGCAGCATCTTTTTTATATAACTATTTGAATTGTTATACGTATCAATATACAATATATTTTAGGCCAAATATAAAAACTCTTTTAATATGAAAAAAATAACAAAATATTTATTTCTAACTTTGATTTCGCTTTTTGCGTTATCAAATCTAAAAGCTGAAGAAGTGAAATTCGTTACCGGCTCTTACGCCGAAGTATTGAAATTAGCCAAAAGCGAAAATAAAATTATTATGGCTGATGTATATACCGAATGGTGTATATGGTGCAAACAGCTTGAGATGACAGTCTATACAGACCCGGCAGTTAGTGAATTTGCAAATAAAAATCAGATTAACTGGAAATTTGATGCAGAAAACGGTGAAGGAATTGAGCTCGCAAAAAAATTTGACATTAAAGGTTATCCCACACTCATATTCATAGACGGCGATGGAAATGAAGTTGACAGAATGTATGGAACATTTACCGCTCAGGAATTTCTTGAATTTATTAAGGGAATTAATTCAGGTACCGGAACAATTAATTCCCTGAAAGCATCACTTGTAAAGAATCCGGATGATGTTAAAATGAATTATGAATTAAGCAGACGATATGGTAATCTTGAAATGAGCAAAGAAGCTGAACCTCTTTATAAAAGAATAATTGCTCTCGACCCTGATAATAAAAATGGTTATACTGATATAGCAGAGTTTCAACTCGCAATGTTCAATAAAGATGATGCAAAAGTTCAGTCATTACTCAATAAATATCCTTCAAGTGGTGGTGTAAAAGATGCTAAAATATTTCTCCTTGAAAAAAATATGGAAGCTAAGGATATTGCTAAATGTCAGGATTGCCTCAATGACCTTTTAAAAAACTTTGGAACCGATGAATTAGCTAAATATCAAATCGGCTCTTATTACCTTTATCAAGCCTCGAATATGCTTAGAGATACTGCCAAACTAAATGATGATGTCAGACAGGAAGCCTTGAAAGCTGTTGATAAAAGTCTTGAATACTTTACAGGGGTTTTTGTATGCAGTGGACAGAGGATGAAATCTGAAATATATTATCAGATGAAAAACAAAGAACAAGCTCTAGCATCTATTAACAAAGCATTAAGCATCTGGGACAGAGATGCCTACAGAAAACAAAAAGCCAAAATCGAAAAATTATAAGATATTTTTCTTTTAATAATAGCTTGAACTAAAAACAATTATTGTAGGGGGTAAACCTAAGTGTTTACCCCTTTTTTTCTTTGTGTATCTTCGTTTTAATTCTTTGTGTAACTTCGCGGAATTCTTTTCTGTAACCCTCAGTTCAAAAATGTTGAAAGTCTTAAAATTGGAAATTAATATAATAAAAATTTGTTTTCAAAAGAAAACAATTATAATTTAAAATAAACTATATGGCAACAAAAGAAATCTGGATTAATCTGCCTGTAAAAAACGTCTCTAAATCAAAAGAGTTTTTCACCAAACTTGGTTTTACTTTTAAGAATTACGACAGCGATGATAATGCTTGCTTGCTCGTCGGTAGTAAAAACATTGCAATAATGCTTTTTGCAGAATCTACTTTCAAAGCATTTGTAAAAAATGAAATCACTGACACGAAGCAGAGCACAGAAGTATTGCTATCTTTCGATGCCGAGAGCAGAGAAGAAGTGGACGAAATGGCACGAAAGGCAGAAAATGCCGGCGGTACACTTTTTGGTAAACCCTCAGAAATAGATGGCTGGATGTATGGATGCGGTTTCGCAGATTTGGATGGTCATAGATGGAATTCGTTGTATATGGATATGAGCAAAATGCCAAAAAAATAAACCTAATAAAAACAGAGTGGCTCTGCTTTTTTACAGATCTCTTTAAAAGTAAGCAATAATTTGTATTAACAGTAAAACATAGAATATTGGAAAATTATTATTTAGAAAAAGACATAAAAGTATTTTGTATAACAGCAAAATCATTTCCCGATGGGGTTTTAGAAGCACACCAGTCCCTGCATTCTTTAGTTCCTTATTCGCAGGAAAGAAAATATTTTGGAATATCGCGTCCTGAAAACGGAGTTATTATTTACAAATCCGCTGCCGAAGAATTGGAAGAAGGAGAATTGAGTAAACATGGCCCGGAAGAATTTATTATTAAAAAGGGCATCTATATTTCTGTTGTAATAAGAGACTTTATGAAAAATATTCCTGCAATTGGAAAGGCTTTTAAAGAACTTACTGCAGTTAAAGGTATCGATCCAAATGGATATTGCATTGAATTGTATCAAAATGATGATGAATTAAGATGTATGGTAAAACTGGATGAAAATAAAAAGTAAAAATTGGAAACGAATAAAAATAACGATTTCGAAAAGTATATTTCAATGTTTTCAACAGACATTCAAAAAATATTAGAAAAAATCCGGCAAACAATCAAAAAAGCTGTTCCTGATGCAGAAGAAGTAATCAGTTATGGTATGCCTGCATTCAAATTTCAAGGAATGCTGGCTTGGTTTGCTGCATTCAAAAATCACTATTCAGTTTTTATGAGACCAAAGAGTTTGCAGGTTTTCAAAGAAGATTTAAAACAATACGAATTATCAAAATCCGCGATAAAAATTCCTTTAGATGAACCCGTGCCTGTCCGACTCGTTACAAAAATTATAAAATATGGGGCAAAACAGAATCTGGAAAAGGCAGAATTAATAGAAAAAAACAAGCTTTTAAGATAAAAATACCGACAATAAAAAACTCTTTTTTTTTATCTTTAAATATATCTGTGTACTAATGCTGCTTCAAAAATATTCTCAACTCATATAAAACACATTTTGGTGTATATACAATGTTTTAATTTATTACTAATTTAAATAAATCAAAAAAACAAATATGACGAGTGTTAAAGATTTTTCCAACTCTTCAAAAAGAATAAAATATTTTTTTTTAGTTCTCGCATTACTCATAACTAATTACGCTCTGCTAATTACAAATTGTTTTTCCCAGGAATCCTGGAATACAACCTCAACAACAAACGCGCCATCTGCCCGCGAACGTCACTCGGCAGTCTGGTCGGGAACAAGCCTGATTATATGGGGCGGTGCCGAAAGTACAGGTTCTTCAACCAATTCAGGTGGAGTTTACAACTATTCGTCTGATACATGGACTCCGACATCCTTAACGAACGCACCGACATCACGCCTGGCGCATATCGGGGTCTGGACAGATACAAAAATGGTTGTGTGGGGCGGAAATCGAAACGGCAGTTATTTAAATACAGGAGGTATATATGACCCCGCTTTGGATACTTGGACGCCTACGACAACTGCGAACTCCCCTCCCGGCGGAAATAACCCATCGGTAATCTGGACGGGTAGTAAAATGATTGTCTGGGGCGGATATAACGGGAGCTATTTAAATACAGGAGGCGTATATGACCCTTCCTCAAACACGTGGACACAGACATCAACAGCTAATGCGCCATCCGGAAGGCAATACCACTCGGCAGTCTGGACGGGCAGTAAAATGATTGTATGGGGCGGATATAATGTTTTAAATTATTATAACACCGGAGCAATTTACGATCCGGCAGCAGACACATGGACACCTGTTTCAACAAATAACGCTCCGTCCGGCAGAATATGGCAGACAGCTGTCTGGACAGGGAGCAGAATGATTGTATGGGGCGGATACGCGAATACAGTTTATAACAATACAGGCGGAATTTATGACCCCGCTACTGATACGTGGACTCCTACTTCAACCGTTAACGTTCCTTCAGGCAGGGACTGGCATTCGGCAGTTTGGACCGGGAGCAAGATGATTGTGTGGGGCGGTTATAACGGTTCGGTATATTTTAATTCTGGCGGGATTTATGACCCCGCGACAGATACCTGGACAAGCACTACAGCTGTAAATGCGCCAAACGCTCGCTGGCATCATTCGGCTGTCTGGACAGGGAATAAAATGATTGCATGGGGTGGATACGGCAACAGCACTTATTACAATACAGGCGGAATTTATTATAATTCTGTTGTATTAGGCATAAGAAATATCAGTGCTGAAATACCGGAAAAATTTTCGTTGTTGCAAAACTATCCGAATCCGTTCAACCCGACAACAAAAATAAAATTCTCTCTTAATATGGATTCCCGCCTTCGCGGGAATGACAATGTTGTGTTGAAGGTATATGATTTATTAGGCAAGAAAGTCGCAACAGTCGTAAACGAATCTTTAAAACCCGGATTGTATGAGGTGGAATTTGACGGTAGCAGATTATCATCGGGAACGTATTTCTACAGATTAACTTCGGGTGAATATACAGATATTAAAAAGATGGTGTTAATTAAATAGCTGTAAATATTAAGCTTACTAAGTCATCTTCGAATGGGTTAGTAAACTGTTTTAAAGAAATCAAAAAAGACACAAGAAAAAACTTTAACTCGCAAAATTAGTAGAATAAAAATTCCTTTTGGCAAACCCGTACCCGTAAAACTCATTACAAAAATCATAAAATATGATCAAAAGAAAATCTTAAAAAAGTAAAAATACAATTATTGGTAATTTAATTCATTGCATTAAAGATCAATTATTTCACCAAAATCATTTTATGGCTTTGTTCAAAATTATCCGAAGAGATTTTATAGATATAAACTCCGCTCGGATAACCGGAAGCATTCCAGTTAATTTTATAAGAACCTGCCGATAAAGATTCATTTACAAGCGTTTCCAAAGCTTTTCCCGAAATATCATAAACAACAATTTTCATAACAGATGATTTCGGAACAGAAAATTCTATGTTAGTTGAAGGATTAAATGGATTAGGATAATTCTGCTTAACTGAATATTCCTTCGGAATTTCTGTTGAAATATTATTTACACCTAGAGATTCGGGAAGCGAGCGTTTCCATGCTGACCTTGCTGTAATACCGGCGAATATAAAATTGTTTGCAATGAATAATGTATTTACTGTGTCGTTATTATTAATTCCCTGGTTTTTTGTAATCCAGCTTGACCCGTTATTTGTTGATAAATAAACTCCTGCTGCTGTCCCTACAAATAGGTTACTTCCGCTAACACATAAAGTTTTTGTATAATGTGTTGGGATACTGCCATTTATAGAATTCCAGTTCACTCCGTTATTTGCTGTATAATATACTCCGCCGCCGTTTGCATAGTTATAAGTTGCTGCAAAAAGATTTGACCCTATAACAGCCATTCCCCAAGTAGATGAACTGTTTAGTATATTATTCGTATTAGTCCAGTTCGTACCGTTATTAGTAGATATATAAACACCTCCGACTGTACCTGCAAAAATATTTGTTCCCATTGCACATAAAGAAGTTACATTCAGCATCGGTAATCCTCCTATTACCTGATTCCATAAGGAACCGCCATTGTTGGTATAGTACACACCAAAGGTCGCTGTACTAACGAATAAATTTGAACCCAAAAGACAAAAAGATTGAACCAACAAAGAAGTCAATCCATTATTCATAACCGTCCAGCTTGCGCCGTTGTTTACAGATTTAAAAACACCTCCTGTGTATGTTCCTGCATATAGATCTGTTCCTACAGAAATCAGAGCATTAACAAGCAAATTAGTAAGACCAAAATTTACAGCAGTCCAGTTTACACCGTTATTTGTTGTCATAAATACTCCACCTCCATAAGTACCTGCAAAAACATTTGTACCTATCGATGTAAAGCATCGGACGTCAGATGAGGTCGGCACCGAAATTTGACTCCATTGTGCATTTGAATTATTATTCAAGACAAAGGAAAAAACGATTACAGAAAAAAGTAATTTTATGGTTCTCATGATTCTATTATTTAAATTTTATTAGTTACTATTTTTATGATATTGAATGACAAAGATTTGATTGATTGTTTTAAATAAAATGCAGAAAATTTATTAAAGAACGTGTATTACTCAAATGTATGACTTAATAACAAATACTACCGAAAAAAGTTACAAACACACAAAGGTAATTAATGAAGTTAATTAATCGTGATACTAAATGGAAATTTATTGCTATGCCCTGATAATGATTGCACTATTACTTAATCAGTTTTATTTACCCATCTTTGTAAAAGACATTAAAATATTTTATTTAATTTAATATGTAACAAAATCCGGATTCTTAATGTTACCATTCTCAAGTGATTAGCAATATTTTCGCTGTGGCTTCAAGCCGAATAAATATCTCTCACTGTAAAGATCTTTTTAAAATAAATTACGACAAAGTCGTAAAAGGAGAAAAAATGAAATCAGCTTTTTTAATAATATTTATATATTTACTGTCTGTTCAAGTCTCCGATGCACAATGGACACTGGATACAAACGGAATAGGATATACATCTGAATTTTCTTTCGTGGTATCCGGAAATAATATATTTGCAGGGACCTTTAATACAGGCGTATTTTTGTCCTCGAATAACGGCTCGAGCTGGGCACAAACAGGTTTAAATAATCAATACGTTATTTCATTAGCAGCTAATGGAAGTATTATCTTTGCCGGAACATATGGCAATGGCGTTTATGTTTCTACTAATAGCGGTACGACGTTTACACAAACCTCTTTAATTAATAAATATGTTCCTTCATTACTTGTGATAGGGAATAACATCTATGCCGGAGTTTATTATGATGGTG
The DNA here is from genome assembly GCA_963806045.1 of uncultured Ignavibacteria bacterium. Classification (GTDB taxonomy): domain Bacteria; phylum Bacteroidota; class Ignavibacteria; order Tepidaquicellales; family Tepidaquicellaceae; genus DATCHW01. The sequence continues at coordinate 126,564 of CAWDWP010000020.1, read as the reverse complement.
TATATTTATCTACAAATAACGGTGCGACATGGACACAGACATCCTTAAATAATCGGGACGTTTATTCATTGGCTGTGAGCGGAAGTACTATCTTTGCGGGAACTTACTTAAATGGTGTATATACTTCTACAAACAACGGTTCTACCTGGACACAGACATCTTTAAATAATCAAAGTATTCAGTCATTATTTATAAACGGCACGGATATCTTTGCAGGCACTTATTTTAGCGCGGGAGTATATTTAACCACAAATAATGGCACAAGCTGGGCTCCAACTTCCTTTTCTAATAAAAGTGTTTATTCATTTGCTGTGAGCGGAAGTACTATCTTTGCGGGATCTGATGGTTATGGTGTATATACTTCAACAAATAGAGGTGCAAACTGGGTACAAAGAAATGAGGGCTTTTTAGGAAGTCCGCGGGTATTTGCATTATGTATATTAAATGGTTTTATTTATGCCGCCACTGATTATGATCTTTATAGAAGACCGCTCAGCGATATTATTGGAATTAATCCTATTTCAGAACAGGTACCTGCGCACTATTCTTTAGAACAAAACTATCCGAACCCGTTTAATCCGACGACGAAAATAAAATTTGCTTTGACTAAAAACTCATTTACAAATCTTGTTATTTATGATGCGCTCGGTAGAGAAATAGAAACAATAGTAAACGAACAATTAAACCCGGGAACATACGCGGTAAATTGGTCAGCGGGTAAGTTATCAAGTGGAATGTATTTTTATACACTAAAGGCAGGTGATTTTGTTGATACAAAAAAGATGCTTTTGATAAAGTGATAATAAACTTTGATTAATTTGTATATCATTATGTAGCACATAAATAAATCCGAAGTTTCAGAATTTCCTGATATTTTATTCCGGACTAATCCATTCGGATTAGTTCCTTATTCAACCTACTGCACTATTACTTAATTATCTGCATTTATATATCTTAATTGATAAGAATGTATATATTATATCATTATGTGTAATTCTGATGGAGAATATTTTGCAATTTAATTTTACAAAAACAATTAAAATATTTACTGAATATTAGATATTATTTCCAATTATGAAAATCTTCAGAAAGATATTAAAATATTTTATTTGGTTTATTGGAGTTATTGTTGTTCTCATCATCGCATTATATTTCTTTATACAGACAGAAACATTTAACAAGTGGGCATTAAATTTTACATTAAATAAATTAAACAATTCAGAAAGTTGGATCACAAAAGAAAATACTATCACCGTAGAATCCATTAATGGAAATATATTCAAAGGTTTAAGGGCTAATAATGTATCCCTGATTGTTAAAAAAGATACGCTTGTAAGTTTTAAATATCTTGACCTTAAGTATGATATTTGGGGATTATTAAAACAAAGAATCAGCCTTGATTATGTTGTGCTGAATTCTCCGGAGATAAACCTCACTAAAATTAAAAGCGGGGAAGATTCATTAGTCTGGAACTTTACCAATTTATTTACGCCGTCTGTTGATACAACATCCTTCACCGTTCAACTGGGATATCTTTGTAAACAGTTTCAAAATTGAAAATGGCAAAATTAAAATTCTTGGGGATATTCCTTCCAAACCGTTGTGGGCATTACAATGGGAAAAGCAGAATGAATTAAACTTTGACCAGCTTAATATTTCCGATTTTCAGCTCGATATGACCGGAGAATATTCAAAGAAATTCAAGAAAATTAATTTGAGGAATTTATCTTTCAACTCTAATACCGATTTCACTTTAAAAAAGCTTGCCTTTGATGCAAATATAGACATCAAAGATACATTAACCGAAATCTCAAATCTTGAATTGCTTACAGACAGGTCTGATATAAAGTTGAGCAAGATATCTGTCAATGCCCTTAATCCTCTGGACAGCAATGCTTTCAGTAATTTAGGAGATAAAAATGTATCTTTAGTTCTGGATGTTAAAAAATTTAATTTTGCTGATTTAAGATATTTTATTCCTTCAGTAGATATGCTGGATAGTGTGGTATCGCTGTCTCTTGATGCAAGCGGGGTGTACAAAAATCTGAATATAAACAACCTTATATTAACTTTACCAAATTCTATTATCAATCTGAAAGGGAATGTTCAGAATCTCAGTAATACTGATAGTCTGTATTTTAATGTAACGACTTCAAATAAAATCGACCCTGCAGATATTAAAACAATACTTAAAATTAAATCTATTCCTGATTATAGACGACTCGGTATTGTTCTCGCAGATATTAGTTATAAAGGAGGTATAAATGACTTTTACAGTAACTTCAATATCCGTTCAGCCGGCGGAGACATTCAGGGACAGGTTCACCTGAATATTGAAGATAAGTTTTACAGCGGGGATGTAATCACAAATAACCTGAATTTAGCTTCAATTTTGAATGATAATAAATTAAGAAGTAATATAAATCTTGTTGCAAACTTTGAAGGTTCCGGATTCAGTCCCAGTACAATGTCAACAAAGGTAAAATATTCATTAGGACGTTCCAGTGCAGTCGGATATAATATTTCAAGTTCATCAGGCAACGTAAATATTAATAGAAATAATATCAGTTTGAACATTAAGGCAAAATCTTCAGCAGGAAATGCTGTCGTCGCAGGTAAGATAAATATCGCAAATATGAAAAACCCTGTTTATTCGGTCAAAGGCTCAGTGAATAATTTTGATTTATCCCGTCTGCCGGGAAAGAAAAACGAGAAAAGCAATCTCAATGCAGCTTTTGATATTAATGGCAGAGGAAGTAATATGAATAATCTTGCAGGAAGATTTAATATTGATATTGGAAATTCATTTTATTCCCACATATGATATACCAAAAACGAAAATAAAGGCAAAACTTAATTCGGGTGCGGATAGCAGTTCTGTTCTGATATCCAATAATGCGATGGAAGTTAATGCGAACGGAAAATTCAGCTTATCTTCGCTCATAGATGTTGTATTATATAATATTTCAACTGTAAGCAATATTGTTGAAAAAAAATTAAATCCCGACTCAAGTATTAGCTATGCTGATTTATCCGGTTACAATCACACGGGAAATGTAAATTTTAATTATGAATTTGTTACGAAGGATTCCGCAGAATTAAGAAAGTTATCTACACCATTTGGAATTATCATCAATGGTGATTTGAATGGCAGTCTGTCGAATACACCGGAAGGATTTAATTCAAAGTCTGTAATGTATATCAAAAACTTTAGATATCAGGATACCGCGATAGTATTAAACAATTTCAAAAGTAACATCGCATTAACAAACGATTATATGAAGTTAAATAATGAAACATCCTTTATCTTCTCTTAATATAAATATGGATGTGAATGCCGATAAAATATTGTTCGGTCCGAATAAACTTGACTCATTAAAAGCAATTCTCAGCCTTTCAGAAGCAATTGCTAATCTTAAAGTTAGCGGAAAAATGGATTCTGTGAAATACGCCCGGTTGACAAGTGAAATTAATTTAAAAGGTCATGACATAACATTGAACGTTGATAGTTTATATCTGAAATATAATAATTACAATTTAGAGAATTATAATAGATGGAATATAAGCTATATCCCGCAACAGGAAGTAAACATTAATCAGCTTGGCTTGAAATCAGGTAAAATGGTTTTAAATGTTGATGGAGTATATTCGTCTGACAGGGTCAAGCAACATAAATATAAAGGGAGATAACCTGAATATTGGAGAAATTTATGGAATGCTAAGACCGTTTGATACGACTGAAAACGGAGAAAAAAATGCGTATCCTGTGCAAGGTGAGTTACAGAACATTTCTGTTAACCTTCAGGGAACACCGGAGGATGTAATTGTAAACGCAGATGCAAAGACAAATCTGCTAAAGTATGATACCGTTAGTGTAGGGACCATTGTTGCTAATTTAAAATATCAAGAGCGGATTCTCTCGATGGATATTTTATTAACAAATAACGAGAATAATGGTAATCTGAAATTAACAGGTAATATCCCGATTGAAACTTTCACTGCACAAAAAGATACTATGGCAGCTATCTCCGGTAAACCAGCAGAAGCTCATTTAACTGCAAATAATTTTCAAATGCAATATTTTTCCAAACTAATTCCCCGTATGGGAGACTTTCAGGGAGTCATTAACGGAAATCTTAACGCAACCGGATCATTTCAGGACCCGGATTTAAAAGGCAACCTATCCATGGTTCAGGGGAAATATTTTTGGGATTTTACCGGTATGAATTATAATTTTGTATTTAAAATCAGCACAGAAAATTCGAAACTCTTAGTAGATTACATCCGTCTGTATAATCCTGATGATGATACCCGGCACATAGACCTCACAGGTAATATCGATTTCAAAGGCTACAATCTGAATAATATTAACCTCACAACTTCCGGAGATATGGTATTGCTTGATAAAAGCAGTAAAGATAATAAATTTGGTATCTCAGGTTATCTCCTTGGAGGTATAGGTAATCCGCCCGTTACAATCACCGGAAATACGCATAAGCTAAATGTTAAAGGGCAGTTTTTAGTTAAAGAAGCAACAATTATGTCACTGCCAACGAGTGGAAATGGCTATCAAATAGATGATAAAAATATTGTTTATTTATCAGCAAATGATTCTGCTATTACTTCTGATACAACCAGAAAGAGATTATCTCTGAAAGAATACGAAAGACTTAATCCTTTTATGAGAGACAGATATATTCTTTTTGATACAACTAAAAGCTTTTCTTTTATGAAGATTTTGTCGCTCGACTTAAACGTAAAAACGATTAAAAATTTAAATCTCTCAGTAGACTTTAAAAATCTTACACGGGACAGGCTGTTCGGTGAAGTTTCAGCAGACCTTCGCATCAGGTCTGATAGCGGAAGGCTCAGGGCCCGCGGTGAGGTAGATATTGTCGGCAATTCATATTACAGATTTTACAGAAACTTTAAGGTAAAAGCCAGCAGAATAATTTTTCGCGGACCACTTGATAAGCCGGAGCTTGATATAAGGGCTGTGTACGAAAACACAAAGTCTACAGAGCAGTTTGGTTCAGTTACCAGCAGCCCCATACAGGTAGTTCTGACAGTGACCGGAAGTCCGTCCGCTCCGGAAATCACTTTAAGGCTGTATGAAAATGGAACAGAAATGCAGGGCAATGATGCCACCTCAGATGCAATTACGTTTTTATTATTCGGAAAATATAAAAACGAACTCAGTGCTTCGGAAAGTCAGTCAATAGCTTCGGGAATTGGTTCTACAGTCGGGTCATTATATGTTACTTCATTTTTCGGTCAGCTTCTCAGAAGTATGCTTCCAATGATAAAAGATGCAGAATTGAATTATACAGAAGGCGGTATACAAAATACTAACGTGAGCGTCACATCAGATTTATTCAATACAGATGTTACAGTAGGCAGCAGAGTTATAGATAAAACAACTTATCTCGAGTTCAATGTGGAATATCCACTGGAAAACCTGGTGACTCTGAATTTACCCGAAAAAGTATTATTACAGATTTCAAGAGAGCAGCTCAGCAGAAATGTAATTTCAAATTCGAACGTCTATTACAGTACCGGTGCGAAGATTATATATAAATTTAAATTTTAAAATGCTTCACCTATCCCAAAGTTTACAGCTAATTTATTTACAAAAATAGTTTTGAAGTTATTTTGCAACAGCCATTTTTTCCCGTTAACATCAAGCGGGTCATACAATTTAAAACCGATATCCATTCTTATAGGACCGATAAATATATTATATCTTACCCCGAACCCGATAGCAACTGCAATCTGGTCGAGTCTGAAATTTTTATGAGTTTCCCAGACGTTCCCATAATCCGCAAATACCACGGCTCCTATATTTTTTGTAAATGAGGAAGAACCGGGAAAAAGTTTTTTGCGGAATTCAAAACTTCCATCCAGCCAGAAATTTCCTCCGAATTTTTTCTCATTTACGAAACCATTAGAATTTGAATACCATCCTCTCAGGCTGTTTGTACCTCCGCTGAAGTACCTGTACATAGGCTGTATCGGGACGACTTTCGGTCCTCCGCTTCCCCACGTGAAATTATCGGCAACTATAAATTTCGAAGCAATTACATTTTCTCCTTCAGTGGGGGAAAGGTTTAAATAAAACCTGTTTGATGTGGATAGCTTTATAAATTTCGAATAAGAAAAATTGTTCTGAAAGGAATTTAATATCCACTGAGGTAATATTCCGCCTTCACCTGCTGTAATTGAATGATAAAAACCGCGTGAGGGAGCAATGGCATTGTTAGTATTATCATGGATAAATGATACACTTAAAAAAGAGTTAAATAAATTTATAGTTTGCAAACTACCCACATTATATTTTATCCTTAAAAGCTCTTCGTTTAAGTCTATAGTCGCTTTATTATAGAATGTGTTGTCAGCTATATAATATCTGAAAGATAATATATTCCCAAGATAATAGTCAGAATAACCATCGAAATTGTAATAGCCGAGAGATAATTTATCATTTAGCGAAGACTTATTATTAACAAAGTAAGGTTGAGTAAACTGGTTCACGAATTCAATAAGGTTAACTTTAAGTGAACTATATAGCGCGTGAATTTCAGAAGTAAATATTCTGCCTCCACCCCATAGATATTTATCCGTATATTGCAAACCGCCGCCAACATAAAAGTGATTATTAATATTTGTACCTTCAATATATGGAGTTAGTTCACGCTTTTTACTAAGCCGGCACAGAATTTGTAGATTTACGGAAGTTCCATCAAATGACACCGTCCTGATTCTTGCATTTCTTATAATCGGCATCTGTGAAATATTTTTATCTGTATCCAGTCTTTTCTTTTTACTGTAAATTTCTCCTTCCTGGTATGTAACTCCTTTCCTCAGATAATCCGCAGATACATCATAAACATTGCTGTCAATAACAATTTCAGTTTTCCCGAATTTATAAAGTGTATCGGCATGTGCAAACCTGATGGTCAGAAATACTGATGTGTCCTGCTTTTTCAGGATATAGCTAGTATCTGTTGTTAATGCCGCTGACATATATCCACTGTTTTGAAGGAAATCAAGAATCCCGGTAGAATAAGAAATCATATCAACTTTTTTATAAAAATTATTTACCTGAATAGTCTTCATTGTATCTATGATTTTACGAAGGCTGTCAAGCACATTTTCAAGTCCCGTCCGTTTAATCGCCCCGATTCTGTAGTGATGATTACTTGTAATAATGAAATTTATTGTAACAGTGCTGTCGGGTACATTAAAACTTACATCTTTATCCACCTTTGCCTCAAAGTAACCGTTATCAAAATAAAAATTTCTTAGAGAGTTGACATCACTAAATAAGGCATCAGCGTAATAATATTTTGATTTAGTTACACTGACAGCATCTTCAAGTTCTGAATCCTCTATTGTTTGCTTATCCTTATGTATAAAATTCACTTCATCGATTTTAAAGTTCTGCGAATAAGCATTGCCGGTGAAAACAAAAATCAAAAGAAATGAAAGAGTTATTAATAATAACGCCGCAGGATTTTCAATTGTATGTCTTTTTACCATATATTAATAACATTTGGATTAAACTAACCCCTATAATTTAATAACAAAGATAAACTTAAAAAAATCAAAAATTTAAACACACGCTTGCCAGGAAACATAAATTTTCCACTCGTTCTTAAACTCCTGTCGAAGATTCCGTATTTATCGGGACTTGGGAACGCAAATTGCCTTTTCTTGCTTTTTTCGTTTCACTTCCTGTCCCGGCTTGTCGGGATTTAACTCTGACATTCCTCAAGCTCTTGCTTGGGACACGCTCCTTCCTCGTTAACCTTTTTCCAGCTTCATAATGCATTTGAATCTTATTAATCAGTGATTCCTCTTACTTTTTACGTTTAACGATTTACGTTTTAATTAACCTGTGATTTTTCTTATGTTTTTTTATTTATTTTTTATACATATCCTCATTATTAGGGGAATACCACAGAATCATTATCGACGATATATGATTGATGTTTTTTTAATCTTATTGTTTTTACAAGAGATAATTGATACTTTTCCTATATATGGGATATGTATTAAGGTAGATGAGTAAAATCAATATGAGGGTATGATTGCCAATTGATTAGAAATTATTTTTAATAAATTTATTTTTTTCACTTATGAAAAAGATTATTTTTATAATTTCAGTCTGTTATTCGTTTTTCATTGGTCATTATTTATATGCTCAATCCGGATGGGTTCAGGTTAATAGCGGTGTGACAACAAATCTTAACATTGTTTTCTTTCCTGCAACAGGAACCGGGAATTTTGGATATGCCGCAGGAGACAATGGCGTAATTCTAAAAACTACAAATGCAGGAATTAACTGGATTTCTGTTTCTCCCAACCAAAATGTTAACTTCAAAACTATTTATTTCCTTGATTACTCAAACGGCTGGGCATCAGGATGGGGAAATGATTCGGTTTATATCTATCATACCACAAACGCAGGGACTGACTGGAGCAAGCAATTCGCCGGATATGATTATTATAATGAACCTCAATGTTCATTTTTTGTAAATGCTGATAAAGGGTATATCGGAGGAAAGAAAAGAAATTCAGTAATTAATTCCGGATTTGATATGCGAACTACTAATGGCGGATTAAGCTGGAGCAAAGAGAATCACATAATGGGAGTTCTATCTGTATATTTCCTGAATGCTCTGACAGGATGGAGAAGTGTTTTTTATAATTTTTGCGGTAGTAATAACGGTGAACTTCAAAGGACAACCACTGGCGGGTATTTTTGGGAAATGCAGGTCCATTGGGATGATGCTTATTTTTTTGCAATGCATTTTTTAGACCAGAATACCGGGGTTGCAGTCGGTTATTATAATGGAGGAAATCCAACTTATACATACGTTGACAGGACTACCGACAGCGGACTTGGCTGGCATCAGGCGACTTATCAATCTGTATCGGTTATTTATTCTGTACTTTTAATGGGAGCCGAAAAAGGCTGGATGTGCGGGACGGAAGGTTTAATCAGGAAATCAAATGATGGCGGGGTTTTTTGGTACCCTCAGAATTCAGGAGTTACAGTAGATTTAAAATCAATCACATTTACGGATATAAATACAGGATATGCTGTCGGGAATAATGGTGTGATAATAAAAACAACAACAGGCGGTTCCGTCGGGATAAATAATCAGGGCGAAGTAATTAAAGATTTTTCTCTTGAACAAAATTATCCCAATCCATTCAATCCGTCAACAAAGATAAAATTTGAAATACCGTCAAACGTGAAAAGTGAGACATCAAATGTAAAATTCCCCCTAGAAAAGTCGGAGAGCCTCCTGGGAGGTGGGAGTCAGGGGGTTGTCACTCTAATAATCTACGATGCACTTGGCAAAGAAATCGTCACACTTGTAAATGCACCATTACAACCCGGAACTTATGAAGTAACATTTGACGGAAGCAATTTACCATCAGGAATATATTTCTATACTTTAAAAGCCGGAGATTATAATGAAAGTAAGAATATGATTTTACTTAAATAGGAAATCGGAACTAAGCGGAAATCCCAATTTATCGGGACAAAAAAAACAGTTCTTATTAAATATAATTTGATCTCTTTATTTTTTATTAAATAATTTTATGAATATTAGAAAATTTGTGTTAGCCTCTATAGTCATTTTTATTGTTGCGATATTGTGGAACTATGTTTTACATAGCATAATACTTGCTGTTGAAAGCGAAGCTGTAAAAAATCTGTTTCGTACAGATATGAAAGATAAATTATGGCTGTCACTGTTTATGGCATTAATAATTATAATGATTTTCGTATATGGGTATACGAGGATTTCAACTAAAGGTACAGTTCTGGAAGGTGCTCTTTACGGTTTCGTATTCGGTATCACAGCCGGACTGCTCGTTGACGTTAATCAATATATACTTTACCCTCTTCCTGAATCACTTGTCATTAAATGGTTTTTGTTCGGTGTATTGGAATTTACTATTTATGGCGTTCTTGTTTCAAGATTATACCGGAAAAAAATTATCACAGATTAGAATGATTTAAATGATTAAGATGATTAAATAACAGAAGAGAAAATAACCGCAAAAAAGGCTAAGGAGGCGCGAAGAGCGCAAAGAAAAGAATAATACCACAATGAATCCTTTTATTCTGAGACCGGTTCTTTTAAATTCCGTTTTTGCTTTATTGTGGAAATCAAATTGTCCAGACTATATTTTCCTGCACCAAGAAATATTATTGCAATAAATACAGAAAATAATTGTATAGGGATAATTACTTTGCTCCATTGGTCATGCATTGAAAAGTGCATTGTCATCGCAACAATCATATTGAATGCCATAACAAATGCAACAGGACGTGTAAATAGCCCTATAGTGAAAAGTATTCCTCCTATAAATTCGGCTGAGGCAGAAAGAAATCCCCAAAAAGCAGGTGCGAATGTAATTCCAAGATTAGACATCGCTCCGCCAAGTTTTGTCCATAAGTCAGGTCCTGCGAACATTTTAGCTTCGCCATAAACAAATACAAACGCCAATCCAATTCCTAACCTGATGAACAGAATTCCGATATCACGATTTCTGTTAAAAAAATTTACAAGCATATTAATAATTCATTTATTATTGATGAAAGTACACAGAATGACGTGGAAACGGCAAGATACAATGATTAATGAATAATGATTAATGAATAATGAAGAATAAAGAGCACCTTAATAATGATTAATGAATGATGATTAAAACGTCAAAGGTCAAACGTGAAACGTCAAACAGGAGACGGCAAGATACAATGATTAATGAATAATGATCAATGAATAATGAAGAATAAAGAGCACCTTAATAATGATTAATGAATGATGATTAAAACGTCAAAGGTCAAACGTGAAACGTCAAACAGGAGACGGCAAGTTACAATGATTAATGAATAATGATCAATGAATAATGATATTTTGGTTCTTTTTTCTCGTCTGACGTTTTACGTTATTTAATTACTAATTGTTGAAAAATGCGTATTTATTTAATTTATGAATGTTAATTAGATTGAAAAGAATCTTTGATTTACATAAATTACATACTTATTTTAGGGCGGTTAGCTCAGCTTGGTTAGAGCGCCACGTTGACATCGTGGAGGTCATTGGTTCGAGTCCATTACCGCCCACAATACATTTTTTTCGAAATTTTATCCTCTGCCTCTCAGAAAGGAAAATATAATGAAAAAATTTACAAATATAATACTTTTGAGTGTTTTCCTCATAATTTTATGCAATATCGGTCACTCACAATCTGATAATTTTATCAATCAGTATGACCCCTATGTTGCAATAATCAAGAAAATGACTTTCTACTATCCTGTAGATGATGACCCACTTAATACAAATTCACCGTTCGCGATTTTTATTTCCGGAACAATAGGTTCTCAGAAAGATGCGTTTATAAAAATTATCACAGCAGACAGAATTGGATTCGATGCAAGCAAAGAGTTTCAGGATGGTTATCTTCAGGATATCTCTATTCTTGATTTAAGGGGAATTCTAATTCCTCCGATTAAGGATATGAATGGCTCTAATTTTCTGGAACTGAATATAAGAATGTATGCAGGTTTTACCGAAGCAGATTATTTGAAATTAAAAAAGATTAACGAGGGAGGAAATCTCACCGTTAATTCTTCCATGATAAGTGCGTTTACAGGATTTTATAATTTCTATGGCAGCAAGGCTGAAGTGTATAAACCCACAGATGAAAACTGGGCAGAAGTCCAGGTTTTCCTTGCCGGAATGGGTACCAGACAGAGAGTTGAGTGCGGCGGAATGAATCTTATTATTCCTTTTACTACAACCGTCACTAATATTAAATCCGGAGATAATTTTGTTCCGGGTGATAAAGTATTCGAAGATAAAAAAGCGAATTCAATGGCGATTGTGAATTTTAAACTGATTAATAATGAGCTTCTTGTTTATGCGCAGGATTATTACAGGAAACTGCTTGACAAGTTTTTAAAATTAGCCGGTAATGGCATTTATGCAGATGACCTGCCGGGTATTATGGAAGACCTTAACGACTTTAAAGTCGTCGGATTCAAAGATAAAAATGATGTCTATGTCAGTCCCGAAGCAAAAAAACAACTTGGTTATATTCTGGACTTACTGATTCTTGCTCAGCCGATAAAAGCTGATACGGATAAAATTTCCGAAGGCAGAATCCCGCTTGAAGGAGAACTGGTGCTGGATTATTTCAGGGCGAATATTACAGGAGATAAGACAAAAAATAACAGGTACCTTTATGAAGATTATATAGGAAATGATATGAACAGAATAAAACTGCAGAGGGAACTTGATTTGGTTAGAAATTATTATAACTTAAAATAGAAAATACAATCATTGGCAGATAAAATTAGAATTACTTTCCCGGACGGAAGTTCAAAGGAATTCGATAAAGGAATTTCAGCGTACGAAGTAGCAAAAAGCATCAGCAAGAGACTGGCAGAAGAGGTACTTCTTGCGGTAATCAATGGTGTCAAAAAAGACCTTGATGCACCTATAAATGAAGACTCAGCAATAGTCCTGTACAAGTTTGAATCGGATGCAGGAAGAGAAACTTACTGGCATACTACATCCCACATTATGGCTCAGGCAATAGAAGAGTTATATCCCGGAGCCAAATTCGGAGTTGGACCTGCTATTGACCATGGTTTTTATTACGACATAGATTCGGATACAAAATTCACTGAAGAAGATTTGAAAAAGATTGAAGACAGAATGCTTGAGATTGCCAAAAGAAATATTGTACCCGTACGTGAAGAAATGCCCAGGGAAAAAGCGATTGAATATTTTAAGACCGTAAGGAAAGATGAGTATAAGGTTGAGATACTTGAAACAATTGCAAAAGATGAAAGCGTTGTCTCTATCTATCATCAGGGGGAATTCTCTGATTTATGCCGCGGACCTCATTTACCTTCGACAGGAAAATTGGTATCCGTTAAATTGCTTTCTACATCAGGCTCTTACTGGAGAGGTGATGAAAAAAATAAAATGCTTCAGAGAATTTACGGAATATCATTTCCCGAATAAAAAAGACCTTGATAAGTATTTAAAAGACCTCGAAGAAGCAAAGAAAAGAGACCACAGAAAATTAGGAAGAGACCTTGAGCTGTTTTTCTTTCACGAAGTCAGTCCCGGCGCACCCTTCTGGCTGCCAAACGGAATGGTGATATTTGTCGAGCTTGAAAAATACTGGCGCGAACTGCATAATGCCGCAGGATATAATGAAATCAGCACTCCGATAATGGTGAAGAAAGAAACACTTTTCAAGACATCAGGGCACGAAGATAATTATACCGAAAATATGTATGAAGTAATAAGCGGTGAAGAAGCATTTTATCTGAAGCCTATGAATTGTCCCGAGTCAACTGTAGTGTTTTCTTCTAAACTGAGAAGCTATAAAGACCTGCCGATTCGCCTGAACGAAATCGGGAGGCTTCACCGGAACGAAGTCAGGGGAGCCTTAGGCGGTATGTTCAGGGTAAGGCAAATCACAATGGACGATGCTCATATTTTCTGCACCGATGAACAAATTCAGGAAGAGATAACAGGTGTATTGAAACTCGGACTTGAAATTTATAAAACTTTCGGATTCAAGCCCAATTATTATTTATCTACAAGACCCGATAAAGCCATCGGCGCGATTGAAGTATGGAATAAAGCGGAAGATTCTCTGAGAGCTGCTCTGGCTGCAAATAATATAGAATATCAGGTTAATGAAAAAGATGGTGCATTTTATGGTCCCAAAATTGATATTCATATAAAAGATGCACTGAACCGAACCTGGCAGCTTGCAACTGTTCAGCTCGATTACCAGATGCCGGAAAGATTTAATTTGAATTACGAAGGCAGTGATGGAAAAAAACATATGCCGGTAATGATTCACAGGGCATTATTCGGAAGTTTTGAAAGATTTCTTGGAATATTGACTGAACATTTTGCCGGAAATTTCCCATTGTGGATATCCCCGGTTCAGGTTGCAGTATTGCCAATTACAGATGCAGTTAATGAATATGCAAAAAATATATTCAATGAGCTGAAAAATAGCGGTATTCGCGTAATTTTTGATGAAAGAAATGAAAAAATCGGTTATAAAATCAGGGAAGCTGAAAATAAAAAGGTCCCTTATATGATTGTTTTGGGCGAAAAAGAGAAGGAATCCGGAAATATCACCGTTAGGGAACATAAAAAAGGTGATATTGGTAAATTTGGATTGAAAGAATTCATAGAAAACCTTAAATTTAAGATTAGCCAAAAGCTAATTTAATAGTTTTTATTAATTTAATAGAAAAAATATTAAAGACAACAAGAAGTACAGAGAAAAAGTAAATCAGGATATCACAGTATATCAGGTGAGAGTTATTGATGAAGATGGAAATTCGCTTGGAGTTTTACCGACACACGAGGCTTTAAGAATTGCCTCCGCAAGAGGTTTTGATTTAGTAGAAATCGCACCAAATTCAAATCCCCCCGTTTGCAAAATCATTAATTACGGGAAGTATAATTACGAGCGGCAGAAAAAGGAAAAACTTGTAAAGAAAAATCAGGTGACGATGGTTGTCAAAGAAATAAGGTTTAATGCAAACACGGATAAACACGACATAGAATTCAAGTCAAGACATTTGAGACAGTTCTTGATTGAGGGTCACAAAGTAAAAGCGAGTATTACATATAAAGGACGAATGATTACACATCCGGAAATCGGACAGAAACTAATGGCACAGGTTCTCGAAAACGTACTTGAATTAGGTAAACTTGAATCGAATCCAAGAATGGAAGGGAAATTGCTGATTGCGTATTTACTGCCCGATAAACATAAGATACAGGCGTACAAGGAAAAGTTAGCAAAACAAACTCCGGAAGAAAGAAAAATAGAAGAAGAAAATTATAATAAATTACAAAAGGAAATAGCCGAAAATGCCAAAAATGAAATCTAACAGGGCTGCTGCTAAGCGCTTTAAAGTAACTGCATCAGGAAAGATTAAAAGAGAGAAAGCTTACAAAAGCCACATTTTAACAAAAAAGACAACTAAACGAAAAAGAAATTTAAGAACAGCTACTTTAGTCTCTGACGGGGATTCCAAGAGAGTAAAGAGAATGATATTAGCACAATAGTTCTTTTACAGATTTTTTATTTTTAAAAACCTAAAAAGAAGAGGTCCGATTTAAACACCTGGTAGAGCGGGTTACCTCAATTAAAAGGAGAAGAAATGCCAAGATCCAAAAGCAAAGTAGCGTCGCACAGAAAAAGAAAACGTGTATTAAAAGAAGCCAAAGGATACTGGGGAGCCAGGAGTAAGGTTTACACGATTGCAAAAAACTCTGTCGAAAAAGCTCTTCAGCACTCATACAGACACAGAAGAACCAAAAAAAGAGAATTCAGAAGTCTCTGGATTGTCAGAATCAATGCAGCAGCAAGGTTATGCGAAACGTCTTATTCAGAACTTATCGGCTTACTGAATAAGAAAGAAATCGTTATCAACAGAAAAACTCTTGCAGAATTAGCATACAGCAATTTAGATGCATTTAAGGAAATCGTTAAAGTCGCAAAAAGTTAAACTTTTTCATTTTTCAAAATAATGAGGGCGGATAAAATTCATCCGCCTTTGTTATAGAAAATTTAAAAGACCCAAAAAGAACTTATGCTTGATAAAATTGAAAACATAAAATCTGAAGCAGCACTTCAAGCAGAAAAAATTGATTCCCCCGTATCACTCGAAAATTTCAGGTTGAAATACCTTTCCAGAAATGGTTTGCTGAATGAACTTTTCGAAGAAATGAAAGGCGTCGATAAATCACAAAAAGGACCGGTAGGGAAGGCACTTAATGGATTAAAAAACTCGCTTCAAAATGCATTCGATGAAAAGAAATCTTTATTCGATACTGTCGAAAAAAAGATTCCATCCTTGATGATATCACTCTTCCGGGTAAAAAATTTAATGTCGGTACAAAACATCTTATTAATCAGGCTCTCGATGATATAATCGATATTTTTCGAAAGATTGGTTTTTCTGTTTATGAAGGATTTGAAATCGAAGACGAATATCATAACTTCGATGCATTGAATACACCCGAGTGGCATCCGTCAAGGGATATGCAGGATACTTTTTACCTGGACAGCAAGGGAAAAGACAAGCGGTATCTTCTCAGAACTCATACTTCACCCGGGCAGATAAGAATTATGGAAAACAGCAAACCTCCTATCAGAGTTCTTGTTCCGGGTAAATGCTACCGCAATGAAGCCATAAGTTCCAGAAGTCTTGGAATGTTTCATCAGGTCGAAGGACTTTATGTTGATAAAAATGTTACATTCAGGGAATTGAAAGGCACGCTCGATTACTTTGGAAAATCATTTTTTGGAAAAGATTTAAAAACAAGATTGAGACCAAGTTTTTTTCCCTTTACGGAACCATCTGCGGAAATGGATGTTGAGTGTTTTCTCTGTAAAGGCAAAGGTTGTAAAATATGTAAGCACACAGGGTGGCTGGAAATTTTAGGATGCGGTATGGTTGACCCGAGCGTGTTTGAACACGTAGGTTATGACCCGGAAGTGTACACAGGATATGCATTCGGAATGGGTATTGAGAGAACACTTATGATTAGACATGGTATTCCCGATATCCGTATGTTCTATGAAAATGATATTAGATTCTTAAAGCAATTTAGATAAAGTTATAAACAATTTTAATTATTTTCCGGGTACCCACGGTTTTAACCAGGGGAAGGAAATTAAAATAATGTTAACCCGTTTCAACCGTGGAAAGAAAACTAATAAGAACCGTTAAGAGAAATTAAAATTAAATAATAAATCAAACTAATTAAAAATCAGGAGATAATAAATGAATAAATTAACAAAACTATTCTTCATTTTATTTTTAGTATCGGCTTTTTTAATTGCCGGATGCGGAAAAAAGAAGAAAAACCGATGTTAAAAAAGATGAAAAGAAAATTGACACAGTAAAAACTCAGGTACAGCCAGACAGAACAGAAAAAAGATACCGTAAAAAAGGATGATGGTACAGTAAAAACAGAAGAAAAATCGGAAGGTGATATTATGCAGATAGTTACAACAATGGGAACGATTAAAATAAAATTATTTACTGATAAAGCTCCGAAAACTACAGCCAGAATAAAGGAACTTGTGAATAAAGGTTTTTACAATGGAATTATTTTCCACAGAATAATTGATGGTTTTATGATTCAGGGCGGAGACCCAACAGGAACAGGCACCAATGGCTCAGGTGTACCGATTCCGGATGAATTCAACAATGGTTTAAAGCATAGTAAAGAAGGTATTGTTGCAATGGCAAACACCGGAAGACCAAATTCACAGGATTCACAATTCTTTATAACATTAGCAGCACAGCCGCACCTTGATGGTAAATACACTATATTCGGTGAAGTAGTATCAGGAATGGATGTTGTTAAGAAAATCGGAAAAGTCAAAACCGGTGCGAGAGATAAACCTGTTGAAGATGTAAAAATGACCAAGGTAACGATGGTAAGCAAGTAAATTTAATCGAATAATAACAAAAAAGGAGCGGAGGATATCCTCTGCTCCTTTTGCTTTTCAAAAAATAAATTTGTATTTGATTATTAATTTTTAAACAAATTTTTTATTTATTTAAAACTTTTATAAATAGTTTATAAATATATTAATAATTATTTTGTACATTGAAATATAATTGTAAATCTAAAATTTTAAAAAATGGCAATTTACACTTGAAGTAAATTGTTTGAAGCGAATTATGGCAGAGAGTATTTATTCAGTTATTAAAGGCACCGGAAGCTACATTCCGCCTAAAATAGTAAAAAATAGTGATTTTATTTCAAACACATTTTATGATTCCGAAGGTAAAATTCTTGGAGTACCTAACGAAGAAATCATAAATAAATTCCAAAAAATAACTAACATTTCCGAAAGACGATATCTGGATAATGAATATGTTACCTCAGATATGGCTTACTTTGCGGCCTCGAATGCAGTTAAATCATCCGGAATTGATCCCGAGACACTTGATTATGTAATTATGGCTCACAATTTCGGGGATGTGAGAGCAGAGAATGTAAGAACCGATATGGTTCCAAGTCTTGCAGCGAGAGTAAAACACAGATTAGAAATTAAAAATCCATATTGTGTTTGCTATGATGTGGTTTTCGGTTGTCCCGGCTGGCTTCAGAGCGTTATTCAGGCTGATTATTATATTAAATCCGGAGATGCGAAAAGAGTTCTCGTAATTGGTGCAGAAGCACTCTCGAGGATTTCCGATCCGCACGACCGCGATAGCATGATTTATTCTGATGGAGCAGGTGCTGTAATTCTTGAGGGTGTTAAAAGTAATGAACCGGTTGGTATTCTCTCTCACGCTTCAAGGTCAGATACGATTACACACGCTCATCTTTTATGGATGAATAAATCATATAATCCCGAAAAACACGGGGAAGAATTATATTTGAAAATGAACGGAAGAAAACTTTATGAATATGCATTGAACAATGTTCCTCAGCTTGTAAAACATTGCATTGAAAAAGCTAACCTGACTCTCGAACAGATTGATAAAGTTTTAATCCATCAGGCAAATGAAAAAATGGACGAAGCAATTCTGGAGCGGTTATTCAAGTTGTATGAAAACGGGAAAATTCCGACCGGAATTATGCCGATGATAATAGATAAACTCGGTAATAGTTCTGTTGCAACAATTCCGATTTTACTGGATTTAATTCTGAAAGAAAAATTGGATTCTCATACACTCGAATTGGGTCACTATGTTGTTTTTGCTTCTGTTGGAGCCGGAATGAATATTAATGCAATAACTTACAAATTCGATTAGATAATTTGTTAATCACTTAATCTCTTAAATAATATGAAAAACAAAAAAAACATATTTTATTTTATTATACCACTCATTTTATATTCACTAATTAATTTAAATTTTATGCATTCAGATAATATAGAAAAAAAATCCGATTCAAATATAATTCGTTTTGAAACTAATTACGGAACCTTTGATGTAAAAGTATTTCCCGATAAAGCACCAAAAACTGCTGCAAGGATAAAAGAACTTGCCGCAAACGGTTTTTATAACGGAATAATATTCCACAGGGTAATTGACCAGTTCGTCATTCAGGGCGGCGACCCAACGGGAACAGGAACCGGCGGCTCAGGTCAGCCAATTCCCGATGAGTTTGATAATGGTTTAAGCCACGATAAAGCCGGTGTTGTTGCGATGGCAAACTCCGGAAGAAAAAACTCTCAGGATTCTCAGTTCTATATAACACTTGCTCCTATTCAATTTCTTGATGGCAAATATACTATCTTTGGAGAAGTTGTTGCAGGATTAGATATCGTAAGAACAATAGGAAAAGTTCCGACCGGACCGGGAGACAAGCCCGTCAAAGATGTTGTAATGACTAAAGTTTATTTACTCGACGAATAAAAAGTTTTCTTATCCCCTTTTTTCAGTAGGACAGACATTCCTGTCTGTCGAAAGTATAGGGGGGTTAATTATTTTCTCGTTCCCCATCCCCCGATGGGGAACGTTTTATTTTAAAATCCCACTTTCACTTCCGCATAAAAATTTCTTGTCGCCGCAGGAATCCAGTATGGTGTCCCGTAAGAATCGACATTACCCGTAGGCTCATACAGCCTGTCGAATAAATTATTTACTCTTAAAGCAAATTCAATCTTTCGAATATAATTTTTCGCCTTAATAAAATTAAAAGCAGGAATAACATCATAACTTATACCCGCATTGAACACCGTGTATGAATTAATAACTTTATCCACATATCCCGGTAACGACCTAACTGATGCATTCTTTCTTTCGTTTTCAGAGTTATCGAGATATTGCCTCCCGATATGCTGCATTGTGACATAAAATCCTAATCCGAAATCAGTATAATACGAAAGCGAAAGATTTCCGATTATCTGAGGATTCAGTAATATTTTATTTCCCGAAAAATCATTTCCGTATATAATATTTCCGATGGAATCTCTTCCGTTAATTTCCCTGTAGTCAACAAAGTAGTTATCTGATAAATTTAAATTCCCTGAAAAGTTAATGCCTTTCAGGAAATTGTTTTGTTTGTAATTTTTAAACGGAATGTATTTCGAATTCCATTTCAATTCCTCTGTGTATTGATTTTGCTGCATTCCCGTTTATCGGCTGTCCTACTTTATCAAGCTGTCCGTTATTAACAATCTCATTTTTAAAATCCATCCAGTAAAAGTTAAGATTCGCTTTCAGTAAATCAGAAGTATATCCGAATCCCAATTCATAGTTCAGTAATTCTTCAGGTTTTACAAGCGGGTCCTGATAAATGTTATTTACAGTGTCAACAACCCTGAAGTTAGGGGTCGAGCTCTGATTTTCAGCATCGTAAATATCTTTTAACCTTGGTTCACGTTTTGCATATGAAACATTGACAAAAGCCCGGATATTATTATTGAATGAATAATTTAAACCTCCGCGCGGAGTGAAAAAATTATAGTTTACATCAAATCCATACGGTCTGAATTTATCATTTTTAAGAGTGTACTTAATATTCGTAAACTGACCTCCTAACATTGCAGCCAGCTGGTTATTAAATTTGAAAATTTCATTTGCATATAGTGACATTATTCTTTTCCGACCGTTATAAAAATAATACCTGTAATTATCCGGTGTTCCGGGTGGAAGTGCATCTGCAAATGTAATTTCACCATAATGCTCTGATTCGTGGAATCGCAATTCACCGCCGACCACGAGTGTTCCTTTATCTGAATTATGATTTAACTGCACTTTCGGAAACCATCCGTAGGTATTGTTATTAACGTACAGGTTTGTTACGATATTGCTTCTGACAATTTCATAACCTTTACCTGTCTGAAATACAAGATTGCCGTTTGCATCTCTTCTATAGTAAGATGAATTAAAGGCTGTGGAATCAAAAGTAAAAAATGAGGGCAGTCTGAAATAACTGAAATCATAACCATAAAAAGCCGGAAAATTTGTAATAAAAAATCCGTCACCTCTTATGTAACTGAATGTATTTGATATAAAAAGATTTTTTGACGGCTGAGTATTGAACACAAGCTCATAATGCGGCTGATTGTAATTATCCGATTCATTCGGAAATGTAAGCGGGTTGAACGTTCTGTCTTTCCTTGCATCACCTGTAATATTTCCGTCTATATAATCTTTCGTTACTCCTAAATAAGCAAGATGGTTTTTAATCGGACCACCGAAAAAGTTCAGCTTTAAAACAGAATTTTCTCCAATCATTTTGCCTGCGCTCAGGAAATATGACCAGTGGTCAGACCAGGACTGGTCCCTGTATCCGTTTGTAGTCGTTTTTGTGAACTTGCCATAGACTCCTAATCCGCCCTGAATCAAGCCTGATGAGTATTCGAGAGAGTATCTTTTCGAATTATAATCACCCATTCCCGCGTCAAAATTCAAAAAATTCCGTCTGAAAAAATCAATTGTCTGTATATTGACGACACCGCCGATAGATGAAGTACCATAAAGTGCTGTACCGATGCCTCTTTGAATTTGAATATTTTCAACTGATGAAGTAATATCGGAGAGGTCAACCCAGTAAACCTGATGGTCTTCGGGGTCATTTTGAGGAACACCGTTTATTAATATCGAAATTCTTCTCTGGTCAAATCCTCGAAGTGAAAAATAAGAATATCCAACAGATGCTCCTGATTCCGAGTACGCATTCATACTCGTATTTCCATTCAGGAAAACAGGAAGGTCCTGCATCCAGTATCTTTTTTCAATGACATCTCTTTTTAGATTTGTGAATGTGATTGGAGTTAGCTTTTCGATTCCGGACAAAGTCTGCACTTCGATGGTTTCGGTTCTATAGAGGATAGTGTCATTTCCCGACTGCGAAAATGCTGAAACAAACAGAAAGAAAAAAAGAACAAAAGAAAAAGTAAATTTCATTAACATTTTTTATAACTCCATAAATAAAAAACGCCTAATATTTTTCTGAACCTGATTTGAAAAAGATTAAGCGTCAAAATATTTTTGTTTTTCCTACGCCGGAATTACCCGGTTCAGGTTCGATGGGTATTCTCTCAGATTTCCCGAATCATTGGGAAACACCCCAAAACAGTATGTAACTATAAAGAACTAAATAAACTTATTTCATAATTTAAAGCATTTCAAGGCATAAGGAATTCTCAAAAATCGGTTAATTAATAATCTGTGGTTCTGTTTCTAATTTTATTCCGAAAAGTTCAAATACTTTTTCGCAAATCTCATTTGCAAGTGCAATCACGTCTTTGGTTTTTCCTCCGCAATTGATTATTGCCAGTGTGTGCTTTGAAGATATTCCCACACCGTTTTTCTGATATCCTTTTTTAAAGCCTGCATTCTCAATTAGCCACGCAGCAGGTACTTTTATTCCCTTTTCGGTTTTATATTGAGGAATTTCAATATCATTTATTTTTTTCTTAACACAATTTTCCTTAAAAGTTTTAAATTCATCATTGTTAAGAATCGGATTTGTGAAGAAAGAACCGCACGATACAGAATCAGGGTCATTTTCATCAGTAACCATGCCTTTTCTTTTCCTTATTTCTATAATAGCATCGCGGACAATTTTGAGTTTTTCTTTTGAATCCGTAATGTCTTTTAAATAATTCTTTCCTTCATCATTTGACAATAAATAGTTATTGTCATTTAATGATTTTATAAGGTCGGGATAATGGATTAATGGTTCTCCATTTCTTTTTAATGCAAACTTAACTTCTGTTATAATATATTTATTTGAATCTTCTAACTTAAACCTGCTATCTCTATAACCAAAACGACAATCAGCATTTGAGAATTTAACTTTATTCATATTATCAATTTGAATTACTTCAACTTCTTTTATTACCTTACTCACATCCTGTCCATAAGCTCCTACATTTTGAATTGGAGTAGCACCGACAGTCCCGGGAATGCCTGATAAACATTCTATACCTGCAAAACCCTGTGCGACACAGAACCTTACAAAATCATCCCAATTTACCCCCGCTTCTGCAATCACTTCAACTTCATCACTTCCGCCTTTACCGGTTAAATTTATGTTCTTCATCGCAGTTTTTAAGATTAATCCGTCGAATCCTTCATCAGGAAAAATAATATTACTCCCGCCTCCTAAAATCTGGTATTTTAATTTGTTTTCTCTGATGAAATTCAGGCAAGCAATAATTTCTTCTTTATCTATGCATTCACAAAAATATCTTGCTTTACCACCAAGTTTTATGGTAGTATAGTCAGATAAATTAATATTTTCCTTAAAATTAAGCATTTATCTAATTTGCATAATTAAGATGTAATATTTAATGAAAAAAAAATATACTTTTTCTGAAATATTAATGTTACAAATTATAGTAATGATTCATAGCATAAAATGATTATAAAAAATGTATTAATAACAGGAGCTAATAAAGGAATTGGATTTGAAACAGCTCGCCAGCTTGGCAAAGCAGGCAATTATATTTTTGTTACAGCCAGGGATGAAGCAAATGGATTGATTGCATTAAAAAAACTTGAATATGAAAATGTAAAGGGTGAATTTGTTCAGCTCGATGTTTGTGATATTGAGTCTATAAAAAGGGCATTTAAAATTGTAGCTTCTAAAACAGATAAACTGGATGTGCTTATCAATAATGCAGGTATCCTTATCGATAAATCCGGAATCCTGATGGCAGGATATGATTTAATACATAAAACAATTGATACAAATTCAATTGCTCCGTTATTAATTACAAAGGCATTTAATTTACTTCTGAAATCCGGAAGCCGGGTAATAAATGTGTCAAGTAATTTAGGAGCTATAGGTAAGGGAATGAGTGATTACGCTCCCATATATAGCATTTCAAAAGCAGCTTTAAATGCTGTTACATGTCAGCTTTCTTTGACTTACAGAAATAGGGGAGTTTCAGTAAATTCTGTCAACCCGGGCTGGGTGAAAACAGATATGGGCGGAATAGGGGCATCGCATTCTGTGGAAAAAGGAGTTGAATCAATTGTGTGGCTTGCAACAGATGCTCCGCCGGAGTTAACCGGGAAGTTTATTTCAGATAAACAAGTAATACCCTGGTAAATAAATTATTTATTTTTAAAAGAATAATAATATTGAAAAGTATTTCACTTAAATTTTGAAACTGATGAAGTATGCTAATTCGAGAAACAGTATTATCGTGATGGTCATAGGCTGGTCGCTTGCTATTCAGTACATTATATTAAGATCAACAGGTATTATCAAACCTTCTCAAACCTGGGTATGGTCAGATATTCTGGGCGGAATTTCTGTATTAGGCGCTGTAACCGGAATTATTGGCGTGGTTTTATACATAATAGCAGATAAAAAAAATGACGAATAGATGAATCAGTTTCATTTATCCGATTAATTGAAATTTATATTTTATAAGTTAATAAAAAATTATAACTTAAATAAATCATACTAACTTTAATTAATTCATTATGAAAAATATAACTATAGATAATAATCTTTTCATTGGAAACAGAAAGAAACTCTCATCGCAATTAAAGCCAAATTCTCTTGCACTTGTAAATGCAAACGATTATATGCCAACGAATGCTGACGGTACAATGCACTTTAAGCAAAATACTGATTTATTCTGGCTTACCGGAGTTAACCAGGAGGAAACCGTATTGATATTATTTCCGGATTCTCCCGATCCGAAAATGAAAGAAATTCTGTTCCTGCGTGAAACGAGTGATATGATAGCGGTATGGGAGGGTAAAAAACTTTCTAAAAAAGAAGCAACTGAAGTTACGGGCATCGAAAATGTTATGTGGCTTTCTGACTTTCCAAGAGTTTTTAGAGCGCTTGTTACGGACTGCGATAATATTTACCTGCAGTCAAACGAACACAAACGTGCTGAAATAATTGTAGAGACACGCAATGCGCGTTTCATCGAATCGTGCAAAAAGGAATATCCGTTGCACAATTTTATGAGACTGGCTCCAATCATTAACCGTCTGAGAATGATTAAATCTCCGATTGAAATTGATCTGCTTCAGAAAGCCTGTGACCTGACTGAAAAAGGATTCAGAAGAGTGCTTAAGTTCACAAAACCCGGAGTTACCGAATATGAAATCGAAGCTGAATTTGCTCACGAATTCATCAGTAATGGCGGCGGATTTGCAGATTATTATCCGATAATAGCATCAGGTCCCGGTGCTTGCGTTTTACACTATATTAAAAATGATGAAGTTTGCAAGGATGGTGATTTGATATTGATTGATACGGGTGCAATCTATGGAAATTATAATGCAGATATGACGAGAACAATTCCTGTTAACGGGAAATTCACCAAGAGGCAAAAAGCCGTCTATAATGCAGTTCTGCGTATTATGAAATCAACGATTAAACTTATGGTGAAGGGCGCTATCTGGAAAGAAATTCAGGCTGAAACAGAAATGAACACTGAAAAAGAACTTGTTGATTTAAGAATACTCAAAATGAGGGATATTAAAAAGCAGGATCCTAACAGTCCATTGTACAAGAAATACTTTATGCATAATGTATCCCATTTCCTCGGACTCGATGTTCACGATGTAGGATATTTCCATCTTCCATATAAACCCGGAATGGTATTCACAGTTGAGCCGGGAATTTATATTCCTGAAGAAGGCATAGGAATAAGATTAGAGAATAATATTAAGATTACTGAAAAAGGAAATTTTGACTTAATGAGAAATATTCCGTTAGAGGTGGAAGAAATTGAAGAATTAATGAGTAACAAATAATTTTTTTAGAATTTATATTAAATCAGAAACATTAAGAATATATAACTCAACATCCCCCCTTTTCCAAGGCTAAGAGGGGGGGCAGGGGGGTTAGAAATAATTAAATCATTTCTTTCTAACTGACATCAAAATCGCATTTCCGTCGTGGTCACCTGTTGTAGTGGATTCATTTTCCAGAAAATTATCCATTGCAACGAGGCCTTTAATTTTAATATTCGAATATTTATCCAGCATTTGCGAATATTTATCTCTCGCTTTTGCAAATGAAATATATTTATGTGTAATACCCGTCTCTTTGCTTACAGCTCCGCAGAAGTAATAATTACCATTAAATTGAACAGGTCCGAAAAACCTACCGTGATCGTTTTCAAAAATCCATGTTCTGTCTGAAAATGCGTGAAAGAATTTTTCAGGTAGTTGATTATAAAATATTCCCTGTATCATCGCAAAACGTGGAGTTATATGACCCCACCTTATTTTATATCCGGCTTTTCGGAGTGAATAATATAAAAGTTCTTTTGACACTTCCGGATTTTGCGAAACACTATCCTCGATTATTATATTTATAGGCTCACAGATTAATTTGCCATTAATTTTCCGGTTCAGCCAGAGTGAAGGCTTCTTTTTACTGTCGTACAGCCACTTGCCGAATTCAGGAAACTCAGGGTTCATATTATCTTTTAAGAAATTGGTTTCAAATTAATGTAAATATTGCGATTGGGCATAAAAAAATGTGCGGACTTCTCAAATATTTTTTATAAAAAACAGACACCTTATATATTAATGTTACAGTGTCAAATGTGTTTCCTAAAAAACACATTTTTGCGAGATAGTCCGCACTTTAATTTATTGCTGATAAAATCTATACTCTAATCTTAGAAAAGTATAGGTAAAAAAATTTACCCCATTTTATTTTTTTAATTATTGGTATGTAATTTGCATGCAAGAAATAATTTTGGATTGCCGTGAAATAATTAAACTTAAATTCTATTTTTCTATTGTTATGGCGAATTATTATTTTTATGTTTTGATTGTTTTAATTTGAAAATCATTATTAAAAAATGCGGGATATAAAATTTATTACTTTCATTATATTTTTATATTTATTGATATTTAATACCCGTTCCTTTTCGCAGGTTCCCGAAGGATTATTCAACCTGAAAGGACTGTGGGTGATGCAGACAGATAAAGGTTTTTTATTTGAAAGGTGGCAGGCTGACGGCGACGGATTTCTTTCAGGCTCGGGCTTTAAAGTTGATACGGTAAAAGGTGATACGGCTCTGATAGAACTTCTCAACATAAATTATACTAAAGGTTCCGGAATATTTTATATAGCGACGGTAATAAATGATAGCGGCGGCTTACCGGTGTATTTTAAGCTGTCAAAAATTGAAAATAATATATTTACATTCTTTAATCCCAATCATGATTATCCGCAGATAATAATTTATGACCTGTCAGAACCAAATATTCTCAATGCCAGAATTGAAGGTAAGGAAAATGGAGTATTCAAATCATTCGATTTCAGGTTCAATAAAACGACAGAATGATAATCCTTTTTAATTATATATTACCCATCAGGAGATGGGTAACAAGTGAAAACTAAAGAGTGATAATTATTTCTTAACCCTCTCCGTGTTCAGTTCTTTTTATTATTTCTTCCTGTAATTCAAAGGTCAAGTCGTTGAAGTAATCGCTGTATCCCGCAACACGGACTATTAAATCTTTATATTTCTCAGGGTGTTTCTGTGCCTCCCTGAGTGTTTCAGCATTCACCACATTAAACTGAATATGATGTCCGTTCATTCTGAAATAACTCCTTACAAGACTCGAAACTTTGCTTATAGCTTCATCATCTTTAAAAAACTGAGGATTGAATTTTTGATTTAACAAAGTTCCACCGGTTCTTATATGGTCGAGTTTTGCACAGGATTTAATTACTGCTGTCGGACCTTTCATATCAGCACCCTGAACCGGTGAAATACCCTCTGAAACCGGAAGACCTTTTTTTCTGCCGTCCGGTGTAGCATCAGTTACGCTTCCGAAATATACGTGACAGGTTGTAGGTAAAAGATTTATCCTGTAAGTTCCGCCTCTCGGTGATTGCCTTCCGTTAACAGCATCATAGAAATAATCAAAAACTTTTACTGCATTCTCATCTGCATAGTCATCATCGTTACCGTACTTTGGTGTTTTGTAAATTAATACATGCTGTAAATTTTCATATCCTCTGAAGTCTGCTTCAAGCGCTTCAAGAAGTTCATCAATTGTAATATTCTTATTGTCAAATACATGGTATTTTAATGCAGTCAGGCTGTCGGTCAATGTTCCCATCCCGACTCCCTGAATATAATTTGTATTATATCTCGCACCGCCTGAATTATAATCTTTGCCGTTTGCAATACAATCATCAATTATCACAGACAAGAAAGGTACAGGAAGATTTTCCGAAAATATACTTTCAATAATATTACTGCCAAGAATTTTTATGTTTGCAAAATATTCAATTTGTTTTCTGTAAGCTTCCATAAGGTCTTCAAATGATTTGAAATCCCTTGCATCACCTGTCTTTAAACCGACCTGTTCACCGGTTTTCGGATCTAATCCGTTATTTAACGTAAGTTCCAGCATCTTAACAAGATTAAAATAACCCGTAAGAATATAGGACTCTTTTCCGAAGGCTCCTGTCTCAACGCATCCGCTGGCTCCTCCGTCTCTTGCATCTTCGATAGATTTTCCCTGTCTTGTCAGTTCCTGTACAATTGCTTCGCTGTTAAAGATTGATGGCTGTCCAAATCCTGTTTTAACAATTTTCATTGCCCGGTTGATATAGGTGTCAGGATTTTTCCTGCTTAACTGAACCATTGAACTTGGCTGTACGATTCTCATTTTTTCTATTACATCAAGTATTAAATATGTAAGTTCGTTCACTGCATCTGAACCGTCCGTCTTTACTCCTCCGAGATTAATTAACGCAAAATCAGTGTAGGTGTTGCTTTCTTTTAATGTCACACCCATTTTTGGAGGTGCGGGATGATTGTTGAATTTTATCCAGAAAGCTTGCAATAATTCTGTCGCTCTTTCTTTTGTCAGGGTTCCTTCTTCAATTCCTTTTTTATAAAATGGAAACAGATGCTGGTCTAATCTTCCCGGATTAAAAGAATCCCAGGGATTTACTTCTGTTATTACTCCAAGATGAACAAACCAGTAATACTGAAGCGCTTCATGGAAATTCCGGGGAGCATTTGCAGGAACACGACGGCAGATATTTGCTAACTCTTTAAGTTCTTTTTTCCTGAAAGAATCGGATTCTTTTTCAGAAAGTTCATCAAGTTTATCAGCATGCCTATTTGCAAAAGAAATTATTGCATCGCAGGAAATGTCCATTGCGATTAATTGCTCTCTTTTTTTGTAAAAATCAGTGTCGTTATCATAATCAAGTTTATCAATTGATTCTTTTATATCTGATTTGAAGTCAAGCATTCCTTTTTTATAAATCTTTCCATCCGCGACTGTATGACCGGGAGCTCTTTGCTCCATGAATTCCGTGAACATTCCTGCCCTATATGCAGTAAGCCATTCCTCCGGGACTGCTTTCATAATTTTATCCCTGTTCGATATCCCTTTCCAGTATGGAATTATTACGTCCCGGTAAACTTTTTTAACTTCATCATCAACTTTGAAACTTACTTTCTGCCTCTTATCCAGAATTTCGAGGTCTTCAATCGAGTGCAGGCAAATTTCAGGATAAGTCGGAACGGATTTTGGAGCGGGTCCTCTTTCTCCTACTATTAATTCATCGTTATTTATATATATGTATTTGTTCTCAAGAATATATTTAAAACACAGTGCTCTTTTGATGGGAGCACTAAGTTCTTTTGCACCTTCGCTTTGATAAAATTCAGTTACGAGCAAAGCTCTTTCAGCAGAAATTCTGTTTGTTGCATTCTGACTTTCTTCCCTGAGTTTTTTTATTCTTTCATTCATTGTGATTAGTTCTGTCTTTAGCCGCCGATTTTTACTTTGATTCCTAATCTTTCAAATTCTTCTTTCAGAGGATGTAATTCCCTCTCGTTAATGCTGTTGATTTCTATTAATTTATTAATAGTATTGAGTTTTTTGTATTTGCTGTCTGCAATATTGTGAAATGGTAATAAGTGAAGTTCGTGTAAGTCTTCCTTATTTATGGTTAACAGTGCTTTCAGCTTATTGATATTTTTTCTTGTATCATTAATTCCCGGTATCACAGGAAATCTGAGAATTATTTTTTTTCTGTGATTCATTAAAAATCTCAGGTTTTCAAGTATTATAGCGTTTGATACGCCTGTATATTTTATGTGCTCAGAATCTTCCAGATGTTTTATATCATAAAGAAACAAATCAACAAAGTCTAAAATATCTACTATGTTTTCTTTTGAAGTGTAGCCTGAAGTATCAAGAGCAGTATTAATCCCTCTGGCTTTTGATTCTTTCAACAGTTCTTTCAGAAACTCAAACTGAAAAAAGGGCTCTCCGCCGGTAAATGTTACTCCGCCTCCGGATTCTTCGTAAGCTATAATATCTCTTATGACTTCATCCATAACATCATCAACCGTTGATTCCTTACCGATATCTTCATCATCATAGAATTCCATATCTCCGATTTTATTTACTCTCACGGCTTTTTCTATCTCGCAGGTTCTTCCTTCGGGATTGTGGCACCACCAGCAATCTAAAGGACAGCCTTTAAAGAAGACCGCGGTTCGTATACCCGGACCGTCATTAGTGCAAAATCTTTTAATATCGAAAATGACACCTTTCAAAATGTCTTCAACTCCTTTTTCATTCAAACAACATTAATTACGCTTAAAAAAATTATTTTATCACTGAATTTTATTAATCATCTTTTCCCCCCTTTTATCAAAGGGGGGATGGGGGGTTATAAAATTATTTTATCATAGGCATTTTTATTCCAAACTTCCTCATATTATCTATTGCTCTTTCATATCCTGCATCGGCGTGCCTCACTATTCCCATACCAGGGTCGTAAGTCAGGCATCGCAAAAGTTTTTCTTCCGCTTCGGAAGTTCCGTCTGCTACAATCACCATTCCTGCGTGAATTGAGTTTCCGATTCCTACACCGCCTCCGTGATGCAGTGAAATCCAGCTCGCACCTCCGATTGCATTCAAGGCAAAATTAAGAATCGGCCAGTCAGCAATTGCATCCGACCCATCTTTCATTTTTTCAGTTTCCCTGTTAGGTGATGCAACGCTTCCGCAATCAAGATGGTCACGCCCAATCACTATTGGAGCTTTTACTTTTCCTGTTTTTACAAGTTCATTGAATGCCTTACCTGCTTTTGCTCTTTCGCCGATAACCAAGCCAGCAAATTCTCGCCGGAAGTCCCTGGAAGTGTACTCTTTCCTTTGCGGCTTTTAACCAATTGTGTAAAAGTTTATCATCTGGAAAAATTTCCATTATAGTATCATCCGTTGTGTAAATATCTTTAGGGTCGCCGGAAAGCGCTACCCATCTGAAGGGTCCTTTCCCGTCACAGAAAAGCGGGCGGATATATTCAGGAACAAATCCGGGAATTTCAAATGCTTTTTCAAATCCGTTTGCCAGAGCTTCACCTCTAATATTATTTCCATAGTCAAATGTAACGACACCTCTTGTTCATAAATTCCCACATTGTTTTGCAATGAACAACGGCAGTCTTTTTTGCAAGTTCCTGATACTTGTCCGGATTATTTTTCCTGAGTTCTATTGCTTCTTCAAATTTCATCCCCATCGGAACATATCCGTTCAGCATATCGTGTGCAGAGGTCTGGTCGGTAAGTACATCAGGTATAATTCCCCGCTTTAAAATTTCAGGAAGCACTTCACCTGCATTACCCACTAACCCGATTGATTTTGCAATCTTTTTTTCTTTTGCTTCGAGTACAAGTTTCAAAGCCTCATCTATACTTTCAGTCATAACATCGCAATATCCAGTATCAAGTCTTTTCTGTATTCTTGATTTGTCAACATCAATACCCAGGAATGCTCCGCCGTTCAGGGTTGCTGCAAGGGGCTGAGCTCCGCCCATTCCTCCTAATCCTGCAGTCAGAACAAATCTTCCTGAAAGAGTTCCGCCGAAGTGTTTCTTTGCGGCAGAAGCAAAAGTTTCATATGTCCCTTGTAAAATTCCCTGCGTCCCTATATAAATCCAGGAGCCGGCGGTCATCTGACCGTACATTGTCAAGTCCTAATCCTTCAAGCCTTCTGAATTCATCCCAGGTTGCCCATTTAGGAACAATCTGTGAATTTGATATGATTACTCTTGGAGCATTTTTATGTGTCTTGAAAACAGCAACAGGCTTACCAGACTGAACAAGCAAAGTATCATCATCCTCTAAAGTCTTTAAAGTTTCAACAATTGCATCGAAGCATTCCCAGTTCCGGGCTGCTTTTCCTGAACCGCCGTAGACTATTAAATCTTGCGGGCGCTCGGCAACATCAGGGTCTAAATTATTCATAAGCATTCTCATTGCCGCTTCTGCCTGCCAATTCTTGCAGGACATTTTTGTTCCCGTAGGAGCTTTTACTGTTCGTGACATAATATAAAATTTAAAATGTTAAATTTAAAAATAGATTAAAAAACTTAAACTATTAATATAAAATAAATAGTATGATTCTTAAAAAGAATTTAGAAATTATGATAAGAAGATTTATTCAAGAATTAAGAATGTCAACATAAAGAACACCAATTAACGCAAGGGAAAAAAGATACTTGCATTGCAACGCAAAAATCTATAAGAATAACGAAAAATATAAAATAAAATTGGAATCATTACTTTAAAATAGTGGAGTAATTCAAAATATTAAGCGTATCTCCATAAGAAAAATCTTTGCCTTTATATATTAAAGAAGCAGGTTCATTTTTACTTCTCAAAGATTCGATCCCTTTGAGCATATTCGATTTAAAAGTTGATGAACTTTTTATTTCATAAAAATGGCGTTTTCCGGCTTTCGTAATAATTAAATCTGCTTCGACGCCATTGCTCGTTCTTAAATAGTAAAATCCTGTATTGGATTTTTTGTGAATCTCTTTTTTAAGAAATTCTGAAATTATATAATTTTCAAATAATGGTCCTGCCATGTGTGTTTTTTCAATATTTGTATTATATAATCCCATTAGATATACCGGTAACCCTGTATCATAGAAATAAATTTTAGGACTTTTAATTATTCTTTTCCCTATGTTTGAATGGTAAGGCGGCAATAAAAATATTATATAGGATGCTTCAAGAATGGAAATCCATCTTTTTGCGGTGCTCACAGCGATACCAATTTCTTTTGAAATTTCAGAAAGATTTAAAATCTGCGAAACCCGGGCACCAAGTAATTTGATGAATGATAAAAAATCTCTTAAATCTCCTATATTTGAAATATTTCTCACATCTTTTTCCAAATATGTGTTAATATAGGATGAATACCATAAATCGGTGTTCCGGTATTTCAGAAATGATAATTCCGGGTAAGAGCCGCGATACATAGATGCTTTCTTATATTTATCCGGAATTTCTGAATATTGAAAAGGCAGAAGGGTCAACAATCCGATTCTGCCCGCAAGACTTTCTGTAATTTTCTGAATAAAAGAGAATTGAGAGGAACCTGTAATAATAAATTTACCGCGTTTTTCTCTTCTTTTATCTATCAATATCTTGATATAATTAAATATTTCCGGTACATATTGCACCTCATCAAAAATGATCTTATCATTATACCTGTTCATAAATCCTTCGGGGTCCCTGTGAAAATATTCTATGTTATTTATGTCATCAAAAGAGATATAATCATATTTATCCTTAAACATATTAAGAAGCATGGTTGACTTTCCGGATTGCCGGGGACCTGTAACTCCCACTGCAGAAAATATTTTTATGTGTTTTTTCAGGGTTTCCTCAAGAACCCGGTCTATGTATTTCATAAATTATGTAATTTTTCGATTCCATCGCAAATATACATAAATATTAATAACGATACAATCTATTTATAAGAATACAATAGCATGTAGTCAGTAGAACAAACATGCGAAACAATTAATAATGAGTAATGAATAATTAATAATTAAGAAGAAAATAAAAAACTGTCAGTAGGACAGATCACCCCTGAGGTTGGCAGGCATTCTTGTCTGTCGTTTTTCAAATGGCATTTTTCAGTGACAAAATGAAACAAAGGAACAATCCAGTAGGTCAGTCAGGATAAAAAACTCTGAAAGGGTGGGATTATTGTAGTATGAAAGGTTTTCGCTGAAAATCCTAACCCTGAAAGGGTGACACAAGAAACTTATTCTCTGCCGTGTCGATTTCTCCAATTAGTAAATGGAATTAACATTGGAACTTCCTTTTGATACTTGAGGTAAGAATCGCCAAATTCTAATATAAGTTTCTTTTCTTCAAGGAATGTTCCTATAATAACATAAATCGTCAACACAGTGTTTACAACTATATCGGTCACTCTGAAAGTTTGACACCATAAAAATATTAATAAAGCTAAATACATTGGATGTCTTGTTATTCCTAATAACCCTTTCCTTTTTAATTCTTCCGACGAATTTATTTCCTTTATCTTCCCAAAGTTTATAATCTGGCGAATTCCAAAAAACGACAAAGAATCATAGTTGAAGAAAAAAGCCCAGAAGAACATTAACAAAGAACCCGCAATCAGTACATACCGTGATGATAGTAAATGGTGATTCATAAGTTATAATTATTTTAGTATCTATTTGAGCCGTATAATTTATTAAAGGAACAAGCAAAACAAATGAAATTAATATGTAAGATAACCTGAAAAATGCATAATAGTTTTTTAATAAGCGGGTCATTAGATTTGTGAATCTGATACTTATTAAGAAACTATGAAGTATGCAGTATCCTGCCCATAATAATATTACTAACAAATATTCCATTTTAAACCCCCTTTTTTGCTGGAAAAATGGTTTAAGAAAGTTATAATATTTGTTTTTTATTTCAAATATAATTGGTGTACCCCAAACTAAGGAGAACTGTGTGATGAAGCTAAATCCGTGAATATTACAATTATATTTCTGTTTTTTATTTAAATAATTTATTATAAATTAAAATTAACAATATCCGTGGGTGTAGATACGGATTGGGGAAAATTAATATATTATTTAACAATAAAATTTAGGAGAGGAGAAAAGTATATTTATTTTTACTAAGCTGTTAATTAGTATATTAAAGTAAAAATAAAATGAAACAGAAAATCGTTTTTTTGTCATTTTTAAGTTTGTTTATTAATTCCTTCCTTTGCAATAAAATATCCGCACAATATTTGGATCCTGTTATTAACCCTTACCTGGAATACTATTCAACAAATATTCTTTCGTCGATATCCGCCGGTAAAGGTAATACTGGTGTGGCTTCATCGGGTGATGTTTCCTTAATTTATCTTAATCCTGCCACACTTAATATCAGCAAAAAATTTCAGGTGAATGCAGGATATAATTTGAAAAGTGAATCCAGGAATAAATTATCACAAAATTTCTATTCTTTTTCATTAGCAGGTGCATATAGATTAAACAAAAACTTGCAGGTCGGTCTTGCATATCAAAATGATTACAGTTATAAATGATACTCAATCCATCTATATACCCGAAGTATAATGCATTAATTAGACATTTGAGACTCATTCCATCAGAATTCCGGTAGTCTTATCAACATAAATGGATTAGAATTGGTATGAATATGAATTTATCTTATTTTAATGGTCATGTAAAGATTATGCAACACGGAAATTTATGGAAATTCATTCCGGAAATTGGAACGGTAGTTACACCCGGATAAACAATTTTCTATTGGTGCAAGTTTTATCCCCGGATTTACAAGTGATATTAACAGCAAATCAAATAGTAGTTTTTACCCCGCTTATAATACCTTGTCAAATTTCCAAACAGAATTAAAATAGGAACGGAGTTCCGTTCATCAAATAATGATACAAAGTTTACTTTAGATTATCATTATGCAAATACTTCGAAAATTGGAGGTTTGGGAGATCAGAATGATTTTCATTTTGGATTTGAGCATCTTTTGGATGAAAACTGGGCATTTAGATGCGGATTATTTTCAAATCGAACACTTTATGATAGCCCAACATTTTTTATTACGTTCGGGACTTCATTTAAAATTCATAATTACAGTTTTAATTTAGCGGGTTTGGTTAGTATGGCAGGAAATACAGTCAGTGAAGGATATTATGTTTTGAATTTTGGTGCAGGGTATGAGTTTTGATTCATTCGTTAAAAAGTTGAAAAGTTTAAAGGTTTAAATGTTGAAAAGTAGATAGGTTTAAAAGTAAGAGGTAAAAAAATAAACATAGTCAAGATGATTTATATAGTAAGACATTGAATTCACGTTAGATTTTGTTTAACTTGGAAATAAGCGTTATAAATCGATCTCAATGCCGGAACCAAAGTATTCGAAATTTGTAAAACACTGGTCGCTGGATAAATCAGTGACTTTCCTTAACCATGGCTCATTTGGAGCCTGTCCTGTTCCTGTACTTAATAAGCAATCTGAGTATAGAAAGCAGTTTGAATCAGAGCCGTTACGGTTTATTATGAAAGAATGCGATGAACTATTAGCAAAATCGAAGAAAAAACTTTCTGCTTTTGTAAATTGTAATCCGGGAGATTTAGTATTTATAAATAATGCTACTGCGGGTGTAAATACTGTCCTTAAATCTCTTAATTTTAAATCAGGTTCAGAAATATTAATTACAAACCATATTTACCCGGCTTGTAGAAATACAATTAAACTAATTGCTAAAGAAAAGAATCTTAAAATTAAAGAAATAGAAATTCCTTTACCTATTTATAATGCTTCAAATATAACAGATAAAATCATAAATGCAGTAAATTCGAAAACTGCAATCGTACTAATTGATCATATTTCATCTATTCCGGGAATCAGGTTTCCCGTAGAAGAAATTGTAAATGAACTCAACTCAAGAAATATAGATGTAATAGTTGACGGAGCGCATGCTCCGGGTATGGTACCGCTTAATCTAAAAAAATTAAATGCTCCTTATTATACCGGTAACTGTCATAAATGGATTTGCTCGCCAAAAGGTTCAGCATTCCTTTTAGTAAGAGAAGATAAGCAGAAATTTATTAAGCCCCTTGTGACAAGCAGATTGTATGGTGAAGTAAAAACCACACTATCCGAAATGCAATATAATTTCAGCTGGATGGGAACATTTGACCCGACTCCATATATTTGCATTTCAGATGCGATTGAATTTATGGGTTCCCTTTTTCCGGGCGGATGGAAGGAGTTAATGAAGCATAATCACGAACTAGCACTTTCAGCCGGTAAAAAAATCTGCAATGAGTTTGAAATTGAATTTCCGTATTCAGATGATTTGATAGCGGGATTAATGGGAATACCGTTTTTCGAAGACAAAACATTTCGAAAAAGTAAACTGAGTCTTCATGATTACAGTCCTCTCCAGGATGATTTATTTTATAATTACAATATTGAGGTTGTTGTAAATTATTGGGAGAAAGCACCGCAAAGGATTCTTGAGAATCTCTCCGCAGGTTTATAATGATATTTCGCAGTATGAGTATTTGATTTATGCTTTGAAGAAAGTTGAGAGGTTGAAAAGTAAAAGATAAAATGGCAAATGTGAGACGTCAAACGTCAAACGTAAGAAGCGAGAGGTAAAAAGGAAAGAGCAAAACCCCCACACCCCCACCTCCAAGGAGGCCCTTCGGCCTTTGTTAAAGGGGGGAAATAAATTATGGATTCCGGCACATTCAATCACCCTCATAATAGGGTTTTCAACATATTCAACCTGACGGTCAAAGTAAATTCTATTTTTACTTACAATAAATATTTCGAATAAGTATATTATTTCAATTTTAAAATGAACATGAATGATATCTTTTTAAAACTTAGAGCATTTATATTTATTCCTATTTTTTTCTTCACTATTAATACTGCAGTACTTCCGCAGGACACATCAAAAGTCAAACCGGTCAGCAAAAAGAATGAATTAGTGCAGTTTCTTCTTCCAACTGCGCTTGTTGGTTTCGGGCTTACCTGTTTTAGTAATAATAACGTTGCACCGAATAATATAAACGTTTATGACTGGCGGCAGAAACATTTCAAAAATTTTCAAACAAAGGCAGATGAGTATTTAACATTTGCTCCGACCGTTTTAGCTTACAGTCTCCAGTTTCAATGTGTTAAGGGTACAAATAATTTGAAGGATATGACTCTGATTTATATTGCTTCAAACGCGATTATGTTCGGAACTGTGGAAGGATTAAAATTGATTACCAAACGTTCAAGACCCGATAGCTCTGATAACGAATCTTTTCCTTCTGCTCATACATCCTTTGTATTTTTAGCGGCAGATATGCTGCATTTTGAATATGGTTCTAAGAGTGTCTGGATAAGCATTGCAGGATATACAACCGCAGCAGCAGTTGGATTTATGAGAATCCTGAACAATAAGCACTGGGCTTCAGATGTTCTTGTGGGAGCGGGGATTGGAATTTTTTCAAACAGAATATCTTATTTACTATTTAATAAACTAATTAAAAACAAATATTGGAAAAGCAACAATTTAAACCTGATGATATATCCGGATTTAATAACCGGTGGTATGAAATATGGTTTCCGGTTTAATATATAAAAATATATAGTGTTATATTATTATTTCCTGTAAATTCACCTAACTATATATAAAAAATCGAATTATGAAATCTTTTAAAGTAATATTTATCGCATTAATTGCGCTTATCCTTTCTTCATTTCTATTGTCTGTTCTTGTTTCATCTTTTGTTTCCTGCAGTAAGACAAAGCAGTCAGATATAAAACAAGGAACCTGGCGCGGAGTAATGCTTATTGATAAAGATAATCCGTCGGTTGAACTTCCTTTCAATTTCACTTATGCAAAATCAACAGATGGTAAATTAAAAATTATAATAACCAATGCAGGGGAAAAAATATCAACAGATGAAATTTCTTTTGCAGGTGATTCTGTTATAATCAAAATGCCGGTTTTCAAAGATGAAATTCGGGCAAAGATAGTCAGTTCAGATTCGATTTCGGGTGTATATATGCATTTCGGAAGTAAAAGCAAATATGGAATTCCCTTCTATGCGGCATTTGGAAAGACTGAAAGATTTTACGGTGCGAATAAAACTCCGGCACTTGATATTACAGGAAGGTGGGAAGCAACATTCCAGCCCGGTGACTCGGAAGAATATAAAGCTGTTGGCGAATTTTATCAGAAGGGAAATAATCTTACAGGAACATTCCTTACAGCCTCAGGGGATTACAGGTTTCTTGAGGGTGCGGTCTCCGGAAATGACGTAATGCTCTCCTGTCTGGATGGAGCGCACAGTCTGTTATTCACTGCAAATATAAGTCCGGATGGAAAATTACAAAATGGAATATTAGTCGGAGGTCCGACCTGGAAGGAAAAATGGATTGCCGTTAAAAATGAAAAAGCTGAATTACCCGACCCCGATAAGCAGTCTGCGATAAAAGATGGAACTGAAAAAATTGATTTTTCATTTCCGGATTTAAAAAATAATAAAGTAAGCCTGAGTGATGATAAGTTCAAAGATAAAGCAGTAGTGATACAATTAATGGGTTCCTGGTGTCCTAATTGTATGGATGAAACAAGACTCTTTTCAGAGCTTTATCCTATATATCAGCCGAAGGGACTCGAAATTATCGGACTTTGCTTTGAATCAAAAGACTATGAAGAAGCTAAACAAAGGATTCAAAGATTTTCGAATCAATTGAATGCTAAATATGAATTTCTATATGCGGGAGAAGTAGGGAATAAACCATTGATGCAGGCATTACCATTTATGAAAGAATTTAAAGGTTATCCCACGACGATATATCTGGATAGAAATCACAAAGTGGTGAAAGTTTTTACCGGCTTTTCCGGTCCTGGTACAGGGATGCATTATGACAAGCAAAAGAACGATATAGTTCAGATGTTCGATAAATTAACTGAGAAAGAAGAACTTTAACCCACACCTGAGGTGGGCAGGCGCGAAGGACGCCAAGAAATACCGCAGAGTACGCAAAGAAGAATTATTGTAATTATTATTATATACTATGAACATTTTCCAGAAAGAAATCGTATTATCTAAAAAATCTAGAGGGTTCCATATTATCACAGAGGAAATATTGAGTCAGATTCCTGAAATTAAGAATATCAAACAAGGATTAGCTCATTTATTTATCAAACATACTTCTGCTTCTCTTTCAATTAACGAAAATGCAGATCCAAGTGTAAGAAAAGATATGGAATCATATTTTAACGTTGCAGTTCCCGAAAGTGCTGACTATTTTGAACATACATTTGAAGGACCAGATGACATGACCTCACATATTAAGGCATCAATCTTAGGTAATAATGTTTCAATACCGGTTACTGACGGGGAATTTAATCTGGGTACCTGGCAGGGGATTTATCTTTGCGAACACAGAAATAATGCCGGAAGACGGAGAATTGTCATCACTATTACGGGAAAGTGATTTTTTTTTGCTTCACAGGAACAAATTAACACTTAATTCTATTTAATTTAGTAATTCTCACATAAGATTTTTAAAATTAAAATATACGTCGATTTATGAAAAAATTAATTGTTGTGATTTTTATTTTCTTTGCCGTTAATTCCTATTCTCAAAAGATTACAGAAAAGAAAATTGCAAGTTTTCCGGCTGATACTACTGAAAGTTATTATGACTTTTCATACGATTCTGAAAATGGCACATATGTCAGGTCAACTTATGATGCAGGTACAGATAAAAATTTCCTTGAAAGTAACAAAGGCAAATCTGCTGAATATTCGTATTTTGAGTTTTACAACCTGGAATATGATAAATATGGAAATTATTATGTTGTAGCACAAACAAATAATGGTCAGTCGGATTCAAAGTATTATTTATTAAAAAACGGAAAAGAAATTGCAGCATATGGTTTTATCAATGGAAATATTTCTGTTGATGATGATTATGTTTATTTCTATGCAACTGAAAATGAAAAAAGTTTTGTTGGGAAATATAATTTCAGAAAAGAAAAACTTGAAATGGGTAAAAGTTACGAGTATATAAATTTATGTGCCTATGATAAAGAATCGGTTGGTGAACCTGTCTTCACATTTGGATTTAACGGGTCAGGGGATTTGTATTATATAGCAGGTGCAGGCGGTAAAGAATTTATGGTGATAGGAGATGAAGAGCAAAGAAAATTCACATCTATTGACAACTATACCGTTACGCTGGATTTAAAAGGCAAAGTTTGTTATATAGGGACAGATGATAGCGGTCCGTACTCACAGTTAATACAGGGTAGTAAAGAATATCCGAAATTTAAATATGTCCGGGGACCCGTGAAATTCGACGGAAATAATGTTCCTGTTTATCTTGCATCAGATGATGCTGACAATACACAAAACCCAGGAATAATTGTTTATGGAAACGAAAAAACAAAAACAAATTATCAGGGCGGTATCTATGATTTCGTGGTATCTCCTTCCGGTAAAATAGCATTTGTCGCAATGGAATCAACGGAAAATGATTCGAAAAGTTTGGTTGTTTATCAGGGAAAAGAAAGTAAAAAGTATGATAATATTTATAATTTAATGTTCAATCCTGATGACAAATTAATTTATTCAGGTTCAGAAAAAGATATTAGCACACTTATTGTGGATAATAAAGAGCCGTAGGAAATAAATATTCCAATATATATTATGTGACTCTTTCCCCCGATAAGAAACTATGTTACATAGGTCAGAATTATAAAACCCTGCCCGATAGTTCACGGCTGGAGGAAAATTACTATGTGTTTGGAGATAAAGTTCTGGGTCCTTACTATGATTATTCTTATGAATATGAAATGAATTACGACAATATAGTATTTGACAAATCAGGTTCTTATGCATTTATAGCTTCGGATGAAGCTGGAAATAATGCTGAGACTATCCATTATAAAGTTTTTACAGATAAATGGTCAAGCGACCCATTCGGAATAATCCAGAATTTGCATATGTATGATAAGAATGTTTACTATCTGACATTTACCGATGAACCCCAAACGAATGCATTCTATAAAAACCAAAAGAAAATATCGAAGGATTATAAATCTGTTTTAAATCTTAAATATGATGATGATAAAGTGACTTTCATCGGTAACAGGGATGACAGTTATTATTTTGTGACGATAGAATTGTAGTTTCAGATTAATCAGCAGTGGTCATCACAATTTTCAGATTCGTATTCGAATTCAATAGTTGAATGAATATCTCCGTACTTTTTAATCTCATCACGGATACGGGATTTTAAAGCAATCATATCAGCAGGCAATATTGAGTCTTTTACTTTTATATGTGCGGACAGGACATGCTGGGTGCCTTCCAGCGACCAGATGTGAAAATCCTCAATAGAAATTATATTTTGATCTTCTTTAATCTTAAACAGAATCTCGTTGGAATCTATTGTAGCCGGAGACTTCTGCATAAATAGCTGAAATGCAGAGCGTAGATTTTTAAATACATTAAATAAGATGTAGAGAGTTATTGCGATGGATAAAATCGGATCAATAATGTGAAGATTGAAATACTTAATTACAATTCCACCGATGAGGACAGAAACCCAGCCAAGGACATCTTCAAGTAAATGAAGTCCCATAACTTTGGAATTCAATCCTTCATTTGCTTTAAGTTTATACAGAGCCAGACCATTTGCGAGCACTCCGGCAATAGCAATTATTATCATCAAATTTGCTTTCGGTGATTCATGTGTGAACAATCGGGGAATAGTATTATACAGAATAAATATTGAACCGACAAGCAGTATAACTGAATTGATAAATGCACTTAGCAACGGGAGGCGGTTTAATCCATACGTATAATTTTCATCGCTTGTTTTATGAGAGGCAAATCTTTCACTGAAATATGAAAATGATAATGCAACAGTATCCCCTAAATCGTGAACTGCATTGGAAATAATGGCGACACTGTTTGCCAGAAAACCACCAATCAATTCAATAATCGTAAAAGCAAAATTTATTAACAGAGCAAGCTTAATATTCTTGATGTTATTTGCTGTTTGACTATGTATGTGATGTTCGTGATTCATTTTTCAATATCAGAATTTAATAAATAACGAAATAATTCCGAGAATAATCAATATCCCGCCTGTAATTGCTTTCTCGTAATGCTCGAGAAAATGCAATCTGTGACTCAAAAATTCAAGGCTTTTTCTGCCTAAATCTACCATTAAAGTCATTACAATTACAGTTACAATTAAATATATAATAGAAAGAGTTATTATTCCAGCCCAACCCTGATTACCAA
Organism: uncultured Ignavibacteria bacterium; assembly: GCA_963806045.1. Classification (GTDB taxonomy): domain Bacteria; phylum Bacteroidota; class Ignavibacteria; order Tepidaquicellales; family Tepidaquicellaceae; genus DATCHW01. The sequence goes on along the minus strand of CAWDWP010000020.1, from coordinate 83,394 downwards.
CACTGAAATAATACGCTTCGATTTCAATACACGGCGAGAAAAACATCATCGTTCCGAGAGCGGTGATTATAGCCTTTTTGGATTTCTTTGAAGCTTCCCTAATATTTTCAGTATCAATATGGTGATGAGAATGGTCGTGGGATTTCTTGAAGTTCCGGAACAGATATATTAATCCCAGTCCTATCAGTATAGTCGGAGCATAAATACTTGCAATTATTTCCATAGAATCACCGAGCCTGTATCCTATAAATCCGATTAATATTCCGATAACAATCGTGCTGAGAGTATGCAGAAAACCGATAAGGGCTGTAATCTTTAACGATTCAGCCCTTGACCATTTTTCTGAAAGACTTACGGCGGCAATCGGAAACCAATGATTCGGTATTAATGCATGTGTGATGCTTAATAATAATCCGCCTATAATTATTGATATCATTTATTACTTAAATGTTTCTTTCGAGTTTATTATCTCAACATTCTTAATATTTAATTTATATGTTGCAACTTCATCATCTTCCTGCAATACTTCTTTTGGTAATCCTGCTTTTACTAAGTTTGAATAGCTCATAGGAGAATCCAGATTATTTTTTATGCTGTTTGCAAGTTCTGATGCTTCACTCGCATCCGTAACAATTGTTACCATCATATTGTTCACCTGCCAGTATTTTTTTATAGCATTATTCACATCATCAAGAGTCAGATTAGCAAGCAATTTGCCCATTTCGGCAATATAATCGTTCCGGTTATAAAATTTTGAATCCATCAGATAACCCAGTTGTGATGCAGGAGTCTGAGTGTACAGTTTAATATAGCTGCTCAAAAATTCTCTCGTTTCTTCAAAATCTTCTTTACTCATACCATCTTTCACAAGTTTATCAACTTCTCTGATGGCAAGTCTGAGTGCATAATGAGCATGTCCTATCTTTATATCGGATAATTCGGAATATTGTTTTTTTAACTGCTTGGCAATCTGAACAGGCCTTATCCACATAGAAAAATAATTTGAAGACCTTGGTGTGCCGGGGGGAGGAAGCATATTACCTCCGCCTTCGTCATACCACTCAATATAAGAATAGTCTCCGTAATTCATCGAACGGGTTTCTCTTAATTTGTTGTAAAGAACTCCGTATGATTTCCTGTGCTCTCCAAGATATGAATTAGCAACCATCAATGCTGCAAACTCATCATTTGACCTGGTAATATCCATAGGGAAGCCCATAAATATTGCAGAGCCAAATGCTTCATCTTTGGAAATAATTTTTACATCGATTCCATCGGGAAATTTCGGAGTAACTTTTTGAGATACTGCAACCGGTGCATCGGGAAGAGAATTCATATCGCTTTTAAGTGTAGTCAAAAATTCTTCCGTGTAATTTCCTGCTATCCCAATCATCAATAAACTCTTTGTAAAATAGTTTTTATAATGATTTTTTACATCGTCGAGTGTGATAGACTGAACACTTGAAGTTTTCCCCTGAATCATATTCTGATAGCGGGTTCCTCCAAACAAGTAATATTCCAGTGCTTTCTTGCTGTACTCTTCATCTGAAGATGCCCGGATTCCCTGGTCAACAAAAACCTGAATATTGGATTTCACTCTTTCAAAATCCTTTTCATCGAATGCCGGAGTAATAAGCAGACCTTTTAAAACAGGATAAAAATCATTAAGAAAAAATTTCGGGACCTGAAAAGTGAATATCGTTACTTCTTTGTCTACATTAACATTGTAACCTGCAGACATAGGAAATAGTTTTTCCTGAATTTCTTTATAAGTTAATTCTTTTGTCCCCCCGCTTGTGATTAAACTTGCGGTCAGATTTGTTAAGCCCTCTTTTCCCTCAGGATCACAAATTGAACCGTTTCTGAACATTAGTTTTATTACTACTTTTTCAGATTTAGGAATATTCAACTCAACAACTTGCTGGGAAAATAAATTAGAATTTATCACGACTAGAATTAAAATTGAAATTAAAACTTTTAAAATTTTCATATATTTATTAATAAATAATTTTCAGTTTATTTAATTACGCAGGTTTCATCTGCTGTTATTGTACCTATAGTAAGGGATGTCTCTTTAAAATATTTATTTGCAACCCTGATAATATCTTCAGGGGTCACTTTATCAAATAATGAGTAATAATTGTTTATAGACTCAGGATTTCCGGATAAGGAAATAAAAGATGAAAGAGTGTTTGCTATTGCACTCGGATTGTCTGTCCTCATTATAAACCCATATTTCCTGTTTGAAACAACCTCGGAAAGCATTTTTTTATCAACGGGATTAGTTTTTATTCCGTTCAAAGCTTTCATTATTTCATCTTTAACATATTGGATATCGTTTTTATCTTTCATTTGAGCATATATTTCCATCAATCCCGGGTCTCTGCTCATTCCGGAATAGAATCCAATACGGCGGAGTTTGCGTTCGTTTATAACAAGCTTCTGATACAAATCAGATTTGCTTGAAAAGACTATCCCTTCTATTAAATTTAAAGCAACCAGGTCAATATCCGAATCACTGAATCCCGGTCCTTTAAAACACAGTGCCAGATAAGGCGGTACATCGGCGTTTTGAAGATGAACGAATTTCATTTCTGTCTGCGGCGGTTCTGCAGGAATCTCTGCCTCATATGTTCCTTTTTTCCATTTTCCAAAATATTTATCAGCTAAAGCATTAACTTTGTCTTGTGTAATATCACCCACAACTAATACAGTGCAGTTTTCAGGCCTGTAAAATCTGTCGAAAAATTTTAAGGAATATTGATACTGATTCGGCATATCAACTATGTCTTCAAAAAATCCCATCGTAGTATGTTTATACGTGTGTGCTGCAAAAGCAGTGTTTGAAATGTTTTCATCAAGTCTTGATTGCGGGTTTGCGTAATTCTTTGTATACTCTCCTTTTACAGCTCCTGCTTCAGTTTTAAAATCATGTTCTGAATATTTCAGATTTTGAAATCTGTCTGATTCAATTTCGAACATTTGTTCAAGTTTATCTACATTTCCCACCATATGATAGACTGTCCTGTCGTCTGAAGTGTTTGCATTCGCAGATGCTCCGATTGATTTCAGAACATCTTCGTATTTATCCTTTGAATATTTTTCAGTTCCCCTGAACATCATATGCTCAAAAAAGTGAGCAAAACCGGTTACTCCCTTTTCCACTTCATTGCGGGAACCGGCTCTTACGATAATGAAAAATGCAGCAATTCCGGGGCTGTCAAAAGGAACAGTAACCACGTTTAAGCTATTTTGCATTTTATACTGCAATATCGGGTAAGGCAGAATTTTATCCTTCGGCTGGCTTTTCAGACCGGAAGATGATAAGACTAAGGATGATAATAAAATTATCATTAGAAAGTTTTTTAACATAAAGTTTGATTAATTTAACATCATAAAATAGCTATAATAAAAATGCGGAAAAAGACACTAGAATCAGGATAATAAACATCTAATGTAAGACCCTCCAAAGAAACGGAGGGCAAGCGTCAAACGGAGAACAAAGGGGTTTCACAGAGGGACACAAATGAACTCGAAGTTACCACTCCCAGGAGGGCAAGCACAGAGAAAATGGACAGGATTAACAGGATGAACAAGAAAAAGTCTGAATCAGGATAAATTGGATTTTAGGATTATTAGGATTTCGTTTTATCCCCCCTTTTACAAAGGGGGGTTGGGGGGTTAATTAAACTTTATTCCGCACTCACCAGAAGTTCAGGTCTGTATTCGAAATGCATTGTGTCATAGTGGTACCACTTGCCGCCCCAGATGAAACCATACTTTTCAAAAATCTTTACAATTTCCATTGGTATTCTGTTTCTGTATTCAATTTTTCCTTTCTTGCCTCCGTCCCATTGCCAGTAGTTTGAGTAATCTGTATTAATATCGATTGCAATTCCAAAACTGTGCATACTTAACCTGTTTGTACCTGCAATCACTCTCCAGTAAAACGTTCCTCCAAGCCGGGTCAGATATTTTTTCAGATTGTCGGGTAAATTATCAAGTTCCCTTGACACTGCTTCAAGCTGAACATTGGCATCATTCACGGATGTAAAGATTACATTCAAACCAATCGTTTTTGGCATCCACGTTACATTTACAAGTTTACCGTTAACGGCTCCGGAACTCATACCGTACATTTTTTTAAAGAATTCCTCATTCCTGATTCTGCCGGGCTCAAAGTTTTCAGGAGGAGGATTTTCAAAATCATCTCCCATACTATATTCCTGCGACATCTGGTCGTTCAGAGATGCATTTTCAAGCATTTCTTCAAAACCTTTTTCCTTACCGTCATCATACAGCATTTTCGTTCCGTCTTTCCAGTACAAATATTTGGTATCTGCAGAATCGATAAAATCAGGATAAGCTTTAACGAGTTTTTTTAATCCGGCAGGAATATTTGTTTTAATTTTCTCAACGGAATCCTTAACTATAACCTTTGTATCTTTTGTTTGTATTCCTGAGGTTTGTTTATTGCAGAAAGAAAAAAGAAAAAATAAAATAGCAACCGAAGAAAATATTAATAAATTATTTCTGATTTTCATAATTTTATCTTAATTATATAAAAATACCTTTATTAGATATATATAGCAATTTGAAACAAAATAGAGGTAAATTCAAAATTAAGTGAAATAATATTTAAGAAAATGATTCAGGAATTATTATTTACATCAGGTTGTTTTGATTTGTACTTTAAATTTTTTAACTGAAAGGGTAACAAAATGGATAAAGAATCAAATCAAAATTATGTGCACGTTTTTCATCAAGTCAAAGACTATCAAAATTGGAAGCGAGTATTTGATGAATTTATTGATATAAGAAGAAAAGGAGGAGAAAAAACATTTCAAATATTTTGTCCTGAAGATAAACCGAATGATATATTCTTGCTATTCACGTGGGATAGTTTTGAAAATGCCAAAAAATTTATGAATTCTCAGGAACTAAAAGACGCTATGATGAACGGTGGAGTTATCGGCGCTCCGTATATTCATTTCTTAAATGAAGTCGCTTCCGGAATAGTAATCAAGTTCCCCGAGATGAAGCGGTAAAAAAAATCACTGAAAAAACTGATTAAACTGATTAAGATGATTAAAAAAGTTCATCAAGTTTATTAAGTTAGTTGAGTTAGTTAAGTAAAACATCAGACTGGATAAACTGGATAAAGAACAGGATTTACGGGATGAAGAATACGAGACTAGATGACCCAAAGGGTACCCCCCGCTCGGAGGAGGGAATGACAAATTGGAGGACAATTAAAATCATCCGATTACATTAAATCACAGGATTAGTTTTTACTTTCCTTACAATTCTTATAAACTGTTGACAGAAATTATCTAACAATAAAAGAACCGGTCATACCCATTAAATAGTGAATGTTGCATTGGAAATTATAAGTACCCGCAACAGTAACTATATAATCAAATGAAGTACTTGAAGAATTTAACGGAGTACTCCAGGTTGCCGCACCCGTAGGAATAGATACTGAAGTAGTTGTATGTGAACCATTTGACCACCTGAAATGCATTGTATCGCCAACGTGTGCTGAATCAAAATTCGGAGAAAATGATGTTCCCCCGACAGTAAAAGTATGAGGTGAAGCAGGAGGAACAATAACGTTAGTACCGTAATCTGATGATTTATTGCATCCAAATAATATCATCATCAAAGTTAAGGCAATTATTATGTTTTTCATAATTTTATTAGTTTAATATTAAACTTAACGACATATAACATAGAACAATGTTAATCCGTTCTAATACGAAGTTTTTCTTGGGGTATGTTTGCAATTTATATGTATTTATTTTTGAATATTATTATTATTCCATATATTTGATTTTAATTCTATAATTTATTTTTATTATAATTGTCAGAAATTACTAATTTCGGCTTATTCAGATATTTCCTTTATCTTGGGGCAACGGTTTTCGGTGGTCCGCTTGCAATTATAGATACTCTTCGTTATGAACTTGTAATGGAAAAAAAATGGCTAAAATTCAGTGATTTCGAGGATATTTTCGGCTATTCACAAATTGCTCCCGGTCCTCTTGCTTTTCAGGTTGCAGTTTATTTTGGCTATTTCAAGAAAGGTTTTTGGGGTGCGGTATCAGCGGGATTCGGTCTTGTTTTGCCTTCATTCATATTGGTTTTAATTTTTTCAATTTTTTATTCGGCATATAAAGATATTACGTATATAGTATATGGTCTCTACGGATTGAGTCCTGTGATTATTGCAATAATTTTTTATTCGGGATATAAACTTAGTACCTCGATTCTCAAGAAAGAAATATTCCTTTATTTTCTCTTCGCTGCAGCTATTGTACTGACAGTATTCTTCAAAGTTTATATAATATTTCTTATTATCGGTGCTGCAATCCTGTCAATGATATATTTTACTATTAAAGAAAAAAAGATTGATAAAAACAAACTGAATTCTTTTTCTTTATTTGCGATTACATCAATCGGATTATTATTTGCAAAGATATTTTTGTTTATTAAAGAAATATCAGTTTCCGGACTTCTTGAAATGGCAATTTTATTTATGAAAGTCGGAAGCCTGACATACGGCAGCGGTTTTGTAATTGTCGGAGTTCTGAGCCAGGAGGTTGTCGATGCGAGGCATTGGCTTACCGCAAAAGAATTTATTGATGGAATTGCATTCGGACAGATTACACCGGGACCTGTAGTAATCACTTCCACTTTCATAGGATATATGACGCAGGGAATTCCCGGTGCGATAGTTGCAACGTTCTGTATTTTTTTCCCGACATTCATTTTCATTATGATACTTGCTCCAAGAATTTCAAAATTCAAAGATAATTTCTATCTGAAATCCCTCATTAAGGGAGCAAATGCAGCGGCAATAGGGGCAATTCTTTCAGTTGCCTTCATACTCTCGAAAGATGCAATCACGGATATTCCGACATTTATTTTATTCTTTGCAGCTCTTCCGGTATTATTTTTTACGAAATTTAAACCGATTTATATTATTATATTAGCGGCTTTTGCAGGGATTTTGATAAGATTTTTCATTTTTTAATAAAATACTGAAACAAAATTGCAATTTTTTAAGTAAAAATATTAAAAAGGAGTATATATGAAAAAATATAATATACCGTTTATTTTATTCCTCATTTTTGTCTTTTATGGAAATGTAATGGGACAGGTCCGTCTAAAAGAGAGATATTTCTATTTTGGATTTGGGACAAGCGTTTCAACTTATACCGGTGGTGATTTCGGTAACCGTTTTGCAATGAGATTCACCTATCCTCAAAATGATTATAATAATAATTTTTATTATAACAGGTATAATTATGATGATTACTATAATGATAATACATCGATGAATCCCTTACAGGCAGATATGACTTTTGGATTCAAACCATCTAAACATATGGCGATTGAACTAAATACCGGAATTATATGGCACGGATATGGTCATCCCGATCCTCAATATCAGTATGGAACATATGGAAATTCTGATTATACTGACAGGTATGATAATTCTACTCTGCTTGCAGTTCCTATAATGGCAACTGTAAAATTTTATCCCTTTGCTTCAATGCGTGTGCCTTTGTACCTGCTTGCAGGTTATGGAGTTCAATATACATCCGAAAAATTAGACAGAGTAAGAGAATTTTATTCTTATAATAGTTATAATGGGAATTATAATAATTCATATTCCTATCCTATAGCTGAATATTCAGATGCCAGATGGCTCCAGGGTGTCAGAACAGGAATAGGATATTCGTTCAACCTTTCGGATATGTTAATTGGTGATGTCGAATTAAGCTATTCAAATTTCTTTTCAGAGGCATGGCAGGATAGCCCTCTTGCAATGAACAGAACAAAAAATATCGGGAATATTTCACTTGGAACACATGTATATCTTGGATTTTAAAGAAAATCACTGATTAGATCACTGATTAGAAATGATTAAAATGATGACATTGATTAGAAATGATTAAAATGATTTCACTGATATTTGAGGATTCAGATTTTAATATAGGATTTTGTTTTCAAGTTTAAGCCAGTCAAGAAATACTTTTTTTGCATCTTCCAAATTATATCGCACCATTTTAATTTTTCTTTCATTTTCGGGTAATGATAATTCTTTATATATAAAATCATCATCAAAACCAATATCCGCAGCATCTTTCTTAGTATTCGCAAAATAAATATAATCAATTCTTGCCCAGTAAATGGCTGCTAAACACATCGGGCAAGGTTCACAGCTCGTATAAATTTCACAGCCCTGCAAATCATAGTTGTTAAGATGTTTACTTGCATTCCTGATTGCCTGTATTTCAGCGTGTGCAGTGGGGTCGTTTGACTCAAGCACTTCATTTTTACCTTCACCGATTATTTTACCGTCTTTTACTATTACAGCACCAAAAGGACCTCCTAAGCCATCTGTAATATTTTCTCTCGAAAGCCTGATTGCTTCGATTAGAAATTCCAAATCAAAATCTGCCATTGTTTTAATAAATAATTTAAATATTTTTAATTTTATTAACTTTCGTAAAATATAATAATTGATTTCATCATTATAAAGCAAATAATTTACAATGGAAAATAATATAAGTAGATAGTAGTGAGTTGTTAGTAGGGGATGGGATATAAAAAAATAAGAACATACAAAATATACGACTTTTGAAGTTTCAATTAATACATTATCTTATTTTCAAATTTAAAAAAGAAATCTATTGAGTAAAGACATAATTAAAAAAGCCAAAGTTCGTGGAATCAAAAAAGTAAAGAAACATATATTCCTGTGCAATGAATCCAAATGCAAGAAGTATAATGACGGAGATAAATCCTGGAGTTATTTGAAAAAAAGGATTAAAGAACTTAAATTAGAAAAAGGTGGTATCCTGAGAACACGTGCAAAATGTTTCAAGATATGTGTAAACGGACCGATTGCTGTGGTCTATCCTGATAAAGTATGGTATCACTCCTGTTCACCTGATGTTTTAGAAATGATTATTCAAAATCATCTTATTAATGATAAACCCGTCGAAGAATATATTATAAAAGAAAATAAGTAAGGTAAAAAAAGTAGAAGAGTTGAAACGCAGAAATGTTGAAAGGTAGTTAGGATATTAATAATTCGCCGGGTTTTTAAAAACAAATATTAAATAAAAAGCCACGAGGACTGCTCCTATTGCAGACACTGCAAACGTAACCGGTGGTGAAAATGTGCTCCATAAAAATCCGGCAATTACACTTGCCAGCATTGTAAAAATACTGCTGAATCCGGTGAAGAATCCTATGGCTGTGGCTGAGTCTTCTTTCTTTGAAATATTTGTTATCCACGCTTTGGAAATACTTTCTGTTGCAGATGCGTAAAGTGCGTAAAAGAAAAATATTACAAATATTAAAATCAGCGAGGGCTGAAATGACATTCCTCCATATACGGCTGCAAATATAAAAAGTCCGGTGATAAATATTTTTTTTAAGCCTAATTTATCAGCAAGCATTCCAATTGGATATGAAGAAACGGCATAAATGAAATTGTAAAATATATATGCACCTATTACCTCTGTATTTGAATATCCGATTTGCTTTATCATTAAAAGAAGAAAAATATCCGAGCTGTTTATCAATGCGAACGCAAGCAATCCGATTACTAATTTTTTGTATTCTTTTCCCGCTATTTTCCAGTAACCTAAAAATGAAAAAAAACCTCTACCCGGTATATTCGGTTTTGCCTCTGTTTTTTTATCTTTGATGAGGAATGAAAGAGCTACGGCGAATAACCCCGGGATGAAAGCAACAAGAAAAAGAGCTTTAAAATTATCCGTATAAATTGACAGAAATATTAAAGCAAATACAGGTCCTATAAAAGCGCCTGCTGTATCAAGCGCCCTGTGGAGTCCGAATACTCTGCCTTTCGTTTCGGGAGTTGATTCAGCGGATAGCATCGCATCTCTTGCGGAAGTGCGGATTCCTTTTCCAAGCCTGTCAATAGTTCTTGCAAAGAAAATCCAGAGAGGATAAACAAAAGCTGCCAGCATCGGTTTCGAAACAGAGCTTAAGCCATATCCGAACTGAATAAAAGGTGCTCGTTTACCTGTCCTGTCTGAAAAATTTCCAAAATATCCCTTGCTGAATCCTGCAGTCGCTTCAGCAAATCCTTCGAGTAATCCGATAATGAGTGCAGAAAATCCGATGCTTTTTAAATAAATTGGCATTACAGGGTATAACATTTCACTGGCTATATCGGTGAAAAAACTCACAAAGCATAAAATCCAGACTGTTTTGGAAATTTTTGATTTTGTCATAAACGGATATATTAACTACTGTTTTCTGTATATTTCTCCGAGTTTTAGATTTGAATGAACTTTTTATGGAACTTAATATGTTCTTATATACAAAAAAACATAATTTAAATTATAAATAATATGTTAAAAAAATCTTTTTTAATAGCATTACTCATAATGAGTATGGTTGCATTTATTTCTGCAGGGAATTATAAAGATAATTCAATTGCAAAGTCTGAAGGCAAAACAAACAATCCTAATATTTCAGATATTAAAGTCCGGACAATGGAGGGTACTGAAAAATCACTGTCTGATTATAAAGGAAAAGTATTGCTGATAGTGAATGTTGCATCAAAATGCGGAAACACTCCGCAATATGCAGGCCTTGAAAGTCTTTACGAAAAATACAAAGACAGGGGCTTTGAAATATTAGCATTTCCGTGCAACGATTTTGGCGGTCAGGAACCCGGAACTATTGAGGAAATCAAAAATTTCTGTACAACAACGTATAATGTTACATTTACATTATTCGATAAAGTTCTTGTACTTGGTGATTCAAAATGCCCGTTATACACTAAATTAACACAGACTGAACCTGCCGGTGAAGTAAGCTGGAATTTTGAAAAATTTATTATAGACAAAAAAGGAAATGTAGTTAGCAGGTTTAAACCTAAAGTACAGCCTGACGATTATGAACTGACTTCTGCTATTGATAAATATCTTGATGAGAAATAAAGTTATTGATTAATAGCTTTATTTATTCTTTTTAAGAAATTCCGAAAGGTATGAATTAAATGCCTCCGGATTTTCCAGAGGGCTTAAGTGTCCGGAATTTGGTATAATTTTTAATTCGCAATTTTTAAGTTTAGATTCCATCTTTTTTGAATATTCGATTGGTGTAAAAGTATCGTTATCTCCGATTAATATTAACGAAGGAATATTAATCGTTCCAAAATAATCTAATGTGTTTGTTCTTGTTGCCATTGCAAGTGAAGCGCCGCACATTGCTTCAGCACTTTGCAGGTTAATAATATCCTCAATGAATTTATACAATCTTTTATTCTCATAATTATCCCTGTACATAAGCCGTTTCATGAATTTGTCGGCTTCGCCGGCAGTTCCGTATTTTTTCAAATTACTTATATACTTAGCTCTTTTGATGACATCTTCATTTCCATCTCTCTCTGCTTTCGTGTCTGAAAGTATCATTGAAGAAAATTTATCCTGATATTTTATTACTGCGCGTTGTACTATATAACCTCCCATTGATAGACCGCAGATATTTACTTCTTTAAGTTTTAAGTGTTCAATAATATTTAAAATATCATTTGCAAAGTCTTCCATTGTATAAATGAAATTAAACGAATCCTTGCTTTTTCCGAACCCCCGAATGTCAAATGTAATTACGTGATAATTAGTCCTGAAATGTTTTACCTGATATTCCCACATATTATGGTCGAAAGGGAAGGCATGAACGAAAAGAAGCGGTTTCCCGCTCCCTTCAAAATCATAAACACAGATATCTCCTGTAAAAAATTCTTTCATAAAGAATTATAGTTGTAAACCCTGAGAGCCTACTGTATCGTAATCATAGCCTTTCTTACCAAGGATTTTATTGCAAAATTCCGTGAATACTTCCTCGGAATTTTCAAAGAGAAAATCATGTCCCATAGCTTTCGCAAGCAATTTGAGGATTTTCCATGTGGGTCTGGAATTGAATTTTGTTCCGTGAGTCCACCGGTCATTTGGAGCACCGAATTTATCGAGTCTCGATTGCGAAAATTCACCAATTAATCGTTCCTGCTCAAGAGTCGCTACCGCTGGTCTAATCCGCTGTATTCTGTTTTTAAAGTTTACAAATGTTCCGTTTATCTCCGCATATGTTGATTCAGAGAATACAACATTCGAATGTTCGAAAAACTCATTTTTTGTATTAAGATGCTGAATAACAAAATCAATTTTCTTTACAAGTTGTTTATACTCCGGTAGTTTTGAAAAATCCGAATTAATTATATAAAGAAACTGATATTTTCCGTTTTTAAGATTGTATCAGATCATTTTCGGAATATGGTTTGATACCCAGAAGTTTCAGTCCGTTAGAATTCGGGGTTTTATCTGATTTTTTTAATAAATCATCACCAAAATTTTCATCTATTTCAGGGATGTAAATGATATTGTCATTTTTAAACACTTCATTTGCAAATTTCTTTAATGCATAGTTATCCTCAAGCGTTGAATGCGGTGAAGCTACGAAAAGAATTTCCTTATCTTTATTCATTAGCTTGTAAAGTGCTTTTGAAATTGCTTCGTCCCATTCAACTTCAATGATTTCTTCTTTATCATTTCCTTTTGAATCGAGTTTAATAAAAGGAGAACTTACACGGGTTTTTTCATCATTTACATATTTGGTAGTATTTAGTCTTCCGTAATCGCAAAGCCAGTAATCATTTACTTCGAGATTTTTTCTTGGTTCGATTCTTAATATCTCATTATTACGTACACCTATAATCGTATTGCATCCCCGTGAACAGCCAGGGCATATGCTATCTGTGAATGACATATCCCAGACCCGTGACCTGAATCGGAAGTGTTTTGAAGTAAGTGCACCGACGGGACAAATCTCAATCACATTCATTGAATAAGGATTATCCAGTTGTTTTCCCGGGAAAGTTTCAATTGTAACTTTTTCTCCCCTGTTAACAAAAGTTAATTGCGGATCTTTTGCTATTTCTTCACAAAACCTGATGCAGCGTGAACAGCTAATGCATCTTTCCTGGTCGAACATTACATTGGGACCCAGGTCTATTCTTTTATCTTTGTAATTTTTTTCTTCATCAAAACGCGATTTTCCAATACCGTATTTATATGCATAATCCTGAAGCTTGCATTCTCCTGCCTCATCGCAAATCGGGCAGTCAAGAGGATGATTGATTAAAAGGAATTCCATTACTGCATTTTGTGCGGCAACTGTCTTTTCGGATTTTGTATGAACAGCCATTCCATCTGAAGCGAGTGTAGAGCAGGCAATTGCAAGCTTTGGTAGTTTTTCAATTTCTACGAGGCATATTCTGCAGTTTCCCGATACTGATAAACCCGGATGCCAGCAGAAATGAGGAATGTTGATTCCGTTTTCTCTTGCAACCTCAATTATCGTTCGCCCTTGTTTAAACTCTAATTCTTTTCCGTCAATTGTGATTTTAGGCATGGAGAATATTAATTTTTTTAGACATTATAATCCAGAGTTATATCTGTATCATCTTTTGCCGAAAGAAATTTAAATTCATCAAAAGGTATCTTTTCATCAGTTTCGATTTTAATAAAGATAAAATATTTAAAAAACAGCCTCATTTTATTTCCGGAATATCCGCTGAACAACCGGTTTTTCTGAATAGGATTAATTACGAGTTTCAGCGATCTGCCATTTCTGTCTGTTTTGAAACGTGTAATCCAGCGTTCAATTTGTTTCAGGAAATTGATTCTGGATTGTACTCTCCCTGTCCCGTCGCACATTGGGCATTTGTCCGTAACCCGGTGTAAAATGCTCTGCCGTACTCTCTGGCGGGTTATCTGGACAATTCCGAAATCGCTCATTGGCAGTATGGTAACTTTTGCCCTGTCTCTTCTGAATTCTTTTCGAAGTTCATCATTGAGCTTTCTCTTGTTCACATCTTCGTATAAATCAATAAAATCTACAACAATTATTCCGCCGATATCACGTAATCGAAGCTGCCTTACAATTTCTCTTGCAGCATCGAAGTTTATTTTCAGGGAGTTCATTTCCTGGTCTTTCAGTTTAGCATATTTTCCGCTGTTAACATCAATTACTGTCATGGCTTCAGTTGTTTCAATAACAATATAACCGGAATTTTTGAGCGAAACCTTTTTACCGATACTTTCGTCAATCTGCCGTTCTAAATCATAGGCGTCAAAAATCGGTTTTGATTGTGTGTACAACTGTATTTTATCAAGCTTATCAGGGGATGTCGTTTCAATATAATTCCTGATTTCCTTGAATTGCTTTTTGGAATTTACAATAACTCTGCCGATATCATCTTTGAACAGGTCCCGCATTACCGAAGAGGTTGTAGACATATCCTTATAGAGAATCGTCGGTGCTTTCATGGATTTCATTTTTTCCTGTATCTGATTCCACTGTGTAATCAGGTTATTGAAATCGTCCAGTATAAGGTTTTCATCCTGACCCGCTGCAACTGTTCTTACTATCACACCGATATCTTTGGGTTTTACAGACCTGATAATGCTTTTTAAACGTCTTTTCTCCCTGTAATTATATATCTTTTTCGAAGTGCTTATCTTTTTATTGAAAGGCATTAAGACAAGATATCTTCCCGGAAGTGAGACTTTAGAGGTTACCCTTAAGCCTTTTCCACCGACTCTTTCTTTGGTAATTTGGACAATGATATCCTGATTGGGCAGGAGTTTCGAAGGGTCAAATCTTTCTCTTGGCTCTTCTTTTGAATAAGGTTCTTCATCTTCGTCATCTTCTTCAACATCGGAGTCATCTCCGATTATTGCGGCATATTCATCAAATGAATTGTCAATATCGGAAAAATGCAGAAATGCATCCTGTTCAAAGCCGATATTTATAAATACAGCTTTTATTCCGACTTTTACGCGAGCAACTTTTCCGAGATATATATCTCCGACGTTTCTGTCCTGATCAGGACTCTCTACGAAAAATTCCGTGAGTTTTCCGTCTTCGGTGATTGCAATTCTTATTTCACCCGAAGTGGAATTGATTAGTATTTCTTTCTTCATCAAAAATCATATTTTATTTTCATTATTTGCTTTACGAATTCATAGAAGCCAAAAATTCTCTGTTAGATTTTGTTCCGCGCATTTTGTCGAGCAGGAATTCCATTGCTTCGATTGGGTTGTAATCTGAAAGCAGTTTTCTTAGCAGGAATACTCTGTTTAATATATCAGCGTCAAGCAGCAGTTCTTCTTTTCTCGTACCGGACCGGTTGAGGTCCATTGCCGGGAAAATTCTTCTGTCGGAAAGTCTTCTGTCGAGAACTAATTCCGAGTTACCGGTGCCTTTGAATTCTTCGAAGATAACTTCGTCCATTCTGCTTCCGGTTTCAATTAATGCCGTTGCTACGATAGTCAGACTGCCGCCTTCATCAATATTTCTTGCGGCGCCGAAAAATCTTTTTGGCTTGTGCAATGCGTTTGCATCAACACCGCCGGATAAAATCTTTCCGCTGTGTGGAATCACGGTATTGTGTGCCCGTGCAAGACGTGTGATACTGTCAAGTAGTATTACGACGTCCTTTTTAGCTTCTATTAATCGTTTTGCCTTTTGTAATACCATTTCCGAAACCTGAACGTGCCTTTCCGGCGGTTCATCAAACGTTGAACTGATTACTTCAGCCTTAACGTTTCGCTCCATATCCGTTACCTCTTCAGGACGTTCGTCTATGAGCAATACAATCAGGTGAACTTCGGGATGGTTTTTTGTAATGCTGTTTGCCATTGTTTGCAGCAAAATTGTTTTTCCGCTTTTTGGCGGGGATACAATCAAACATCTTTGACCTTTTCCTACAGGATTGAATAGATCCATTATCCGCATTGAGTATTCTGTAGGATATGTTTCTAAAGTAAATTTTTCTGTTGGATATAACGGGGTCAGGTTATCAAATAATATCCTGTCCCTGATAGTATCAGGATTCTCAAAATTAACTGCTTCTACTTTTAAAAGAGCATAGAATCTTTCACCTTCTTTTGGAGGTCTTACCTGTCCGCTGATGTAATCTCCGGTTCTTAGCAGGAACTTCTTGATTTGTGAAGGCGATACATAAATGTCGTCCGTAGAAGGAAGATAATTATAATCGGCTGAACGAAGGAATCCGTATCCGTCCGGAAGAGTTTCAAGAACTCCGGCTGCGAAAGCGAGTCCGTCTTTTGAAGCAGTTGCTTCTACTATTTTAAGTATAAGTTCGTTCTTCTTCAAATCACTGTAACCGGTAAGTTTTAATTCTTTTGCGATTTCTACCAGGTCAACCACCTTCTTTGATTTCAGAACTTCCATATTAGCTGCATCTTTGTCGTGATTTATTACGACAACGTCGCTTTCTTTAGCTGAATAATCCTTAGAGGCATATTCTGTATTTGAATTGTCTTTTCTGCCGTAATTTTTCTGACTGTATTCTTTTTTAGAGTATTCTTTGTTCGAGTAATCTTTTTTGGGGTAATTTTTTTTGAATCCGTGTTTCTTTTCTTTGCTCCGGTGTTCCGGTTCTTTTCGGTTGAAGTTTTTGTCTACTTCATTTTTTTCTTCCATTGTGTTTTCTTTTTGGTTTGTCGCTAATTCTTAGATATGTTTTTTAAATTTTTGAATTAATATTTTTGCAATTAGTAATAATTATAATCTTTTTATATGTTTAACCATTTTCACTAATTACCTGAAGATTATTACAGGCGAGTTAAACGATGCTCAAATAATCTATTATAAATGCTGATAAGTTTCAAGTGATAAAATAAAATTTTTTTATTCAACTAAGTTTAAGGAAAACAAGGCTTAATAATGTTAAAGTAAAACCATCTTTAATTTCTCCTTTAAGAATCATCTCCTTGATATACTCTTTTTTAAACCATTTTGTTTCGATTATTTCATTTGTATCAGTGTGAGATGTCTTTTGAATTACATTTTTTGCGTGATAACAGTGAAATAATTGATTACTGCACCCTATTACAGGATAATAGCTCCCTAAGTATTTTAAATCAACTTTATCTATATAACAACCGGCTTCTTCTTTTAATTCCTGAATTATGCAATCGGAATGATGCTGTCCCGGGGGAACAGTTCCGGCGGGTATCTCCCAACCTGTAAAATCAGGCACATATCTGTAGCTTTTTACAAGTATAAATTCTCCTTTTTCATTTTCTGCTGCCACTCCCACACCTGCCCGGTGAAAATCAAGAGCTTCAAATTCGATTTGCTTTCCATCGGGCAAAAGTACCCGGTCAACGTTCAGATTTATCCAGTTTCCTCTGAAACCGGGTTTTGAATCAACAATTTCCCAGTGCTTTTTATTTTTCACCTCAGTCATAAAAATTTTTTGAATGCTATATCGCGGTTTGTAAATATATGCTTAAAATATTTTAATATCATATGTAAAGCTTTCAATTATATGCTTTCCGAATTCCGAACAGCTTATTTTGGTAGACCCTATTATCTGGTGAGCAAAGTCCTCTGTTACGTATTTGCTCTTTATGCATCTCCTGATACCTTTCTCAATTATTTTTGCTGCTTCTTTCCAGTTCATATATTCAAGCATCAGCTTTGCCGAAAGAATTAAAGAAGAAGGATTTGCAATGTTTTTACCCGCTATCGTCGGAGCTGTTCCGTGTGTTGCTTCGAATATCGCATGTCCGGAAACAAAATTTATATTCGCACCCGGTGCTATCCCGATTCCCCCCACCTGTGCCGCAATTGCATCAGACAGATAGTCTCCATTCAGATTCTCAGTTGCTATTACGTCGAAATCTTCGGGGTATAATAATACAAGCTGAAGTGCGTTATCTGCGATAGAATCTTTTATCAAAAGTTTATCTTCAGCCATTGCTTTTTCTTTAGCTTTATCGGCTGAATGTTTACCGTCGGTATCTCTTATTCTCTTCCACTGCTGCATCGTGAAAATTTTATCCCCGAATAATTTTTCAGCAATTTCATAGCTCCAGGCTGCAAAAGCTCCGGATGTATATTTCATAATATTCCCTTTGTGGACAATCGTGACCGATTTTCTTTTATTCTCGAGTGCATATTTCACAGCGGCAATCATAAGCCTCTGAGTACCTGTCTTGGAAATTACTTTGATGCCGACTCCCACAAGTGTATCTTCCTCTTCGGGAAATCCTTCCATTTTCAGAAATTCATTGGATTTTTCTTTCGTACCGAATCTTATCTTATCGAATTCTTTAGGGTATTCATCCTGCAGAAAACCAAGCACCCGTTTATCTTCCGGAGTACCTGCTTTGAATTCTATACCCGTATATATATCCTCTGTGTTTTCCCTGAAAATTATCATATCGACTTTATCGGGTCTTCGCATCGGAGTATCTATTCCTCCGTAATATTTCACGGGTCTGAGGCAGACATACAAATCGAGCAATTGCCTGATGGTCACATTTAATGAGCGAATCCCTCCTCCGACGGGTGTTGTCAGCGGTCCTTTAAGTCCAATTCTGTAATCTGAGAATGCCCGGAGAGTTTCATCCGGAAGATACGTCTCGAATTTTTCAAAAGATTTTTCACCTGCAAAAACTTCGAACCATTCTATTTTTCGCTTCCCTTCGTAAGCTTTTGCCACAGCGGCATCAACAACTGCCTTAGTGGGAATCCATATATCGGCTCCGATGCCGTCGCCGACTATAAAAGGAATTGCAGGATTATCAGGAACAATTAATTTCGAATCCGAAATCGTGATTTTTTCACCGCGCATAAACAATTAACAAACAGGGTTTAATTATAAGGTTCTAATTTATCAAATATAACATAACAAAAACATATAAAATTTAATCAATTGAAAAATTAGGCAGGATTAGCAGGAAAGAAATCGGAATCAGGATAAATAGGATTTTAGAATTATCTGGATTTCCTCGTTCCCATGCTCCGCGTGGGAACGTAAATCTTTCACTTCACTTTCACGAATATTCTTTAATCAGTGCAATCATTTTAATCAGTTCTAATCAGTGATTTTCCTTTGCGACCACCCTGTACGCTTTGCGGTTAAATTTTTACCTCTTACTTTTTACTCTTTCATTGCTCATTAATCATTATTCATTACTCATTAATTCAGGTTTCCCATCTCCCACAGCCAACTCCCCGCCGGCCCATACATCTTCTTATATGACGAATCCATATTTATTCCTGCATATGCCATATTGCCAAGATAGTGATAGCACTGTCCTATCAGAAAATCTATTTCCCCGTCATCCGTATTCATTTTTTTCGCAGTCTCAAGATCCTCTATTGCTTCCCTGAATCGCTTCAGTTCCATCCTGCATTCAGCCCTGAATTTATAAGTAGTGTAATCCGCGTCCCATTTATCTCTTATCACTATATCAAAATACTCCTCCGCCTCCTTGTATTTTTCCATGAAAAAATAATTCATTCCGAACATAGAATTGTATGCGCCTTCAAACAGGATATTCGAATTAGCATATTTTAAATCCTCATTGGATTTTTTATAATAGCCTGCTTTATGATAAATTATTGCCCGTTTTGAAATATAGTTATGACGGTATTCCGTAACATATATTTCGCTTTCCTCAATGAACTTCACAGCTTCCTCGGCATAGCCGAGTGAAATCATTGCATTGGCTTTTTCGCACATCACATAAATATAGCCCGGATCCAGATTAAGAATATCATCGCAGAATTCCACAAGTTCAGTAAGATTTTCCATACCATAGTAAACATTAATTATCGAGTGTATGGTATCTGAATTTAAGGGGTCAATTTCCAGTGCCTTATGATATTCTACCAGTGCTTCACTAAATCTTTTCATTGCTTCAAAAACAAAACCTCTGCCGAGCCGCAGGCGAACATCATCAGGTAAAATCATCCCCGCCTTATCAAAATCCTTTAATGCAAGATTATATATCTTCATTTCAATATAAGTCTTTGCCCTGTAAAACTGAATTTCCGCTTTTGCAAGTGTATCTTCACAATATTTCATCGCGTTTGTAAAATTTTCCACGGCAAGTTTATAATTCCGGACAATTTCGAGATAAATATGTCCCATATCTTCATAAGCGAGGCAGCAGTTTTTATTTATTCTCAGGACTTTTTTAATCACCTTCAACGCATCATCCGCTTTTCCCATACCGGAAGAAAGAACTTTTGCTTTCCTGAGCAGATAATCGATGTTTTTCGGCTCGAGCTTCAGCGCATTATCGAGGTCTTTTAGTGATGATTCGTAGTCTTTAGTAAATAAAAAGCAGTCTGAACGGGTAATGTAAGCAGAGACGCAGTCCGGATTCCCGGGAATAAACTTATTCAGAATTTCGAGGGCTTCGTTGTAGGAGCCTTCTTCGCAGAGATTAATAGCAACATCGAGCATTGGGTCCATAATTTATATTTCCTCCTTTTTTGCTTAAAATTAATAATGTGCAAAGATACAATTCCCGTGTGCAGAAACTGCAAGCCATACAAACCGTAACCATTTATGATGCTGTAATATACGAAAACTCATTCCGGAAATAGTATCATTTAATGATACTATTTAAAACATTTTCGTGGTGTTATGTGAGTTTTTTCAGGCATTATTATTGTGACCCAGGGAATTAGTCCAACAAGTTGTTGGACTAATTTAAAGCTTTGTTTTTCATCACCTTGTAATTGTCACACAAGTTGTGAGACTTTTTGTTTTAAATCTTCAAACCAATTTTTGTATTCTATATCTTTTATTAGACCTGTCATTTTAAAAAATTTTACTTTAAATGATACTTTCAAATAATTTATTCATACGCAAAAGGAAGTGTAATATTTTCAACTATAATTCTTCAATGCGCCTTTGGCTAGGTTGATTACCATTTGCTTTAGTTCTCCGGGCTCGAGGACGGTTACTCCTTCGCCGCGGCTTACTATCCAGCTTGCGATTTCTGTCAAACTGTTCACAGTTATTTTTAAATCTACAGTGCCGTCTTCATTTTCAGTTATATCCTGGTATATCATCACCTGCCTTGGTTTGGTTTTCGCCGCCCATTCGGCTGAGAGCCGGAGCCGGACTTCGTATTTATCATACCCGAGCCAGCTCCGCCAGGAATAAAGAAATAATTCGTCAATTTCCTGCTTAGGTACCGCTTTGAAATTGCTCTCGAGCGCTTTGATATCGAGTATTTTGTTTAAATGAAACTGCTTCATCCGTTCGTTTTCCATTGCAAGGACACGCCAGTAATTATCGCTTGAGAACATCTGGACAGGACAGATTTCCCGCCATTTTTTTCCTGAATCATTTGCTTCTTTTTCGTACAGAATGTTTGCCTTTCTCCTGTCTTCGATGCATTTCTGAAGAATAACTACATTGCTTAATGCTTTGCCTTTAAGTTTTCTCACCATCAATGCGACCGGCTTGTCGTAAGAGTTCATAGTATAGCAGAGCCCGAGATACTGAATGAGGATTTCCTTGAGTTTATCGGGTTCGAGCTTCTGTGAAAGTTCGATTCCTTTTCTACCTGAGGAGTGGATGTCTATTCCGTTTGAGCGCAGGTCCATAAGGTCACGTTTGATGGTGAGTGGCTCTACGTCGTACATATCCTCGAAGTAGGAATTGGTGCAGGTGACGTGGTCAGCAAGGCAGAGCCCGAGGATTTCTACCTGACGCTTGAATTTGTTTTGAAAATCAAACATAAAGATAATGAATAATGATTAATGAATAATGATTAATGGAAAGAACCGGATTCCATCCCGAAATACGGAAATACAAATAAATTTTTTAAATAATACGACCTGAAGGGAAGATATTTTAAAAAAATGTGAAAATCATTGTAAAAAAAATGACAGGATTAACAGGATGAACGGGAAAAAAATAAAACACTTAGGGCATTTAGAACACTAAGAAAAAGTAGAGGTAAAAGAAAAAGTTTTAACTTTTGAGTTAAATTTTGACCTTTGACTTTTAAATTTTGACTTTGTTTGAAATAATATCATAAGATGATACTAATCGGGGATCGCAGATGTGCTATATTTCAACGAAATGAAAACTAAAATTATGAAATTCCCGGAAGAAAAAATGTTTGTTCTTTGCAAACCTGAAATGGTGATTAATCACCTTAAGTCAGTTGAAAGACGAATAATAAAGACCAGCCCTGCAACTCTATGCCTGAAGACAGGAACGGGCAGTAAATCTGAAAATTTATATCTTCACAGAAATAACGGAGTCTCTGAAAGATATCGGGTAAGAAGGACTTTTTTATATAAACTCCTGAAATGGTACAGTTTTCCGGTTCATTTGCTCCCCAGACTCAGCACTGAAACAATAGTATCGGCTGCGAATGACTTTTTGCTCAATATTAATTCGCCATATGTTTCCGTAAAACTTGAAAATGATGAAGCCCTGACCATAACAAGCGAAAAATATACAGACATACCTGACCTGGATATACTGGAGATGTGCTCGGAAGCTGGAATCTCAGAAGTTTCCAGGGATGACTTTTGCATGAGGATATATTCACAGGAGGAATGTAAAGTCGCACCTATACCGGGAGACGATTGCGGATTCGGATTTAATTTGTTCAATTCCGAGACGGGTTTTATGGCTTTGAAAATATCACATTACATTTTGAGATACATCTGCAGTAACGGAGCGGTTGCGGCGGTTAACAGCGGCAACAAGACTTTAATACATTATAATTTAAACAGAAATGAGGTTTTCGATTATATAAAAAGCTCAATAAAAAAAATAGGGGAATCAAGGGAACATATAATTAATAAACTTAAATTATTAAATCAGTCCAAAGCGGATAAAAAGACTATAGAAGAAGCGGGCAGAAAACTTTCGGGAATGCTGGGCTATCAGGAAGCGCATAAGCTTATGAAGGTATATGAAGAAAATACCATAAGTAAATTTGAGGGATTCGATTCCACAAAATATGCGCTTTTTAATTTTATCACCTCAAGTGCGAAGGGATACAATATATACAAGAGAGCTCTGGTGGAGCAGGTTGCGGGGGAGATGTTGGTATGAGTGTATAGAGTGTATAGAGTGTATAGAGTGTGTAGAGCGTATAGAGGACAATGAATAATTAATAATTAATAAATAGTCCGTCCCGGTAGGATCTTCGATAATTAAAGAGCAAAAAAGAGAAGGAAGCAGGAATTTGGTAACAAATGGGGGAGAAATACGTAAGGTAAATTAAGTAAAAGGAGCTAATAAAAAAATTTTAAAAAAATAAATTTTATAAAGTCATGAACAGAATAAAGTACTCTTTAATTTTTATTTCAGCTTCGCTGATAATATTTGTTTCCGGATGCGGAGTTTTTCCACCCCCGTTTTTTTTCCATGGCGATAACTATTCCCACAGGCATCGTGACAGGGATGATAGGAGGATTCATATTAATATAGGAGATGATTTTCAGGAAAAACTTCAGCATAAGATTCACGATAAGCTTGATAAGATGAAAATCAAGATTATGGGCAAGAATGATTCGATTGATGTGAGGATGAACCGTTTGCACGACAGGCTTGAGCATATGCATATCAAGTTAGATTCATTGAACAGAGATTTAATTATTATGAATGATTCACTTCCGTCTGATATAAATATCGAAATCAACCTTGATAATCTGGATGAAACGATAAATCACTCATTGAAAGATCTCGATAAAGAAATTGAACTTTCGGTGAACAACTCTCTCTCGCATCTTGATGACCTGGAGGATATGGATATGGAAGATTTTGATATTGACCATCATAATTTCGGCATTAACTTCGAAGAAATGGATGGTGATAAAGTTATGATAATAAAATATTTTGATGAGGATTCGAAGGAATGGAAAGAAATAAAGATAAATTTTTCTGATAGGGCGAAAAGAGGGGAATGATAATCAATTAGTAATTAATAATTAGTAATTAAGAAAAGCCGAAAGTAATTTGTAGAGCTTAAGACAAGGATTAACAGGATTTACAAGTTAAAATAAATTATTTATAGGGGCAGACCTGAGTCTGCCCTCCGTTTTTTTGGAGGGTGTCTGCCCTTAGCTTTTATCTGAACTTTTAATGTTTTCGATAGGTTTAAATTGATATAAGTCGCATTAAATATATGTGACTTTTTTTTGAAGTGAAATACGACTAATTTAGTCCTGTTTCAAAAATGTAAATGTAATGGTGATATTAATAACTAAAAATAACTAACTTATGGCAGAAGAAGATGTAATACTGGAAAGAATGACCGGTAGTGAATACAAGTACGGATTTACTTCCGAACTTGAAACTGATTCTGCTCCTATGGGACTGAATGAAGATATAATACGGTTCATAACCAAGAAGAAGAAAGAACCTGAATTTATGCTTGATTTGAGACTGAAGGCATACAGGCACTGGCTGACAATGAAAGAACCTGAGTGGGCGAATGTTCATTACCCGGAAATTGATTTTCAGAAAATAATTTTCTATTCGGCTCCGAAAAATGCGAAAACTTTAAAAAGTATAGATGACCTTGACCCTGATATAAAAAAGGCATACGATAAACTCGGAATACCTCTCGAAGAGCAGTTATTCCTTGCAGGTGTTGCAGTTGATGCTGTAATGGACAGCGTTTCTGTTATTACTACATACAAAGAAAAATTAAAAGAACTCGGGATTATTTTTTGCTCGATGAACGAAGCAATAAAAGAACATCCCGACCTGGTGAAAAAATATCTTGGTTCTGTTGTACCATACGCTGACAATTTCTTTGCTGCATTAAATGCTGCAGTTTTCACTGATGGTTCATTTGTATATATTCCCAAAGGTGTTAGATGTCCGATGGAGCTTTCAACATATTTCAGAATAAATGCGGCTAATACGGGTCAGTTTGAAAGAACACTGATAGTTGCCGATGAAGGAAGTTACGTGAGTTATCTTGAAGGATGCACAGCACCGATGAGAGACGAGAATCAATTGCATGCCGCCGTGGTTGAGCTTATAGCTTTCGATAATGCTGAAATAAAATATTCTACTGTCCAGAACTGGTATCCCGGAGATAAGGAAGGCAAAGGCGGAGTTTATAATTTTGTAACCAAAAGAGGAATGTGCGCAGGTGTGAATTCAA
Organism: uncultured Ignavibacteria bacterium; assembly: GCA_963806045.1. Taxonomy (GTDB): domain Bacteria; phylum Bacteroidota; class Ignavibacteria; order Tepidaquicellales; family Tepidaquicellaceae; genus DATCHW01. The sequence continues at coordinate 58,357 of CAWDWP010000020.1, read as the reverse complement.
AAATATCCTGGACGCAGGTTGAAACCGGTTCCGCAATCACGTGGAAATATCCAAGCTGTATTCTGAAAGGTGACAATTCAGTTGGTGAATTTTATTCCGTCGCAATGACTAATAACTACCAGCAAGCGGATACAGGAACGAAAATGCTGCACATAGGAAAAAACACAAAGAGCAGGATTGTTTCAAAAGGTATCTCTGCGGGATTCAGTAATAATAGCTACCGCGGACTTGTGAAAGTTTCTGAAAAAGCAGAAAATGCCAGAAACTATTCACAGTGCGATTCACTTCTGATGGGCGATAAATGCGGAGCACATACATTTCCTTATTTTGAAATTAAGAATCCGAGTGCGATAGTAGAACACGAAGCAACAACATCTAAGATAAATGAAGATATTTTATTTTATTGCAATCAAAGAGGGTTATCGCAGGAAGATGCAGTGGCATTGATTGTAAATGGCTATGCAAAGGAAGTGCTTAATCAGCTGCCGATGGAATTTGCAGTGGAAGCACAAAAATTGCTGGCGATAAGTCTTGAAGGAAGCGTGGGATAAAAGAGCAATAGTAATAAATAATGAATTAATGAATAAGTTAATAAGTAATAGAAAGTAAAGCAGTAAAAGGTGAAAAGTAAAAGAAAAAAACAGAATAATAAACGATGAAAAGAGTAAAACGTCAAATGTAAGACGTGAGAAAGAAAGAGCAATTAGTAAAGAATAAATAACAATATAATAATAATTAAGCAGCCCACGGTTTCAACCGTGGGGATAGAAGAACAATACAGATATTTAACCGTTTTAACGGTTTATAAAGTAACATTTTTTTAAAAAAAAACAAAAGAAAAAGAGCAAAAAGAAAAACCCCCCTAGCCCCCTCCACGAGGCTCATTGACTTTGATTAAAGGGGGGAAGGATGAAAGAACGATAAAGCAAAAAAGTAAAAAGTAGAAATTGTTATACAATAAATAATAATCTGAAATTTTAAAATACATATGTTATCAATAAAAAATTTAAGAGCAGGGATTGAAGGTAAAGAAATATTAAAGGGGGTCAACCTTGAAGTGAAACCGGGAGAGGTTCACGCAATAATGGGACCTAATGGTTCAGGGAAGAGCACACTTGCAAGTGTACTTGCAGGGAAAGAAAATTTTAATGTAATAAGCGGAGAAGTTATTTTCGAAGGTAAGAATTTACTTGAGCTTCCGGCTGAAGACAGGGCAAGGGAAGGAATTTTCCTTGCATTCCAGTATCCGGTGGAAATTCCGGGAGTTTCAAATACAAATTTTATGAAAACCGCTGTAAATGAAGTTAGAAAATATAAAGGGCTGGAACCTTTAAGTTCGGTGGATTTTCTGAAAAAACTCAAGCAAACTGCAGCAATGCTGGAACTGGATAGTACAATGACCAGCCGGTACGTGAATGTGGGATTCTCCGGCGGTGAAAAAAAACGAAATGAAATATTTCAGCTTGCAATGCTGAATCCCAAACTGTCTGTACTTGATGAAACAGATTCCGGTCTTGACATTGATGCACTGAGATTAGTAGCTGAAGGCGTGAATAAACTGAAAACAAAGGATAATGCATTCATTGTAATTACGCACTATCAGAGGTTGTTAGACTATATAATTCCGGATTTTGTACATATTTTAGACGATGGAAAAATTGTTTTATCCGGCGGTAAAGAGCTTGCACTCGAACTTGGAAGAAAAAGGATATGACTGGATTAAAAAAGGGAATACGTTAACAATTAATAATTAGTAATTAATAATTAATTAATAATACAAAGAAGTAAGTAAAAATTATAGAAAGAAATTAACGATGGGATTTGATTTAAAAGAGAAGGTAATAAAGGAATTTCAAAGAATTTGAGAATTCTTTGAATGGCTTAGCAATAGAGAATGATGGGAAACCGGGAAAAATTCATTCGATAAGGCTCGAAGCTCTTAAGCTATTTGAAGAAATCGGGTTTCCTGAATTCAAATCTGAAGAATGGAAATATACAAACATAAAACCAATCACACAAAAGGATTTTAATCAATTCCCGGAAAAAGTATCCGGAATTAAAGAAGATGTAATTAACAAATATTTAATTCCCGGTCTTGATGCTAATATACTTGTTTTCATAAATGGAAAATTCTCTGAAAATTATTCGAAAATAATTACTAAAGATAAAAATGTTTTCATCGGAAGTTTCAGGGAAGGTCTTGCAAAGCATAAAAATATTATCGAAGAGCATTTCTCCAAATATGCGAAATATAAAAGTGATGGCTTTACAGCTCTGAACACAGCTTATTCCATTGATGGCGCATTTATTTATATTCCTGATAAACTGGAAATCAAAGCACCTGTGCATATGGTTTTCATCAGTGATGCTGATAATTCCGATACACTTTCACAACCAAGAAACCTGATTGTGACAGGGGAGAGTTCGACTTTGGATATAATTGAATCATATTTTTCTTCAGGCAGTAATTTTTCTTTTACAAACTCAGTAACTGAAATATATGCCGGAAGTAATTCCCGGATTAATCATTATAAAATTCAGGATGAAAATGAGCAAAGCTATAATGTAAGCACCACGCAGGTCAGCCAGCAAAAAGACAGTAAGTATAACTCGCTTACGATTACGTGGGGCGGAAGCATAGTAAGAAATAATCATAATTCGGAATTTAAAGGTGAGAACGGAGAATGCCATTTTCTTGGATTATTTTTAGCTAAGGATAAAGAACTGATTGACAATCATACACTTGTTGACCACGCAGTTCCTAAATGTTTCAGCAATGAGTTTTATAAGGGAATACTTGATGATAATTCAAGCGGAGTATTCAACGGCAAAATTATGGTAAGAAAAGATGCACAGAAAACAAATGCTTACCAATCCAATAAAAATATTGTTTTGTCACGGAAAGCTACCATAAATTCCAAACCCCAGCTTGAGATTTTTGCTGATGATGTTAAATGCAGTCACGGTGCAACAACAGGACAGCTAAATCCGGATGAGGTCTTTTACCTGATGACAAGAGGTATCGGCAGAAAAGAATCAGAGGAAATGCTTTTGATTGCTTTTGCAAATGATATTTTAGAGAATATAAAAATTGAACCTTTAAAAGAATTATTGTTCAATTCTTTAATTAATAAGTTAAAAAAAGCTTAGACAATTGTGGCATTCGACATAAAAAAAATACGAAATGATTTTCCAATACTGAAGCAGACCATACACGGAAAGCCGCTTATTTATTTTGACAATGCTGCAACTTCCCAAAAGCCTCAAATAGTGATTGATACATTGAAAGAATATTATGAGGAATACAACAGCAATATTCACAGAGGCGTTCACTTTCTCAGTGCCAAAGCAACGGATGTATATGAATTCGCAAGACGAAAAGTTAAAATTTTTATTAATGCGAAAGAAACATCTGAAATTGTTTTTGTTAGAGGAACAACTGAAGGAATAAATTTAGTTGCAAGTTCCTATGGAGGAACATTTCTGAACAAAGGAGATGAAATTATTATATCCGCAATGGAGCACCATTCAAATATTGTTCCGTGGCAGCTGCTCAGGGATAAAAAAGGAGTGATATTAAAAATTATTCCTGTCAATGACAGCGGTGAAATAATATTTGAAGAGTTTGAAAAGTTAATTACAAACCGGACTAAATTTGTTTCTGTTGTTCATATTTCCAATTCACTCGGCACGATTAATCCTGTTAAAGAAATTATAAGCATTGCGCATAAGTATAAAATCCCAGTATTGCTGGATGGAGCCCAATCCGCTCCGCACATAAAAATTGATGTACGGGAGCTGGATTGCGATTTTTTTGCTTTCTCAGGTCATAAGGTTTTTGGTCCGACAGGAATTGGTGTTTTATACGGAAAGAAAGAGTTGTCTGGAAAAAATGCCTCCTTACCAGGGCGGAGGTGATATGATAAAGACTGTGACTTTCGAAGAAACCATATACAATGATTTACCTTATAAATTTGAAGCGGGAACACCGAACGTGGCTGATGTAATAGGATTGGGAGCGGCAATAGATTATGTTAATAAAATAGGCAAGGAAAATATTTCCAAATACGAAAATGATTTGCTAAAATATGGGACTGAAAAACTTTCCCGTATTCCCGGTATAAGAATTATAGGCACTGCAAAAAATAAAGCAAGCGTGATTTCATTTTTGGTAGGCGATATTCATCCATACGACACGGGTACTATTCTTGACCAGCTTGGAATTGCTGTAAGGACAGGTGTCCACTGCACACAGCCGATTATAGACCAGTTTAAAATTCCCGGAACAGTGCGTGCATCCTTTTGCTTCTATAATACAAAGGAAGAAATTGATGCGCTCGAGCAGGGCATTAAAAAGGTTATAAGAATGTTTAAATGAATGTAAAATGGAAAACTTAACTTTAAATCAGATTGAAGACGAGATTGTTAACGAGTTCGAAATGTTTAACGATTGGTCTGATAAGTATGAATACATTATTGAACTCGGGAAAAAACTTCCCCTGATAGATTCGAAATATAAAACCGATGAGAATAAAGTTCAGGGATGTCAGTCGCAGGTTTGGCTTCATTACGATATTAATAATGGAAAAATTATTTTCACGGCTGACAGCGATGCTATTATTACAAAAGGATTGATAGGATTACTGATAAGAGTTTTATCCGGTCAGGAACCGCAGGATATATTAAATGCGAAACTTGATTTTATAGAAAAAATAGGAATGAAAGAGCATTTATCCATGACCCGCGCCAATGGTCTTGTAGCAATGGTAAACCATATGAAGCGGATTGCACAAAACGAAATAAGTAAAAATTAATAAACCGGAATTTACACAATGAAAGAAGTAAAAACAGAAAATACTAAACCGGAAAGCAATCAGAAAACTCATGATATAGCGGAGATAACCGAGGAGGTTATTAAAGTTCTGAAGACTTGTTATGACCCGGAAATCCCCGTAAATGTTTTTGACCTTGGATTAATTTACGATATTAAAATTGCTTCCAATGGTGATGTGCTTGTTGTTATGACACTTACTTCTCCCGCCTGTCCAGTGGCAGGAATTCTTCCTCCGGAGATTCAGGAAAAATTAAAAGAACATCCGATGATACACGATGCCAGAGTGGAAATAACATTCGACCCTCCATGGTCAGTTGACAAAATGACCGAAGAAGCAAAACTGGAACTGGGATTCCTGTAACAATTAATAATTAATAATTAGTAATTAATAATTACAACACTTCTCGTACTCGAAAAACTTAACAAACTTAACAAACTTAATAAACTTAATAAACTTAATGAACTTGATCAACTTAAGAACGTGTACGTATTGTGCACTCTACGCACTACATACACTCTAAACACTCGATACACTCTACAGTTTCTCTATATCCCCCGCTATTTTAACATCCTTTTCTGTAATACCGCCGGCGTCGTGAGTCGAGAATGATACTTTAACTTCAGCATATTTCATTGTAAGAAAATCCGGATGATGGTCATATTGCTGGCACAATCCGGATATACCACTGACAAGCGCCATTGTCTGGGGGAAATTTTTTGTAGCGTAAGTCTTTACAATGGATTTTCCTTCCACTTTCCATCCTTTTTTCTGTATGCTTTTAAATGCTTTCCTGAATGAAGGGGATTTCGAAATAGTTTTTTTCAATGATGCTTTCATAAGTTTTAATGCTTTTTCAGCTTTATGTTTACTTAGTGTTGAATAAAATTTTTTCTTTATCATTATTTATATTTAAATATACAACACTTTTTTAGCTGTTAAAGTTTGAAACAAAACAAGGGGTCAAAGACCCCTTGTCAAATAATGTTATTTTAATTTCTAAATATTAATTCCTAATTAAGCATTATTCATTGCTCATTAATCATTATTCATTGTTATTGTCCCTGCGCCAATGTATAACCTGCTTCACCATCAAAATTATAAAGATGCTCGGTTTTAATGAAATCAAATCCCGCATCATGTATTTTTGTCAGAAGCTCAATGATGTGATTATGAGAAACGGGTTTTTCTTTATTTCGTGCCATGAATCTGCAGCTCCAGTGGTCAGAGCAGAAATTCTCGAATGCTTTTCCGGGCCATACTTTAATTCCGCGGTTGCTGATAACCTGAAGCTCAAGATGTTCCGTAGTAACTTTCTTCAGCAGTTCACCGAAATCCAGTGATGTTCCAAAGTTCCAGTCAATAAATACATCAACACCAACCAGGTCTTTCACAGATCTTCTTACTTTCAGTTTTTCTTTTGGCTGTTGTTTGAATTCTGCTTTTGATTTATAATGAGCAGGTTTTAAAGTTTTTGGAGTCTCACCGATTCTTTTAATTACTGCATCAGCGAATTCCCGTGTCCCGACTTTCACTTTACTTGTATTAGGTTTGAATATATCATAAGTATGAATTCCGTCTTCGAGTGTTTTCATCCAGGCATTGTGCACAATTGTTGCAATATCTCCCTGTCCGATATGAACCAGCATTAATACAGCTCCGAGCAAAAGACCGGATGGGTTTGCAATATTCTGGTTTGCCCTTCTGGGAGCGGAACCGTGAATTGCTTCGAACATCGAGCATTGCTCTCCTACATTCGCAGAACCAGCAAGTCCAACCGAACCCGACATTTGAGCTGCAACATCCGAGAGTATATCACCATATAAATTTTCCATTACAAGGACATCAAAATTTTCAGGTGATGATGCCATCTTTGCAGAACCTATATCAACTATCCAGCTTTCTTTTTCGATATCAGGATATTCGGCCCCAATTTCATCAAACACTTTGTGAAACAGGCCGTCAGTCATTTTCATTATGTTATCTTTCATAAAGCAGGTAACTTTTTTTCTGTCATTATTGCGGGCATATTCAAATGCATATCGTACAATTTTTTCACTTCCCGGTCTCGAAATTAATTTCAGGCATTGATATACCTGTTCAGTTTGCCTGTGCTCGATTCCTGCATACAGGTCCTCCTCGTTTTCTCTCACTATCACTAAATCCATCACGGGATGCTTTGTTTCGACGTAAGGGTAATATGATATCACGGGTCTTATATTTGCATAAAGCCCAAGAGTTTTTCTTGCGGTCACATTCAGACTTTTGTATCCACCGCCCTGAGGTGTTGTGATAGGTGCTTTTAAAAAGACCTTTGTTTTCCTGAGTGATTCCCAGGCGGAATTTTCTATACCCGATGTATTACCGCGGAGGTAAACTTTTTCCCCTATTTCGATTTCTTCGATTTCTACTTTTGCTCCGGCTTCAAGAATAATTCTTAAAGTTGCATCCATAATTTCCGGACCGATTCCGTCACCATGCGCTACAGTGATAGGTGTGTTTTCTGACATTTTATATTCCTTTAAATATTTTAAGATAAATTTACTGAAAATACAAAAACTAATCGTTATTTTAAACAATCATTATTAAATCTATATGAAAAGTCCTTACGAAAAGATATTAAGAGAGAAAGCTGAAGAATTGAATAAAAAATTCAAAAAAGAAAAAATTGATTCTTCTATTCTTGAAAACCGGTGGGAAGAATACTGCGTTACTCTTGAATTAAAATCTAAAAGCAAAGAATCAGGAGAAATCAAGCTCTATTACAGCCCTAATAAAAATAATTTCAAATATATAAACCGGATATCAGACAAAACAATTAAAGAAATTGCCCTGCGGATTCAAGCAGGAACTTCAGATTCGAAAATATACAAAAACAAAGGTTATGAAATTGACGTTGACGGCTCGTGTCAGAACGGAAAGACTTCTTACGGAGCTATCATCCGGAAAGACGGAAAGGTGATAAAACGAATCAGCGGACTTGTTGGAGAGCGAGACGTTGAAGGTTCGAGGCAGATTGCCGGAGAACTTCAGGCGGTGATTGAAACAGTAAACTGGTGCAGGGAAAATTCTATTACTGATGTCACAATTTATTATGACTATGCTGGTATAGAAAATTGGGCAAGAGGAAGATGGATGGCAAAAAAAAATATTACGAAACAGTATGCCATGTTTATGAATAAAGCGGGAATGAAGATTGAATGGCAGAAAATTAAAAGCCACACCGGTGTTTACTGGAACGAAGAAGCGGATAAACTTGCACTAAGTGCATTAGATTCAAAAACCTGAATCTATTTTTTTAAGTTTCTCCGGTTTTTATTCTAACTTATTTTCTCTCTATACACTCTATACACTCCATACACTCCATACACTCTATGCACTCTATGCACTCAATACCACTATTTCACCAACACCAATTTTTTTGTATCAGTGAATTTTCCTGAACTTAATCTGTAGAAATAAATTCCGCTTGAGAGATTACTGCCATTGAATACTATAGTATAGCTTCCCGCATTCTTGCTTTCGTTCACAAGCGTTGAAACTTCTTTTCCGAGCATATCATATATTTTCATAGTCACTATCCCTGCTTTCGGAACCGAATAATTTATCTTTGTACTTGGATTAAAAGGATTCGGATAGTTCTGTTCAAGTTTATATTCTTTAGGTGTCTCATTTCCGTTTCCTGTTATGCCGAGCGGATTCTGATATAGCTTTCTTTCGAATATTCCGTTTCCGTGCGTGGTTGCACGCAGTTTCCTGCTGGCATTTACGATTGTTAAATCAAACACGATTGAATAAGGCATTCCAACTCTGAATTCGCTCCAGCTTGTCCCGCCATTTATAGAAACGTAAACACCAAGGTCGTTCCCGACATAAATATTCTGAGGATAAAGCGGGTCAACTGCGACGCTATGAGTTGGAACATCGGGCAGATTGCTTGTAATGTCTATCCAGTTGTTCCCTGCATTTGTAGATTTCAAAACGTGTGCAGTTCCAAAACCTCCGAATGTCACAAATACTTCTTTTGAATTAAATTGATTCACATGCATTCTTGTCGGGTACCTGTTCGGAACCACTCCTCCTGAAATATTCGTCCACGCTAATCCCGCATTCACCGAACGGTAAACACCGGCTACAGAGCTTCCTACCGGAAGGATTCCGGCATAAACAGTATCCGTTCCCGTCGAAGAAGCGGCAATAGATAACACTTTGCCACCGCCGAATGAACCATAAGGTCCTGTCCAGCTTGAACCACTGTTAACTGATTTATATATTGATGTTCCGCCGGCATAAATAGTAGCCGGATTGGAAATGCAAACTACATAAGGCATATTGAAACAATAACTTGAGGCATTACCATTTCCGGGAGGACCTCCTGCCGTTCCGTTCCAGTCTACACCACCATTAGTTGATGAAGAGATGGCTCCATATGTGTATTCAGTATAGCAGATATTTTTATTTTGTGAATTCACCTGTGAACAGGCACCGTCACCTACGAACGTCTTATACCATGCCACTGTTCCCTGGTAAAAAACTGACCTGTTATCCTGCAGACCGCCAACGCAGAATATCGAATCCGTCCAGGATTGCCCCAGGCTTGCATAAAATTGAGTCGTAACATATCCGCCATTGCAGGAATAAATATGAATCACCGAAATTATTTGAACGGTATAACCCGCCGTCTGTTATGGCGTAAATCTTATTAGCGTCTTTTGGATTAGTTTCGAAATAATGAACATCTGCGTGTACAAAGTTTGGAGGACCTTCGGGGTCTCCGGGAGGAACTGCTCCTTCGTTCCAGGCACTCCAGCTTGATTTTGTTGAGAATGAAGTTCCCTGATTTGTAGATTTTTCAACATTTAAAGTTCCGACGAGTATTAAATTAGGGTTGTCAGATTTTACAAGATGTCCCTGATTATACCACCCCTGGTTGCCGGAAGGCACTGATGTGGAACCAACCGTCCAGTTCAAACCTCCGTTTGTGCTTCTGTAATAGCCGACATAAGAGGTTACATCATTTGCGATATTTGCATAGATATAATTTGGATTACCACGGTACATCTGCAATGTAGCTTTTCCCGACCAGGTCGCAGGCAAACCGCCTGCTAATTTTGTCCAGTTCAGTCCTGAGTTTGTGGATTTATAAATTCCGACATTTGCATTCGGAACATTATTGGAAAGGTCGCCGATTGAAACATATAGTGTAGTGGTATCAGTAGTATTAAATAATAAATCCATTGCCATTAAGTAATTCAAAACCTGTGTCCAGTTTGCACCCGCATCATAAGATTTATAAACACCCTCACTTGTTGCCGCGTAAACAATATTCGGATTTCTGGGATTGATAATCACTTTCCATACACCCCTCTGATTATTATAAGACCAATCAAGGGCTTTTGCCCAGGTGTTTCCACCGTTTGTTGTTTTCAGAATTCCGATACCATACATTCCTCTTGTCACCCTGACATCTAGCCCGAAATTCGAAAACTGATATCCGTAGTTTTCACCTGTTCCTATATACATTACGTTCGGATTAGTTGAGTCAATTGCAATTGAACTTACTGCAGAACTCGGATAGCCTGTGTTAACCAATGTCCACGCATTTGCACCAACTCCGCCTGTAGTGGATTTCCATAATCCTCCTGAAGCAGAACCCATAAATAATATCGCAGTATCAACCGGATGAACTGCAAGGCATAGACTTCTGCCTCCGACATTATTGGGTCCCAGTGATTGCCAGCTATCAAGTGCATCCAGGTTATCTTTTTCGGCTAAATTGTCCCTGGAATATTCAAATGCCCGGTAAAATTTATCTGCAGGTATATCTGTATCCGGATATGCTCTTATCTGGCTCATCCATTGCATCGATTCCAGAGCGCCGGAAGAAGTCTCTTCGGACTCTTCATGATTTTTCTCGTTAGTCAAAAAAGAAGGTATCATTCCAAGAGCCGCTATCAAAATTAATACAAAGCTGACTCTGAATAGTATATTATTAAATAATTTCATAGTTGGGTATTTTTATTATATAGAACTTATTTATCAAAATTTGAAACAATTTATACTATAATATAGTGAAATCTAATTCTCACATCTGTCCAAAAAATAATTATAAATTTATGGATTCTATTCCCGAATTTACACCTGTTTTTATGATTTTTTTGAACTTAAATAGCATTAAAAGCATTTAAATTATTGATATGAGAAGGAGAATGAAATTCATCATAATACTGATGATTATTATCAGTTTTTATTGTTTAAACGGGTGTAATAATAGTCCTGTGAGCAACACTGATTGGCGAGGCACAACATTATTCCAGAAGCCCGGTTTAATAGACAGCCTCATCGGTACCTGCTCGACATACTTAATACATACAATTCTACTTGATAGTTTAGATTTCAGAAATTACGAAAATATCAATTTCAATTTAGATGCTATGACGGATGGCGACCTTTCCGGACTGAGCATATATTATGTCAGAGCAGATACAAGTGTCTATCTTGTAAATCTTAACGGACAAACTGAAATCAGTAATACAAAATTTATTTCGATTCCTTCTCCGAAAATCAAAGATAAACTATTTATGCGGCTGAAGCTCTTTGCAAGTGTTTGCACCGGTGAAAATTATCATTTGAAGGTAAGGGATTTAAAAATTTCAGGATACTGAAATGACCGGAATTTTATACTATAAGTTTTTAAAAAATTAATCGAACAATTTATGAGCATAATGACAATTGCTTGTTACAGACCCAAAAAAGGAAAAAAAAATAAACTTCATCGCATGATGCGAAAACATCTTCCTATATTAAGGGAACAGGGGCTGGCGACAGACCGCGAATCCGTAATAATGGAAGCAAAAGACGGAACCGTTCTCGAAGTATTCGAATGGAAATCAAAATCTGCAGTAAAAAATGCGCACAAGAATTATGCAGTTCTTGAAATGTGGGGTGAGTTTTCTGAAGCCTGCGATTATATTTCATTAAAAGATGTCCCCGAATCTTCAAACTTATTTGCAGGATTTACACCTTTTAAGATTTATACTCCGATGCAAATGCTGAAATTTAACAGAGGCGGAATGTAAATCACTTTCTGCAAACCAAACTATGTCATTCCGAACTTCTGCCGACAGACAGATGATTCGGTATTTATTTTAGCAGAGCCGCGGATTCCGCTGTTGGTGTTTAAGTCCTCCTGAGAGGACACCACCAACAGTTTTAAAATTTCGATTTGATGCTGCTGTTTTCTGTAATTTTAGAAGAGCTCATAATATTTTTAAGTGAGCCAAAAATAATGATAATTTGATTCTCTACTATATATATAAGAAAACGGACAGGTTGTATCATCAGAATCAAACCTGCCCGTTTTTCTATTATAGCATTTTTTTGGCTCATTGAATGCTATCCCCCTTTCCATAATTCCCCTTGCTCATTAATCCCATTTATTATATCCCCCAAAAAAATCCTACAAATTGAATCAAGATTGAATTAATAATAATTATCCGGGCGGTGCTCTTATTGCGTTATAAGGTTCAAATCTCCGGTTTGCTACGATGAAAGGTCTGTTCGCGCCGCCCTGGATTAATTATATTATGAGAAAGAATCGTATATGTTAAAACTATTTAATCTCTTCATTAAAGAACTAAAACTTAAAACTATCAGTAGAACTTAAAATTCCTGAACTCCGGGGAAAAAGGTCTTATACTATAATATACATCTTCACCAGTGTCTCTTGGGACTAAATTGAAAACTGAGATACAATAATGCTTTTTAATACCATCGAAAGATTCCCCGATTTATTAATTTGTAAAATTAATAAAATCACATTGTCAGTTCGATTTTTTAATATCTGTTACATACATTCTTGGAAAACTCAATTATTAATAATCTTGAGTTTATCACTTACCACAAACAGGACAAAACCAGTTACATCCTTCCGGAACTTCCGGGTGCTCTCTTTCTTTCACGTCCTCTGCCAATTCCTTGAAAATATGGTAATGAGTGCATTCAAGGTAAAAAGCATCGTATTTGCTGAATGCATAGCTGAACTGAAAATGTTTGTAATCACCCACATATTTTTTCAGTTCCTCATTCAGGTCGATATCAGAGCGTCCGATGGAAAGTACTGAGAATCCGTTATTCTCATGATTACTTTCGCCGAGAAGAAAATTCCCAACTATCCCTTTGGGTACTTTTTTGTCAATGGTTGAAGATTTCAGTTCGAAGGGGCCGTATAAATGGGAATTTGTCATGTCTATATAGAATTTATTAATCAAAAAAAATTATATTATATATTAATCTACGTGTTCTATCATAATGTTAATAATTCTGCCGCCTGGACCGTCGTATAGATAAGTTGTTTTCAAGTTGCCCTGATAAACCACTACAGTATAAGGATCATTTGTTGTACAGGTGACAACTGAATTTGTTTTAGCACTGACTGTGCTTGTGTTCATTGTAAAAGATGCGGCAAAAAAAGCTAAAAATGCGAAAATTGTGATTGTTAAGTTTTTCATTTAATTTTTTCTTAAGTTTTATAAAATTAGTATTGTTTTTGTTTAAATTAATCTACGTGTTCTATCATAACGTTAATTATTCTGCCGCCGGGACCATCGTATTCATAAGTTATCTTGACGTGGGTATGGTAAACTACGACATAATAGGGCTCATTATCTGTACAGGTTACAGTCGCTTCTGTTTTAGCATTAACTGTGCCTGTGTTTATTGTAAAAGACACGGCAAAGAAAGCTAAGAAAACAATGATTGCGAGTAATAAGTTTTTCATTTAAATTTTTCTCCTAATATGTTTTAAGTTATTTATATTAAATTCAGTTAAAATTAATAATATTAAATTGAATAAGCAAATAATTTTTTTTTAAAATGTTGCTTTTTTTATGCAATTATTTTTGCATAAATTTCATTAATATGTTGATATTTTGTAAATTTAGCTATATTTTAGGTTAATATATTTTTTAAAAATGTTCATTAACCTAAATGGGAAAAATTATGAAAAATAGAGTAATTCTTATACTGAAAACATTTTCAGCAGAAGATATCAAAAAATTTAATACTTATTTGAATTCGCCCTATTTTAATAGAAGCAACAAGCTACGCAAACTATTCAGTGAAATTATAAACTTTTCCCCGGTTTATGATTCTCCTAAACTTAATTATAAAAATTTACATTTCAAAGTCAGTCCCGAAAGACCATATAATTCTATCACTATGAGGAGGTTGATAGCTGATCTTGAAAAACATGCCGTTAATTTCTTAAAACAGATTAATCTGGAAAATGACGAGCTGGGAACACACTATTACCTGAGAACCGAACTGCAATCAAGGGCTTTAACTAAGTTTTTTGAAGATAGTATCATTGACTTTGAGGGAAAATTTGGAAAAGAGAACATAATTGACGAAAATTACTTCATGAATAAGTTGAATCTTGAAGCCGACAAGCTGAATTATTCATACATGAGCAAGAATATTTCAAAGAAAGTGAACGTAAATTCATTGATTATGTACCTTGTTACAGGTAGTAAGTATCTGTTTTTATATTTTGTTATAAAAATGGTGTCATATTATCTCAATTTATATAATATTGATGCAAATTTTAAAGATATTGAGGAAAGAAATTCCCTGCACGACTTTCTTGTAAAATTTTTCAATGGATTTGACAATTTCTACCTGAAGGAATTCCTGAAAGATGAGAAAAACGACTATTATTACGTTTATGACATTTATTTCAACCTTTTTAAGGCATTTTCGGAAAAGAAGGGTATTGTTTCTTATGAAAAGTGCAAAAAATTAATTAATAAGCATAGTAAGGTGTTTCGAATCGATGAAAAACAGTTTCTTTTTACAAAATTAATAGACTTTTGTGAAGTAAGACAAAATAAGGATACAAACGATGATTTTTCGAAAAAAGAGCTTATAAATTTATATGAATTAGTTCTGTCTAAAAGATATTATGAAGGCGAAAACCTTAAATTTCTTCCCGTTACCTTATACAGAAACATCGTCAGTTTTGCTATCAGGAATAAGAAATATAAATGGGCTGAAAAATTTATTAAGATATATTCGAATAAATTGTATCCCGATTTTAAAAATGACCTTAAAAATATCAGTTATGCAAGGTTAATGCTGAATAAAGGACAATACACCGAGACTCTCAGATATTTAAACAAAGCTAATCCTGAAGGACGAAGCATCAAACTTGATTACAAGAATCTGAACGTAATGGTGCATTATGAACTTGGTAATTATGAAACAGTAATGTCCCTGCTTAATTCTTATAGAAATGTTATCAGAAGAAGCGGTGTAGTAACGAAAGAAAACAAAATATTATACAGAAACTTTATAAATTATACGGAATCATTCATAAGATTTATGAATAACCGGAATAAGACTTACATAGATTCGCTTACAAACAGGATTAATAAAACGGAAAAGGTAGCTAACAAAGCCTGGCTGCAAGCTAAGGTCAGAGAGCTCGCTTCAGCGAAATCCAAAGCAGCATAAAAGAGGAACCTTAACCGGGATTAAGCTGTATAATATTAGACTCTCAAAACCTGATAAATATGAATTTTTTGTCAGGTTTGAGAGTCTTAATTTTATGAATATTAAATGCAACTTTTAATATTAAATAATTATCTAAATATGAAAAAGATTTATTTACTGTTTGTATTTTTCATCTTACCCGTCTCACTTTTCTCACAAAATCTTGTGTTCACTGACGTTACGGCTAAATTCTCCGGCAAGGATGCCTGGCGGGACTGGACGGTTCGAACGGATGGCAATTCCGGAAGCCTGAGCACATTATTTTCAGGAGATGATGCGTGGAAAGAATGGAGAGTATTTATAGGCAGTTTCGAAGGAACTATCAAAACACTTTTTTCCGGTGAGGATGCCTGGCGGGAATGGCGGTATGATTTTCAGCATTCATCAGGATATATCAGGACAAGATATTCCGGTACAGAAAGCTGGCGGGATTGGGACGTAATGGATTTCAATTCGGCATTAAGCGTTAGCACAGTATTCTCCGGAAGCGATTCCTGGAAAGAATGGAGGATTTCCGGCACTAAAGGTGAAATAAGAGTGAGAACAAGATATTCAGGTGATGATGCCTGGAAAGACTGGCAGATAGATGACAGAATGAAGGGTGAAGATAATGGTCTTAAAATGGCAGCTATTTTTGCATGCATAATAAGCAGCGTTCTGCTGAATAAATAAAATTATTTTTTATTAAATTTACAATTATTTAATTCAGATTAAATTTTATTTTTATAAATTTAGTTATATTATTTGAAAATCAAAATTTGAAATGAATAATAAACAACCTGTTTTATTTATAGGACACGGTCATCCGATAAATGCTATTGATAAAAACAGTTTTACTGATGCACTTGAAAAATTCGGCGCATCACTGCAGAAACCTAATGCTATACTTGTTGTCTCGGCGCACTGGGAAACGAATGGGACATATGTTTCAACTTCAGAAAACCCTGAAACAATATATGACTTCGGAAATTTCCATCCGGATTTGTTTAAAATAAAATATCCTGCTGATGGCTCGCCTGAATTTGCCGGTGAAACTATAGAAGCAGAAGGTGAGGATGTGGTAAAACCTGACCGCGGGATGGGACTCGACCATGGTGCTTGGACTATATTGAAATATTTATTTCCAAAAGCAGATGTTCCTGTGTTCCAGATGAGCCTGGATTATACTAAACTTCCTGAATATCATTATGAACTGGGGAAAAAATTATCCGGGCTAAGGGAAAAAGGATTATTAATAATTGGAAGCGGAAATATCGTTCACAATTTAAAAACTGTAAGCTGGTTTGAAAGGGATGCAAAGACTCCGGACTGGGCAATTGATTTTGACGAAACCTCTAAAAAGTATTTGCTCGAAAATGATTATAAAAAATTAATTAATTATTATACACTCGGAGAAGCAGCAAAGATTTCTATTCCGACTAACGAACATTATCTCCCTATGCTGTATTCGCTTGCCCTGAGAGAAAAAAATGAACAACTGAAATTTATATTCGAAGGCTTCCAATACGGCAGCATTTCAATGAGTGCATTTATGATATCTGAAGAATAACTATTAAGACAAGGGGTCTTGACCCCTTGATAAAAAACAGGTTACAAGAAATCCTGTAACCTGTATATTCTTAACTAATCGTTTTTTTACTCTTTAACTTTTCAACCTTTAAACTTTTTAACTTTCCTTGTTTTTACGCTCCGTACATATCAATAACTTCCTGCTTTGTCTTGTGAAGTATTCCATACTTCTTTCCGACTTTCAGGAATGCATCCAGTGCTTTTTCAAGATGATGCATTTCGTGAGCAGCAGAAAGCTGGGTTCGGATTCTCGCCTGTCCTTTTGGAACGACAGGGAAAAAGAATCCTACCGCATATATTCCTTCTCCGTATAAATCTTTTGCAAAATCCTGAGAAAGCTTTGCATTGAAAAGCATTACCGGAACAATTGCCGTTTCACCGGGCTTAATAATAATTCCGCCTTCGGTCAAACCTTTTCTCCAGAATTCAGTGTTCTTCTCGAGTTTATCTCTTCTTTCGGTTGATTTGGAAATAATATCAAGTACCTTCAGCGCACCTTCCACAATAACCGGAGCAACTGTATTCGAGAAAGAGATAAGGTCTTCCTTTTTGCCTGCACATTTCAACGATTTCTGTCCTTCCGGAAACGCATCCGCCGGATGCTCCTCCGAGCGCTTTACCTAATGTTGTAGTAATGATGTCAATTTTTCCTACAACTCCGAAATGTTCGTGAGTTCCTTTTCCGGTTTTTCCGATATAGCCGGATGAATGGGAGTCATCCACAAACACCATCGAATTATATTTCTCTGCCAGCTCTACAATTTTATCCAGTTTAGCTAAATCGCCATCCATCGAAAATGCACCGTCGGTAATTATAAGTCTGATTCTTTTATTCTGATGCAGCTGCAGTTTTGACTCAAGGTGTGCCATATCTGAATGCTTGAAAGTATCCTGCTGAGCTTTGCATAACCTCATCCCGTCAACAATGGACGCATGTACAAGCCTGTCCGCAATCATAACATCTTCTTCTGTCAGAACAGCTTCGAATACTCCGGCATTTGCATCCATGCACGATGGGAAAAGAATTGTATCTTCGGTTCCTAAAAATTCAGTCAGTTTTTTTTCAAGTTCTTTGTGAATATCCTGTGTTCCGCAAATGAAGCGGACTGAAGACATTCCGTAGCCTCTCACATCGAGACCTGCATGTGCGGCTTTTACAACATCCGGATGCGAAGACAGACCCAGATAGTTGTTGGCGCACATATTTATAACTTTTTTCTTTTCTGAGCCGATAGGGAATTCGACTAATATATCGGAATCCTGAGGTGAGCAGATTGCGCGCTCTTCTTTAAATATTCCTCCGGATTTTAAATCATTAATTTGGTTTTTGAAAATATTTCTGGCTTCAGTTGAAAATGCCATGGTACCTCCTTTGATTATTTAGCACGCAGATAACACCGATAAAATGTATGCCCGCGGATTAAAAAAATAATTTTATTCGATATTGAATTCTTTCAGTAATGTAACAATGTTATTAACGCTGTCGAATGCTTCCGGTGTTGCTTTTGCATCCGGTATGGAAATATTATATTTTGTTTCAAGAAATACTTTTAAAGAGACCATTGAGAATGAATCAACAATACCGCCTGAAATCAGAGGTGTATCGTATGTGAGTTCTCGGTCATCTCCTTCTTCAATGTATTCACCCCTTACATATTCGAGGATTACGTCTTTTATCATTTTGTTTCTCCGTTAATTTGTTTTGAAAAATATTTAATAAATTACCTAAATTTACTGTTTGTTTCTGAGAAGAAATTTTTACTTAAATCTCCTCGAAGGACATACAACTTTTACTTTTGACCTTTGACTATTTACTTTTGACTTTTATTATCACATATCATTTTCAAGTGTTGAAATATCTCCGATTTCTTCGCCCCATTCTTTTGCCCTGAGTACTCTTCGCATAATTTTTCCGCTTCTGGTTTTAGGAAGTGAGCTTACAAATTCAATTTCCTGCGGCATAGCAAGCGGAGAAAGTTTTTTCCGAATGAAATTCATTATATCAAGTTCAAGCATTTTATCCTGCTTGATTCCCGGTTTAAGTGTAATAAAAGCCTTAACAACCTCCATATTGACTGCGTCCGGCTTGCCTACTACTGCGGACTCCGCAACTGCTTTATGTTCAAGCAGTGCAGATTCAATTTCGAAGGGACCTACCAGGTGTCCGGCTGTATTTATTACATCATCATCACGACCTACAAACCAGAAGTAACCCTCTTCATCGATGCTTGCCCTGTCTCCGCAGAGATACCAGTCATTTTTAAATTTGCTTTTATATGTGATTTCGTTATTCCAGTAAGTTCTGAACATAGAAGGCCAGCCTGGTTTCGCCGCTATCATACCAACTATACCTCTCTTTTCGAGGGGCAGAAATGTTTTCAGGTCAACCACGGTTGCAGTTATACCGGGGAAGGGCTTACCCATCGAGCCCGGCTTTATTTTCATTCCCGGATAGTTGCTCACCATAATACTTCCTGTTTCAGTTTGCCAGAATGTATCGTGGAACATTTTGCCAAATACCTTTTCAGACCATATTACTGCTTCTGCATTTAATGGCTCACCAACGCTTGCAAGATGTCTTAAATGTGAAAGGTCAAATTTCTTTACTACCTCATCGCCTTCCTTCATCAGAGAACGGATTGCAGTTGGAGCAGAATACCAGACAGTGATTTTATATTTTTCAAGAAATTCATACCAGTTCTCTGCTTTGAATCCTTTATCCATTACGTACTGTGTCACACCGTTAGCCCAGGGTCCGATAATTCCATATGAAGTTCCCGTAACCCAGCCCGGATCCGCTGTACACCAGTATCTGTCATCTTCTTTCAGGTCGAGTACATATTTTGCAGTAATATACTGTGAAATTATTGAATAGTGAACGTGTTGTGCTCCTTTCGGTTTACCTGTCGTTCCTGAAGTATAGTGGAGTACGGAAGGCGTTTCTGCTTTCGAAGGATAAATATCGAATTTTTCAACTTTCTCAATTTTATCTATATCAAGAGCAGTTTCCCTTTCTCTCAGGGGTTTGCTTCCGTCATCATCAACTAAAATAATATGTTTTAGAGATGGTAAATCATTAATCAGGTTTCTTACTTTCTGAATATGTTTCTTCTGTGTTAATAATTGCGGTGGTCTGTGCATCTTCCAGCCTTGTCAGCAGTGATTCAGAGCCGAACGCTGAATAAAGCGGCTGAGCAATTCCTCCCATTTTTAAAATGCCTAAAAAACCAAGATATAGTTCCGGCACTTTATCCATAAATAAACAGATTCTGTCTCCGGGATTCAGACCAAGTTTTTTTAGAAAGGCAGCTATGGAATTCGTAACTACCCGCATATCATTAAAAGTGTATTGTTTCACTTCTCCCGAATGACCTTCCCATACAAATCCAAGTTTATCACCTTTTCCAAGCCTGCAAATTCTGTCTGTACAGTATTCACCGATATTAATAATATCCCCGTCCTTATATCCAAGTTCTTTTTTCGAGATATCCCAGGAAAAGTTTTTTAGTTCTTCCTCATAGGGCTTCATGTTGTTTGCCATAATAATGTATAATTAAATTTTAAAATAATTTGTAAAATCAGTGTTATAAAATTTTGAATAACATTCTACCGGAATTCTATCCAATTAAATAATATTGTCAGTTATTCAAAACGGGTTGTTTTAAAAATTTATCTATTATTTCGTAAAAATTATCCCTGTCAAAGGGTTTTGTCAGATAATCGTCCATTCCGATTTTTAAGCATTCATCCTTCCCATATTCGTCACCATATGCAGTTATGCCGATAATGGGTATTCTTCCCCCCGTCTTATTTTCTTTCAACCGGATTAACTTTGTGGTCTTTATTCCGTCCATACCAAATAGCTGTATATCCATAATTATCAAATCAAATTTCTTTTTTTCAAATAACTCAAATGCTTTACTGCCGTCATCTACAACCTCTAACTTATAATCTTTATTGGATAAAAGACTGCAGAATAATTTCTGGTTTATCAGGTCATCTTCAACTATTAAAATATTTTTTGCCGGCTTGTCCGGATTTTCTATTTTGCTGAGTATTTTCAGGGGAATCTCACAAGTGAAATGGCTGCCTTTTCCTTCTTCGCTTTCGAGTGTTATATTTCCGCCAATTAAGTCTGTTAATTTTTTTACAATTGATAAGCCCAGTCCGGTACCTTTATATGATTTATTTGTCGACGAATCAAGCTGTGTAAAACTCTCGAATAATAAATCGAATTTTTCTTTTGGTATCCCGATACCGGAATCTGTTACAGTAATTTTTAATGATAATTTCTCTTTTGATTTAATTTTATCTTCAACGGAAACTCTCACAAACCCTGATTCTGTGAATTTAATGGCATTTGAAATCAGGTTGGAAAGAATCTGGTTGATTTTTTGTATATCTCCTTCAGCAGAGTAATCGGTTTTTCCGGTGAAATCTAAAGTGTACTCCAGTTTTTTATTCAGAGCTTCAATTTTGAATACATTGAAAATATTGTTTACAAGGTTTCTGACGCCAAATTCATCACAATACAATACTTCCCTTCCTGAATCTATTTTCGAAAAATCAAGCATATCATTTATAAGGTTCAGAAGAATGTTCGAAGAATAATGAAGCATATTGATGAATTCCCTTTGCTCTTTATTCACGTTCGTAAGTTCCAGAAGCTGTATCATACCCAAAATTCCGTTCATCGGTGTTCTTATCTCGTGGCTTACATTAGCAAGGAACGAGGTTTTGGCACGGCTTGCCTCTTCGGCTTTTTGCTTGGATTCTAATAAGTCCTGCTCAATTTTTTTGCTTTTCGAAATATCTATTTGTGTTCCCCAAAACTCCGACAGGTAGCCATTTTCAATGACACCAAATGAATTATTAGTGAAATATTTTTTATTATTATCTTTATCAACCTCGAGTGTCTCCACATTCTCTATTCTGAAATTGTTATCATAAAGTTCCCTTAGTGCATTAATATTTTCAGGTATGTTAGTTCCGCCATGAAATACATCAATTCTCATTCCTGTTATGTCAGATTTATTTTCATACCCGTACATCCTGGCAAGTGATATGTTGCACTCCGACAGGTAGGAATATTTGTAAAAGTGGTCAAGGAAATTTTCAAATGACTCCCCAACTTTAAACGGTTTATCCATACCAATCCTGAAAATACCGTCGCTTGCCTGTTCGATAAATGTTTTGTATTTTTCTTCACTCGTCTTAAGTGCTTTGCTCGGTGTTTTTTCTTTCTGTTATGTCTATACAGATTTGGTTTAAAAATTCCACTTCGCCGTTTTCCGAAAATTCCGAATACAGTATTGTTCTCAGCCAGACAATTTTTTTATCTTTATTGATTATTCTGTATTCGATTTGTTTCAAACCTTTATAGCCTTCCTCCTGCCATTCTTTGAAGAACTTGAATATCATATACCGGTCTTCAGTATAAATCATTTCAATAAGTTCCTGGTCAGACAGACTGTTGAATTCATCGAGCGTATATCCCGATTGTCTTGTGAATTCTTTATTTACTGTTTCATATTTTTTATTTGATAATCTGAGCCTTGTCACTGCAACAGGTTCGTTTTCCACAAGATATCTGTATTTTTCTTCGCTTGTTTTAAGGGCTTGTTCAGTCAATACTCTATCTGAAATATCATACCAAAAACCCTGTATATATTCCAGTTTACCATCGGCATCAAATAAGCAAACTCCGATATCTGCCACCCAGAAGTATTTTCCTTTTTTGTTTCTTACCCTGTACCTGATATTATAAGTTCTTTTTTCTGTTACAGCCTGGTTAAGTTCTTCCATAATCCGCTCTAAATCGTCCGGATGCATAATATCTGTAGGGTATAGTCTCCCTTTCAGGAAAACATCCCTGGAATAACCTGTCAGTTTTTCAACATATTTATTAAGGTATTTGATTGAAAAACGGATGTCGTTTTTTGCAAGATAAATTACTCCGGGTATATTATCGGCAAGCTTTAAAAAATTTGTTTCTTCTGTTGTAATGTCGGCTCTTTCTTTTTTCAGATTTTTATCTTTGAGCATTGAATTGGTTTAATAGTTTGCTCAAGTTCTATACAATTTTATGCAATTTAATAATTAAAAAAAATCTAATTCCGCCTCGCAATCCAGGTTCCAATTGCAGATGAACTTCGTAATGTATCATTCCAGCCCCCATTACCTATCGTAATTCCCGCCGATTCTGAAAAATTTCCCGAAACCAAACCCGTCAGGTTTACTCCGCAGGAATCGCTGAACTGTGCCGTAAAATCCCCATTAATATTTATGTTTCCCTGAATAAATAAATATGCATTGCCGGGATAGATAAATATTTTATTGCAAAAAGAACCATCATCTTTAATCAGAATGGATGCCTCCCGGTAAGTTGAAGAATTATTATAACTCATATCAATTTTCCAGGGACCATTGTAGATTGAAACCTCTGTCAATGGATTTTCCTTGCAGCCGGTATAAACTATTAAAACCAATAAAACGAAAAAAATGATAACTGATTTAATTTTTCCAAATTTCATTTTAAAAATCTTTATATTAAAAAAATACATAACCTAAATTTATGCTTAATGCATAATTTTTCATTTTCAGTTTATCTCCTGAAAAATTATCATTGAATGAATTTACAAGCCCGATGCAGAATCGCAGGTCTATGGTTACTCCATGCTGGCTTGTATTTACAGATTCAAAGCCTCCGCCCACTACTATCCCGGCATCCGTCTTTTTTATGGAATTCGAAATATCTTTATCATAAGTTCTGATTTGCAGCGTCGTGGTTTCGGTTACAGATTCATTGGCACCAATATTAAAAGATGCATAGCCTCCTGTAGTAAAATAAAACATGGAATTTATATCGGTGTGAAAATTCAATTGAGGAAGAAGGCTAATCTGAATATAATCAAGATATGTAACATAATTCCTTGTTACGGCAGTGATATCCTGACCATAAATCCTGTTTGTGGCTATAGACCCGCCTTTCCTGATAAACTGCGCTTCGCCTCTTATTCCGGCAAACTTTGCAAAATCATATCTTGCACTCAGTCCGGCTTCAAATGAAAATCTGTTTTTTGAATTATAACTTGTGTCTATGCCTTTTACATTAAAATCATATTTCACATTGTAAAAGCTGAATCCGGCACCACCAAAGACACTAAACTTCACATTTTCCTGTGCGTTTACACTTGCAGATATGAATAACCACGATAAGAATAAAACAATAAATTTGACTATTAACCTCATAACCTTTTATTGAATTAATTATAAACCCATTAAGAATAAAATAAGCATTTAACAAAAAGTATAAAAGTGTAAAAATTCGGGGAAAGTTTATTCCCTTGTTGGTGCTCACAGTCCTCCAATCTCAGTATCTTTTGTATTTAAATTCTTTCTTATTTTTATTTTTGTTTTTTATTTTTGCTCCTTATTATTAATTACTAATTATTAATTACTAATTATCTCTTTTTTATTTTCTCTGTTATCTTACTGTTATTTTCTTTAATTTATTTTGAAATGAAAAAATTTATTTTATTTTTTGCAATAGGTTTTTTAATTACAAGCCTGCTGTTTCCTCAGTCTGTAAAGGAAAAGAAAGGCACATCTACATTTAAACTGGCAAGGCTGAAATATGCAGGGGGTGGAGACTGGTATAATGACCCTTCAGCCGAAATCAATATGATGAAATTTCTAAAACAAAATACAACGATTGATGTCGGGGAACCTGACTTCTATGCCGTGGATGTAGCATCGGATGAAATTTTTAATTACCCTTTTATAATGATTACAGGTCACGGTATTATTGACTTTACAGATGTTGAACTTGCGCGCTTAAGAAAATATTGCGATTCCGGAGGATTTTTATATGCTGATGATGACTATGGAATGGAT
Organism: uncultured Ignavibacteria bacterium; assembly: GCA_963806045.1. Lineage (GTDB taxonomy): Bacteria > Bacteroidota > Ignavibacteria > Tepidaquicellales > Tepidaquicellaceae > DATCHW01. Next base: position 33,509 of record CAWDWP010000020.1, on the reverse strand, counting down.
GATTCTTTCAGAAAGGAAATGAAAAGGTTATTTCCGAATGACGAAATGAAGGAATTGCCGTTTGACCATAAAATATATAACTCTCATTTCAATTTTCCTCACGGCTTGCCCAAAACCCACGAGCACGACGGAAAACCCGCACAGGGATTTGCTATATACCGGAATGGCAGAATGTGCATGTACTATACTTATGAAACCAATATATCAGACGGCTGGGCAGATACAGAGGAACATCAGGACCCGCCCGAAAAACGTGAAGAAGCAATGAGAATGGGAGCGAATATTATCGTTTATGCTTTAATGAATTAATTCCGAACTATCAGTTCTGAAATCACTTCCTCAGAAGATTTTACCTCCTCATAAAATGATAGTATCTTTTGCATCACTGCCTCTACAATCGCATCCGGACAGGAAGCACCGCTTGTCAGGATAATCTTCACAGGAGTCTTTTCAGGAAGATAATTTTCAGTCGTTAAATTTTCATTTTTGTGAAAATTATAATGCGATATTTTTTCGCGGGATAATATTTGTTCTGAAGAAGAAATAAAATACGTGCTTAATTTTTCTTCGCATAGTTCAACAATATGAGAAGTGTTTGAACTATTATATCCTCCCACAACTATTGCAAGGTCTGCATCTAGCTCGAGCAAAGCATATGTTGCATTTTGATTGTCGTGTGTCGCATAGCATAGTGTATCGCGTGTATCCGCAAAGTGTTCTTTTAAATTTTTCTCTCCGAATTTTTCCTGCATCGCATGCTTCAGGCAGTCAGCAATTGCCTGCGTTTCTGTCGCAAGCATCGTTGTCTGGTTCACCACCCCTATTTTTTGTAAATGCATATCCGGGTCAAATCCCGCCGAATACTTGCCGTCAAATAATTTGTAAAATTCTGTTTTTTTTATTTTTCCTGTTATCACATCGCATAAAAGTTTTGTTTCTTCAATATCCCTCACAATCACAGTGGGTGCATTTTCTTTGCTGTGAGAAAATGTAGCCCTTGTTTCTTCGTGTTTATTTTTTCCGTGAACTATTATCGTATAATCAGATTTTCCGAGTGATGTTGCTTTGTTCCATACTTTTTCCACAAAAGGGCAGGTTGTATCATACTGCAATGTATTTATTCCGATTTCATTTATCTTATTCTGAATTTCAACTGTTGTGCCGAATGCAGGAACAATTACAACGTCATTTCCCGTAAGCTTGCTCCAGTCAATCAATTGCCTGCCTGAGGTATCCATAATAAATTTCACTCCTCTGGATATCAGGTCAGCATTTACTTCCGGATTATGAATCATTTCACTCAGCAGAAAAATTCTTTTATCGGGATTTTCCTCAAGTGCCTTGTATGAAATTTCTATTGCGTTCTCCACTCCGTAACAAAATCCAAAATGCCGTGCAAGATAAAATATCACAGGACCGAAATCCAGTTTCGTCGGAGAATAATCCTTCTTTCTCGGGTCATTATCCTCCCTCAGCTTTTTAATCCTCTGAATTAAATTACTCTTATAATATACCGGTATAGCAAAAACCTTCATTTTATTCTATTGTATTTTTCTTTTAATCTATTTCTCTTTTTTTTTTATTTTATTTTCTCAGCGCCCTTTGCGGTTTACTTCCTACTTTAGCAATTTTTTATTGTTTCGACTACTAACTACTAGCTACTTACTACTTGCTTTTTATTTTTAATTATTAATTATTAATTACTAATTATTAATTCTCTTAGCGCCCTTTGCGCACTTCCCACTTCAGGTGTGGGATTAAATTCTTTCTTTATTTTTAATTTTTAATTCTTAATTTTTAATTTTCATACGCTCCTATTCCCGTTACATCTTCGCCAAGTATCAGTGTGTGCATTTCGTGTGTACCCTCATATGTCTTAACAGATTCAATATTATTCAAATGCCTCATTATCGGGTATTCATCCAGAATTCCATTTGCTCCTAGCATTTCTCTTGCCATGCTCGCAATGGTTTTTGCAATTTCACAATTATTTCTCTTCGCCATTGAAACTTGCTGAGGTCTCATTGTTCCTGCATCCTTCATTTGTGCAAGTCTCAAATTCAAAAGCTGTGCTTTTGTAATTTCCGTCAGCATATATGCAAGTTTCTCCTGTGTAATCTGGAATGATGCAATCGGCTTTCCGAATTGAATTCTCGAAAGCGAATATTGCAATGCCGTGTGATAGCAATGCATCGCCATTCCAATCACTCCCCACGCAATACCGTATCTCGCCTGCGTCAGGCACATAAGCGGGGATTTCAATCCGCCGCTTCCGGGCAAAATATTTTCTTCGGGAATCAGGCAATCTTCAAAAACCAGCTCGGAAGTCACCGATGCTCTTAAAGATAATTTTCCTCTCATCTCAGGTGCGGAAAATCCCTTCGTTCCTTTCTCGACAAGAAAGCCCCGTACTTTTCCATCCAGTTTCGCCCAGACTACAGCAACATCTGCAATAGTTCCGTTCGTAATCCACATTTTTGCACCATTCAGGAGATATCCGCCCGAAACTTTTTCCGCCTTCGTTATCATTCCTCCGGGATTGCTTCCGAAATCCGGCTCCGTTAATCCGAAGCATCCAATCATCTCCGCAGATGCAAGCTTTGGAAGATATTTTTTTCTCTGCTCTTCAGTTCCGAATTTGATAAATTGGGTACATCACAAGCCCGGACTGTACCGAAGCAAAGCTCCGCACTCCGCTGTCGCCCCGTTCCAGCTCCTGCATTATCAATCCATATGCAATATTATTAATTCCCATTCCCCCGTATTCCAGCGGAATCGTTGGTCCCAGAACCCCGAGTTCTGCCATCTTAGGAATTAACTGCATCGGGAATTTCATTTCCTGATTGTATTTCTCTATAATCGGAATCACTTCCTTCGTCACAAAATCCCTCACTGTATCTCTTATAGACTTTTCTTCATCGCTTAATAAATCGTCAATCAAATAGTAATCTACACCTTTATAAATTGAATTTTCCATAACCGTTTATAATAGTTTTTCTAATTGTAATATATTTTTTTTGTTCGTTTCTAATTTTATTCTGATTGCTGTTTTAAAATACTTCACTTCCTTCACGTTTGCAAGTTTGTAAACCTCATTCAGACCTTTGAAATTGTCCGGCTTAAGCCTTATTGTCTTCTCGATATTGTTTTCACTGATTTCGTTCTTTAAGGTTTCGACCAGTGAATTAAGATTTATTCCTTTTGATGCTGATATAGTCACCGATTTCGGATATTTATGTTTTATTTCTTTTATGATTTCTTTGTCGTGCAGTTTATCTACTTTATTAAATATATTAATGGTTTTTTTGTGTTCGGCGCCTATGTCTTTTAATGTATCATTAACAACCGAAATCTGCTCTTCAAAATTCGAATTTGATATATCAATTACGTGCAGAAGTATATCCGATTCCACAACTTCAGAGAGTGTTGATTTGAATGATTCTATAAGGTTGTGCGGCAGGTTCCTTATGAATCCCACTGTATCGGAAATCAAAACTTTTTTCGGAAATCTCGCTGTTAGATTTCTGCCTGCTCTTGATAAGTTTAAAGCCCGTGTGGAAGTATCCAGCGTCGCAAAAAGTTTATTTTCTACATACACATCAGAGTCTGTCAGAAGGTTCAGCAGTGTTGATTTTCCGGCATTTGTATAGCCCACCAGTGTCAGTCTTATATAGTTCTTTCTTTCTTCTGCCTGAGTTTTTCTTTGCCGGTCGATGGTTTTCAGTTTGCTTTTTAAAGTTGATATCTTTGTCTTGATTAATCTTCTGTCAGTTTCAATCTGAGTTTCTCCCGGACCTTTCGTTCCGATTCCGCCGTATTGCTTTGAAAGGTGTGTCCATTGCCTTGTAAGTCTTGGTAAAAGATATTCAAGCTGTGCAAGCTCAACCTGAAGCTTCGCCTGCGATGTCCTTGCATTCTGTGCAAATATATCAAGTATAAGATTTGATTTATCTAATATCTTGCATTTGATTTTCTCCTCAAGGTTTCGGAGTTGTGTATATCCCAGTTCATTCTCGAATATGACAAGTGAAATATCATTAGCTTCTGCATAAATTGAAATCTCTTCCACCTTTCCTTTTCCGATAACGAATCTTGAATCATAAGCATCCTTTTCCTGGAAATAAGTCTTTACGACATTTGCTCCGGCTGTTTCTGCCAGAAAACTCAGCTCTTCCAGAATTTCCTTTTGCGTTAAAATGCTTCTTTCCCTTTTATTCGTAAAGCAGACTAAAACCGCTTTTTCTCTTTGTTTATGTGTATTTATCAATAAATAAATATAAATTAAAAATCAATTTAATCAAAATCTTCGCATCAAAAAACCAAGAAATGAATAATCCCCTTTTCAATAACCAGTGGAAACGTAAACCTGTTAATCCTGACTTACTTTCTGAATCATTTTAACAGGTGGGGGTGAATCTTGCCGTTTACCTGTGATTACTTAACGAACTTAATTAACTTTCTTTATCCCCTGTGAAACAAAAGAACAAAAAAAACAGTTAAAATATAAAATGACTAAAATGACTGAAATTATAGAAAATATTGAAACCTGGGAAAAAATCTACAGCGATGCAGTAAACGAATTCGGTGTTAAATCAGGTGAAAGCGAAGAAGGGAAATCGAAGTTTTTTAAGATTTTAACACCCGGAACGGAACTCTCAATTGAGTTTTTAGAAATATGGGCTGAAAAAATGAAAGGGAATGAATCCATCTCAGACATCCGGACATATTTAATACATGAAATCGAAAAAAGAAAATACTTCGAAAATGAATAATTTCCCCTCAGTTTATCCGGTTAATCCTATCTAAGTTTTTTCTTATTACTTAATGAACTTAATTAACTTAACGAACTTTCATTATCCCGTTAATCCTGTCTTACTTTTTACCTCTTACTTTTTTACCATTTAAGATTGAAAGGTACTGAAACTTCAATTGCAAAATTCACAAATGGATTTCTTGTGCTGTTATCCAGTACATTTAATGGCACTATCAATGTAGCATAAGGTTTTACAGACAGGTATTTTGTTGTGTAAATCAGAGGTAAAGTAATTTCATAATCCATTACACCGAATGAACTGTTCTTTCCCGGAGCAAGGATTGTTACTCCTCTTCTATTTCTTCTTCCTGATATAAAGAAACTGTTTTGTTCGCCGAATGTAGCATATATGGAAGGTTCCGTTCCCAGTATGCCGCCAATAAATTTTTCGGACAAAGTAACAGGTGCAGCAGCTCCGAGAAGGATTCCAAACTCTGACTGGCTTCCTGAAAAATCCATAAATAGGGAAGTAGCAAAATAAACGTAATCAAGATCGTATGTCAAGTCACCGGACAATGTATTCTGAAATACCGACTTTGCATTATTACTGCTGTCCCCGAACCAATAGCGGGTATAGGATATATCAGCATTCAGATTATTTGTGATATCAAAATCAAAATAAGCGTTTAAATCAAATTCATCAAAAACTTTTTGTGTTTTGTTTACAAAATAAAATATCGCTGATGCACCGAGTCCCGAAGAATGTTCAAAAGTAAATGACGGAGAGAATGAATTCTGATAAATTCCATTATCTCTTCCTCTGAAAGCAACATGATTCTGATAAGCTGCATCAATTGAGATTTTTGAATAATTTTCATCAAAAGAGTTTCCTTCAGAAATTATTTTCTCCGAATCATCTTTTAATTCATCTTCGTCAAACTGATTCTCTTGCAATGTCTGTGCATAATTATAAATTGAATCCATATAAACACCCGCCGAATCAGTTAGTGCAGACTCTAATGAATCATATAATGAAAATGAATTATCCTGAAAATCGGATGAAACACTGTCCAGCACATCGTCATATTCATCAAGCCGGTCGTAATAATCTTCAACTTCTTCGCAATCATCACAGGACGAATATTCCTGCTTGCTATTTCTTACCGCGGATTCAAATTCTGTGAAGAATGGTCTTAAAGAATCTTTAAATGCAGTATAAAGTGCACTGATTCTGCTTTTAAGAAGGGATGACATTATGTTAAGTGAGTCGAGCCGTAAAGAGTTGATAGAATCTTTAGTAACAAGATAAACAGAGTCCCTGTAATATGTATCGTAATCGATTGTTATTGATTTGAATGTGCTGTCAAAATCAAGATATAATGTATCAAGATAAAGCTTATTACTGTTAAGCACAGAATCAGTCATAACTCCGGCTTTGTCCGAATAATACTTTTTCAAATCATTATTGAATTGACCGAATAATGTTGAAACAGTGCTCAATACGATAAATAAAAAAACAACTCTTTTCATATTCAATTTTTATTCCTGATATAATTTATTAATTGAGTATCTTTCTGCCATTTTTATTTTTCCAATATTAGGGGAAAAGTAAAATTCCTGATACCGTTTTTGTGTCAAACACAAAATAAAACATATTTTAATAAAACTCTTGCCAAATTAAATTGATTTGAATATTTTAAATGAATTTTGTTTGATTAACAGAATCATAGAAACATTAATAAATATGGTTTTGTTATTATAATAGTTTAACTAAATAAAAAATTAAGGACATGGAAAAATTAACCGGTGAAGTGTTTTATCCCTCTGAAGAAATTGTCAAATCTTCAGGAAAAAAATCCTGGGAAGAAATAAGGAAATACGCTAATGAAAATCTCGAGGAATTCTGGGCAAAAGAAGCCAAAGAACTTCATTGGTTTAAAAAATGGAACACGGTTCTGGATGATTCTAAAAAACCATTCTATAAGTGGTTTACAGGCGGTAAGACTAATATCGCTTATAATTGTCTCGATGTACATTTGAAGAATCACCGTAAAAATAAAGTTGCTTTAATATGGGAAGGAGAGAAAGGTGATTACAGGTCATATTCTTACTTTGCTTTACACAGGGAAGTAAGCAGATTTGCAAATGTTCTTAAAAGCCTTGGTATCAAAAAAGGTGACAGGGTAACTTTATATATGGGAAGAATACCCGAGCTTGCAATTGGAATGCTGGCTTGTGCAAGAATTGGCGCTGTACATTCTGTTGTCTATGGTGGATTTTCAGTTGAAGCATTGCACGAAAGGCTGGAAGACAGTCATTCGAAAGTTCTTATTACAGCCGACGGAGCGTTTCAACGGGGGAAAATTGTTCATTTAAAAGCAATTGCCGATGAAGCTTTGCAAAGAGCAGCCTCAGTGGAAAGTGTTTTAGTAATAAAAAGAACAGGTGAACCTGTTAATATGGAATACGGAAGAGATTTATGGTATCACGAGCTGATTAATCTTCCCATAATAAATACAAAATGTGATGCTGTTGAATTGGATGCTGAAGACCCTCTCTATTTGTTATACACATCCGGAACGACGGGTAAACCAAAAGCCGTGCTTCATACGCAGGGAGGTTATATGGTAGGAATTTACTCGACATTAAAATATGTTTTTGATATCAATGATGAAGACAGATACTGGTGTGCGGCAGACCCCGGCTGGGTTACGGGTCACAGCTATATTGTTTATGGACCATTGCTTACCGGCGCTACATCTTTTATGTATGAAGGTGCTCCGAATTTTCCATTCCCGAACAGGTGGTGGCAGCTTGTAGAAAAATATGGTATAACAATTTTATATACGGCTCCGACTGCGATTCGGGGATTAATGCGATTCGGTGATGCCTGGCCAAACAGGCACGACTTATCTTCACTTCGCTTGCTTGGTACGGTTGGAGAACCAATCAATCCCGAAGCCTGGAAATGGTATCATCGTGTAATTGGAAAAGGAATTTGCCCAATAATGGATACATGGTGGCAGACTGAAACCGGTATGTTTATGATAACCCCGACACCTTCAGTTCCTTTAAAACCCGGCTCCGGAACAAAACCTTTCCCGGGATTAGAAATAGATATATTAGATGAAGATGGAAATCCTGTTAAAAATAATGAAGAAGGTTTTCTTGTTATAAAAACTCCCTGGCCTGCTATGATGAGAACTATTTATAATGACCCGGACAAATATATAGAAAAATATTGGAGTAAATATCCAGGATATTATTTAACGGGGGATTCGGCAAAGAGAGATGATGACGGATATTACTGGATAATCGGCAGAACAGATGATGTCCTCAAGGTATCAGGTTACAGGCTCGGTACAGCAGAAATTGAGAGTGCCCTTGTAAGCCATCCTGCTGTGGCAGAAGCAGCAGCAATAGGATTACCACACGAAATAAAAGGTAATGCTATTTATACTTTTGTAATATTGAAAGCCGGTTTTGAAAAATCTGAAGCGCTGAGAGAGGAATTGATTTTGCACGTAGGTCACGAAGTAGGACCAATTGCTAAACCTGAGAATGTTGAATTTGTGGATGTTCTTCCAAAAACAAGAAGCGGAAAAATAATGCGCCGTGTCCTGAAATCCCGTGCTCTTGGTGAAGACCCGGGAAATATTTCCACATTGGAAGAGTAATTTTCTTTTATCCGTAGTCGCAACTCTTTAGGTTGCGTTTATTTTTTTTCTTTTTTAGCAGAGTCTCTTCAGCGAATTTATTCGCTAAAGGACTCTGCGCTTTATAAGATTCGACTAGATCATCCCGATTCCAACATTTTTTCCTCTAGTTCCCCATCCCCTGAGGCTGTGTGAAAACGAAATATGGAAATTAATTGTTTTGAAGATAAACAAATCAAAACACAATGCGATATATCAAAGGCATAGAACGAAATCAAAAAGTATTATTCCCAGAATCTATAGATGAATACGTAGAAGAGAATAATTTAGTAAGATTTATAGAAGCATTTGTAGAGACATTGGACATGAAAGGTCGGTAAAGTATTCCGTGAATTTACAATATGCAAGAGACAAACTTATTTGTCAGAGCTAACAGTAATAGATTCTAACTCTTTTCACAGTCCCCCTGATGGGGAACTCTTAAAATTTTTTTACCAGAGTCTCTTCAGCGAATTTATTCGCTAAAGGACTCTGCGTAATTATGAATTTAATCATCATCTGGTCCCCTATCCCCTGCCTGTCCCGTCATTTAACGGGAATTCGGGAATGGGGAACTCCTAAAATAGTTCGACTGAATTTCTAAACTTTTTATTAGAATTGAATTTATTACATTATCAATAAATAGATTTGGGATATTTTTTTCAAACTTTAAGCATAAAATTATGAAACAATTAATTATAATTTTCTCGCTCCTTTTTTTCTTCTTTCAGATTTCCAGAGCGGATGAATCTAAGATTCATTCAGACTTGAAAGAAAAAATGATGAGGTCATCTCCAATGGAGAAAATTCCTGTTTATATTATTTTCAATAATCATCTTAATCTGAAAGATTTTGATTTTATCAGCTACGATACACCGAAACAGGAACGACGAAGAATTGTTATTGAACGATTGCAAAATTTCTCTCGTATCTCTCAAAATGAAGTGAGGGTATATCTTGAAAGCATGCAAAAACAAAAAACTATTGATGGCTTTGAAATTATCTGGATGAATAATATTATTGCGCTGAAAGCTTCCCGGGATTTGATTAATTCAATTGCGAATGATTTTAATAATGTTCAGATGATTTGCTATGATGCGGAATACCCCGTAGAAATGCTTTATGATTCTAAGCCTGATGCTCTTTCCTCAATCTGGAATGCTTTAAGTCCCGATGCTGCTGAAATAGGGGTTGTATTAATGAATGCAGACGATTGCTGGCTGTTGGGCAATAAAGGTAAGGGTGCATTGGTGGCAAATGCAGACGATGGTTTCTGGTGGAAGCATCCCGACCTTGTGAACGGTGTTTATCAAAATCTTGGAGAAGATGCGAATAATAATGGAAAAACAATTATCTGGGGTTCAGGGACAACCTCCGTATTTGATGCGGGAGACCTGAATGGAATTGATAACGACGGAAACGGAAAAATAGATGACCTTATTGGCTGGGATTATACAACAAATAATTATAATATTACAACTGCTTCCCACGGCTCTGCGACACTCGGTCACGTAATAGGTGACGGAACTGGCGGAACACAAACAGGTGTAGCCCCCGAAGCAAAATGCCTGCTGATGAGAAATGGTTCAGGTCAAACTCAGCAAATGGCAGCGTTTCAATACGCATTCCAGATGGGAGTTGATATTGTTACAAGTTCACTCAGCTGGAAATGGTATATGAGTCCAAAACCCGATTATTCTGCAATGAGATTAATAACCGACATGTCTCTTGCAGGGGGAATGGTTCACACAAATTCAACGAGTAACGATGGAAACAGTAATGGAATTCCTCTAAACATTTCTACTGCAGGAAATTGCCCTGCACCCTGGAGACACCCTGACCAGTTAAAGATAGGAAATCTAAGCGGAGTAATTGGTATAGGTAATGTTACTTGTGCTACCGATATTATTAATTCATCGTCTCCCTACGGTCCCGCAACATGGGGAAACTGGGCATTGTGGGGTACGTATACATATCCAATAGATTCGAATCATAAAGATTATCCATATAGTCGTGTAGCACCTGTAGAAATTCCTGATTCCATGGGATTACTTAAACCCGACGTTTCAGCACCGGGAGAAGGTTCAACTTCAACTTATGTAAGTTCCGGAACAGGATATGGAACATTCGGAGGAACATCATCTGCTACTCCTCATGCAGGAGGAGCAGTTGCACTGCTGCTTTCAATCTGCCCGGAATATCTGCCGAGAGATATTGATAAAATTCTTGAACTCACGGCAGTTGAAAAAGGCGACCCGGGAAAAGATTACAGATATGGTGCAGGAAGAATAGACATTCTTGCGGCTACTACTTCCCCAAAATTTACGCTTGCGGGTATTAATGGCGGAAGTAACATGTTAATAAGCAATACTCTTGCTCCAAATGATACTGCGAAGGAACTTGTCGGTATAAAAATTTCAACCACAGTCAATCCTCAACTTGGCTCTTTAAAGATGGTTAAATTCGGTATGACTACCAACGCAACATCAACTCAGATTACATCGTTCGATTTGTATTGGGACAAAGATAAAAATAATCTTGTGAGTAACGGGGATATAAAACTTAAATCAATTCCATTTACAACAGGACCTTTAACATTTGACTCTTTAAAGTTCAAGTTTCTCGACTCTTTGAGAACATTAATCCTTGTTGCAAAAACAACTTCTTCTGCAACCTCATTACAAAATGTAAATCTTGGAATTACGGATACGAATCAGGTAATTGCATATTATTCCACCAGACCATTCAACACAAACTTTCCGTTCGGAACAGTAACTTCCGTCAGGAATGACAATACGCAATCAATTACGTATTCGCTATCACAAAATTTTCCTAATCCGTTTAATCCGACAACAATTATCAGGTATTCACTTGCAAAAGCCGGATATGTTCAGATTAAATTATATGATGTAATCGGTAAAGAAGTCGCAACACTTGTGAAAGGAATGAAAACCGAAGGAGAGTATCAGGTTGAATTCGATGCAAATTTCTATAAGAATTTTGCAAGCGGAATTTATTATTATAAAATCCAGGCAGGTGATTTTACAGATATCAAGAAAATGATGTTTGTTAAATAATTCATGGCCTGTATTTTTTTAGTTCTTTATTAGTTTATCAAAAAACTGAAAAGCATTTTTAAATCCCCTTTGCATTCGCAGAGGGGATTTTTTTATGCACACATTTATTCTATAATTTAATTTTTATCTGATTATTTTTCAATAATTAGTTTCCCAATATTTATTTACCAAGGAAATTCCTCAGCCGCAACTCAAGAAAATCACGGAAATCAAAATCCTTGTAGTCGTAGATTTTATCAAACATTTTCTCAGCAGTTTCTCTGTTACCGCCTCTGTAATATAATTTTACCTAGTTCAAAATATGAATGAGGAATCAGCCAGATTTCAGTGGGGGGATTCAGCTTAACGCATTTATTAAAACAATCAACAGCTTTATCATTTTCTTTTCTGAAATTATACAGGACCCCCAGTTCATAAAAATATCTTATGTTAGCGTCATCATTGTTATATTTTTCAAGCCATTTATGTTCTTCAATATTTTTAAAACTATTCAGGGATTCGTCGTACAGACCTTCTTCTCTTTCGTTAACGGCAATTGTGGTAAGTGAGTCGAGTTCATTAATAGGGGATAATATTCTTTCATTGGAATATCGATAAAACAGTTTTTCAGGTTCGCCGTCTTTTTCATCAATATATTTGTTTCTGGAAGCCTTATATTTTTCTATTGCTATATCTCTCCTGCCCAGCATTTCATAACTAACCGCAAGAAGATAAATCGTAGTATTATACCTGTCTTGTTCCTGAACATATTTAAATGATTCTTCCAGGTTAAGAATTGCATTCTTGAAATCATTTTTTCTGAAATAAGCAGTGCCCAGCATTGAATAAATACCTTTCTTAATTTCATTCTGCATAGAATTCGTATTTAATTCAAGCGCCTTGTTCAGCTGTTTAACGGCGTCATCAATCTTGCAAATCTGCATCAGCAAGCTCCCGTAAACTTCCCTGAACACAGGGCTTTCCGGATATTCATTTACGAGGCTGTTTACAATATCAAGTGACTCGGTATTTTTTTCCTCTTTTTCTCTCATTAAAAATACCACGAGAAACGCTTTAGATTCAACTCTGTTGTATCTTGATTTTTCTGCTGAAGTTCTGAGCATCTGGATTCCATCCTTAATATCTCCGTCTATCCCGATAAGAGATAGCAGCCATTTGTATTTATCCGGAACAAAGCCTAATGCAATCTTAAATAATCCTAGTCCCATATAGGCTTCATAATAATCGGGATGATTTTTTACGATGTTTTTAAGAGTTCTGTACCCTTTGTTACCATTATCTGCGGCTTTAAGCAGGCTTTTATTCAAATACAGCATAATTAAAGAACGGTAACTGTGTACAGCCCCGCTGATATATAGTGCATCAATATTATTATCATTTAATTCCAGTTGTTCTTCACATTTATCTATCACTTTATCCGAGAGTTCGATGTATTTATTATATAAATTTTCATCCCCGGTAGCAGCTGCACGGTAAAAATAAACAATAGACTCGAAAAAAAATCCCTTAATATCGTCCGGATATAATATACCATAAGAGTGAAATTTATTTTCAGCTTCTTCAAGTCTTACGTTATAGAGATCGTTCAATCCATCTTCGATGCTCAACTGCGGTTTTTGATGAGAAAATCCCTGATTTGAACAAGCTAAAATAAGAAACAAAAATATTATAGCACTACAGATTCTCAAAAAAATAAATTTAAATTAATATTTCAGACTGTTAAAGAATAATTTATCTCTTTATCAAATATAAAAATTTCCCGGGAATTAAAATATTTCAGCAATAACCCTTTATAAAAGAATTTAACAACTATATATTTGTAAGTAAATTCAAATTAAATAAATGCATGAATTACCTTTCTTTCCGGAATTTTATTATAAAGGTTTATTGTTAATGAACAGCATTATTTTTAATATTGAAAATGAATTATAATTTAAATTTTAAACAAATGAAAAACATTATTATACTTGCTTCAGTATTATTTCTTATCGCATTAAATTCCTATTCTCAGGAAATGAAGCTTCCACCTGCAGTTGATAATGCCTTTCTGAAATCCTGCGAGGGTTCCTGGGTATCAGATGAATATGAATATATGGGAATGAAATGGCACGATGAAGCAGAAATTAACTGGATATTGAACCATCAATATCTGGAAATGAAAATAACGACTTTCGGTCCTAAGGGGTTTACATTCAAATCTATGGCTTTAATGACCGCCAACAAGGAAGGAAATTATAAACAATGGACTTTTGATGACTTTGGAATAATGGATGCAGGATTTTTCGAAGGGAAAATAGACAGCAATATTCTGAAAATTAAAGGCGGAACATTGACATCATCTGCTTCGATTGTATTAGCTATGGAAGGAAATGTTATGACTGAGGATGTGACATTTACCCAGGAGGATGCAAAGGGAAAAGAAGTTACAATGACCATAAAAGTGACATATCGGAAAAGATAGAATCGCGTAATTAATTTATTGGATTTATCGGGTATAAAAAATGTATTTACTTGTTTTTAAATTAAAATTTATATTCCAATAATTTATCAATGTAAATTTATTAAAATTGTTATGAAAAAATTATTACTTGTTTTGACATTATTAACTTTTATTCCTGCGTTGAACTTTGCTCAGCAAAATCTTACTCTTGGAATATTCGGCGGTGTGATTATTCCGACCGGAACATTTGCGGACGGGTTTAACTTATCTCCAACAGTAGGGGTTGAAAGTTATTACCCTGTTGATAAAAATATAGATGTTGTCGCTGATATCGGATACTCTTTCCTTTCATTAAAAAACGCAGGAAACTTAGTTTCGAACTATAGTTATTATACTTTAGAATCTTCCGGAGGAATAAGACTTAATCTGATGCCGGCTAAACAGAAATTTTTTATTGAAGCATTAATCGGAGGATACACTTTCGGTGTAAACTATACGAGTGGTGGATTAACATATTCAAGCAGTACAACAAGTTTTGGATTGAATGCCGGAATTGGAGTACTGTTCCCCCTTAGTCAGCAAATCGAATTTGCAGCCAAAGGGAAATATCATTATATTTTTACTGCAGTAAGTCCTACAAGTTATGTCGGATTCACCGGAGGTTTTAACTATAAATTCCGATAAATATAATTTATAAATAAATCATTCTGCGCTTCTTCCGGATGGTATTAACCTTTGCATACCGTTAGTCGCAGGTACCGCCGGTGTTCTGGAAATATCAGCATTCTTGCCACCGTTATCATTATTTTCTTCTCCTGCAAGAGCTCCGGATGAATTATTCCACCAATCCGAAACCATATTCAAATGTTTTCTAATCCAGCTTTCCTGGTCCTTTTTATTCAGCGGGTCTAATGCTGCCTTCATACCTTTATTAATGTGCTTGCTTTCCCAATCTTCATCACCTTTACTTCCTTGTCCCGACTGGCTTTTCTTCTGACTCTTATATTCGTCCATATTTTTCATATCATTTTTTACCTCATTTATTCTTTGAATGTATTCACTATATATGGGGTCACCCTGTGAATGAAAATCCATAAAGCTCTGTCCTGAATTTTTCAGCGGTTCTCCTTTATCTTTCACAGCCCATCCCGGATTGTCAAGAATAAGTTCTTCTCCGGGATTGGAACCGGTCAATTTTATAGACTTAAATCTCCAGATAGGATAATTTTTACCGTCTAAAGTAATTATGTCTTTTCCGGGGTCATCATCATATGTGATTTCAACTTTACTGCCGTCATTCTCAAGCGATGTCAGTCTTCCTTTTTCATCTTTCAGTGAATTTAAATAAAACGGCCTGTAAATTTCAATTACAGATTTTGGATATACAATAGGGAGATCTCTCATATAAAACCCATTTCCAATATAAGACCATTGACCTTTTTCAACTATTTTCGAAAAAGGCTGGTCAGGAAGATAACCGTTTAACATAGCGGCACTTTCAATTTCATTATAAGTCAGATTTGGATTTGTGATTCGATTTCTTAAATCCTGATAATATTTTGCAACATTTCTAATTTCTTCCGGCATAATTTCTAATGGCACATTTTTTATATCAAGTTCCAGGTCAACTATTTCTTCAGGTGTCAGAAGAGGTCTAATCTTGTTTTGGAATTCAAGGCTGTAATCTTTAAATTTTGAACCATAAATTATTCCCCAGAGAAATAATTGAATATCATGCTGAGCAATTTCCGGGTGATTAACTGACCTGTTCACTACATTGTACACAAGATCTGACCTTTTTCCCCTGAGCGGAGCCAAAAGATATCCTGAACCTTTCGTGGGACCATATGTGCCTGCTTTTAAGCAATATGATTGCACGGTAAATCTGTAATATCCCGGTCCGAGATTTTTAAAATCATAAGTTTCCGGCAAAACAGGTGTGCGTTCTAAATCAATATTTTTTAGCCAGAATGCTATAGGCAAGGCATCATCAATGGAAGTTGTAACATTTTTTTCTTCAAACAATTCTACATTCCCAACATTTTTAGTCACTTTTTTTAAAACATCATCTAACTGTGCGAATGAAAATCTTACAATCAAAAGTGAAAAGAGCAGTAACAAAATTGTTTTTTTCATAGCTTAAAATTTAATTATAATGATTAAAAAAATAAAACAATTATTCAAATTTACAAATTCCTTATTAATGTGAAAATATTTCAAAATTATATATTTATGAACAGAATGTCCACTTAAAAGAAAAGGGGCTTTCAGCCCCTTTTCTTTTACTCTTCATCCGGATAATTCCCAAATGATTTTTTTGAATTTTTATTTCACGAGAACCATTTTCTTTGTACTGATTAGATTATTGTCTACAACCAGGGAATAGAAATAAATGCCTGATGCAAGATTACTTCCGTTGAATAAATATTTAGTAATACCTGCATTGAATTGTTGATTGTTAAATAATGTCATTACTTCTCTGCCAACCATATCATATACTTTCAATGATACATTTCCCGGTTTTGGTAATGCAAAACTAATCGTAGTAGTCGGGTTGAATGGGTTCGGATAGTTTTGTGAAAGTTCAAACTTCGTAGGTAACTGTGTATTATCATTCCCGTTAAGAATTCCGGATATTGTAACGTAATATTTTTATGCACATATCCGAGAGCACCTACACAGAATAATTTATACGCATTATCCATCCATGAGCCATAAATAGTTGAGCCTGATGTATTGGTTAAAGTCCATGATCCGCCTCCATTTACTGTTGAGTAAGTTACGCCGGTTGAACCCAGAACTATTCCAATCTGAGGTGATGCAAATTCCAAAGTTTGGAAAGAATAATTCCGCGATGGAACGCTTACAGTATCCCAGAGTGTTCCTCCGTTTGTGGTTTTATATAACCGACCGCTACCGCCGCATGTGTAACCAGTATTGGCATCAAACATTTTGATATCATAAAGGAATCCGCCATATGCATCAACAAGATTTTGAACTGTCCAAGTATTGCCTCCGTCAGTTGTTAAATAAGGACGAGGAGTATAATTTAATACCCAACCTGTATTGGCATCTAACATAGCAGAACCATAAATTTGGTTAGCAGAACCAACAGCTCCTGTTAACCTCTGTTTTATCCACGATGTTCCGCCATCAGTTGTTTTAAAAATTGTCGTTGTATCTGTTGCGACATAATTTTTCGAGAAAATGAATCCGGTTGTTGCATTAACGAATTGAACTTTGGATAGATTAAGACCAGCAGCCATATTCGAAATTGCTACCGAGTCGAAGCTTGTGCCGCCATTAGTTGTTTTGTAAACTGCACTATTACTTCCAACAATCCAACCTGTGGTTGCATTCAACATACCTATACTATTGAATGTTGCGGTTGAACCTGTTAATGAAAGTACGCTCCAGGTAGTGCCGCCATTTGTTGATTTTAATATCTGATCACCACTTCCGGCTGTAGTAGGTGCTCCGACAGTAATAACAGTTCCTGTTATAGAAGAAGCCCAGACGTCATTAATCGTACCACCTTTGAGCATTGTTGAGAATGATGGTCTGTTACCTGCACTGATTCTTGCATAAGCAAGACCATACGCACCTACTGATAATGTTGAATCACCTGCTGCATTTCCGATAGCAGCACCATACATGGTAGAAACCCAGGGACCAGAGTTAATATTTGGAGCAATTTGTAATGTATCCCAGCTTGTTCCAAGATTTGTAGATTTATAAATATTATATGAATTACCGGTTAGAAATATAGCATTACTCGATGAAGACCCATTATATTGTACCTTAATGTTATCTAAATAGGCATCATTTCCATAATCACTGATAGCTACAAATTTCAGTTTGTTGGTTCCTGCAGGTAATACAAATTTCCTCGGAGCAAACTGATTTCCCAATGGTAAAAAGTGTCCGGTTCCACCAAGTACTGTACCCATTGTGGATGAATCCAATAATACTAATTCACTAAAAGTTGTACCGCCATTTGTACTTGTAAGAATTTGAATTTTATCATTTGAACCGGGGTAGGGTTTATAAGCTATATCGAATTTCAGTGTATCACCGGCTGTCGTAGGATTAAATGATGGAGAATATAACGTATCAATTACTCCTGCAGAAGCACTATAAAAATTGTAATCACAGGAACCTGTTCCGATACTGTAAGCACTTGTATCATACCTATACCAATATATACTACTATTTATAGTCCATCCTGCAGGTGGAAAAGTCGTACTTGCAAATGTTTCTAAAAATGGAGTAGGAGCAGATGATGATGTCAGAATATCAATATCATAATATGTATCTGCTGTCGGTAAACCGGTGCTTGCAGCAGTCCAGTTAGTTCCCCCGTTTGTAGTCAATCTGCAAATTCCTCCGCTTCCCGCAACAAATCCTGTGTTAGCATCAATAAATTGCATTTTATATAATGTTGCAGTTGAACCGGTTGCAATTAAAGTAAATGTTCCGTATGCTCCCGTCGTGCTTTTATAAACCCCACCGGAAGAAGATGATACGAGAATAGTATTAGTATCAACTGCATATACATCATAACCTGTAGTATAAGCAGGAGTTATTAAGACAGCCCAGGTTAAACCGCCATCTGTTGTCTTCAGTAATTTTGCTGTGGATGTCCCGCAGGCATAACCTGTAAGGTTATTGATAAAGTATAAATGATACAAAGTTGCTGCACTTGATACTACCATTGAAGTATCCCAGGTAGTTCCACCATTTGTTGTTCTGGCAAGGTTTCCGCTGGAACCGCAAATTATACCAGTATTTGCATCAAAAAATTTTGCATCATAAACATTTGTAAATTGTCCTGAGACATTGAAACGCTTTCCTGCATCTGTCCTTAACGTCCAGTTTGCACCTGCATTTGTTGTTTTTAAAAATGTTCCAGCAAATCCGAATGCATACCAAGTTGACGAATTTATTTTTATTACCTGACGCAACGTATTTCCCTGAGGAGACTGATGCTGCCATTTCCAGTCCTGATTAACCTGAGCACTTAAGTTCAAAGCATAAACCATAAAAATCATACCTATTACTACTGTAAATAGTTTTTTCATTGATAAGTTTTCCTTTCTGCCATCGGCGTCCTTTTATTTCTTATTAAAATTTCCCAAATTTTAAAGGACGTGTTTCGCAAAAAAATTATTTTTTTAAAAAATTTAATTTAATCTAAACCTTTTCGATTTATTCACAAATTTATATATAAAATCCTTGTTTATCACTATAAAATTTTATCCGAAGATGTAACACTAAGTTTATGTTTAATACAAATTAAACAAAATTGGGAATCAAATAATAATAATTATTTATGAAACATTGAATAAAAAAGATTTCAAAAAAATTTACCTGTCAATTCATCCCTCCGAATTTTGTCTGCCGAAAAAATTCTTCCATTTATTGCTATATAAATACCATTATTTAATTCATTTACTGCTCCGATAGCAACTCCAAGATTAAATTCTGCATCTGAATCTTTAAATCTTTCAGGTTTTACAGCACCTGTTAAAATTATAGATTTACTTTTGATATTAGATAAAAATTTTGCAGTTTCTATCATTGTGTCTGTCCCGTGGGTTATGATTATTTTGTCCGTATCGGCCTCTATGCAGCTTTGAAGAATTTTCTGTCTGTCAATATTTGTAATATCGAGGCTGTCTTTTCTCATCAAGGGTAAAATTTCATAATTAAAATTGGGTTTAATTTTTTCAAGTATTCGTTTTATCGCAGGCTCAGCTATTTCAAACGCATATCCCTTTGTGGTTTTCGGATAATCTTTATCGATAGTTCCTCCCGTTTGTATAAATAGAATTTTCATTTATTATGTTATCAGTCTAAAAGTTTAACAAAAGCCACAAGTTACTAATTTTATATTTGTATAAAATATGGAACAAAAGTCATAATTTCAATTTTATATTTTTAATAGTTGCAGAAGTTTAAAATATTGCCTGTATACTTTTGTTAAAAATGCGCATTTTGTGATATAAAATGAAATTATAACATCAAAAATAGTTTATGAAAAAATCAGTCTTATTAAAAAACTTAGTATTATTATTTGTATTTTTTGTCCTCGGAAATTCGTATTCTCAGGAACTAAAATCCATTAAATTAAATCAGGCAACAGAAGTTAAAGACCAGGGAATGAGCGGGACCTGCTGGTGCTTCTCGATTGTTTCGATTCTGGAATCTGAATTATTACAAAAAGGAATTCAGCATCCTGACCTTTCGGAAATGTATATTGTGAGAAATATTTATTTTGATAAAGCATGGAATTATATTCTCAGGCAGGGAGCAACCCGTTTTGGTGAAGGTGCCTTCGCTCACGATGTGTTTCCCGCAGTTGAAAAATATGGAATAGTTCCTTTGAGCGTGTATCCGAGTCTTGATAATGGTAAAATAAACCATTTTGGTTTTGATGAAAAACTGAAGAAATTTCTTGATAGCGTACTGGTTAAAACCCCCATCTCTCCCGATTGGCAGGTTAATTATAATAAAATGCTCGATGATAAATTTGGTATTCTTCCCGAAAAATTTACATATGAGGGCAAAGAATATACTCCGAAAGAATATGCTGAAAAAGTTTTAAAGTTTAACAGAGATGATTATGTGGGACTTACTTCTTTTACACATCATCCCTTTTATAAACCTTTCAATGTAGAAGTACCCGATAATTATTCCGGAGGATTATTTTATAATGTTCCAGTTAGTGAATTAATAGATGCCGCAAAATATGCCGTGCTTCACGATTACACTGTCGGCTGGGATGCAGATGTTTCAAATTTATTCTTCAACCAACAAGCAGGCTGGGCAATGGTTCCCAAAGATAAATCCGATTTAAAAGGTATAATCAATCCTGATGATGAAGAAATAGCATATACTCAGAAATCAAGACAGGATCTTTTTGAAAATCTAACAACGCAGGATGACCACCTTATGCATCTTATCGGATTAAAAGAAACCGAAAAAGGAAAAACGTTCTTTTATGTGAAAAATTCCTGGGGCACTATCGGACCATTTCAGGGATTTATAAATGTTTCGGATACATATTTCGGAATAAACACTATTACACTTGTAATGCCGTTAAATGCTTTAAGTCCGGAATTGAGAGCAAAGATAGGAAAATAAGGAAGAGCAGAAGTTAAGAAGTTAAAAGAAGATTCCATTTTTAATTTTCACAAAAGATGTAATCTTTAAAAATAAAATATTAAAATGATGAAAAAAGTAATTAACTTTTTACTTTTACTCTTTTTCCCATTTTCAATTTACTCTCAGCCGATTGAGCAGGTTTATACGCCTCCGGTGCAGATGGTTTCAATTCAGGTATCGAAGAACATTTTAACCGGCAATTCTAAAGAGATTATGATAAGAGGATTGGGTCTTTCGGGTGCTCCCTATATCTGCTGTTCGGGCTGTTCTTACAATTATAATAATCTTAAGTTTAACAAAATCTCCAAAATCGCTTACATTCCTTACAATGAATTCCTGAGACCGTTCATATGCACAGACAATATTATGGAACAATGTGAATTCGCTCCGGTAGATAATTTTACCATATCGAAAAACGACAGTAATTTAATTTTGCGATGTTACATGGTTAATTTCACAGGTTTTTGTCAGAGTACAAATCTTAAACGGATTGATTTAACTACGAACGGAGGAACTTCTTTCACATCTAAATTCAGCGGATTTACTTCCTTCGGAGGATTTGATATAGCACAAAAAAATGATAATATAATGTTAGTCATCACTGGAGATTCTTTGTACAAATCAACAAACCGGGGTTCGAACTGGTATTATATTAAGAATTTTTCTACAGCAAGTTTTGTGAAATTTAATCCATATAATCCCGCAATTGTATACGTTTCGACCTCAGCCGGATTAATGCTTAGCACAAATGGAGGCGCAAATTTTTCAAATGTATTATCTCAAAATCTGAGAAATATTTCATTTACAGATTCACTTACAATGTTCGGATATACAAATAATTCAATTTTTAATTCTACAAATACAGGAATAATTTGGAATACGTTATTTACAAGTACAAACTGGTCTGTCAATTGTCTTGAAATTGACCCTTCAAATAATTCTGTGATATATGCAGGAAGTACAAACGGGTTATGGCGTTCGACTAACGGAGGTGCTAATTTTACAAAATATTTTAACGCTTTTCCGAATTCTGCAAACGTAATAAATGTTTTAAAAGACCCTGCCGCAGGTGATACTGTATATGCCGTGACACCGAAAGGAATTTTCCGCGTGTGGGGTACGCTTGTCGATGTTCAAAATATTTCAGCAAAAATTCCTGATGTATTTGAAATTACAAATATATATCCGAATCCATTCAATCCGGAAACAACGATTAAATTTGCTCTAAATAAAAGCGAACAAATATCACTAGCTCTGCTCGATATAACGGGGAAAGAAATGATAAATGCAGTTTCGGGTTATTTTCAGGCAGGGGAATATACTTATAATCTGAATGCAGAATCTCTCTCAAGCGGAATTTATTTTTGTGTGTTAAAAAGCTCAGGTCAAAAGTCCCTCAGAAAGATTATTTTACTAAAGTAATTTATAAACAAAAATGACCCTTTAAGGTCATTGTGGACAGGGCCGGAATCGAACCGGCGACACACGGCTTTTCAGGCCGTTGCTCTACCAACTGAGCTACCTGTCCAAATATTTTTAAAAAAAATAAAAATCTAAAATTAGAACTTATTAATCGAACAGTATATAATTCGATTTTAAGGTAGTAATTTACAGAATTCTACAATTTATTTCAATTGTATTTTTGATAAATCACAGACACAGTGATTTATTCGATAAAGTTTTTCGAGCCTGTCCCAACCTGTCGTGAATGACAATCGCTAGCTCGGTACACGAACAAGTGACAACATGAATGACCTTTTTTTTGGAGTTCCTTTCCGGGGTTAATTTTGTGGAAAAGAGTATAAATCTTTTCCGGATATATTATACATTATATAAATATTTATATTTTATCCTTTATTAATATAAGATTAAATATTATTTTTTTTAAATTCATTATCTGAATTCAATAGATTATGTGGCTAACAAGGCTTTCTCTCAGATATCCTATAAGTACTCTAATGGGTTCCATAGCTATTCTTGTACTCGGAATGGTTTCCTTCTTTCAGCTTCCAATTGACATGCTTCCAGATATTCAGTTACCAAGTGTTACCGCAGTTACATTTTACAGCGGTGCAGGACCATTGGATATGGAACAAAGTATTACAGTGCCTGTTGAGCGTGCCGTGAGTTCCACAAGTGATGTCGATTATATTCAGTCTTCAACAAGGGAGGGAGTATCACAGGTAAGAATTTATTTCAATTGGGAAGCGGATATCAAAGAAGGATACATAGATATAATACAGAAAATTAACCAGGTCATAAATCAACTACCTGATGGCATATCCCAGCCGAGAGTTGTAAAATTTGATATTACAAATACTCCTGTTCTTACAGTTACATTAAGCAGTGACATGGACGAACGTGAATTGTATGATATTGCATACAATTTAATCGAACCTCAGCTGGAACATCTTCCCGGAGTAGCTGCTGCACAGGTAAGCGGAGGAAAAATCAGGGAGATTCAAATCAGGATCGACCGCAACAGATTAGAAGCAGCAAATCTATCTTCCCAGCAGGTTGTACAGGCAATACAAAATTCACATCTTATACTCCCCTCAGGTTCATTAAAATCAGGTGTATATGATTATTCCCTCAGAACAGAAAGCAAGTTTAATGTGGTCGAACCTATGGGGGATATCATCATAACATCAATTAATTCTGTTCCTATCAGAGTAAGAGATATTGCCGCAGTGGAAGACTCTTTTGAGGAACAGACCAGATTAATCAGAACAAACGGAAAACACGGAATAGTATTAAGGATACAAAAAACTCCCGGCTCCAACACTATAGATGTTGTTGACAATGTAAAAAATGCTCTTCCAAAACTCCGTGACATTCCTGAGTCCATAAAACTTACCACCTCTTTTGACCAGAGCGAGTATATACGCGAATCTATCTCGGGACTGCTGCGTGAGGGAGGAGCAGGGGCTATTCTTGCGACATTAATAATTATAATTTTCCTCAGAAATTCCAGAAGCACTTTAATTATATTCATTGCAATTCCTCTGTCCATACTTGTGACTTTTATTTTCTTCAGGTTTACAGGCACATCACTGAACATAATGACATTGGGAGGGCTGGCGCTTGGCGTCGGGAGACTTGTTGATGATTCCATAGTTGAACTTGAAAATATTTCAAGACACTATACCAACATGAAGCGTGATAATGTAAGCAAAATACAGGCAACTCTGGACGCTGCGCGTGAAGTAGCTGCTCCTATTTTTGTGTCTACGCTTACAACTGTAATTGTGTTTTTGCCGGTTGTTTTTTTAAGCGGTATCTCAAAACTTTTGTTCATTCCTCTTGTTGTAACAATTTCGGTTGCACTATTCGCTTCATTCTTTGTTTCAAGATCGGTAACACCGCTATTATGCTATAAAGTATTGTCTGGGGAGCGTGAAGTAAATCCGGGTTCTAAAAAATTTACAGACAGGCTTCAAATAAAAACAAAAAGCATTTTAGATAAAATTGATAATATATATGAAAACGCACTCAGGAGCGCAATTAAAAACAGGAAATTAGTTATTTTCGGAATTTTAGGTTTTTCCGCATTGTCATTTATATTGTTTAAATTTATAGGAACTGAATTCTTTCCTGATTCGGACGAAAATCAGTTTTCGATACAAGTGAGGATGCCGGTAGGAACGAGAGTTGAACTAACAGAAAAATTTATAGTAGAGGTTGAGAAAATCGTGAAAGAAAATGTGCCTGAAGCAAATAATATTGTATCAGACATGGGAGTATCAAGTTCAAGAAGCGGTGGGTCCGGTGGAAATGCGGGTAGTCATAGTGGAAATGTCCAGGTTTCACTTGTTCCCATTAATAAACGAAGCAGGGACGTATTTGAAATAATAAAAGCTATCAGGCCAAAAATAATGGTTCTACCGGGAGCTCAAATATATATAAACGCAGGTGGATTTCTCAAGTTCCTGCTGAATTTTGGTGCCGGTGCACCAATTGAAGTTGCAATACTCGGATATGATTTTGAAAATGCTGATAAACTTTCGCACGCTGTTTTTGACGTAGTGAAATCGGTTCCAGGAACAACAGATGTTAGAATAAGCCGTGATAATAATCTGCCCGAAGCACGAATTACCATAGACAGGGTAAAAGCAGGTACAATAGGAATAAGTGCTTCACAGATCGCCAATACGGTCTCGACCGGAATAAGCGGAACAGTCGCTTCATTATTCAGTGATCCGAAAACGGGCAACCAGTATAATATCCTCGTTAGAATGTCAGAAGATTACAGAAATAAAATCGAAGATATAAAAAAATTGACTGTTATTACACCATCCGGCGACCCGGTTCCACTCGGGAATTTTATTGATATACAAATGACGAATTCACCTGTCCAGATTGACAGAAGATATCAACAGAGACTTGTAAGCATAACGGCAAATGTATCAGGCAGGGATTTAGGAAGTATTGCAGAAGAGATTAAGGTAAAACTGGACGGGATAAATAAACCCCAGGACTTTGAAATACAAATTATAGGCAATGTAGAGCAGCAAAAAAAAACCTTCAGTGCTTTATTTCTTGCTTTTTTACTTGCAATCGTTCTGGTTTATATGGTTATGGCTTCACAATTTCAATCGCTGATAGACCCGTTTATTATTATGTTTTCTGTGCCGCTCGGTATGGTGGGGGTCGTATGGATGTTGTTTATAACAAAAACCACACTATCGGTAACATCATTTGAGGGTGTTATAGTGATGGTAGGCATAGTTGTTTCGAACGGGATACTTCTGATAGACTATACAAACCGCCTGAGAAAAAAGGGAATTGAATTACATGAAGCTGTTTTACGCGGAGGGAAAACAAGACTGCGTCCGATATTAATGACAACCCTTGCAACCGTACTTGGTTTAATACCGATGGCAGTCGGAATAGGCGGTGAATCTTCACAGGCTCCTCTTGCTATTGCAGTCATAGGGGGATTGACAGCATCAACTTTCCTGACACTGATATTTGTACCGACATTGTACACAGTATTCGAAGAAAAATTTCACAGAAGAATAAAAGATGAACACGAAATGGATACAGAAGAGTTAAGTTCACATAAAAACTCACAGGATCCGAATTCTTTTTAATTTAATTTTTGAAGCCGTCAAAGGGATTGAGATTTGCTATCGGACCCTGTCCAAAAATTTCAGTATATCAAATAAGTTTATGCAAGCTTTAATTTAAATCCCCATATTAACCAAAAAATCCAGGTTAGGATAGTAAATATTGCAATTGTAAGAGGAAACCAAAATGCTAAAATTGCACAAAGAGAATAAAGAAAGAGTGCAAAATAACCATATTTTCTATTTTGACGGGTTATCAAGTTTGATTTTTCATTTTTCCCTAATTGATTTTTAAGTGTTGCCTGAACCAATAAAATCCAGCCAATAGATTGCAGCACAAGAACTGCATTATAAAGAACTACAGCGGGCGCAGCATGGTCAGTTAAAATGTATTCTCCCATCAAAGAAGTAGGAAATGGCATAAAAACAACTGAAAGCATCAGCAAACCATTTGCATAAATGAATGATACGGATGATTTATCTACCAGCTTTAAAGCGGCGTGATGATTAACCCACGTTATAAAGATGATAATGAAACTTAAAAGAAATGCGGCAATTGATGGTACAATATGCTGAAGTGCAATCCAAAAATCTGCAGTGTTATTAATGGTAACAGATGAGGGGATTTTTATATCGATAACTAATAATGTTATTGCTATTGCAAATACACCGTCGCAAAAAGCTTCTAATCTGGAGTTTTTGTTTTCTTCAGCCATTTTTCATTTTCCATTTATAGTTATCTGAAGTTATGAAGAGATTATTATAAATTAAATACTATTTATTCAGTTTTGGAATGATTTTTTTACGGTTTAAGTAAGATCAATATCACTTCATAGATAAACAAATCGAAAAATTAAAAACTTTTTTATTACTATTGAGGTACGGAACTATATGATTATTATATTGTTCTATATTAAAATTAAAATAAACCTTTAAAATAGCAATTATGAAAAAACTTAAAATTACTGCTTTATCAGTTACATTTTTGATTGCAATTGCGTCATTAATGTTTTTTCAAATTAAGAAAAATAGTACGTCATCATCTATTAATGCTGAAAACAATCCCTTCAGTATCGGAAATGAAGACGATCCGATGGCGAGACTTAAACAAGAATTTAAAATGTTAAGGGATATAAATACTAACAGGATACCTGAGAATATTTATAATCTTGAACAAAATTTTGCATCCAAACTGCCTAAAGATATCGAAGGGGATAACGCGAATTCACTGGTATGGACTGAAAGAGGTCCTAATAATGTAGGCGGCAGGACACGGGCATTAGCGAATGATATAAGTAATCCCGGTATTTTCATTGCAGGCGGGATTACAGGCGGAATATGGAGGTCAGTAAATTCAGGTAATAGCTGGACAATTACAACTACTAATTCCCAGCTTCATTCTGCAAGCTGTATTGCTCAGGATAGAAGAGCAGGACATACTTCGAACTGGTATATCGGCACTGGCGAATGGTTAGGAAATTCAGCAGGACAGCCGGGAAGCGGATACGCTTTTACAGGGAATGGTGTATACAAGTCAATGGATAACGGATTAAGCTGGACATTACTGCCATCAACATCAGGAATACCGCCCAATAATTTCACATCTGACTGGCAATATGTCTGGAGTTTAGCCACGGATGTATCAAACACAACAGAAGATGAAGTTTATGCGGCAACAATTGGTTCAATTTACAGAAGTTCAACCGGCGGAGCAGACTGGACACAGGTATTAGGGAGTTCAACAAACAGGTCGCAATCCACTGATGTAACTGTTACAACAGGAGGAGTCGTTTATACTGCGGGAAGTTTTACAGCAGGCGGACCAATGAACGGAATAAGAAGGTCAACAGACGGAATAAACTTTGTTGATATAACACCAACGACAAATTTTCCGCCGTCGTTTGAAAGAATAGTACTTTCACTTGCCCCTTCAAACCAAAATGTATTATATGTATTAGTTCAGGGCGTTCCAAATGCGGAACCAAATTCAGTTAATAGACATCAGTTATGGAAATATACTTATGTAAGCGGAAACGGAACAGGAAATGGCGGTATATGGGAGAACAGAGGAGCAAATTTACCACAACAGGGACAAAATAATTACGGAACTTTTAATGAACCATTTGATAGTCAGGGTGGATATGATATGTTCATGAGTGTTAAACCGGATAACGAAAATTTCCTGGTAGTGAATGCTGTTAATATGTATGTTTCGACAGATGCATTCGCAACAACAACAAATGCCAGAAGGATTGGCGGATATCAGCCGGCATCAGAAAATGGTCAATATCCGAATCATCACCCGGATATACATTCAGGATTTTTCAGAACGGGAAACCCTGTTGAATTTATTTCCGGACACGACGGAGGAATTTCCAGAACATTAGATATAACTACGAACATTACACAAAATAATCCCGTAAACTGGCAGAGTTTAAACAACGGTTATAACGTTACACAGTTTTATGGAGTATCAATAGCTCCGGAAGCCGGCAATGATAGGCTTGTCGGAGGATTTCAGGATAACGGTTCATCTATGACAACATCCGGAGCACTCACGGCACCCTGGATAGATGTAAATAGCGGAGACGGGGGATTTTGCGCAGTGCCTCCTGCGGCAGACAACAGGATTTATTCTTCTTCTCAAAACGGAGAACTGGTCAGAACAAATTTGGACCGCTCAAATTTTGCATCATTGAAACCAACAGGGTCAACAAGACCGCAATTTATTAATCCATTAGTACTGGATAAAAATAATTCTTCAATACTTTATTTCGGAGGCGGGAATTCTGCGACAACAACTGGGATATGGAGAAATACCGATATTCAAAATGCAGACACAACAGCCGGATGGACCTATTTAGCCGGGACGGATTTTGGTTCGGCTACGGCTATGGTTAGTGCAATTGGAATATCAAGAGCAAATAATCCAAATGTTGTTTATTACGGTTCAGATCAAGGGCATATCAGGAAAATAACAAATGCTAACGGTGCATACATAGTAAGCGGAGATTTAAATGCAGGTCTGCCGGCAGGATATATTTCGTGTATAGCAGTTGACCCGCAGAACTCGAATATGGCAATGGCTGTTTTCAGTAACTATAATATACAAAGTTTATGGTATACTAATAACGGAGGAACGACATGGACAGATGTGCAAGGGAACTTATCAGGAGCTAACGGACCTTCTGTAAGGTGGGCAGAAATATTTTACATTAATTCGACACTACAAATAATTCTCGGAACTTCAACAGGGATTTATTATACATCCGTATTAAACGGAGCAAGCACAGTCTGGACGCAGGAAGCAGTATCATCAATTGGTAATGTTGTTTGCGTGCATATGGACTTCCGTCCTGCGGATAATATGCTGGTAGTAGGAACGCACGGAAGAGGTTCATTTTCGACGCAAATAACGTCGCCAATATCAGTACAAACAATCTCAAGTGAAGTGCCTTCTTCATATTCATTATTACAAAATTATCCAAACCCATTTAATCCATCAACAAAAATACATTATGAAATTTCCCGGAACGGATTTGTACGATTAGTTGTATTTGATATTCTGGGTAAAGAAATTACAACTCTCGTAAATACAAACCAGCAGGCAGGTATTTACGAAACAACATTCAACGCTTCGCAATATCCAAGCGGAGTGTATTTTTACCGTTTGACTACTAGTGGATTCACTGACACGAAGAAGATGTTGTTAATTAAGTAAGGTGTAAAACGAAAGATGAAAAAGTAAAAATAAGAATAAATTTAAAAAGCCGGAAGTCTTACTTCCGGCTTTTTTTATAATTATTAGTTAACATATTCTTTTTTGAGATACCCGCCCGAGCGGCCTTAAAAACCAACAAGCGTTGACACAATCACTAACCATTGAAACATATTCCAATATAATCCGTAATTTGAAAACTAAATATTAATTTTTTATTAACTAATATTAACAATTGAAAATTAGAAAAATTATTCTTATAATCCATAAAAAAAAACTATTCTTAAAATTTAAATAAATAAGAAAAATGAAAAAAACTTTTATTACACTATTTCTGTTGATATTTGCTTTTGGTGCATTTGCCCAGAACAAGTATTCTAAAATTAATAATCCTGTCAAAGAGGATGGGTTAAATGTTATTGAAAATTACATTCGGACAATATATCCTCCTGTATTAATGAGTCCTGCAACATATCCCGGAGAAATAACCGGAACATCAAATTTCTGGGATTACCAGACAAATGGTTCCAGTCTAAACAGCTTAATGGTTTTTGGTGATACAATTTTATTTTGTTATCCTGCTGTGGATTCAACTGACCCGACAGGGGCATCGACAAGAGTTGGATATTTGGTAATAAGTACTAACGGAGGTCTCAGCTGGGAATTTCCGTTACCTTTACAAAGTTTACCTAACCGGAGTGGTTATCCTGAATTGCGAAAAGTAATATTACCAGGCAACATTGTAAGCGTGATGTTAGCGGGCAGAAAATATAACGGTTCAAATTCAAGAGGCGGTGCCTGGACTGATGCAATTTTTGGTCTTGGAGTATTTGCTTCCGAATTTGTCCCGGAACCCGGACGAGACTTCTTTGGTGATTTGATAAGCGGAACTAAATTCGGAGGAGTATTTAGTTCTCCGATTGATGCTAATACTGATAGTTTATTTTTCGGGAAATATGATTATAATACTAACACAATGAGCGGTAAGGTAACTCTTGCAGTATCTCCTACAAATATTTACGGAAATGTAAGATATCGCCTTGCGTCAGACGGCGGAAATAATTTATTTGCAATGTGGTATGATAATACAGCGGCCGCATATGCAATGCGTTACAGAACATCATCAGACGGGGGAACAACATGGGGTTCAACTGCAAGTTTACAGACCGGATTCGGACTTTACGGAGTTGTTGATGGGGATACTTGCAGTCCCTGGTTCGGAATTGATGCAGCATACAAACCGGGAACATCACAATGGGGGCAGTATGGAGTACATTATATCCAACTGCTACAGGGCAATCATCAGGCGACCCGCAAGGATGTAAAATATTATTTGAATCTCCTAATATAAACGGGGGTGCACCTGTACAGGTTGCCGGAAAAATAAATATGACGATTATATCCGATACGAATCAGTTCTTTAATTCACCGGCACTTCAGGTTGGAGTCACTCCTGTTTCGCATCCTACAATCGCATATTCCGGTAATGGCTCAAGGGTTGTTGTTGCTTTCTCTGCATTCCAGCCCGGAGACACACTTGACGGATATTCATATAACGATATTTATGTTACATATTCTGATAACGGAGGATTGAACTGGGCAACTCCGGTGAACCTGACAAATACTTCCGACTGGGATGAACTTTATCCGGTTTTATCTGAGAACGGGAAATTCTCCTAATCAGTTTGCAATACAATATCAGGTGACAAAAGGTCCGGGCAGCCAGAGTTTCACAAATCTTACACCTACTTACAGAGTTTATCACGTATTAAAAAAATTCAATCCTGCCAGTGTAGGAATAAGAGAAATCAATGGAAATGTACCAACCGGATATACACTTGCTCAAAATTTTCCAAATCCGTTTAATCCATCAACAAAGATACATTATGAAATTTCACGGAACGGATTTGTACGATTAGTTGTATTTGATATTCTGGGTAAAGAAATTACAACTCTCGTAAATATAAACCAGCAGGCAGGTATTTACGAAACAACATTCAACGCTTCGCAATATCCAAGCGGAGTGTATTTTTACCGTTTGACTACTAGTGGATTCACCGATACGAAGAAAATGTTATTAATTAAGTAAACCCCGCCAAAGAGTGGGAAGGCAGGCGTAAAAGTTAAGACGTAAAACGAAAGATGAAAAAGTAAACGTAAAAATAAAAAGCCGGAAGTTTAACTTCCGGCTTTTTTTATAATTATTAGTTAATATATTCTTGTTGGGGACGTTTCGCCTGAGCGGACTTTCAGAAACAGTCGTAATGCAAATTGAAAAAATCAGGAAAAAAACATTTTGGGGTAAATTTTATTGTAATTCTTATTATTTATTGTTATGTTTTAATATGTTTAATTTAAAATTGGAGGTAAAATGTTTGATGATATAAAACATTTCAAAGTATACTTAGCTATTATTTTGGTAGCCTCATTTATTTTGTTCAATGGCAGTTACAGTTTCAAAACGACGAATCTTTCAACGCCATTATTAGACACACTTACTCTTCCAGCAAATCCGGGTCCACCAAATAACGGTGGTTCTGCAGGTTGGGCGGCGTTCTTTGACCTGATTGGAGGTCCACTGGATGTCACTGTTATGCAAATGAGTACCGGAAGCACAGCGGTTGCAAACGCAAGCTTCAGTGTGATAGTATTTACCCGTTCCGGAACATCATTGGGCGGACCGGGGGGTCCGGTAGTTCGATGGATGGCTGGACATTGCTTGATACTGTACCCGTCATTCAGGGTTCGACGTCCAGTGGTATCTCGCTCGTTTTTGGGCTTCCCCCAATACCTGTTCCTGCCGGTGATACGGTAGGAGTTGCAATCCGGTTCATCGGTGTCGGTCCTCGTTATGTAGGTACGGGCACACCACCTTATAGTGTGTATTCAGACACGAATCTCACATTGATAACGGGTGACGGCCGCTCGACACCGTTTACTGTCGGAGGCAGTTTCTTTACATCCCGCGCACTAACGGGCGTGATTCGTTACATCATTGGTACTGCAACAGGGGTAATTAATATCGGATCAGAAATCCCTGAAGGGTTCAAGCTGGCACAAAATTATCCCAATCCGTTTAATCCGGTCACTAAAATAACATATCAGATACCAAAAAATAGTTTCGTATCTTTGAAAGTATATGATATGCTCGGGAAAGAAGTCGCTGTGCTAGTGAATGAGTCATTGTCTCCCGGAATGTACAAAACTACATTCGATGCTTCGAATTATACTAGCGGGGTTTATTTCTATAAATTAACAGCGAATGGTTTTAGCGAAACAAAGCAAATGGTTTTGATTAAATAAAAAGAAAACAACATTACTAAATTTTAAAGCCGGATGATTTTGTTTCCGGCTTTTTTTATAACGAAAATTGATACAATAATTTTCAAAGTAATAAAAAATT
The DNA here is from genome assembly GCA_963806045.1 of uncultured Ignavibacteria bacterium. Classification (GTDB taxonomy): domain Bacteria; phylum Bacteroidota; class Ignavibacteria; order Tepidaquicellales; family Tepidaquicellaceae; genus DATCHW01. Next base: position 187 of record CAWDWP010000020.1, on the reverse strand, counting down.
CTGTCAATCCGAAAACCTACAAATCAATACTGTCCGATTAAATTAATAACTTTTTCATCCGCGAAAATAGTAATAAATATATAAATAAATAATTGTTTCTGCGGAACTTCATCTCTCAAAATTTAGTTATACTAACTAATTACAATTAATTTTTTTTTAATCAAATAAATAAAAAACAAAATGAATA
>CAWDWP010000019.1:0-6431 GCA_963806045.1 uncultured Ignavibacteria bacterium | reverse complement strand
AGATAGTAAAAAGTAGGAAATATATTTAATTTTGTCATATTTGCCTGAAGTTTTTATGATTTCGAAGATTGGAATTGTCATTAATATGAATCCTAATGCAATACCTGTCCATAATTTTCTTTCAAGATAAAAAAATGAAACTATTGTTAAAACACCTTTTTTTGATGTCAATTGAATGAATGTGTCTTTAAGTGAGTTTGTATATAATGAAAATGTGAAATAAATAATTATTGGCAATGCAATTATTATCCAATATTTAATTTTCTTCCAATCATCAGAAATTAACAAAATTGCCGGCGGTACGAAGATAAAACTTTGCTTGCATAAATATGAACAGCTTATAATAAAAATGGATAAATTTTTCCAATTATTTTTACTGCCTGTATATAATAACAGCCCGGTTGTTATCAATACCAATCCATCTATTGTATGCCATGCCATAATTTGAAATGAATTCACAGAAATAAAAAATGTAATTAATGCCAGAATTATCTTATATAAAACGGTTAATTTTAATTTTAAAAATCTTTCAATAATTATTATCCAGCACCATGATATAAAAGATAACTCCAGCCATACAAAGAATCTGGAAAATATTAATACATTTTGTTTACCTGCAATTAATATGGGAAGATGAATAATCGGAGATAGCACAGGCCGAATACTTATAAAATCTTTATGGGGAATTTCACCCTCCAAAATTCTTCTTGAGTAAGCCAAAATAAAACCATCATCCGTGGGGTTAAATCCAAGCTTTGAAAATAATAAATGACAAACACTGCTTAATAGAAGAATGAAAAGCAGGCCTGATAAAAATACTATATAATTTTGTTTATTTTGCTTTAAACCGGTTTTTATCAAAATATAACAGTGGTGATATTCGAAAAATTATTTATAATTCCCATTAGTTTTAATTGTTTCAAAAGAATTAAAATATTTATTATGGTCAAAATTATATATTGATTCTCTTGCTTTTTTTGAAAACAGTAAATAATCAATTTCCTTCATATTGTAAAATTGATTAAATCTTTTTTTAAAATCGTCCAAATTCATACAGAAATATCCATTTACACCATCAATAACCACATTATTATTTTCAGGAAGGTCTGTGCTTAATACAGGAATTCCATTGTTCAAATACTGCTTGGCTTTAATTCCTGATTTAGAGATCTGTATTTCTGTATTTATTAAAGTAGCTATACCGATATCAAAAGACACTATCCGGTATTGAATATCTTTTTCGTCATTCCAATCAATTCCACGGGGTATCTCAATATCAATATTGAATCTATCCTTGAAATAAGTTTTAATAAACTCTTCATCTTCCAATCTAATAACTCCAATAATAATCAATTTTAGCTTAAAGGTAAGCTCTTTCAAAGCCGGAAATACTAATTCAATCAAACTTTCCTTGTGCTCTCGGAATATGCCAATCCACCCGATTGTAAAAATTGAGTTTCTATGATTCTTAAGAATATTCAAATCAACAATTGGTGAGGGGGTATAAAAAATTTGATTATTGAAACTTCTTAAGTGTTTTTCAATCTGCTTGCTGCCGGCTGATATTTTTTCGCAATTTTTGGCAAAATAATAAATTGTTTCGGGGTCAACCTCTAAATAGTCAGCGTCATCCAGGTCATAAACAGTGTCCTTAATTCTGATTTTAACAAGTAATTTCAAAAGAGTACTATATATAAAATGTGATTGAACTCTCTGAATGACTATCAAGGAGTTTTTTCTTCTAAAGAAAAGAGCTGAGAAGTATGCTTTTAAAAACAGAAATATTCTAGACGGAGAGTAACCCGGAATAACTAAAAAACTTTCAACTCCTTTATGGTTTCTAAAAAATTCCAGCGGATATTTAGCCCTGTATCTTACGCTTGGAGAGTCAAGATTATAATATGCAAACCAATAAATGAATTCTATTTTCTTTTTCTCCATTTACGATATGTCTCTTTTAAAATGCCTTTCTAGTATAATATTTGCTATTATTTCCCGCTACGATTTCGCTACGAATTATTTTCTCTTGTGTAGAAAATTAACTTTTTAATAGAAAATAATAAAGGTCTAAATCAAAGTAATTATCAATAAAATAAGGCACTCACCCCGAGGAGGCAAGTACCTTTTACAATTACAGTTTATTTATCAATTATTCTAAATCAAATCTATCATTATTCATCACTTTATTCCATGCCGAAATAAAATCTTTCACAAATTTTTCCTGTGCGTCGGAGCTTCCGTAAACTTCGGCTATGGCTCTAAGCTCCGAGTTTGAGCCGAAAATCAGGTCGGCGCGCGTTGCTGTCCATTTCAGTTCGCCCGTTTTACGGTCATGTCCTTCAAATAATTCTTTTTTGTCATCAACCGGTTTCCACTCGGTACCCATATCGAGCAGGTTAACAAAGAAATCATTGGTAAGCAATTCAGGACGTTTAGTAAAAACGCCGTGTTTGGAATTATCATAGTTTGTGTTCAATACACGCATACCGCCAAGGAGGACTGTCATCTCCGGTGCAGTCAGATGTGAGTAATTGAGCTTTATCAATCAGCAGTTCTTCTGTTGGTATTGCATATTTTGTTTTGCAGTAATTGCGGAATCCGTCTGCAGGCGGCTCAAGCACTGCAAATGATTCCGCATCGGTTTGCTCCTGCGACGCATCCATTCTGCCCGGAGTGAAAGGAACCTTTACATTATGACCTGCGTCCTTTGCAGCTTTTTCAACTCCTGCGCATCCTGCAAGTACAATAAGGTCTGCAAGAGAAACCTTTTTTCCGCCGGATTGTGCGCTGTTGAATTCTTTTTGTATTCCTTCCAGCTTATCAAGTACTTTTTTCAATTCGGCGGAATTGTTAACAGCCCAGTCCTTTTGCGGAGCAAGACGGATTCGCGCGCCGTTAGCCCCTCCGCGTTTATCAGAGCCGCGGAATGTCGAAGCAGAAGCCCATGCGGTTGAAACTAACTGAGATACCATCAAACCTGAGCTTAATATTTTTGCTTTTAATGAGGCAATGTCTTTCTCATCAATCAGTTCATGGTCAACAGCGGGAATCGGGTCCTGCCAGATTAATTCTTCTGCGGGTACTTCAGGTCCTAAGTAGCGTGCGCGAGGTCCCATATCACGGTGAGTTAACTTGAACCATGCCCTTGCAAATGCATCTGCAAACTCATCAGGGTTATCCATAAATCGGCGTGAAATTTTTTCGTATGCAGGGTCATACCGCAGCGAGAGGTCAGTTGTCAGCATAGTAGGTGTGTGGCGTTTCGATTTATCGTGTGCATCGGGAATTAATCCTGCACCTGCACCGCCTTTTGGTATCCATTGCTGCGCGCCGGCAGGACTCTTCGTGAGTTCCCATTCATAACCGAACAGGTTCCAGAAAAAATTGCTGCTCCACTTTGTAGGTGTTGTAGTCCATGTGACTTCCAGTCCGCTGGTGATAGCATCACCGCCTTTTCCTGAGCCAAAGCTGCTCTTCCATCCCAAGCCCTGTTCTTCGATGCCTGCGGCTTCGGGTTCAGGACCTACAAGCGCCGCATCTCCCGCTCCGTGAGTCTTTCCAAATGTATGCCCGCCGGCTATAAGCGCAACTGTTTCTTCATCATTCATCGCCATGCGGGCAAATGTTTCGCGGATATCTTTCGCTGCTGCAACCGGGTCAGGGTTACCGTTGGGTCCTTCCGGATTAACATATATTAATCCCATTTGCACAGCCGCAAGCGGATTTTCAAGGTCTCTCTCGCCGGAGTAGCGTTTATCTTCCAGCCATTTTGTTTCAGAACCCCAGTAAACATCCTCTTCGGGCTCCCAAACATCTTCACGTCCGCCGCCAAATCCAAATGTTTTAAATCCCATTGATTCAAGCGCAGCATTACCCGCAAGAATCATAAGGTCAGCCCATGAAATTTTTCTGCCGTACTTTTGCTTTATTGGCCAAAGAAGCCTGCGCGCCTTATCGAGATTTGCATTATCGGGCCAGCTGTTAAGCGGCGCAAAGCGCTGCTGTCCTGCGCCGGCTCCGCCGCGTCCGTCGCCTGTGCGGTATGTACCCGCACTGTGCCATGCCATACGGATAAACAAAGGTCCGTAATGTCCGAAATCAGCAGGCCACCAGTCTTGCGAATCGGTCATTAACTTATGAAGGTCTTTTTTTAAAGCATCATAGTCGAGGCTCTTGAACTCTTCAGCGTAGTTGAACTCTTTTCCCATCGGGTCAGATAAATCGGAGTGCTGGCGCAGAATATTTAATTTAATCTGATTAGGCCACCAATCGCGGTTCTTTCTTCCGCCGCCGCCCGTAACCGGGCATTTGCTGTTGTTATTATTATTTTCCATTTTTTTTATTTTATTTAATGTTATTAGATTAGATTTAATTAATTGTTAATTAAAAATATTTTCAATTCCGGGTAGTAACCAGGCTATTGAAGATATTACAAACAGTTGTACTTGAATGAAATTCTAATATGACCGGTAATGCACTAATATACTAATTACATTAACTTTATGTAATTAGTTCCTTGTTAAGTTTCGTTAATTTCAATTGTATTTGAAATTAATCTTTTAATAGAAAATTGTAAAGGTATTAAGGAAATCACTAATATTGACCAAATTTAAAATTTTAATAAAATCTTTAGAGCGTTCGAGACTGTCCTAGCTGCTATAAAATTATCCTGTTAATTTGCAGGGTATTTTTATTTATGTTGTACTATACTTGCATCAGGGAGTAAAGAAATGCTGTATAGAAAGTTATTATCTGAATATTATGATTTGGCTTTTCCTGATATAGAAGAACAAGAATTCGCTTTTTGGCTTGAAAATACACGTAGTGTAAAAGAAAACATGCTTGAGATAGGCTGTGGAACAGGAAGGGTACTTATACCCTTGCTTAGCAGAAATATTAATATAATGGGTGTTGACTCTTCGGAAGAAATGCTAAGCAGGTGCAGAGAAAAATGCGCCAACCTAAATCTTGAAGTAAAGTTAGCTAATCAATCGATGCAGAAACTTAATTTACCTCATAAATTTGAATTTATTTTTATACCGGATGGAACCATTGGATTTGCAGTAAACGATGAAGATATAAAGCAGGTCTTCAAGAATATCTATTCTCATTTGCTGCCGGAAGGCAATTTTATATTCGACATTCAGCCGCCGTGGGGAAAAAATCTCGAAGAAAAACACGGAATATGGAAGGGTGACTGGAAGATAGCAGAAGATAAGAGCATATATTCCAAAAAAATATTGACACAATACAATCAGGAATCACATTTGAGAGAGGGTTTACTTATAATCGAAAAATTTCTGGACGGAAATTTAATTGAATCGGAAGAAAATTTAGGAATAACGAGATATTATAAAATTGATGAAATCACTGCTTTTCTGCGTGAGTCCGGCTTCATAGATATTGAAGCCTGTAACTGGCTGACGAACGAACCTGTCAAAGGGAATCCATCGCTCGTAACAATAAAATGCAAAAGACCTGCATAAATATTATTATTAATTTTAGAAGGAGGCATATTTAATGATTGGCAGAATCTGGCACGTCTGGACTTCCACCGATAACGCAGACACATACGAATCTCTTTTAAAGGAAGAAATTTTTATTAACATCGGTAAAAGACAAATCAAAGGTTATAAGGAGATTCAGCTTTTCAGGCGAAAGATTGAAAATGAAATTGAGTTTATTACAATCATGTGGTTTGATTCATTGGATTCGGTTAAGGAGTTTGCAGGCGAAGATTATGAAAAATGTGTTGTTCCTGAAAATGCCCGGGCATTGCTCTCAAGATTCGATTCACATTCACAGCATTACGAAGTTAAAGCAGAAATGAAAAATGCTGATTGAGAAAATTCAATCAATAAATCCCCAAAAAGTGCTTGATGTAGGATGCGGGTGCGGTGAATTTACAAAGGAAATGTCACAATACTGCGGCTCAATGACCGCTATTGATATTTCAGAACCATTAATTGAACGGTGCAAAAAAGAAAACACCAAGCCTAACACAGAATATTTATGCATGGACGGAAGAGATACCGGTTTTCCTGATAAAAGCTTTGATTGTGTTTATGAACGTGCAACACTGCACCACATGACAAACTGGGATAAGGCAATCGGCGAAATGCGCCGGTTATCAAACAAATATGTGTTTATTTCAGAGCCGCTTGATGACGAAAGAAGCATAGAAAAACGAAACCTGAATGAAGCGCAGGATTTGTACTTAGAATTACAGCACGATGCGGGTTTTGAACATTATAATCATTTAAAAAAAGAAACTTTACTGAGATATTTTGATTCACACAATATAAAATATGAGTGTATAGTTGAAAAGTTTGACGAGATAATTAAGTTCGAAGAATATTTCAGCCGGTATGAACATTTTGCAGACAAGACTTCAAAAAAGGATTATTGGATGAAAAGGTTAAATGAGTTCA
>CAWDWP010000018.1:0-103263 GCA_963806045.1 uncultured Ignavibacteria bacterium | reverse complement strand
ATTATGACAAGAGCTCAAATTGCAGCAAAAATTGCAGAAGCTACCGGATTAAGTAAAAGAGAAACCGAGATAGTCGTTGAGGGATTTATTACTTGTATTATTGATGCATTAAAAGAGAATGATTCTGTTGAAATAAGGGGTTTTGGTACTTTCAAAAATAGCGTCAAAGAACCCAGAATGGCAAGAAATCCTAAAACAGGAGAAAGCATCAAACTAACTAAACGCTTTATTCCGAAATTTAAAGTTTCAAAAGAATTCAAAAAGATTGTTCAGGATAGTTTATTAAAAAAATAATTTAAAATTAAAAAATCTAAATAAAGGAGCTTACATTTAATGCCTTGTGGTAAAAAAAGAAAACGCGCAAAGATGTCAACGCATAAGAGGAAAAAAAGGTTACGTAAGAACAGACATAAGAAAAAAATAAGATAGGTTTTATTTAAAAGCCCTTTTCAAAAGGGCTTTTAACATTACTTCTTCATCTCTATTTTAGACCATGAATCTTTTAACGGAACGGTTCGGTTGAATACTAATAATTCCTTAGTTGACAACTGGTCAACACAAAAATATCCCAGCCGTTCGAATTGGAACTTATCACCCTGCCGGGCATTTGCAAGGCTGCGTTCTAATATGCAATTATTTAAAATATCCTGAGAATGCGGGTTTAAATATTCTTTAAAATCTTTTTCTTCATCTGCATTTGGGTCTTCTATTGTAAATAATCTATCATATAACCTGACCTCAGCTTTTATTGATTCTGCTGAAGAAACCCAATGTATCGTTCCTTTCACTTTGCGTGTACTTCCGGCACTGCCACTTTTAGAATCGGGGTCATAAGTACAACGAAGTTCTATAACTTCACCCTCATCATTTTTTATGACTTCAATGCATTTTATTATATAAGCGTATTTCAATCTGACTTCATTACCCGGATATAGCCGGAAAAACTTTTTATGCGGAATTTCCTGAAAATCTTCTTGCTCAATATATATTTCCTTTGAAAATGCAATAAACCTCTTGCCCATGGATGGGTCTTCGGGATTATTGATTGCTTCGAGTTCTTCAACTTTATCATCAGGATAATTTGTGATAACAACTTTAAGAGGTTTTAAAACTCCCATAACTCGTGGAGCATGTTTATTCAAATCTTCTCTTACACTATATTCGAGCAAAGCAACATCGGTAGTAGCATCTCTTTTAGCAACTCCAATTTTATCTGCAAAGTTGCGGATTGATTCAGGAGTATAACCCCTTCTGCGAAGTCCGCTGATGGTGGGCATTCTAGGGTCATCCCAGCCCGATACATATTTGTCCTGAACAAGTTCGAGAAGTTTTCGCTTGCTCATAATTGTATAATTCAAATTCAATCTTGCAAATTCAATCTGTCTCGGCAGGTTATCAAGATGAAGTGCATTAAGAAACCAGTCATACAGTGGGCGGTGTATCTCAAATTCAAGTGTGCAGAGTGAGTGTGTTATACCCTCTATCCAGTCTGATAAAGGGTGTGCATAATCATACATTGGATATATGCACCATGTATCACCTGTATTGTGATGTGTGGCTTTTTTAATCCTGTAAATTAAAGGATCACGCATATGCATATTCAATGAAGCCATATCAATTTTAGCTCGCAGGGTATGAGTCCCCTCTTCATACTTCCCCTCTTTCATTCCAAGAAAGAATTCAAGATTTTCACTTACAGGACGATTCCTGTAAGGAGAATTCACCCCCGCTTCAGTGGGAGTTCCTTTTTGATCTTTTATTTCTTCAGATGAAGAAGAATCAACATATGCTTTACCTTCTTTTATTAACTGAACCGCAAAATCATATAATTGCTGAAAATAATCTGAAGCATAATACATTCTGTCATCCCAGTCAAAGCCCAGCCATCTGACATCTTCCTGAATCGAATCGACATATTCAATATCTTCTTTAACCGGATTTGTATCATCAAATCGGAGATTGCATAATCCTTTATAATCGCGTGCAATACCGAAATTCAAACAAATTGCTTTCGCATGTCCAATATGAAGATAACCGTTTGGCTCCGGGGGGAAGCGTGTATGAACTTTTTTATTATGTTTATTAGTTCTTAAATCATCTTCAATAATCTCACGAATAAAATTCGATGGAGTTGAATTATTATCTGTATTTTCTTCCATTATTAATCTGCTTAAGTAATTTAAAATTTCGAATTTAAAATACTTTAATTAAAAAACATTTGCAGTGGGAAAATAAAAAGATATCCAATCTCCTGTGAGGTATTTTAAAATAATTTAAATTTTTAAAATTCTCCCTTCACTTAATCTAAATCGGAACTACTGTTGTCATCATTAACTCCCTGTCTGAATATCTTTATCTTTATTTGCTTTTTCTAATTCTAATTCTTTAGTTAACGCGGTTATTCCTGTAATGGTACCAAGCTGCATGGATTCAACTGCCGTGCTGGGAACAATAACGATAGTTGAGTTGTTTTTCAGACCTTCATATAGCATATTCATAGCTCTAAGATGTAAAGCAGTCGGATTGTTAGAATAAGTTTTTGCGGCATCTCCAAATTTTTCCGCAACCTGGCGTTCTGAATCTCCAAGAATTACACGCGCCTGTCGTTCTCTTTCTGCCTGAGCCTGCATAGACATTGCATCCTCCAGAGATGCTGGTATCAGCACATCCTTGACTTCAACCGAAATAACATTAATCCCCCATGGCTCTGTACGTTCATCAATTATTTTCTGAAGTTCATTGCTGATTTTATCTCTTCCTTCCAGCATATCAGATAGCATAGTTTTCCCTATTACATCACGAAGGGCCGTCTGAGACGCCCAGCTTATACCGCTCTGATAATCAGCAATGTCCATAGCTGCTTTTTTAGGATCCAGAACCTTCCAGAATAGAACTGCATTTACATCCACAGGTACTGTATCTTTAGTAAGTGTCTTTTCTGCCTGGAATGAAGTCGTTATAACCCGGATATCAATCCAGTATGGAACTGTATCTATAACGGGAATAATAAAAAATAACCCGGGACCTTTCAGTGAAAGAAAATGACCAAGACGTAATACTACTACTCTTTCCCATTGATTTGCCACTTTAATAGAAGACGAAATGATGATTGCAGCAATAAAAGAAATTATTACAATTATCCATGAAACAGACCCGAAAGTTGAAGTGCCGGATAAGGAGAATGCTATTAATCCTCCGATGATAAGTATTAAGAAGAAAATTAATGCTGAAAAATAATTGACTTTTCTCATTTCAATTATCTCCATTATTTAAGTTCATAAATTGGATATTTTAAAAACTAAATTCATCTTTGCTAATTGAAATTATTCCTTTCATAAATTCAATATAATTGATTTTAAATACCCATATTAGACAGCATACTTGCTATATTATTTACATTTTCGACTAACTTGGGATGAGATACTTCAAATCCTTCCACTGAAGCGGATAATCCATCAACTGCAAGTTTAAGAAGTGTTGGATTTTTTTGTTTTCGAGTAGCTTCATGAGCGGAAGCTGATATGAATCCCTTTAGACTTTCTGCATGCTCTTCCTGCTTTTCAGAAAATTCATTAATCTCTGTTTTTAAAGCTTCAAGTAGTTTTAAAAGTTCGGATCGATTTTTCTCGCTAAGAGAATCATATAGTCGTATTTTTTCTTCAATCTTTTCTATTGTATTCCGTGTCATTTTGTTATACCCCTTTGATATGATTATTATTAGTTTTAATAAAAACTTAAGGGTTAGTCACAATATTTTCAAGTTTAAAATTTAAAAAATAAAACGAAGGTTATATTTATACATTAGTAAAATTCTATCGAACATTTCATAAAACAGTCAGGAGTCTCCTCCTGACTGTACAATTTAATAAATACTAAAATAACTTTTTACTTCACAATTTTTGTGACGTTATTGAACAGGTCTTTACTTTCATTAATTGTATTTTCATTTCCATAGACACAGTAAGTATTTTGTTTTAACATTTCTTCAATCATTCCTGTAAAATTGACAATATCCTGCGATGTTACAGATAAGACTTCATCTCTTTCTTTTTGTAAATCTTCCCGGGACGTCTTTTGATAATAATATCTTAATGCAGTTCCGCCTTCATTAAGAGGACTCAATGGCATGTCGAGTCTCGCTATGGTCCCAATTATATAACGTTTCATTTCAGTTTCATTTGGATTAAAATTCTTAAGATAATCGATTGTACCCGCATAATTATCAAAAGTTTTTTTGAGATTCGGATCGCGGTATGAGCCAAATATAACTTCTCCATTCGGGGATATAGAACTTCTGCCGCCATATGCACCGCCGATGACTCTGATTTTATTATAAAGATAATCTCTCATTAAAACCTGATTTAAAACACGCATCTTTCCATCCCATTCATATCCAAGTTTTTTAAAATTATACCCCTGCAATACATACTGAACCTTAGATGCTGTTAATAATCCTTCGTTTTTCTTTTCAATGATAAAATTCCAGGTTTGGAAATCATTGAGTTTCATTTCGGGTATTTTAAAATTATTCAATTTTCCATAAAAATCTTTGTAGTCATCATCGGAACATACTACAAATAATTCAAGATTATTTTTATTAAATAAGAGTTCGGATGTTTTTTGAAGATTAGTAATAATCTTTTCATAGTTTGTTTCAAAATTCTTTACCAGATCAGTTATGAACCAATAATATTCAATTCCCTGCGTAGTTTCTGCAAACATTCCTTCTTTGCTAAAATACGATTTCAAACGATTATTTGCATAGTCGTATCCTTCGCTTTTAATGCGTGCTTCAAAGTTAGACTGGTATCTTACCAGAAGTGATTTTAATCTTTCCTTATCGTTGAACATTGTATTACTCACAATCTCTCCCGCTATTTCTATCATCTTGTCTGCTTTAGTGTTAATCGCTTTAGAGTTAATCACAAATTTCGGCAAGAGTTTATTGTCATCGTTGTTTTCAAGATAAGTATTAATTGAAGCACTGAAACCACCCGTATGAATATTCAGATTTTTCTCCAGTTCTCCATATGAATAATTTGATGTGTTTAAATTACTCAGCAATTCTGTCATAAGTGAAGCATAAGGAATTAATTCCTGAGGCAGCACTCTCATATCATATAACTGTCTTAAGTAAACAACATTATTTGTAAATAAATTATATTTGAAAACAGGAATTCCGGAAGAATTATCCTGTTTGATTTCATAATATTTAGCTTTCGAATCAATATCTTTCAAATCAAGCAATGGAATTGTAGCAAGTGTTTCCGGTGAGTTATCTTCTTTCTGATATTTAATGAGGTCATTTGTTTCCTTCGCCAGTGATTCAATATCCGTTTCAGAAAGTTTATCCTTATATTCTTTCAGCTTCATTTCCATCTCAGTGTTTTTCTTTTTTTCCAGTCCAGGTTCAGGATTCAAGACAAGAAGAAGACAATGATTATTATCAAGGAAATATTTTTTAATGATTTTTTCAAGATAACCCTTTGTAATTTCATCCCTCAATTCTTTAAAAATATTTTCATACTCAATCATCAGGAAGGGATTATCTCCATAATTCCATCCGGCAACAACTCTGTAACCGTAGGATAAACCAAGCTGAGCGTTGTTTAATTCTTTTGTACGAAACTCTATTCTATTGAATGCTCCATCTACAGCTTCTTTATCAAGACCTTTTTCAGATGCTTCTTTTAGATTATCAAGGATAATTTTCTTAAATTTATCTTTGTCATCAGCATTCGCATTCTGGGCAATAAACGAAAATACATTTTGATTAAGACTTGAAAAGTCAACCGATACATCCTGTCCGATACCTGCAGATTCCAGAGCTTTCCTTATAGGAGCAGTTTCCTGATTTACAAGAACCTCCGAAATTATATTTAATGCATAAACAAGTTTTTGCTCTTTTCCAAGTCCTGTAACAAAATTTAGTGACAAGTAGGTCTGGTTTTCTGTTTTGCTGTCTTCAGTTACCGAATAGGAACCAGACATTTCCTTCGTGGCATCGAAAGGCTGCTGAATTGGGTAATTTATTTCTTCCCCGCGAGAGGTATAATTTTTCAAATATTTTTCGTTTATAAAATTTAATTCTTCGTTTAAATCTGCATCACCATAAATTACAATTCTGCTATTCGACGGATGATAATATTTTTTGTGAAAAGCAGTAAACTTCTCATGAGTAAGTTCCGGAATTGAGGATGGGTATCCACCGGATGAAAAACGATAAAAATTATCAGGGAAAAGATTTTTCATAATCTGATAATCAAGCTCCCTGGAAGGGCTTGAATATGCGCCTTTCATTTCGTTATAAACGATACCCCTGTAAACAACAGGTGACTCTTTACCTGTTAATTCATAATGCCAGCCTTCCTGAGCAAGAATTCTTTTATCATCGTACAATAATGGATTAAATACGGCATCAAGGTAAATATTCATCAGATTGAAATAATCTTTATTATTCATACTCGCAACCGGGTACATCGTCCTGTCATTTCCTGTCATTGCATTAAGAAAAGTATTCAAAGAACCTTTCATCAGAATATCAAATGGACTCTTCACAGGAAAACTCTTCGAGCCATTTAAAACACTGTGTTCCATTATATGAGGAGAGCCGTCATCGGATTCCGGAGTGGTTTTGAATGCGATTATAAATGTTTTGTTGGCATCTGAATTAGAAATCTTAATCAGCTGTGCACCACTGGAAATATGCTCAAATAAATAGCATTCACTATTTACTTCCTTAACAAATTTCTTTTCGATGAGCTTAAATCCATAGTATGCTTTCCCAAGCTCAAAAGTCTGAGAAAAGCTCTGAGAAACTCCATAAACTAATAACATTATTGTAATTAATATTTGGGTTAAATTTTTCATATTTTATTATTCTCTTAATATTAAAATTAATCAGATATGATTCTATTCGAAAAATTAATATTTTTAAATTTAATTATTTAGGGAATTCTAAATCCCATATATGATAATATAGAAATTAACCAATATATATAATTAACGACATTATTATTTCGAAAAAGTAATTACAAAAAGAGGAATTTTGTACTAGCAGTTATATGCAACTCTTATCCTGAATGAAAATGTTTAGTAAATAGAATACATCAGCGTAATAATAAAATATTTTTAAAAATAAAATAAATATTTATGAAAGAATTTATGTTTTTCATACGAAAAAACAGCGACAGTAAAGAAACTTTATCTTCTGATCAATTCCAACAATTTTTAAAGGGTGTGAGACTTATATAGGAAAATTAAAAAATGACGCGAAATTAATTTCCGCACAACCGATTGACAGGCAAGGTAAAATTATTTCTGGTAAAACAGGTTCGTGGAAGGAAGCTCCTTCGATGAAGGTATAGAAATTCGGCGGTTATTATCATATTCTTGCAAGGACCTTGAGGAAGCGATTTCCATCGCAAAAGCAAATCCCGAATTTGAATTCAACTCCGATACACGAATTGAGGTTCGCCCAATAAAAATGAAAGAAGAAAGCACGGGCTTTGTCTACCCTACAGAAAAAATCTGAAAATGGAATTAGTTATGAAACCGAGAATAAAAATATGCTGCATCAGCAGCATCGAAGAAGCATTTACCGCAATCGAATTTGGAGCATCAGCCTTAGGACTTGTCGGAAAAATGCCAAGTGGACCGGGTGTGATACCTGACGAATTAATATTTAAAATAGCAAAATCTGTTCCTCCCCCAATCGCTACTTTCCTGCTGACAAGTGAAACAAAAGCAAGCGATATAATGAAGCACCACATTTTAACTCAAACTAATACAATTCAAATTGTTGACAGAATATCAAAAGATACTTACAAAGAATTAAGAGAAAAATTATCGTCAATTAAGCTTGTAAAAGTGGTTCATGTTATTGACAATAAATCAGTAGATGAAGCAATTGAAGTCTCTGAATTTTCTGATGCAATTTTATTAGATAGTGGAAACCCTAATTTGAATGTAAAAGAGCTTGGGGGTACAGGTAGGATTCACAATTGGAAATTAAGCAGAAAAATTAAAGATAACATTAATATTCCAATTTTCCTGGCAGGTGGCTTGAACTCAGGGAATGTAAAACAAGCGTTGGAAGAAGTTCAACCTTTTGCACTTGATGTGTGCAGCGGAGTTAGAACAAATGGAAAACTTGATAAATTAAAGTTGGAAATGTTTTTTAAAGCAATATTAAATTACTGAACGATAATATCTAAATTTTATAACAATAACATTTAACCCCTATTCTCAATCTGAAAAACTGTATTAACCTAATTTCTCAATTATTTTGTTAATTCTGTCAATTATCTTCCCTTTTCCAATTATATAGAGTATATCAACAATTCCCGGTCCACCACTTACACCGGATGTTGCAAGACGAAGAGGAAGTATTACTTTCCCTTTGGCTACATTCATTTCAGCAGCAGTTTCTTTCAATGCATTCTCATAATGTTCTTTAGTAGAAACATCTTTAGAACTTAATATTTCAGCATACTTGTAAAGTATATCTTTGGACATTGAATTCCATCCTTTTTTAACTGCAGATTCTTCATAATTAACAGGATCTTCATAAAAATATATACAATTCTCAATAAATTCTTTTATAAATGAAACTCTGGGCTTCATTGCTGTAATTAGGTTTACAAGAAAATCATCTGAATAATCATTTTCTGAATACTTTGATTTTTTTAATTCTGAGCGAAGCATTTGAACGAGTTCATTATCTGATTTTGCCCGCAAGTGTTCTGAATTAAGCCAGTTTAATTTTTCCAGGTCGAAGATTGCTCCAGATTTGTTAACTCTCTCCAGAGTGAAACTTGAAATTAATTCATCAAGATAATAAAATTCCTTGTCATCCCCGGCCGTCCACCCAAGAAGTGCAATAAAATTAATAAGTGCTTCTTTTAGATATCCTTTTTTGATATAATCTTCAACTGCCACATCTCCCTGACGTTTGCTAAGTTTTGACCGGTCAGGATTAAGAAGCAGAGGAAGATGTGCAAAAACCGGAAGTTCCCAACCGAATGAATTGTACAATAATACATGTTTTGGAGTTGAAGGTAACCATTCCTCCCCGCGTATAACATGTGAGATTTCCATAAGATGGTCATCAACAACATTAGCAAGATGGTAGGTTGGAAAACCATCAGATTTTATTAATATCTGGTCATCTACCAAGTTGCTTGAAAATTCAACTTCTCCACGAATATGATCATTAAACTTTATCACTTTGCCCTCTTCGACATTAAGTCTTACTACGTGAGAAAGTCCCCCGGATAAATTAGAATTAATTTCTTCATTTGACAGATGAAGGCAAAGTTTATCATATTTTGTTTGCGGGAGTTTTTGTTTCTTTTGTTCTTCTCTCAATGTGCTTAGACGTTCTGCAGAACAAAAACAGTAATAAGCTTTTTTATTTTTTATAAGAAATTCAGAATGTTCTTTATATATTCCGAGTCGTTCTGACTGGTAATAAGGCGCGAATTGTCCACCGATAACAGGACCTTCATTATAGTCTATTCCTGCCCATTTAAGCGTTGAAATAATATTTTCAACTGCCCCTTCCACTTTCCTTGTCTGGTCTGTATCTTCTATTCTCAGTATAAATTTGCCATTATTATGCCTAGCAAATAAATAATTATAGAGTGCAGTTCTTAAATTTCCGATATGTATATATCCGGTCGGTGAAGGTGCATATCTAACTCTAACTTCTGATTTCATCTATGTATTTTTAATTACTAATGTAAATTCGCCTTTATTAATAAATTTTCCTTCTGTTAAAACATCTTTTAATCGTCCGCTTATTACTTCCTCAAATTTTTTTGTTAGTTCCCTGAAAATACTGATTTCTTTATTTCCGAAAACAGTTAAACAATCCTTAAGTGTCTCTTTGATTTTATATTTTGATTCAAAAATAACGATGGGCATTTTAATATTTTTCAATTCACTAAATGTTTTATTCCTCCCTTTTTTCGAAGGAAGAAATCCGTGGAAATAAAATGTATTAATATCATATCCCGATAGAACGAGTGAATGAGTTATGGAACTTGCTCCCGGAACTGAAATTACTCTGATATTATTCTTAATACATTCATTTACAAGTATAGAACCGGGATCAGAAATGCAAGGAGTACCGGCATCAGATATTAATGCCCCGGATTCACCATTTGATAGCTTTTCTATTATAAAATCGAGTTTTTGGTTTTCTGTTTTTGAATAATAACTGATAATTCTAATTCTGATATTAAAATGTTTTAATAAATTGCCCGATACTCTGGAATCTTCAGCTAAAATAAATTTTACTTTCTTCATAATATTCAGCGCCCTGAAGGAAATATCATCCATATTCCCTATCGGAGTCGAAATAATGTATAAAGTTGATTCCTTTACAATACTGATAACATCAGTTTTATCTATAAAATGGTCTATATCTATTGTCTTTTCCGACATTTACTGAATATATTCACAATTTAAATTCGTTTTAAATATAATTATATTGAGTAGTAAAATAAATTGATTAAATATATAAAATTTTAATAATATGCTTGTTATTGGTAAAAACCCGGTCCTTGAAATTCTAAAAACCAGCCCCGGGGAATTAAACAAAATCATATTATTAAAAACAATAAAACCTGAACCAAGACTTAAAGAAATTGTTAATATATCTGAAAAAGAAGGCATTACACTAATATATCTGAATCATTTCCAGTTTATTAAATACTTTGACAGAAAACAAAAAGAAGAAGGAATTTCGCAAGGTGTATTAGGATTTGTTAAAGATTTCATATATAAACCTCTGCGTGAGATGCTCGATGATATGAAGCAAGTAATAAATCCCGTAATAGTTTTACTAGATGAAATCACGGATCCTCATAATTTTGGTGCTATTATACGCTCGGCAGCTTGTCTCGGAGCGGATGGTATTATTATTCCAAGACATAATTCTGCGGAAGTTAACCATACTGTTTTCAAAACTTCATCAGGAGCAGTAAAACACATTCCGATTGCTCAGGAAACTAATCTGACAAACAGCATTTTGTATTTGAAAAAAAATGGTTTTTGGATAGTGGGAACTGATATGAAGGCCTCTAAAACTTTATTTGAAGCGGATTTAAAAATGCCAATTGGATTAGTGATAGGAAATGAAGGTGTTGGTCTTAGAAAAAGAACCCTTGAAAATTGCGATTTCCTTGTAAGGATTCCGATGGCTGGTAAAATGAATTCGTTGAACGCCTCAGTATCTGCGGGAATTTTTCTCTATGAAATTTTCAGACAGAAAAACCTCTAAGTTTTAATCTTGCTGGGAAGAGGAATATTATATTTAGCCATCAATTTGTACAAATGACTTCTCTGAATGTTAAGTGCTTCAGCTGTCTGAGAAATATTGTATTTGTAATCGTTTAACATTTTTAAAATAAATATTTTTTCCGATTCATTCTGAAAATCATTCAGAGATAAGTCTTTATTGATAAGTTCATTGAGGAATTTAGTATGTTTAGTTTCCGGTATTTCGATATCTTCTGCATCGATTATTTCTTTATCAATCGAAAATAATAATCTCTCCACAAGGTTTTTTAATTCCCTCACATTACCGGGCCAGCGAAGTGACATAAGCAGATTCAACGCATCTTTGGATAAATGTTTTAATTTTATATTATAAGACCTGCAGATATTTTCACAATAAAAATTAACTAAATCAATAATATCATCCTGTCTTTCTCTCAAAGGGGGCATATTAATTAATAAAACATTAATCCTGTGATAAAGATCTTCTCTGAACCTGTTTTCTTCAATTTCGTTAAGGATATCTTTATTTGTTGAAAATATGAATCGTACCTTCAAATTGACTTCATCATTTTTTCCGGTCACAGAGAATTTATTTTCCTCGATGACTTTTAGTATTTTTGATTGTACTTCAAGTGAGAGGTTTGATATTTCATCAAATAATACAGTTCCACCCGAAGCCTCTTCAAGTTTTCCGGATTTCTTCAAAACATTATTTTCATATATACCAAATAATTCAGAATTCAGATTATGTTCATTTAAATCAGCGCAATTGATATTAATAAATGGTAATTCTGACCTTATAGAATTGAGATGAATTAGCTTTGAAGCAAGAAATTTACCGGTTCCGCTTTCACCGGTAATGAAAACATTAGAATCAGAAGCAGCATATTTCTTGATAAGTTCCCTAATAATTCCTAGTTGGCTGCTGCTACCTATTAACTTATTCGATTCTAACAATTCGGATTTAAGTTTTCTCAGTTCATCTTTAGAATTTTTGAATTCTAATGCGTTTTTAATTGTCAGTTTCAGTTCATGTAAATCCGGAGGTTTTTCGATAAAATTATAAGCACCTTTCTTGGTGGCTTCGACGGCTGTTTCAATGTTACCGTGTCCTGATATCATAATAACCATAATATTCTCGTCAAATTTTTTAATATTTTCAAGAACTTCCAAACCGTCCATTTTTGGCATTTTTATGTCAAGTAGAACCAGATCAAACTTTCCATCTTTAATTTTTTCTATAGCATTAAATCCATCCAGGCTGGTTTCAACAAGATAGCTTTCATATTTTAAAGTCATTGAAATAATATCAAGAATGCTTTGTTCGTCATCTACTATTAATATTTTATACATATGTTTGACTTTATATAATTTTAGCTAATTCCTTTAAATATATGAACGTTGATATTCGTCTTGTAATTAATTTTGGATTCAAAGTTCAACTATCGTTACACCTGTATTACCTTCATTCCAATTTCCTAATCTATACGATTTTACTAATTTATGATTCTTTAAATGTTGGTTTACAGCCACCCTCAATTTACCGGTACCTTTTCCATGAATAATCCTTACTTCTTTCATAGAATTAATATTAGCATTATTTAAGAAAACATCAATCATATCTTTAATATCCTCAGTATATTTTCCTCTCAAATCCAATTCAGGATTATATTCATTATTATCAAACACCCTGGGTGCATTATAACTTTTAATATCATCTCTTAAATTTTCTTTTACTATTTCCAGTTCTGATAATTTACTTTTAATTGTGATCCCATTAAAATTAATAATCGCAGTTTTATCTTTAATTTCAATAATTTGACCGGTTGCCGTACTACCTTTTATTATTACGATATTTCCTGAAGCAAAATTTTGATTTTTGTTTGTATCGTCCCTTTCAGGGATGATATCAAGAATTTTTTCAGTTTCCCTCCTAAAAGTCTCTTTAACTGCTTTAGGTTTCAAATCCTTACTTTCTCTTATTTCTTTGATAGTATTTTCGATAACTTTATTCGCATTCCTCAAAAGGTTTTCAGCTTCTTTTTTTGCATCAGAGATAAGAGATTTTTCTTTGTTTTTATGTTCGTTTATTTTATCATCATACATTTTAATCAAGCCTTTTAATCTTGAGTTTTGCAAACTTAAATCATTTTTCAGTATTTCATATTTTTGTTTGTTTTCATTTAATTCTTTTATTGCTTTTTCAATATTGTTTTCATTATCACCAAGTAAAGATTCGGAAAAATGCAATATTTTTTCAGGGAAATTATATTTTCGTGCAATTTCAAAAGTAAAGCTCTGACCCGGAACACCGGTTATAAAATTGAAATTCGGAGACAATGTATCATAGTTAAATTCAAGAGAGGCATTTTCTATATTCTCTGTGTTATAAGCAAATAACTTTAAAGCTCCTATATGAGTTGTAACTATAGTTATACAAGCCCTTTCTGATAATTCTTTTAATATTGCACAGGATAACGCAGAACCGAATGCCGGGTCGGTTCCTGCGCAAATTTCGTCTATTAATACCAGTGAATTTTTGTCGGAACGATCCAGAACTTCTTTAAATGCCTTCAGGTGAGAACTGAATGTACTTAGATTATTTTGTATGGACTGCTCGTCTCCAATGTTGACAAATATTTTGTCAAATAATTTGAAATTGCTGTTATCATCGCATGGAATTAATATTCCTGACTGAAGCATCATCTGAAGCAAACCTACCGTTTTTAATGCTACTGTTTTTCCTCCGGCATTCGGACCCGTAACGATTAATGTATTAAATTCCTTGCCGATGGATAAATTCATTGCTATGACATTTTTTTTATCTAAACTTTCAAGTAATATCGGATGATAAGCATTTATGAGCATTAAATATTCATCATTTAACAATGGCATCACTCCATTTATTTTCAATGAATATTTGGCTTTTGACTGAAGGAAATCCAATTCAGAAAGTATAATGTAGTTTAAACTAATCTCATTGTAAAATCCAGCCACCTGGTGAGTCAATGCAATAAGTATTTTTTCAATTTCCCTCTTTTCCTCGAACTGTAATTCGGTTAGTTCATTGTTTAATTCTATAGATTCTTCAGGTTCAACAAAAATTGTAGCACCGGAACCTGAAGAGCTATGAATAATACCTTTTATTTTTCTTTTGTTTTCAACTTTTATCGGAATTACTGTTCTCCCATCTCTTAAAGTGACAATATCATCTCTTACAAAATCATTTTCAGAAAAATCCTTCAGTATTTTAAACAGTTTTTTTCTAAGTAACTCCGATTTTGACCTTATTTCATTTCTGATCTTTTTTAAATTAGAACTTGCAGAATCCTTTACTTGCCCGTTTTCATCAACAGTAATATTAATATTATGCTCAAGAATCTTATCTGCAAATAAATCTTCAGTTATCGTGACTATTTTTTTGTATCTATCCTTGAATTCTTGTCCACGAGCCGAGAATTTACTTTTTAGAAGCCTTGAAATTATTAAAAAATCGAGTACCCAAAGAAATTTTTCAGGGCTAATAAATAATCCTTTAATTTTGGTTTGTTCCAGAACAGGTTTAATATCTTTTAATTTTGTCAGTTCCAGCTCCCCTTCCACTCCGACATATTCCTTCATCTGATTCACTTTTTCAAGTTCTTCCTGGAGAGTTGCCCTGTCAGTGTAGTAAGGCATTTGTTCAAGTAAAGACAAACCCAAAGCAGAACTTGAAAATTTTTTTATAGAACTTATTATCGTTTCAAATTCAAGCTTCTTTCTTGTTTCAAATAAATCCATATAACTTTATTGTTATTTTAATGTATCAATGGGAATTAATTTCTTAAATTCATTCGCCGGGATGTTATTTCTGAATGTATTGCTGATATATTTATATAACATTGGAGGAATAAATTCAATATTGGTATAAATGATTGAGCTTCTCATTGTGGATTCAGAAAATATATTAAAACTGCTGAATACTAATCCTATCAAACTTGCTGCAATTACTCCCTTAAGCAGACCAAAGAATAATCCTGCAATTTTGTCTAGTGTTTTGGTGACCTTGTTTATCCGCGAAATTTGGCTTGCGATGAAAATAATTATAAAATAAACGACAATTAGAATTGAAAGAAATGAAATTAAATTTATTATTCTATCGTCATGAATAAATATCTTAAAAATCGGAACTAAGTTAGAATGAAACAATGTAGCAAGTATGAGACCTGCGATTATACCGATGAGTGAGAATATACTTTTTAAAAAACCTCTCCTGAAGCCTAAATAGGCAGGAATAAAAATTAATATAATTAATATAACGTCAACTTTATTCAAGTCAACTTTGACTTCACTATTTCCTGAATTTCCTTCCCGTCAATTTTGCCCTTCAATTCCTTCATAGCCATTCCCATAATTTTCCCAAAATCTTTTTGTGTAACTTCTCCGGAATCGGATATAATTTTAGAAATTATTAACTCAGCTTCTTCTTTTGATAATGGTGCGGGTAAATATTCGTTTAATATTTCAAGTTGTTTGCTTTCTTTCTCAACTAAATCCTTTCTTCCTGCCTTATCAAATATTTCGATAGATTCCTTTCTTAGTTTTGCCTGGCGAGATAACAATTGTATTTCTTCCACTTCATTCATTTCTCTGTGCATACCGGACTTATCCATTTTTAGAATTTCAGCCCTGACAGACCTAAGTGTATCTATCCTGACGGTGTCTTTATCTTTCATTGCCCTGGTTAAATCCGTATTTATTTTTTCTTTTAAACTCATATGATTAACATTTCTTAATTTGTTAAATCGTATCTGTTTAATTGTGCAATAAATTTTGATTTAGGATAATTTTCTTTTATTTGTTTCGATATTTTCTTAACGCTTTCTGTATCCTTCAGATTGAAATAATTTCTCATTGCATTATATAAATATTCATCATTGTTAACTATATCTTTACTTACTCTTGATGCTTTTTCATAATTGCCCGCGGCTTCCTTAAAATCTCCTTTAGCTTCATTTACTGAAGCAATTCCTGATAAGGAGGCAGCTTTCATAATTTCATTTTTCCCGGAGAAATCTTTATAATATTTTAAAGCATTATCAAAATCATTCAAAGAATAATAGCAATTAGCCAGTAAAATCTTCGCTATCTGTCCGCTTTGGGTTGATCCATAATTGTCAACGATATAAATCAGTCCCTTTGCAATTCCAAGAGAATCTCCATTCATCGCCTGCTGATAGTTGCCACCAAAATATATGGTTTGAATTTTTACCAAAGCATCACTTGCTTCAACTTCCTTAGCATTTTGACTTTTAAAGTAAATGAATATGACTGCAATGACAACAACAACTCCAGTTATTACCCAATATACTTTATTTTTGTTCTTTTCAAAATAATCCACAGCCTGGTAATATAACGCTGCAATTTTATCATCCTGTTGATGTTTCTTTACTTTCACTGAATTATTATAATTTGATTTCTAAAACTTTAATTATAAATAATTTATTATATATATTAAAGGTAAATACAAATAGTTTGTATATACAATCAAAGTAGATTTGATTACATTTAATATGATATTTTATATAGCTATATTAATATTTTAGTACAGAAAATTGGAATTATCTGTTAATAAAACATCAATTTATTATAAGAAAATAAGTTGTTTATCAATTAAGGGAACTGACGGAATCGATTTTATAAATCGAATTTCAACTAACAATTTTTCAAATTTTACTGAAAATAGCTTCAAATGGACCTTTTTCACAAATGAAAAAGGAAAAATAATAGATCTGGTTTTAGTTTTGTTCTTTGAAAAAGAATTAATTTTAATAGGTAGTTACGAGTATAGAGATGTACTGAAAAATCATTTAGAAAAATATTTGTTTACAGAAGATGTATTAATATCTGAATGTAATAATTTTCAATATTACGGAATTTTATTCGATGATATCAACTCTGATACTTTAAATGAGAAATATGTTTCCGGGAATAATTTATTCCTTTATAAAAATATTTGCTTAGTTAATAATGATTTTGATGAAAATTCGAAGATAATTTTATTTAACAATTCATCGGCTCTCAAATCGATTGTAACTGAATTAGATGTTTATGATGAAATGGAATACGATTTGTATAGAATAAACAAGTTTATCCCGGAACAGGGAAAAGAAATTACGAATAAAGTAAATCCTTTGGAATGTAATCTCGAAAAATATGTTTCATTTAATAAAGGTTGTTATATAGGTCAGGAAGTAATAGCAAGACTTGAATCCCAAAATAAAAAAACATTTACAATTATCAGATTTAAATCTGAAGCGAATTATGAAATTGACAATTTTCTTTTTATTGAAAAGAACGGTACTGAAGAAGAATGCGGTATAATTACTACTAAAGTTAAGAAAAACGAAGTGCATTATTGTTTAGGCTTTATCCGAAGCAAATATTTAGAAAACACAGGAAAGCACTTCACTAAAGACATCAACAATAAACAAATATTTATAAATTTATTTTGAAAAATAACATGATAGGAAAATTAAAAGAAATTTTAGGGAAAGAAAATGAGCTGCTTTTAGCTCATGAATGTAAAACAATTAATAAGAACAATCTGCATTTACCGGGTCCGGATTTTATTGATCGCGTATGGAAAGATTCTGACAGGAGCCCGAATGTTTTAAGAAATTTGCAATCAATATTCAATACAGGAAGGTTATCTAAAACCGGTTATTTGTCAATCCTTCCCGTAGATCAGGGAATTGAACATTCAGCAGGCGCTTCTTTTGCACCAAATCCTGCTTATTTCGATCCTGAAAATATTGTAAAACTGGCAATCGAAGGCGGTTGTAATGCTGTTGCAAGTACTTTAGGAGTTCTCGGAACAGTATCCAGAAAATATGCCCATAAGATTCCATTTATTTTGAAATTTAATCACAATGAATTTCTTTCATATCCAAACAAATACGATCAGATTCTTTTTGCAAATATTGATCAGGCATTCGATATGGGAGCAGTTGCAGTTGGAGCTACCATCTATTTTGGTTCAGATGAGTCTGCCAGACAAATTCAGGAAGTGTCAGATGCATTTTCTTATGCTCACGAGTTAGGGTTAGTAACAATTCTCTGGTGCTACCTGAGAAATTCTGCTTTTAATGTAAAAGGAGATAAGGACTATCACGTATCTGCTGATTTAACGGGTCAGGCAAATCATCTTGGTGTAACAATAGAAGCAGATATTATAAAACAAAAACTTCCTGAGAATAATGGCGGATACAATGCTATAAAATTTGGAAAAACTCATAAATTAGTATATGAAAAATTAACTACTGATAATCCGATTGATTTAACGAGATATCAGGTGGCAAATTGTTATATGGGAAGAGCAGGATTAATTAATTCAGGAGGAGCTTCCACCGGAAAAGGTGAATCAGACCTCCAGGAAGCAGTAAAGACAGCCGTAATTAATAAAAGAGCCGGTGGTATGGGATTAATTTCCGGCAGAAAAGCTTTCCAAAAACCAATGGAAGATGGTGTGAAGCTTTTAAATGCAATTCAAGATGTATACTTAGAAAAAGAAATCACAGTAGCATAATATTAAACCAAACTAAAAAAATGAATAAACCAAAAAAAGTCGCTCTTTCAAAACATCGCAAGAAACAAGCAAAAAAGAAAGTGAAAATAAAATTGAGCAAAGCTAAAGCTTCAAAATAAGTTCACATAAGGCAAAGGATTTTATCCTTTGCCTTCGCTTACAATGAAAAAATTATCTATAATTCTTTTTCTGACATTTTCTACATCATTCACACCCATCGCAGCAAAGTTTGTGGTGCATGAAATTCACCCGATAATATTAGCTTTTATAAGATTTGGAATTGCAACAATATTATTATTGATGGTTTTCAAATTTAAAAAATTGAATTTTAAAATAGATCCTAAAGATAGACTAAAATTTATATTTTTAGGAGCTCTGGTTATTCCTATCAATCAAATGTGCTTTTTATACGGAATAAATCTGTCAACTGCATCGCATTCCGGTATAATATATTCGTGTACTCCCTTATTATCATATCTCATTGCAATCATGATTAACAATGAAAAATTTTATGTGAAAAAATTAGGATACATATTAATATCTGTTGTGGGAATATTGGTAATTTTTTCTGATAGTTTGCTAAAAACGGGACCAGGTTCATTTAATATCTACGGAGATATTTTATTATTTTTCGCAGTTGCTTCATGGGCATCCTATATTACTTTATCAAAAGATATGGTTATTAAATATGGAGCTGTAAAAGCATCTTCTATATCATTTTCTATTGGTATGGTAATGTTTGTTCCGATATTTCTATTTAATATAGATAAATTTTCGTTTAATAATATAACTCCTGTTGGTTATCTCGCTTTTTTTCATCTGGCAGTTATCGTAGCCTTTGGAGGTTATTTCGTTTTCTCGTACTCCACCAAAATTCTTACGGTATCAACTCTTGCAACATTAACTAACGCTTCCCCGGTATTTACAATTTTATTTTCCTGGATACTTCTTAATGAAAGTCTTTCAATTTATTTTCTAATAGGTGCTGTAATTACACTTACAGGAGTAATTTTAACCCAAAGTATTAAAGAAAATATCCTTATTTTAGAATAGTATTTAGGATTTTATATGACTCAGGCAGAGATAAATAAAAGAAAAATAAATGTCGCTTATACATCAGTTATAGGTGCCATTTTTATTGTAACAGTTAAAACAATTGCAACCGTTCAAAGCGGAAGTCTTGCAGTTTTATCAGAATTGTTTCACTCATCTACAGATTTTATAGCATCCCTGGCAACGATTATCGCAATAAAATATTCTTCGAAACCCCCGGATAATGTTCATCATTACGGACACGAAAAAGTTGAAAGTGTATCAGCTTTATTTCAGGTATTAATTCTGGTTGGTATGTGTGCATATATTTTTTATGAAGCCGTTGACAGAATAATTAATCCACATGTGTTAAGTCTCAATATATTTACTTTTTCAGCTATTTTAATTTGTATTTTCATTGATTATTCCAGAGCTAAAGCACTCAAGCGAGTTGCTATTGAAACTAAGTCTCAGGCACTGGAAGCAGATGCCTTACATTTTTCTTCTGATATTTGGAGTTCTGTAGTGGTATTAATTTCAATGGTTTTCTCACTCTTTAACATCAGCAGATTTTTTGATCCAATCTCTGCGATAATAGTTGCTGTTATTATTATTTATACCACATTCAATATAACTAAAAAAGCATTTCACTCACTCATGGATGGAGTTCCTGATGGTTTAACAGAGAAAATCAGAAAAGCAATATCAACAGTAAAAGAAGTCGAGTCTATAGAATCTCTAAGAGTAAGAACTTCAGGTTCGAAGATTTATGTTGATATGAAAATTTTAGTCAGCAGATTATTATCTTTTGCAAATACCCATGGTATTATTAATAGAGTTGAATCTGAAGTGAAGGCAATTGTACCTGAGAGTGACATCGTTATACATTATGAACCTATCGAGACAAACAAGGAAACAATAAACGAGAAAATAAGACTCATTGTTAATAATATGGGATTTAAATGCCATGATATTTTCTCGCACAAACTTAATAATGAAATATTCAGTGAGATTCATATAGAAATTGATGACACGGATGATTTGAACAGAGCGCATGATATTGTATCAGAAATAGAGAAAACTATTCTGGAAAACATTCAGCTAATAACAAAAATCAAAATTCATATAGATGAACCAAGTGAAAAGATTTTTGATACTACAGATATAACTTCAAAATCAACAGATCTAATAGGTAAAATCAACCGGATAATTGATAAGTATGACCAAAAGATAAAATGTTCAGAATCGAAAATTGTTGAATCAAGCGGCAGAATAAGAATTCTGTTAACTTGTGTTTTCGAGAATAATATGAAATTCGATGATGTTCATGATAAAGTTACAACCCTAGAAAGTAAAATATTTTCTGATATAAAAGAATTATATCCAAATTTATCAAATGTAATTATTCATGCTGAACCTATAAATTCTTAAATATTATTTTAATTAAATTGATTATTTATTAAATGTCTGATATAAAAGTTGGTATAGTTGGATGTGGTCATCTTGGATATTTCCACATTAAAAACCTTATAGAATTGCAAAAAGAAAGGAAAGACTTTGAATTAATTGGAGTATTCGACATAGATAACTCAAAGTCAGAAAAAATAAATAAAGAATTCAATTTAAAAATATTTGATTCTCTTTTAGATTTATTTGAAAACATCAATACATCAATAATTGTAACTCCTACAACAACGCATTATAATATTTCCAGACTGGCTATTGAAAGAAATATAAACGCTTTTATTGAAAAACCAATAACAGATAAGATAACTGACGCGAATGAACTTTTGGAATTTGCTAATATCAAAAATGTGAAAATACAGGTTGGGCATATCGAGAGATATAATCCTGCATTACTGGCTCTTGAAGATATGGAACTTAATCCCCTGTTCATTGAATCACATCGTTTGTCAGAGTTTAATCCCAGGGGTGCAGATGTTTCTGTGATTATGGATCTTATGATACATGACATAGATATAATTTTAAGTCTCGTGAATTCCAAAATAATATCAATAGAAGCAAATGGTGTCGCTGTAATAACAGATAAAATTGATATTGCTAATGCCAGATTGAATTTCGAAAATGGATGTGTCGCAAATCTAACTGCTTCCAGAATTTCACTGAAAAAAATGCGTAAAATGAGAATATTTCAAAAAAATGCATATATTTCAATTGATTTTATGAAAAGTCAATCGGAGATCTTCAGTATATTAAAAGAAGGAACTTCCATTGATAATCCAAAAGCTTTAGTGGTTCCAATGGAATATGATAATAAAAAAATCAGAATATTATATGAAAGTAAAACCGTATCTAATATAAATCCTATGAAGTTCGAACTAAATAAATTCTTCGACAGCATAGTGGAAAATATTAAGCCGGAAGTAGATATTGAAGCAGCAGTTGAAGCTGTTGAAGCCGCTCAGAAAATTATTGATAAAATTAATAAGTCTGTAAAATTTACGGGATAATTATTGTTTAAAATAGCACATATATCAGATCTTCACATAAGATTAAATAATGAAAATAAATTGAATGACAAGTTTGTCAATTTGATGGAAAGTATTTCGAATAATGGGTGTAATCATCTGATTATAACCGGTGACATAAGTGATTCGTCTGATATAAAGGAACTCAAACAAGTAAAGTCGTTATTGAAAAGATATAAATTCGATACTGCAGAAAAACTGTCAGTAACAATAGGAAATCATGACATTTTTGGCGGGGCTAAGAAAGGACCTGAAGTTTACCTTTTCCCGACTGAATGTAAAAATACAAATTATAATTCCAAGGTAAGGAATTTTAGTGATATATTAACTCAAAATAATGAATTGAAATCCAATCATAAGAAAGGAAATATATTTCCTATTTTGAAAAAACTATCGCAGAAAATTGTTTTGATATCAATAAATTCAGTTGCTAAGTGGTCTGTAAATTTAAATCCTATCGCATCTAATGGTATTGTTGATACACATAAATCTTACTAAATTAAAAATAGTATTAAAGAGTAAAGTCATCAAAGATAAATTTAAAATTGTATTAATACATCACAATTTTAAAGAACCTGACATTAACAGTTTACATGACTCTCATTCTTTGTGGCTATATTCTGAAAGAAATACGATGAAACTACACAACAAAAATGATCTAATCACATTATTTGATAAGTACAATGTTAATTTGATCTTGCACGGACATACACATAAAACGGAATCCTATAAAATAAACCGGATTAAATATCTAAACAGTTCAGGGTGTATGATACCTTTTACAGATGATAGATTACAAAAATATCATATGATTTCTTTCCCTGATGCAAAATCCAATCCTTTTAAGTTTAAAACGGAAATAATAACAATTTAATAAATTGAATTTCAATAACAAATATCTCGATATTATAGGAAAATTATCAATGGATTCCGGATATGATGCTTATATTGTTGGGGGTTATATTCGTGATATGTTATTAGGATTGGAGTCCAATGATGTTGATATACTTGTAGTTGGGGATGGAATTAAATTTGCTAATATTTGTGCAGATTTTTTTAATACCAAACTTTCCGCTGTTTATAAAAATTTTGGAACTGCATTATTGAACTTAGAAAATTGCAAAATAGAATTCGCATCCGCCAGGAAAGAAAGTTACGCATCTACGTCGCGAAAACCAAAAATTACACTCTCTGATCTTAAAAATGATTTATCACGAAGAGATTTTACTGTAAATGCTCTTGCTGTTTCTTTCAAGAAAACAGATAAAATAATTGATTTATTCGACGGGATTGAACATCTTAAAAATAAGATTTTAAAAACACCTTTGGATCCAGAGAAAACCTTCGAGGATGATCCTCTTAGAATGTTAAGAGCTATCAGGTTTGCATCTGTATTAAACTTTAAAATTGAAGATGATACTTTTGAGTCAATAAAAAAGATGAAAAACCGTCTTCGGGAAAACTCTATTGTATCTCAGGAAAGAATTACTAATGAGTTTTTATTGATATTAGCCTCAAAAATTCCCTCTTGTGGATTAAGATTACTCCAGGAAAGCGGAATAATGGCATTAATTTTCCCTGAAATTGAGCAACTTGCAGGGGTTGAACAAATAAATGAATATCATCACAAAGATGTATTTAACCATACTTTAGAGGTGATTGATAATATTTCAAAAAAATCAGATGATATTTGGTTAAGATTAGCTGCTTTATTACACGATGTCGGAAAACCTTCAACAAAAAAATTTGTAAACCAATCAGGATGGACATTTCACGGACATGAAGAAATCGGTGCAAGGATGATAAAAAACATCTTTATCCGAATGAAGTTACCTTTGAATAAACTGGATTATATGACAAAATTAGTTCGACTTCATTTAAGACCGATTCCCTTGGCTGAAGATATTGTAACTGATTCAGCAATAAGAAGACTGGTGGTAGATGCAGGTGAAGATTTAAGAGATTTACTTACATTATGCCGCGCTGATATCACGTCGAAGAATCCCGAAAAGGTAAAGACCTTTTTAAACAATTTTGATATTGTCGAAAAGAAAATATATGAGGTTGAAGAAAAAGATAAATTACGGAATTTTCAATCTCCGGTCAAAGGAGAAGAAATTATGGACATATGCAAATTAAAACCATCAAAACAAGTCGGAATAATTAAAAGCAAAATTGAGGAAGCAATACTGGAAGGATTAATACCTAATGATTATGAAGCAGCAAAACAATATTTGAATGAAATTAAAGAAAGCATACTGAAATCTTTTTTAGATAAATAGATATAGCCCCTATATTTTATTATATCTTATCCTCTTTTGTCTCGTAAATACTTTAAATTTTTCAATAAATTCATTTTTTTCGATTTCGGCAAAGTCTGAAGTTTTAATTGTATGATTATTTGATCTGAATCCCTGATTTATTCCTATTTTTTCAATATCTAATTTTTTAGCAATATCTACCGCTTTATTTATATTCGAAGTCCATATTGTTATGCCTGATTTGAGTGAGAAATTATTGGCTTTTTCAACTGCTTCATCTTTTGATTTTACTTTTTGAATTCTGACGACCGGTAAATTGTAATCTGAATTAATAAAGTTGTGTTTATCTGTTACACCCGACAAGATTGTAGGCTCGATAAAGAATCCTTTAGTATTTGACTTTATTCCACCTGAAAGAACCTTTACACCTCTTTTCTTCGCTTCTTCTATTTGTTGAAAAATATGATTCCTGCTTTCATCATTTATAATGGGATTAATATAAATTTTATTAGATCCGTTGATTTTATATTTCTTTGCTTCTGAAATCAAATAATCTTCAAATTTTGATACACATTTATCTTCTACGAATATTCTGTCAGGAGAACAGGATAAATTATCTAAATTTCGGAAACATGATTCTGCAGCATAAGACGCGGCTTTTCTTAAATTAGAATCATTTAAAACGATCATTGAATATTTGCCATTAATTTCAGAGATAACTTTCATTAATTTGTGGCATGCAGATGACATGATTTTTTTTCCTATTTCTTTTCTGCCTGAAAAGGAGATAAAATTAATATCCGAATTAATTAATACATCTGATACTTCTTCAACTCCCTGAATAATATTAATAACTCCTCTGGGTAAACTTCTGTTATAAATTTCATACATTTTTTTCCCGGTAATAGGAGCATATTCTGATGGTTTAAAGATAACTGTGTTACCGGATAGTATTGCAGGAGTTAATATAGATACCGGCATTTTCAACGGATTATTCCAGGTCGTTATCAGTGCACAAACACCTATTGGTTCACGAACTATTTCAGTTACAATGTTTCCTTCTCGATTATTAATATTATTTAATATATCGGAAGAAATTAAACAATTTACTTCTATTAATGATATTGAGGCTTCAATTTCATTTAATGCCGACTCATATGATTTTCCAACTTCAGATGAAATAATCCTTGCGATTTCCTTTTTATCTTTTTCTAAATCTCTTAAAATCTTTCTGAAAATTATTAATTTATTTTTTAAAGGAGTGTCACTCCAGGTTTTAAGTGCTTTTTTTGCAAGTTTTAACGCCGAGGCTATCTCTGCTGTTGAACTGCATTTAATTTTTTCAATGATTTCCCCATTACTTGGATTTACGTCCAATATGAATTTCTTCTTCATTAACATAATTATATTTGTAAATCAGTTTATAATATTTTCTTAAAAAGAGATAGTATCCCCTGTTTCCATGCTATTCTATGAGTCACGCCGGTACCTTTTTGAATTTTATTTTTATTTTCAAGATACCATTGATACGACCTTATAAGCGCTTGTGCATTTGAATATTTCGGCTTCCAGCCAAGAGTTTCCTGTGCCTTTTCAGTAGAAACAAATGAATCAGTATCCGCCGTCCCATAGATCCATTTATAAAGCGGAGATAGATTTAATATTTCGAAAAATCTCAATACAGGTTTGATTAACCATGAAGGTGTCCTCATTACTCTGGAACCGGATTTTGCATAAGCACACATTTCCCCTACGTCTTCATTAACTGTTCTGAATTCTGTTGCACCAACATTAAAAATATCATTTATTTTTTCAGCAGGAAGAACAGCTGCTAAATTTATCGCATCGACTAAATCGTCTACTTCAAGAAGCTGATACCGGTTCTTTCCATTACCAATAATAGGAATTTTAACACCGGACTCCACCCAATCATATAATATCTGAAAAACACCAAGTCTTGCTGTTCCGATAAAACTTTTTGGACGCAGAATGCAAACTGCTAAACCTTTTTTTCTATATTCCTCGCAAATTTCTTCTGCTTCAATTTTACTTTTTCCATAAGGTCCAACTCCGACTCTGGGATGATATTCAAATAAAGGATGAACATCCGGAACACCATAAACGGAAGTTGAAGATATAAAAATAAGTCTTCCCACTTTATTTTTCAGTGAACTTTCGCAAACATTTCTCATACCACCCACATTCGTCTCATAAATATCTTTCTTCTTCCATAACGGCAAAGCAGCAGCACAATGAATCACAACATCTGCACCATGTATAATTTCATCCATTTGCTTTAAATCCCTTACATCCCCATATACACATGAAATTTCATCATTATATTCCCCAGGTTCAAATTTTGCGATATCAAAAAATAAAGAGTTTTTGAATTCTGTTATTTCATTAATTTTGTGAGCGATATGATATCCTAAAAACCCCGCTCCTCCTGTTACTATTACACGCATATATGAATATATTAAATTATAATTTTCCTAAAACCTTAATTTCCGAGCTATGTACATTATCAAAATCTTCTGAAATTAGATTTTGAATGATTTTAGCAATACTTTCCGGTGTAACCCATTTCTTAATTTCTTCTTCCGTCCCCCATTCCCTGTTCGAAGGTGTATCGATAGTCCCCGGTATGATAGTATTGCACATTACATCAGATTCTTTAAGTTCAGCTGATAAAGTATTCATTAAAATATTAACTGCATTTTTGGTCATAGAATAATAATACAACTTCGGAGAAACTTTCAACGAAGCTAAAGAACTAATAGAAATAATTCTTCCATAAGAATTTTTTTTCATTATTCCTGATGCTTCTTTTGAAAAATAATATGCCGATCTCAAGTTCAAATTAATCATACTATCAAATATTTCATCATCTGAATCTGTAATATTTACAGGCGGATGAATACCACCTACTGTATTGATCAGAACATCAAGTTTTCCTTTTTCTAATTCCATTACAGACGAATAAAAATCTTTTACAGACTTGAGATTTGAAGCATCACAATCGAATGAATAAATTTTGGAAAGTTTAAATTTTTCTCCGTACTGCGAATTATCAAATATTTTTCTGAATTTTTCTAAACTTTGAGAAGGAACGTATAATTTATTTCCTTGATCAGCGAGAAAACGGACAATTACTCGCCCAAGTTGCCCGGTTCCTCCGGTAACAATAATTATTTTTTCTTTATTTTTCATTAATTGGCTAAACAAATTTTTCCAAGAATTACATTCTTCCCGGCGTTTGTAACAGATTTAATGTTAGCTCTATTTCCATTTATAGTTTCATTAGCTAAGATAGCGAAAAGAACAGCTTCTTTATTATCAGTTGTTATTCCATTGTACTCAAGTTTATTAACATTGATACCCTTAAAATAATGCGATAAGGATTCCATAATAACAGCATTTAATGCTCCTCCGCCGCTCACAAGTATCTCAAGAATTTGATTATCACTGATAAAATCACTAATCCCTTTAAAAATTGAATAAGTTGTATATTCAGTTATAGTTCTTATTATATCTTCCCGAATAATATTTACCGAGTTTTCTAAAATAAAATTAATAAAATTTTCGTTATAATGCTCCCGGCCTGTAGATTTTGGTGGTGGCAGTTTTAAGTATTCATCATATTCAGTTATTATATCAAATAGTTTTTTATTAATTTTTCCTTTTGAAGCTTTAGCCCCGTTAAAATCATATTCCTTCTGATATAATTTTCTCATTAAACCATCAATTAACATATTTCCCGGACCGGTATCAAAAGCTTTTACATCCTCTAATTTTCCATGTTTTTTCAAATATGTAATATTTGAAATACCACCTATATTTATCAGTACTCGGCTGAAGTTTTTATTTCCAAACAATATATAATCCATATATGGAACTAATGGAGCTCCGTCACCCCCCGCAGCCACATCAGCAATTCTGAAATCTCCGATTGTATTAATCCCCGTATTATTCGCAATTACGGAAGGATCACCAAGTTGAAGTGTTGATTTTATTTTAAAAGAGAGAATTTCTTCAGAAACAGGCATATGATAAACTGTCTGGCCATGCGAACCAATCAGATCAACATCTTTCGCTTCCAAATTGTTATTTCTAAGAATTGTTAACACAGAATTTGAAAAAAAATACCCCAATAAAAAATTGAGCTTACAGACATCTTCGACTGAACTTTCATCTTTTGAAGAACATTTTAGAATATATTGTTTCATTTCAGCAGGATAA
Source organism: uncultured Ignavibacteria bacterium (assembly GCA_963806045.1). Taxonomy (GTDB): domain Bacteria; phylum Bacteroidota; class Ignavibacteria; order Tepidaquicellales; family Tepidaquicellaceae; genus DATCHW01. The sequence continues at coordinate 74,389 of CAWDWP010000018.1, read as the reverse complement.
GGATTTGTATAGAAATCCAAAACCTGAATTTTGGAAGATTCTCCGAATCCTGATATTTTTGTCAGAACAACATCAACTCCATCAAGGGAGGTACCGGATAGAATGCCAATTATGATCTTCTCTGATTTTTCAAAAAGTCTAAATAAACTACCCATTTGTACACAAATATAATTTATTTAAATTTCTTTTTCTATGTATTTAAGCGTAACTAATTTGGGTAAAAACAGTATATATTATTGTGAGTATGTTATTTCTATTTATTTTGATGTTTTTTTTATGAATTTTGTGATTAATCAATTTTAATAAAACTATGGAAGAATTCAATATTCGGGAAATAAATAAAAACGACATATATTTCTTGTATCTTGACGGTTATCTTGATGCCCACACTTCAGTTGAGCTGGAAAAGTCATTCGAAAAACTCTTGAAGGATGAAAAATACAAGATAATCGTCAATTTTGAGAAATTGTCTTATATTAGCAGTGCAGGATTAGGGGTTTTTATGGCTTTTATTGAAACTGTCAGAAATAATAAAGGAGACATTAAAATGTGTTCAATGAGTGATAAGATTTTTAATATATTTGATATGCTTGGGTTCCCTGTCCTGTTTGATATTGTAAAAGATGAAGTATCAGCAGTTAATAATTTTAACTAATTGAAAATAAGAATAATCTAAAGATTAAACGAAGTGAATGGTTTAAAGAAAATAGTGATTCAGAGTTCTACTAAAAATCTGGTTATGCTAAGGGATTATCTTGAAAAAGAACTCATAAATGATGGAATAAAACAAAACATTGCCAATCAAATTATATTAGCAGTTGATGAAGCATGCACAAATATAATTAAGCATACACATAAATTTGATGACACTAAATTAATAACTCTTAATTTTCAGAAATTTCAGAATAGATTTCAGATAAATATTCAATATGAAGGTAATAGTTTCGACCCTACAAAAATTGAGAATCCTGATATGAAAGAATATTTTGCAAAATATAAAGTAGGCGGACTGGGAATTCCCCTCATAAAAAAATTCATGAGTAAAATTGAGTATGCTAAAATAAACCCCAACATCAACTCACTCACGCTCATTAAGGACCTTAATTAAAATTGATACTCTTAAAATCTAACAATAGATTTTAATTAAATAATATGGAAAACAAATCACTGTATTCAAATAAACAACTAGAATTAAATTCGTTGATTGAATTTTCTCAGTTAATAAACAGCAATTTGAATCTTGATTTTATCCTGGGTAATATTCTGCTTTCTATTATGGGTAAAATGCTCATTACCAAAGGGATGTTTTTAGTCAATGTAAATGATAAATATTTAGTAAAATCCATTAAAGGTCTTCCCAAAGAGTTATTGAATAAACAGATTATTTTCGAAATTCCAAAAATTCCTTATTTCCAGTTAAATGACATAGAATCCGGGAGAGAAGGCGTCCAGGAACTCGGAATAAATTTTTTCTTCAAGATATATTTTTCAAATAAACTTCTTGGAATTCTCGGATTAGGAAAAAAACATAATGATTCAGATTTTTCTAATAGTGAAATCATTTTTATTGAAACTCTTTTGAATATTTCAGCAACATCTATTGAAAATACGTTAAAATTTGAAGAGATAAATGAGTTAAATAAAAAGTTAGATTTGCAAATTCAGCAAATGACGTCTCTCTTTGAAATGAGCAAAGAATTCAACACCAACTTCTCAGATACTGAGAAGATTATTAAATTATTAAGTTATACTTTACTTGGTAATTATGGTATCCAGGATCTAATAATCTTCACTAAATTCAATTCTGAACACTTTAACATATTAAACAAAAAGAATATTCCGGAACTTAAGAATATTGATCTCAATATTTTAGAAGAAATAAAGTCACCGCTTATAATAGAGCATGAATCAAAAAACAAATTTTTAGATTTTTTGAAAAAGAATAACTTTAAACTTCTTATTCCCATCCTAAACAAATCAAACGATGTTGAAAGTGTCGTATGTCTTGGGGATAGAATGAATAAAATGCCATATGCTAAAAATGACATCGCATTTCTGTCTTCACTGGTAAATATCTCGGCAATTTCATTGGATAATACGATGTTATTCAATGAATATCTTGAAAAGCAAAAGATGGAGAATGAAATAAACCTTGCAAAAGATATTCAGGAATTGCTTTTGCCTCAATCTATTCCAAATATTGAAGGTTATGAAATAGCAGGAAAAAATAAACCGGCTCTGGATGTGGGCGGAGATTATTTCGATATAATTAAAATTGACGAACATAAAACTGCTTTAATTATTGCAGATGTCTCCGGAAAAGGTTTACCTGCATCCTTATTGATGTCTAACATTCAGTCTGCAATCCATTCTTTTTTCAAATTAAATGGTCAAAATAGTTTTGATATTGCCGAAATTACAGGTAAATTAAACTCTTTGATTTATGAGAATACGTCATCTGAGAAATTCATCACATTTTTTTGGGGGATAATCAATAATATTGATAATACATTTTTATATTCAAATGCCGGCCATAATCCACCATTGTTATTCAGAAAATCTTTATTAAATAAGGAATCTGCAAAGAATCAAAAAGTAAAAGTATTCACCACTCTTAATGAAGGCGGATTGATGCTTGGAATTATTGATAATTTTCAATATGAGTCCGGAAAAATAAATTTAGAAAAAGATGACTCAATCATTTTATATACTGACGGAATAACAGAAGCCCAAAATCCTGATGATGATGAATTTGGTGAAGATAAGCTGAAAGAGATACTGAAAAACAATATTAATGTGTCCGGTAAAGAAATAATTGATATAATTCTGAAAGAAATTGATGTTTTTGCAGGTTCAAACAGACAGTATGACGACGAAACGTTAATTATTATTGAAAGAAAATCTTAAGACAAGTAATAAGTTATCATTAACAGAATAAAAAAACTCCTTTATAAAAAAAGGAGTTACAAAATTTTAAAACTTTTACAGTTAAATATTAGTATTTAGATCCTTCGCTGACAAATGGAATTAATGCAAGATGTCTCGCTCTTTTAATTGCAGTTGTTAACTTCCTTTGCATTTTTGCGGAACCACCTGTTATTCTTGCCGGTAAAATCTTTCCCTGTTCATTAAGAAATCTTGTTAATAATTTTGTATCTCTGAAATCAATGAAAGAATCTATTCCTCTTTCTTTGAAAGGATCTCTTTTTTTTGTCTGAACGGCTTTTTTAGCTGTTTGCTGAGTTAATTTATAATTGCCTTTAATTTTCGTCTTTTTCATTAAAAATGATTGTTTTGAAAGCTAATAAGATACAATTTATTAAATATTTATTCAATAGATATATTAATAACTATCTTTGAAAATCAATTAAATCTGATTGATTTTACAGGATTTACCCTGGATGCAAGATAAGATGGAACTAATGTCACGATCAGTGTCAGGAAAAGTGTAATCATTGAAATTAATAACATATTTTCCGGTTGAATCAAAATTGGTACATTTTTCATATAATATTGTTCCGGAAGACTAAAAAATTTGTATTTCAACTCCAGCAAGCAAATTCCTAATCCTAATATATTTCCGAAAATAATTCCCATTACTCCTATTATAAGTCCATCTGTAACAAATATCTTCATTATGGTTATCTTCGAAGAACCTAATGCTTTCAACACGCCAATTGATTGTGTTTTTTCAAGAATCAACATTAATAGTGTTCCAACAATATTGAATGTGGCTACAATTATTATTAGCCCTAAAATTATAGGGGTTGGGGCTTTTTGCAACTCAACCCAGGAAAATAATCCTCTGTACATTTTGAACAACGATTTTGGATACAAAGGATATTCAAGAAAGTCTTTCAGCTTATTAACCACTAATTCTGCTTTGTCAATATCCTGAATTTTCATTTCTATTCCGGTAACGTTTGGTTCAATTTCAGCTAATTTCTGAGCTGTATTAAGATTTGTATAAATTAATACATCATCAAATTCTCTTAGTCCCGTTTCATAAATCCCGCTTATTATAAATTGTTTAATTTTTGGCTGGTTAAATGGAGACGGCACTCCCTTTAATCCAAAAATAATGACTTTTTGACCTAACGAAAGATTTAATTTCTGAGCAAGTTTATCTCCAATTACTAATCGGGAAAAAATTGTATCGATAGGTTCAATGTTAAAATCACCGGCTATTATTTTATTTCTTGCCATAGAAACATCACGATTTATATCAATTCCTTTTACTAATACACCTTCTACAGTTGACTTAGTTCTTATTACAGCTTCTTTCTGAACGAACGGGGAAATTCCCGTTAATTCAGGAATATTTTGTTTTATTTGACTTATAACATTTTCATAATCTATAACCCCTTCAGGTTTGAAAGATGTAATTTGAATATGAGATACTAATCCGGAAACTTTATTTTTAATTTCTTTTTCAAATCCATTCAGGATAGAAACTGCAATAATTAGAGTGGATACACCAAGGGTAATTCCTATGATTGATATATAAGTTATAAATGAAATAAATCTGGAACTCTTATTATTAAACAGGAATCTCTTTGCTATAAAATAATTAAATTGCATATTTGCGTTCTATTTATTTAAGATAATAAGTACGCTTTTATGAAATCATCTAAATTCCCGTCCATAACAGATTGAGTGTCACTGGTCTCAAAATTGGTTCTATGATCCTTAACCATGTTATATGGGTGAAACACGTAACTTCTTATCTGACTTCCCCATTCAATTTTCTTCTTCGATTTTTCAATATTATCCAGTTTAGCCATTTCTTTTTCCTTTTCAAGCATATATAATTTTGATCTTAGCATTTTCATTGCGTTTTGCTTGTTTTGAAGCTGAGATCTTTCGTTCTGACATTGAACTACGATACCGGATGGCATATGAGTAATTCTGATTGCAGTTTCTACTTTGTTTACGTTCTGACCTCCGGCACCTCCGGCTCTAAACGTATCTACCTTAATATCAGATGGATTTATTTCAATCTCTATTGTATCATCTATAATCGGATTTACAAATACTGCTGCGAAAGATGTATGTCGTTTTTTATTTGCATCAAACGGAGAAATTCTGACAAGTCGGTGAACCCCATTTTCTGCTTTTAGGAATCCATAAGCATAATCACCATCAATCTCAAGCGTAGCACTTTTTATTCCTGCTCCATCGCCGTCAAGCCTGTCAACGAGAGAAACTTTTAATCCATTTTTTTCGGAATACCTGATATACATTCTCAAAATCATTTCTGCCCAATCCTGCGCCTCTGTTCCACCTGCCCCTGAATTAATCGTAAGTATTGCGCTTCTTATATCATCGCTATCAGAAAGCATTCTCCGGAATTCAAGATCATTCAATTGCTTATCAAAGTTCAGAATATCTGCATCAATTTCTTTTTCAAATGATTCATTATTATCTTCATCAGCCATTTGAATTAATCCTTCAATATCTTTGAAATGATTTTCTACAAGTTCGAAGTCCTGAACCCATTTTTTAAGACCGGAAATTTCCTGTAAAATTTTTTGAGCTGATTTGTTATCGTTCCAGAAACCGGTTATTTCTGTTAGCTTTTGTTGTTCTTCAATTCTTTTTAATTTTTCGTCGACTTCAAAGAAACCTCCTTAAAACTCCGAGTTTCTCCTTGAATTCTTTCATTTTATATTTCTGCTGATCAAACATTTTATATATTAAATTTCTATTTCCATTTTTAATAGAGCGGAAGCTAAAGTTTTTCCCTGTGCATCAAGCTTAAGCGAAACTGTTCCGCCCCCACCCAGGGTTTCATGCAATAGGAAATTCAAAGCATTGATATTAGGTAATTCATATCTTTTCACTTTTCCGAGACAAATCCCTTCAAAATATTCTTTCACTTTTTCTGCAGTTACTTGCTCCTTTATAATTTTGTAATCTTCTTTTTTGTATGCTATTAAACCAATGTTTGCGGCATCACCTTTATCTCCGCTTCTACCGTGACATAGTTCTTTCAGTTGGATTTTCATATTTATTTATTTATGATTCACTACATCAAAAGTATCAGATGCAATTACAAGTTCTTCATTGGTTGGTATCACCATTACTTTTACTTTTGAATAATCAAAACTTAAAATCATTTCTTTACTTCTAACACCTTTATTTTTCTCAAAATCGAAATTTATACCGAAAAATTCCATATCTTTCGCAATCTCTGCCCGGGTGAAATCCGAATTCTCTCCGATACCACCGGTAAATATAAGTAAATCTAAACCTCCCATCGCCGCAGTATATGCACCGATATATTTCTTAATTCTATAATGATACATATCGAGAGCAAGTCTTGCACGTTTATTGCTTTTTTTAAGAGCCTGTTCCTCAATATCACGCATATCTGATGATAACCCTGATATTCCAATAATTCCGCTATGTTTGTTTATTAAAGTATTCGTTGCGGTTAGTCCTATTTCTTCTTTATTCATTATATAGGTTAATGCTCCTGCGTCAATATCACCACAACGGGTTCCCATTATTAATCCTTCTACAGGAGTCATTCCCATAGAAGTATCTAAAGACTTTCCATTTTTAATTGCTGCTATTGAAGCACCATTACCAAGATGACACGTAATAATTTTGAGTTTATCTCTTTCTACTCCCAAAATTTCACAAGCTCTCTCAGATACATATCTATGACTCGATCCATGAAATCCATATCTTCGAATTTTATATTTCTCGTATAAAGAATATGGAATTGCATATAAATAAGAATAAGACGGCATTGTCTGATGAAATGCAGTATCGAATACACCGACCTGAGGAATATTTGGTAGCAGAGATGTAATTGCATAAATACCCTTGAGATTAGGAGGATTGTGAAGCGGGGCAAGCTCTATACATTCTTCCATCATAGCTATCATTTCCTTAGTAATCAGAATACTTCCATTAAATTTTTCGCCTCCGTGAACGACACGATGCCCAACAGCATCTATTTCATTTATATTTCCAACACTTCCGTGTTTTTCACTTATTAATATTCCCAGTAGAAATTCTAATCCTGCCTGGTGATCTACAATTTCACCTTCCAGTTTAAATTTATCGCCATCGTTTCTCTGATGTGTAATATTAGAGCCATTTAATCCTATTTTATCTACAAGACCTTTCGCCAGCAATATTTTTGCAGGCATTTCGTATAAATTATATTTTATCGAAGAGCTTCCGCAATTTAAAACTAAAATTTTCATAGTTAATCTTTGGTTATTTTTTAATGATTTTACCATCTTTATAATTATAGAAACCAATTCCCGTTTTTCTTCCCAGATGTCCAGCGCGAACAAGTTTTTTTATCACCGGAGAAGTTTTATATTTTCTTTCCCCGAATTCTTTATATAAGTTATCCATCCAGATGACGAGTTTATCTAATCCTATTTTATCTGCCATTTCAAAAGGTCCTAATTGCAACCCATACCCCAATCTCATTGTTTCATCAATATTATCAACATTAGATAATCCTTCCATTAATACCTGGCAGGATTCATTTATTAGCGATACGATTAACCTTGTACTTATACTTCCGGGACTTTCTCCGACTTCGATGACATCCCGGTCAATCATTCTTGCAAACTTCAGGACTAAATTATAAGCGTTATCTGATGTGCTCAGACATCTCGCAACTTCAATAATCTTAACTGTCAGTGCCGGCGAAAGGAAATGAATTGCCAGTGCCCTGTCCCTATATTTCAGTGCTGTAGCCAATTCAGAAACTACAATGGTTGACGAATTAGTTGCGATAATTGCATCTCTTGAAACAACTTTTTCAATATTTCTGAATACATCTTGCTTTCCTTCTACAATCTCTTTCATATTATTTGTTATCACAGATTCGATAACAATACTGCAACCTTTAAGAATACTATAATCTGCAGAGCCTTTTATTCTTGAAAGTATAGCTCGTTTTTCCCCTTTTGTCAAACCCCATCGGCTTATTATCCTGTCAAGTTTTGCTCCCATTTCAATGTAAATCTGTTCTACTTTTTCTTCCGAAATATCAACAAATGCTACATCGATACCATTACTGCTGGCTAGCATTGCAATGTCCTGCCCCATAGACCCGCAACCAACAATACCTATTTTTTTTAATACTGTTGACTTCTGTTTTATTGTTTTCGATATACTATAATCTTCTAATGATTCTGCCATTTTTAAAATTTGAAATTTATAATTACTAATTATTAATTGTTTCCTGATGCTTGATTCGCGGTAATCGCTGCCATATAATAAATATCCTCGACTGAACATCCTCTGGATAAATCATTAATCGGTGCTGCCATTCCCTGAAGTACAGGTCCTATTGCTTCTGCACCGGCGAGTCTCTGAACTAATTTGTAACTAATATTTCCGGATTGCAAATCAGGAAATATTAAAACATTTGCTCTGCCTGCAATTTTACTGTCAGGACATTTTTTCTTACCTATAGATTCGATGATTGCCGCATCTGCTTGCAGTTCACCATCAATATTCAAATCCGGAGCCATCTCCTTTGCGATTTTGGTTGCACTTATAACTTTATCGCACATTTCATGTTTTGCACTTCCTTTCGTTGAAAAACTCAGCATAGCGATTCGGGGTTCGAACCCTCCTATCGCACGGGTCGTTTTAGCAGTGCATACCGCGATATCAGCAAGCTCTTTATCAGTCGGATTCGGATGGACTGCACAATCTGCAAAAACCAATATTCCATTTTCGCCGAAATCCTCATCTTTTAAAAGCATAAAAAATACACCAGATACTACACTAATTCCTGGAAGAGTTTTTACGAACTGAAATGCAGGTCTCAAAACATCACCTGTCGAGTTCATTGCTCCCGCTACTTCGCCATCTGCTTCTCCGAATTTAATAAGAAGTGTCGCAAGATAAAGCGGATTATCAAGTAATTTAAAAGCATCATCTTTTGTGAGACCTTTACTTTTTCTCATCTCTGCCATTTTTATTGCATATTCCTCTTTCTTTTCAAATTTTGCCGGATTGATTATTTTAGCTTTTTCAATATTTTTCAATCCGTTTTTATTTGCAAAATTAAGAATTTCAGAAGATTCTCCGATTAGGGTAATATGAGCAATTTGATTCTTAATTAACTCATCAGCTGCTTTAATTGTTCTTTCTTCTAAGGATTCGGGAAGGACAATTCTTTTAAAATGTTTTTTTGCGTTAGAAATGATTTTTTCTTTAAATTCCATTCTGTTCTCCAAGTGTTATCTTACGTCACATATCTCCGGATATGAAGCGTTCAACATTTTAATATTTACAAAGATTTAACGTATATAGTCTTTCTATCGAGGAAAGTGATATAGCGTTTATTTATTCAAAAATAGAAATTATAAACACTAATAAAAATTCAAAATATAATATGTAAATCTTAGAAATATACGGAAAATCCCATTCGTGCAGTGTTCATTTGAAAATTATATTTAGTTGAGTAATTATAAGTTTCCTCAGTTTTATTACAATAAGGATCTTTAGTAATTCTTTTATTTAATGACTTTTCCCCAAGTAGCTTTAAGTATATATTCTCCAATAAAGCTTATATTTTTAAATGGAAATATTTCCAATCCAAATGAACTAAATAACCCAACACTCCAACTTTCGACTTTTTGATAATCCGATATTTGTGAGATAAGTTAGATGATTCATTAAGATAGTATTCTGCATAAGGACCCAGCGAGATGAATGGTTTTATAAAAGTTTTGATAGTAGGAAAATATTGCAAATTTAAGGATGACTGAAATGAATAATAAGGACTATTAAATCCACTAGTTGATATTATTTCTTGATCTTTTGTAACTTGCTCATTTCCACTATACTTTGAATATTTAATTCCAAAACTCAATCTAACAGCAATATTATCGGATAAATGATTTTTTATCGTTAATGTATAAGCTTCGAAAAAGTTAGAATAACCAAAAATGGTTCCGAGTTCAAACACCAAGGCATAATTTCCCTTTTTTAGTGCACTTTCATTTGGAAATACTATAAATGTTGTGTCCTGAGAAAAAGAGATGTTTGATGTCAAAAGAAATAATACCAGAAATGAATAAACTAATAAAAATTTAATTTTCATAATGAAGAATCTTTTATTTTCTGAATTCCCACTTTATAAGTAGTTTATTTTTAACCTCTCGTGATTTTAAAATCAAATGAAGCAATTTTTGATTTCAATGATAAAATATCAGAGTTAATTTATAGTTTCAAGTAAATAAAATCGTATTAAAATTTATGCCTTTGGGTGAGCTTGTTTGTAAATTTTCTTAAGTTTTTCCGGCGTAATATGTGTGTATAATTGTGTTGTTGACAGGCTTTCGTGACCGAGTAAATCTTTGACAGCTCTGATATCTGCTCCGTTGTCGAGCAGATGTGTTGCGAATGAATGCCGCAATATATGGGGGGATTTCTTTTTAGATTCTGATACCTTTGAAAGATTTTGGGTTATCTGTCTGTATACATTCATGGGATAGAGTTTATTTCCTTTTTTGTTAAGGAAAAGAAAATCGGATTTTTTGATATTGCATATATCTCTTATCTGAAAATAGTTATTCAAAGCTGTTTCGGCTTTTTTTCCAAAAGGGATTATCCTTATCTTATTTCCTTTTCCTGTAACTTTTACAGTTTTATTATCAAAATTTACATCATTTATCATAAGATTTATTAATTCAGATAGTCTCATTCCGGTGCTATAAAATAGCTCAATTACAGCTTTATCCAGTATTTTGAGGTCAATAAAGTTTCTATCATCGAGAAGTTTGGTAATTTCATTTTGAGAAAAGAAATATGGAATTTTCTTCTTTTGTTTCGGGAAAATCAAAGCCGATGCGGGATTTTTATCAATGTATTTTTTTCGTTTCAGATATTTAAAAAAAGCTTTAACTGTCGATATTTTCCTTGAGATGGATTTTGTGGAGTAATCTCTTCTGAAATTTTTCGGTCTTTTGTTTATTTTATTGGAACGGTCAAATAACTCTGATATGAATGACTTTAGAATATTAACATCGATATGATTTAAGTCAATTGAAAATTCCGTATTCGAATTATCCTTTAGCCCATTTATCGAAAGACAAAAAAACTGTTCCAATTGATTGAGATCATTCCTATAAGAAATAACGGTGTGTTCGGAATAGTTTTTCGAAACTTTTATATAGTTTAAATACTCTTCAGAATAATCTTTGAAAAGTTTTTTCAAAGTTAATTAAGTTTGTGTTTGTTCTTCTATAACTTCTAAAACCTTTGATTTACAGGAAGGGCATTCAAGATAATTTCCATCTTTTTTACTTATCTTTTTAACCAGATAATTATTCTTACATTGTTCACATTCCTGAATCACAGGTTCGTAATTTGATATAAAATCGCATTTCGGATAACTGGAACACCCGTAAAATGTTCTTTTGGCTCTTCCGCCTTTTCTTTCTATAATTTCACCTTCATTGCACTTAGGACATTTAATTCCAAGTGTGAATGGCTTAACTCCATTGCACTTTGGATAATTTGAACATCCATAAAATTTGCCAAATTTACCGACCCGCAATATCATAGCTGCTCCGCATTTTTCACATTTCATGTTAGTTGTATGATCAGTGATTATCTCGTTATCATTATCTTTTATTAATGGCATCGCTGCATGGCATTTTGGATATCTCTCACAGGAAAGAAATAATCCGTTTCTGCTCCATTTTTTTATCATTTTAGCCCCTGTTTCTTTTCCACATTCCGGACAATCAATTTCTGTTCTTTCAATTAAATCCTGCTTAATTCCTTTAACAAGTTTCTCCGCTGCTAAAAGGTCTTTATTAAATGGTTCATAAAAATCATTTAAAACCTGAAGATATGTTGCTTCATTATTTGCTATAGTATCAAGTTCTTCTTCCATTCTTGCAGTAAATTTATAATCAATTACATCAGAAAAATGTTTAGCAAGAATTTTATATACAGCAATTCCTAAATCAGTTGCAAAAAGCCTTCTCTCTATCAAGTCTACATATTTTCTGTCAATAACTGTTGAAACAATAAATGCAAATGTACTTGGTCTTCCTATACCGAGAGCGTCCAGTTGTTTTATCAGACTACTTTCTGTATATCTGGGAGGAGGATTAGTAAAATGCTGATCCTTGCTCATACTAATATTCTTAAGTTCATCACCCTTTAATAAGTCAAGAGGCAATAACGGATTATCTTCATCCTCATCCTTACCATTCTCTTCATTCAAATCCTCGAATATTTTCAAATAACCACTGAATTTGATTTCAGTACCTGTTGCCCTGAAATAATACCTTTTCTGACTCATCCCAAGATTAATGGAATCAATTATTACGGTTTTTTGAATCATAACTGCAGGTGCCATCTGAGACGCCAGGAAACGATTCCATATCAAAGTGTAGAGCGATATCAAATCCTTATCAAGTTTTTTAAGGTCTTCAGGTTTAATGAAAACGTCAGTTGGTCTGATAGCTTCGTGTGCATCCTGAACGTTTGCCTTCTTATTAACGGATTTTTTATTAATATCAGACAGATATTCCTGACCAAAATTCTTCTTTATGAAATCTGCAGCAGCATCTTTTGCTTCAGCACTAATTCTTGTTGAATCAGTTCTCATATATGTTATGAGACCAATATTTCCTTCACCTTTATTAATCTCGACACCTTCATATAGCTTTTGAGCTAAAGACATTGTTCTTTTAGGTGCAAAACCGAGCTTAGAGGATGCGAACTGCTGTAAACTGCTGGTGATAAACGGTACCGGAGGATTTCGCTTAACATCTTTTACAATTATATCGCTGATCTTAAATTTACATTTTTTAAGCTCTTCTGTGATTTTGTGAGCTTCATCAATATTATTTATACACGGATTTTCTCCGTTAAATTTAAGCGTATCACCATCTATTTTAAAAAGTTTAGCATTAAATGATCTCGAATTTGCAGATGTTTTAACAAATGTACCGTGAATAGACCAGTACTCTTTTGCTATGAATTTTACTATTTCTTCTTCACGTTCACAGATTAATTTTAGAGCTACTGATTGAACACGTCCGGCAGAAAGACCGTAATACAGCACTTTCCACAAAAACGGACTGAGTTTATATCCAAGAATCCTGTCCATAACTCTTCTCGCGGTTTGAGATTCAACCAGATGATAGTCAATTTTTCTGAGGTGTGTCATTGCATTTTCCACACCTGTTTTCGTAATTTCATTAAAAAGAACCCGGTATATATTAGGATTAATCGCTTTGATTTCATCAGCGATATCAGCTCCAATTGCTTCCCCTTCGCGGTCCGGGTCAGTCGCTACATAAACTTTTTCTGCATTCTTAGCAGCTTTTTGAATTACGGATAAAACCTTTTGTTTTCCCTCTATTATTTCATATACAGGTTCAAAATCTTTTTCAAAATCAACGCTTATCTTACTCTTTGGGAGATTCTTAATATGCCCTACTGTGGCTTCAACTACATAATCTTTTCCCAGGTATTTTTTTATCGTTTTTGACTTGGACGGTGACTCTACTATTACTAAATACTTGCTCATCAATAAATGTTATTAAATTAATTTCTAAACTCTTTTTAGACTTTTACTTTTCATATTAATGTTTTTTTTCTTTTCCTTAACCAATTTCAAATACTCATTTTCTTTTTTCCGCATTAAAATTTTTTGCTTTGTCGTTTTATCATCATAACCGCATAAATGAAGAATACCATGTATTATGACCCGATATAATTCTGACTCAAAGCCTGTTTTATATTTTCCGGAATTTCTCTTTACAGAATCTACCGAAATTAAAACATCGGCGTCAATATAACCTTTTTCGGGATAATAAAAAGTAATTATATCAGTATAATAATTATGGGAAAGATATTTCATATTATAACTGAATATTTCTTCATCTCCGCAAAGTAAAATGTTAAAATTCTTTATATTTTGATTTTCTTCCTCCGTTATTCTCTCAATTAGCTTAACAACTTTTTGTTTATTAATATTACAATCTGACGGAAATTTATCTTTATTACTAATAATAATGCTTAATTTCGGTTCTTTTTTGTATTGAATGTTCACAGAAGGTAATTCCCCTTTAGAATTAATAAAGTGTCTCGGCGACTGAAAGAGCAACTGCTGATATAAGCTTTTCAGAGTTAAGGTTTGTAAAATCTTTTCTCAATGATGAAATACTAACATTAGAATATAATGAACAATCTCCCTGCTTTGTTATTATTAATCCGGACAATTTATTACCATTTTTCGATATAAAAATTATTTCTTCAAGCATAGAACTTATCAGAAATTTATCACAGGATTGAAGCTGCAGGTGGCAATTATTTGTATAAACAGATACTAATATGGACTTATCATCTTCTGAAATCAAATCAAGATTAATCTCTGTTTTCGATTTCGGGTTTTTAATATTTGTACTGAGAGATTTTTCTTTCTTAACGAAATGAATGCCGAAAAGATGTTCAATTTTCTTAATATTTGCCTTACTTAAAATATTGCTTCCTTTATTATTATTCAAAATAAACCTTTCATTTAATTGCCTTCAATTCAATATTCAACGGTATATAAAATAATCATAAAAATATATATATAAAATCTTATTTTCAATTGTTAAACAATTTATGGGATTCTGGCTGTTTATTGTTAAATCTATAGAGGTTAATATTACGGGAATCTTGGAGGATTATAACCATTTGTTCTGTAATTGTTAACATACATAATGTAATTTTCAGAACTTCTCTTTATTTTATTGATTTCAATATCGGTCAGATCCCTGACTATTTTACCCGGGACTCCTGCTACCAGCACCCCTTCCGGAACAATAAAATTTTCTTTAACAAGTGTTCCTGCCGCAATAAATGAATTTGAATTCACTGTGCAATTATCAAGTAAAATCGCTCCAATACCAATTAATACTCTGTCTTTTATCTTACATCCGTGAATAACAACTCCGTGTCCTATAGTAACTTCCGTACCTATGATTAGCGGATATTTTTGGTAAGTAACATGCAGAATACTCCCGTCCTGAATGTTTGTGCTTTCACCGACGCGAATATAGTTGACATCACCTCTGACAACAGCATTAAACCAAACGCTGACATTTTTCTCCAGCACTACATCCCCTATCACGAATGCTCCGTCACATATAAATACACTTTCATCAATTTTAGGTTCAATTCCATTATATGGTAAAATCATATTACTGAATATTAATTTCTAATTGTTGGTTCGAATTATTTTTTTTAGAATCATATTCGGCTGTTCTTAATTCATTTTTATCTAGAGGGAAAAGATGGGAATGCTCTCTTGCCCACTTCGCTGCAATACCATTTAAAGGGCTTTTTACGTTATATACTTTATATTGTATCATTTCTCCCATTTTATATATTATTTCCGTTAAGCCTTCTCCCGGAGCCCAATAATCGCCAATGCAGACTTCATGCGGATGAGCAGACCTGAAATTTGGATGAAAGATATTAGTTTTAATATAGCAGAGAGGTTTATATCGGGGATAATTTAGATGCAACACAATTTCGATAATATGTTCATTTACATCCATAATAATTTTATTCTCCGCAGTAGAAAAAGGTGATAACGCTATTCCTTTTATTCCGGAATATTTAACCAAATATCTTTCCGGCGGGAAGACTTCATCGTTACCCTGTACACTAATAATATTATGGTTTTTGAATTCTTCTTCAATTTTTCTGAAATCGGATAATAATCTTCGGCTTCTCGGATTCAAATTATTTCTTAAATTTATTACTTAATTCTACAGAATCTTCTTTATTTAACTGTCTCAATATCAAATCGTTAACTTTAAATTCCAGCTTGTCTATCGAGGTTTTTATATTATTAATTTGCGAATTTTCATTTTTCGATTCCTGAATTTGCGTTTTCATTTTATTATTATCAACAATTAACATTATTAGAATAACCATATTAATAATAAGTAATGAGAATAGTAAAACTAAATATTTATTAACAACTGTTTTCTTTTGGGATGAATCTTCATTTATCTTTTTTCCTTTTGGTTCCGATAAGTCTAATGCAGGAATGGAGTTTTTTTTAATTATGTTATATCCGTTCGATTTAACAATCTGCCCGTCCATCCACTTGAAAAAAGCTCTATCATTATTTACCGGATCATAAACATATGCAATCATAAATTCTTCGTTGAAAAAATTTTCCTGTATAAAAATATCATATCCCGATAAAAATACACCATGACCGGGATGGGAATGGAACCAACCTAAGATGATATCATCTTTGTGGTACACTTCCAGTTCGTTATTTATTCCATCCCAGGTATCGTGCGTAAAAGTGAGTCTTGAGATTGATGACTTAGTGCTCTTTGCAATAATAAAATTATCTACTATAACAAATAATTTATTTGATTCTGTTCTAAAAACTTTTCCAAGCAATACTCCACCGCACTCATTATTTACATCTGAAATTAGAAATGAATCGATTTCTTCAATAACATTTTGATGAATGAATATGCTGAATCTTTCATTTTCGCTTGTAGCACCTATCATCTCATAATTCAAAGGATATTCTGAAATATTCAGGTCTTCGAATTTGTAAGCAATATTTTTTTTTAGATCCAATTTACTATTTTATAATATTGTCAATTCGATTTTAATACAATTCTTCTTGGTGCTATTCCTGCAGAGAAACTCTTTTCAATGATATTATTCATATTTAGAATATGGAAATATCCGTTGGACATAAAATTTCCCGCATCACATAAATAATGTTTTCTGTTTTTTGAATCAAATGAATAACCATAAAAAAAAGATACTCCCGGATTCAGATTCTGAATTACAGTTGTGCTGAATTTCGAATCCAAATCCAGTTTTACAATATTTCCTACATATGAAATAAAATATAAATTATTTGTTTGTGAGTCTATATTCAAATCTTTACCAAAACCTTCAGGAGTATTCAATGAATCAATTTTATTATATGTAATTGGGTCAACGATATAAATTAATCCGTTGATTCCATTACAACCAATTATCAAAGTATTATTTCTGGAAATACATACAGAAGATGGATCCTTTTTAACCGTTATTTTGTAAATTTCTAAATCATTTTGAGAATCAATAACAGATACTGTAGAATCCTGGGTTCCCCCATATATGCTTGTATTACAGACAAAAACTTTTCCACCAAAAGATGTTATTTCCTGAGGATAAGCACCGACAGTTATATTCTTAATAAAGGATAAATCATTTACATTCAGAACTCCGACATTTCCAGCAGATCCGTTAGTATAATAGATTTTGTTATTTGCAACCGTCAGGGAATAGGGGTTAATACCGATTATATTTGAATTGAGAACTTTTCCTGTTGTATCCAGCTGATATATTTTTCCAGGAGCACCAAAACTTCCCTGTTCAAGTACAAACAAAAAATTATTATATAAAAACATTCCACTTGAAAACAGGCCAAGATTTCCGGGATAAAATATGCTAGTATAGAATGTATCTTGTATGATACTATATAGTGATAATTTAGAAGTGTTTTGAGAAAAACCACCTTCAGATAAGACATATGCTCCTGTGGTTGAAGTCACTATAGGAGGAGGAACATTAATTATCTCATCTCTTGTACATGAATTAAATAAAATCGTAAAGAGAAATAATATTAAATAACTTTTTTTAAAACTATTTATCATGTTTAAATTCATTCCTCTTTTTAAAATTCTATTCCCGGTCTGGCAGGAATTCCGTTATCGAAATAATGTTTAATTTTTTTCATTTCAGTTATTAAGTCAGCATTATCTTCAATAAATTTCCAAATTTTATGTCCTGTGATTACAAATTCATATTTTCTGTCGTTTTTAAATTTAGTTATTAATTTTTCAATATCTTCTTTTTTAAGTAAATTATAAGCCACTGCTGCAATTGCTTCATCTAATATCAGCATATCCTGTTCAGGATTATCAATATATTTTTCTGCGATTTCTAATCCCCTTTTAGCTTCCTTTAAATCTTCTTCATTGTTTTTGAATCTGAATGTTCCATCATTATTCATCCTTTCACATCCCGTAGGGTACAATTCGATATCATATCCTAATTCTTTCAACCGTCGTAGTAGAATTCGTTCTGAATAATGCTCATTTTCACCATCATATCCTTTATCGAATTGAATAAGTACAACCTTCTTACCTGCACCTAGTGCCCTGATTGCAAGCCCTACCGCACATGTTGTTTTCCCTTTTCCGTAACCATAATAAACATGAAGACAATTTTTATCTTCCGGTTTAAGATTTTTATAACCTTCAATTGTCTTTAGTATCTTTTCTTTATACTTTGTCCCACCGGACAAAGATTTTTCATCTGGTGAAGTATTCATTTTTTAATAATTTAATTGTAATCCGATTTTATAATTCCTCAAAGGCATTGGATAGCCTGAAATAAACTGATAATTTTTATTCATTATGTTATTTGCTTCAAATCTGAGAATAATATTTAGTTTATTTATTCCAAATTCATAGCTTAAATTGCCATCTAATAAATCTACGGGAGGAAGAAAATAATTATTTCCTAAATCAGTATATCTTTTTGAAATATATTGATAAAATATGTTTAAATTAATGTTTTTCACATTTAATCCGGAAGATAATTTAATTACATATTTAGGAACATAAATTTGCTGATTTTCAAAAGAGTTATCCATATTATTAAATGTATTTAATGAATTATTTATATTTAGTCCAATATTGATATTACTTTTCAATAATTTAAAAAATTCTTTCTTTGACTTCAATTCTGCAGTAAAAGTGTAAACTCTTGATTTTCCAATGTTCACAGGAGACCATAATCCATTCTGACCTCCGGGAACCCAAAGAATTTTATCCCGGAGATTATCATAAGAATACGTCAGTTCGAAAACGTTATTTCCAATAAATTTAAATTTTGAAATCACTCCAAGGTCAATATTAAATGATTTTTCCTGAGATAAATATCTATTTCCTCCCTGATTCCAGTATAATTCATTAAAAGTAGGTGCACGAAAATTATTTCCGAAGTTTCCTTTTAAATACACTTCCTCAGATTTGAATAATTTATAATTAAACCCGAGTTTATAACTGAGATTACTAATTTTTGTGTCAGAATAATAATCATACCGAAGCGACGGATAAATATTTAACCGATCATTATTAAATAATTTTATTTCAGAGGCCATAAATAATGCCGGCTGTAATCTTTCAGGATTATTGAATGTTTCATTGCTATACAATTTTCCATAATTAATTTCATATCCTAAAACAATATCATTGGAGTTTTTAAACTGAACCTGCGACCTGTTTGTAAAAACTAAATTTTTATAAAAACTGTTTAGCAGAGGTTTGGTTTCATAGTTCATTAGATAATTTTGGAAACTAACTGAAGATCGAAATATAGTTTTATCATTTAGGTCTGATTCAAAATTCAAAAAGCTGTAAAATATTTTATCCTTTTGAGTATTCGATATAGTAGGTGTTCCGGTTTCTATTCCTGGTAAATTATGGAAATTCCATATATAATTAGAATTAAACTGAATAGAACTTTTTTTACTTAAATAATAGTTAAAATTAATATTAAAATTTTTATAATTATAATTTGAATTTTCCCTTTCCTTAAGAATATTTGTGATACCATCATTAAAATAATATTTAAAATTATCATCGGAAGATTCTAAATTTCCCAATACCGCTATTGATAAATTTTTAAAACTTTTCGAGATATTTAATGAATATTTTCTTTGATTATATGACCCCAATTCGGTATTGAGAGATAACTTAGCTTCTGTCGTTAATTCCGGAGATTTTGTTATAACATTCACAACTCCCCCAACCGCATCTGATCCGTATATTGAACTAAATCCACTGTTGAGAATCTCAATTTTTTCAATATTGTCTTTAGAGATTTGAGATAAATCCACCTGAGAATTTTGAAAAGTTCCTATTCTGTTTCCGTCGATGAGAATTAATGTGTGTTCTGCTCCCATACCATTTAAAGATATTGTCTTTAAAGCAGAATTTCCACCGTATGATTTAATATAACTGCTGCTCGTTAATTCAAGAATATCAGATAACCTGTCCCCGTTTTTTGATTTAATTTCAGCTAAATCAATTATTTTAATCTTTGTGGGTGAAGTAAAAATATTTCCAAATAATTTGTATCCATGTACAACTATTTCATCAGTTTGGTACGATTTATCATCTTTCTTCTCAGATTGCGCATATACAATTTGGACAAGAAAAAGTAATGAACTGAATATATAGTAAAATTTTTTAATCATAATAAAAAAACCTTAATTCTTTCGTGAAATAGAGTAATTATAAAATTAAAAAGAATTAAGGATCTTTTATAAAAATTAACTTCTTTTCCAACGAAAGAGTTGAAATCAAATATTCCCGGCAGGTCTCCTGACTTAAGAGCAATTTTCAGATCTCCTTCCCAAATTACGAAATCAGTGGCATACTGAACTAATCTTCTCTTTTACAGTTGCGTGGACAGTTCCGGGTTCGCACCGGATTCCCTATTAAAACTGTGTTACCAAAAATATCTTTAAAAGAACAATTTAATTAATAAAATATTTTCTTATTTAATATAATATTTTTTTGCATCAAATGTTACAACCTCTTTTAAGAAATATATTTCATCAATTTGAGGGTTGTAATTTTTCTGGATTAGAATATTCTTACTTTCATTTCCATCTGTATAATTTAGCAAAAACATTGAAACAGATAGTTTATCGATTGTTACTTTATCTGATTTTGAGACTAATGGAAAAATTTCCTCTTCGAGATAAACCTGCAAATCTTCGTCATCTGTTTCGTGAAGAAAATTATCACACAAAGCATTGCTAAATAATTCTGCAGGAGTAAGCTGAACAGTATCTTCCGGTTCTTGTGTTTCGGATTCACTTAAATTCGATTTTTCCTTAAAAGTATCATTTTTCCCGCATGAATAAATAAAAATCATTGAAGCGAGTAATATAAAACAAATGTATCTCAAATTATTCAAATACATTATGGTATTATATTCATTTCTTTACCTATTTTTTGAAATACTTCAAGAATTCTGTCAAGATGTTTATCTTCATGTGATGCCATATAAGATGTTCTTAACATTGCCATTGTTGGAGGAACACCCGGTGATACGAAGGCATTAACAAATATTCCCTGGTCAAATAATTTCCGCCAGAATAGAAATGCAAGTTCATCTTTACCTAAAATCACCGGAACTATAGCAGTTCTGCCATCAATAACAGTGAAACCCATTTCCTTAAACCCTTTTCTCATCTTTTCAGCATTTCTAATCAGCTTGGATATTCTTTCGGGTTCTTCTTTTAGAATTTCGAGTGCCGCTCCGGCAGCAGCTACAGCTGCTGGAGTAGGAGACGCCGAGAAGATAAGTGCTGATGCATGATGTTTTAAAAAATTTATTACTTCTTTTTTTGCACCGACAAAACCTCCTAAAGATGCAAAAGTCTTTGAAAATGTACCCATTATCATATCAACTTCATTATCCAAACCAAATTCAGATGCGGTCCCTCTTCCGCCAATACCAATGACTCCTGTAGAATGAGCATCATCTATCAATATTCTTGCATTATTTTCTTTTGAAATCCTCACCAGATCTTGTAGTTCAACAATTTCTCCTGTAGTAGAAAAAACACCATCAGATACTACAAGTTTGGGAGTATCATACGGAACTTGCTTTATTACTTTTTCAAGATCTTCCATGTCATTGTGTTTGTAACGAAAGAATTTTGCAAAAGCTCCTTTCGCCATCATGTTTGCAACTACAATACTCGCATGGTTATCTTTATCCGATATAATATATTCATCTTTATTGACTAATGTTGGAATTATGCCCTGAGCAGTTTGATAACCGGTTGAAAACAACAGAACTGCTTCTTTACCAAGAAATTCTGCTAATTTTTCCTCGAGTTTTATATGTAAATCCAATGTTCCGGTTAAATACCTCGAACCTGAACAACCGGTTCCATATTTTTTCAAGGCATTCATAGCGGCTTCTTTCACTCTCGGGTGAGTAGTAAGTCCATGATAATTGTTCGAGCCAGCCATTATGACTTCTTTTCCTTCAATTCTGACTACAGGACCTTCATTTTCCTCAATTGTTCTGAAATAAGGATAATAACCGGCGGCTTTTACTTCATCAGCCCTTGTGAAACTGAAACATTTCTGAAATAAGTCCATAGAAACTATAAATAGTTGATGTTTGATTTATTATTTACTGATAATATGGTAAATAATTTGAAATTTTAACATAGAAAATACACAATTTAATTGATAACTTCTATAATAAAAAATTAAGATAATTTATGAAAGCATTTGTAACAGGAGCAACAGGATTCGTTGGAAGTCATTTAGTTGATAAATTACTAAATATGGAATATGATGTTTATTGTCTTAAACGAAAAACCTCGAATCTTAGATGGCTTAAAGATAAAAAAATACATTTTGTTGAAGGAGATTTATTCGACAATGATGTTTTGGAAGATGTTATTAAAAAGGTTGATTATGTGTTTCACGTAGCCGGTGTGGTAAAATCAAAGAAGAAACAAGGATTTTATAGGGGAAATTCAGAAGCGACGAAAAATCTTATCGAAATCGCGTATAAAGTAAATCCAAAATTGAAAAGATTTGTTCATGTTTCTTCATTAGCTGCCTGTGGGCCTAATCCAAACGAAAAACCAATTAGTGAAGAGTATATTCCCCGACCAATTACAACGTATGGACTATCAAAACGATTAGCGGAAAAAGAGGTATTAAAGTTCAAAGATAAACTACCGGTTACAATTGTAAGACCCCCGGCTATATATGGTCCAAGGGATGCAGAAATTTTAATATATTTTAAAACATTCAGTAAAGGTCTTAACAGCATTATCGGATTTGATGATAAGTATCTTAGTCTGGTATACGTCGAAGATTTTGTACAAGGAATAATATTAGCTTCTAAGGACAATATCAAAAGCGGAGAAATTTATTTTATTTCATCGGACGGTGAATATAATTGGGATCAAATAGCTGAAATTACTTCAGGTATAATGAATAAAAAAGCTATAAAGATAAGAATGCCTCATTTTGTTGTATTCTCAGTAGGATTTTTTGCTCAGATGATTTCTGTCTTTTCTAATAATGCAGCAACATTAAGCTTAGAAAAATGCCTGGATATAACAAGGGAAAGATGGGTATGTTCAAATGAAAAAGCTAAAAAAGAACTTAACTTCAAACCTGAATATTCCCTTGAAAAAGGATTTAAAAAAACTGTTGATTGGTATAAAGAAAATAAATGGTTATAATATGAAAAATTTAATTACTAACCTGATACAGAATACTTTAAAAAATCTGAATTACCCGGAAGTGGATTTTCAGGTTGAATATACTAAAGAAAAAAAATTCGGAGATTTCAGCTGCAATGTATCATTAATTTTATCAAAGCAATTAAAAAAAAATCCAAAAGAATTGGCAGAAATAATTTTATTTGAAATTAAAACTAAAGACGATTTTTTTCAAAAAATCGAAATTGCCGGTTCAGGATTTATTAATTTTTTTGTTAAGGATGAATATTACACAGGAGAAGCAATGAAAATTCTGAAAGAATCAAAGAATTTCGGAAAAAGCAATATAAATGCAAATAAAACTGCTAATCTTGAATGGGTTAGTGCTAATCCGACAGGATTATTGCATGCGGGACATGGAAGACAGATATGTCTTGGTAAAGCTATAGCTAATTTATTAGAGTGGACTGGGTATAAGGTTACTCGCGAATATTATTATAATGATGCCGGTAACCAGATGAAAAAGTTATCAGAATCAGTAAGAGCCAGATATATTCAAAAAACGGGTAAACCTGATTACCCATTCCCTGAAGACGGATACCATTCCGATTCAGTGATTGAGATTGCAGATAAAATAATAAATAAATATTCCAAATCGGAAATAGATATTGATGATCTTTATTTTTTTCAAAAAGTTGGTGAAGAATTTAATTTTGAAAAAATCAAAAAATCTCTTGAAAAACTTGGAGTACTGCATGACATTTTCTTTTCGGAAACATCATTATATGAAAATGGTGAAATAGAGAAATTGTTAAAGATATTTAGAGAAATGAATCTATGTTATGAAAAAGACGGAGCTGTTTGGCTGAAAATGCCTGAAAAAGACGGAATTCCGGACGATAAAGTCATCATAAAATCAACCGGAGAATATACTTACAGATTACCTGATATTGCATATCATATAAATAAAATTAAGCGCGGATTCGATTTGATAGTGGATATTTTTGGATCTGACCATAAAGAAACCTACAAAGAAGTTTTATATGGCGTCAATAAGTCAGGATTTGAAATTGATAATATTAAAGTCATTATTCATCAAATGGTTACTTTCAAAGAAGGTGATAAATCGGTTAAAATGAGTAAAAGAAACGATAAGGTTTATTATTTAAATGATTTATTAGAAGATGTAGGTGTTGATGCGACACAATTCTTTTTTGTGATGCGCAGTGCAAATACTCATTTAGTTTTTGATATTGCACTTGCTAAAGAACAGTCAGATAAAAATCCTGTTTACTATCTGCAATATGCATATGCAAGAATCTCAGGTATTTTAAGAAATGTACAAGATATTGATCTACCAAAAAAATATGAAAATCTTAAACTGAATTTATTAACTTCGGAAGAAGAAATAGACTTAATCAAGAATTTGGTTAGATTCCCCGAAGAGGTAAAAATATGTTCTTCTACTTTCGAACCACATAAATTAATTACTTATCTGAACTCTCTTGCTGAGAATTTCCATAAGTTTTACCATAATCATAGAGTATTAAATTCGGGAAGCGACGAACTGACCTTGCAAAGATTATGTTTATGCCAAATGACAAAGCAGGTATTATTTAATGGTTTCAGTATAATTGGAATTTCGGCACCGGGAAGAATGTAAATTAAATCCGGATAAATAAAAAAAGGGGCTTGTTAAAAGCCCCTGAAAATTCCAAGAATTTATAATTACTTAATTATTTCTTCTTTTCGTCTTTTTTTACTTCTTTTTTAGGCTCTTCTTTTTTAGTTTCTTTTTTAGTGTCTTTTTTTACATCTTTCTTAGGTTCTTCTTTTTTAGTCTCATCTTTTTTCTCAGTTCCTTCAGTTGTCATTTTTTTAACTCTTTTCTTGAACTTCATATCGACTACTTTATCTTTCATCGTTTCGAATTTGGGTGCTTGATCTTTAGTGAAGACTTTTCCTAATTCACCAACTAATGCAGTTTTTGCTTTTGAATTGGCATCTTTATATGCGGCTTTGTCTTTTTTGGTTTGTTTCATGTTATCATCAACTTTAAACTCATAAGCTAAAAAAGCCTGATAAGTTTTTGTATATTGATCCATTGAAAGGCCTAATTTTTTGTAAAGATAATCAGCTTTTTTTCCGGCTAAATCACCAGGTAATTCTTTAGCTGATAAACTGGAAGATAGAGCAAATAATGCAGCTACTATTACTAATAGTGCAATAAATTTTGTTTTGAACATTTTTTTTGTTTTTTATTTTATAAATTGTTATTAATGGAATTGTAAATATCATTAAAATTTATCAGAAAATAAAGTAATTTTTTATTCTATTTTCAAATTTTATTTCTTGACAATATACTTTTAAATTAAATAAATTAAAAAAATCAATGGATATATCAAATATAAACCAAAAATCTACAATTATTAAAACTCGATTCATGGAAAATCATATTTGTATTCTTGTGGATTATTAAAAGCCAGTCTTTTTTGTTACATAAATCATAAATCAGTATAATATGAATTCATTAAAAATAAATAATCTCGGGGTTTTTGATTGTGGGGGAGATAAAGAACCTTTGATTTTTGTTCATGCTTTCCCATTATCAAGTAAAATGTGGAAAAAACAGGTAGAATATTTTCAAAATAAGTACCATGTGTTTACTTACGATATCCGTGGTTTGGGTGAAAGTAAAGTCAGCGATTATCAATATATGATGGAGACTTTTGTGAATGATTTTTTCTCCGTTATCGATAATCTGGGATTGGGAACGATTTCAGCTTGTGGTTTATCGATGGGGGGTTACATAATCTTAAGAGCATTAACAAAAAATCCGGAACGATTCAGAGCTGTTATACTTTCTGATACAAAAGCTGAAGCGGATGACAATGATGCTTTAATTAACCGCTCACAATCAATAATTCAGATAAAAAATAATGGTCGGGGTGATTTTTTAAAAAACTTCATTAAAAAATTAATCACCGAAGAAAGTTTTGAAAATCAGGAAATATATAATTTCTTGAATAATATTATGCAGGAACAAAGTCCTGAAGGAATCTGCGGAGCTCAAATCGCAATTGCAACGAGAATAGACACTCTTGAGAAACTGAAAAATATTAATGTTCCGGCTTTAATAATGGTAGGCGAAAAAGATATCTTGATTCCCATAAAATATGCTTATAATATGAATAAGAATCTAAGGAATTCTGATGTTATCATCGTTCCCGGGGCTGCACATTTACCGAATATTGAAAATCCTGAATTCTTCAATAATGCTATTTTCACATTCCTTAATAAATTAAAATAGTATTGAGATGAGATATAAAATGATACTGGAATATGACGGTACCAGATATTCCGGGTGGCAGAAGCAGAATAATTCAAGGAGCATTCAAGAGTCTTTAATTATTGCGGTAAAGAAAGTATTTGAACAAACAAAAGGAAAAGGAAAGTTTATAGATCTCCAGGGGTCCGGCAGAACTGACGCAGGAGTTCATGCATATGAACAAGTTGCTCATCTTGATTGTGATACAACACTTGCTCCTGAAATTCTGAGAATGAAAATCAACGATGAACTCTCTTCTGATATTAATATCATTAAAATTGATAAAATCAGAAATGATTTTCACGCCAGGCACTCAGCTAAATCCAGGCAATATGTTTATAGAATTTCAAAAAAAAGAACTGCGTTTGAAAAAAAATATGTCTGGTGGATAAAGGACGAACTTGACACGAATAAGATGAAATTGTCTTCGGATATTTTTAAAGGATTCAAAGATTTTAAATCATTTTCGGATAAAAATGCAGTTTTGGAATCAACAAAAGTCTTAGTTGATGACATAACGGTTGAGGAAAATGGAAGTATAATTATGATAAGAATTAAAGGGTCGCATTTCCTTTGGAAAATGGTCCGAAGAATAGTAGGAATTTTAGTCGAGGTTGGAAGAGGTAATATGAATGAAAACGATATTAAAAAGTTTTTTGAAAAATATTCGAATGAACCGTCAAAATACACTGCTCCCCCATCCGGTTTGTTCCTTGAAAAAGTACTTTATTAATTATTGAAAACGATAATAGGAATATTCGGAGGAACAGGATTAATTGGGACTTCAATCATCAGTAACAAAGACTTTGAAGATTACTTATTTTATATTTATACAAGATCAGATTCTCCAAGTATCCAGAATGTGAGTAATCAAAGCAATTTTAGGATTATTAAATATAATAGCTATAACAAGTATATTGAAGATCTTAAAGACTGTGAGATTATTATAAATCTGGCAGGAGCATCAATTGCGGGTAAGAGATGGACGAAGAATTACAAGAAAATCCTATATGACAGCAGAATAGAAATAACTAAAAATATTATTGAATCAATTGGACAGAGAGATACTAAACCAAAAACTTTTATTAATATATCTGCAACCGGAATTTATGGTTTCAGAAAAGATGAAGAACTTAATGAAAATTCACAACCGGGGAATGATTTTCTTGCAAAACTTTGTGTTGATTGGGAAAAAGAAGCATTAAAAGCGAATGATAAGGGAATTAAAACCGTAATTTTACGAACAGGAATTGTATTAAGCAGAAATAGCGGTGCATTAAGAAAATTCCTAATTCCATATAAATATTTTATTGGCGGATATCAGGGAAATGGAAATCAATGGATGCCATGGATTCATATTGCAGATTTAATATCAATTATTAATAAATCGATTATCGACCGGAATTTGGATGGAATTATAAATTGTGTTTCACCGAAACCAGTTACGAATAAGGAGTTTTCTAAAACCATAGGTAAAATTATGAGAAGACCTTCCATATTTCCTGTCCCTGGATTAATTTTAAGAATTCTTCTTGGAGAATTTGCAACCTCGATTCTTAATGGGCAAAAGGTTTTGCCACAAAGACTTTTGGATTTAAATTTCAAGTTTCAGTTCGCACATTTAAACGATGCTTTAAGAAATTTAATATTGATATAGAATGGAACCATTACTAAAATTATTTGAAAATACTTTTGATAAAGATATTGATGAAATTACGAAATTAAGTTCACATTCATCGGAAAGAAAGATTTTTCGGATAAAATCCGGAAAATTTACGTGTATTGGGATACATAATAAAAATACTGAGGAAAACATAGCTTTCTTAAAGTTTTCTATAGCACTTAAATCAATTCAGTTAAAAGTTCCTTTAATATATTCTTGTCTAAAAAATTACGAATATTACCTTGAAGAGGATTTAGGAAAATACAATTTGCAGGAATATGTATCGAGTAGAAAATATGAGGTTTCTAACGATAAATTCCTGCTTTATAAAAATGCATTGAATGATTTAATTGATATTCAATTAAAAGGAGATAAAGTTATTGATTATAAATTTTGCTACCAAACCAGTGCATTTAATAAAACTCAGATATACTTGGATCTGCAAAAATTTTATGATTTTTTTACCGGCAACATTATCAAATATAAATTTCCTAAAAAAGTAATCGATACTTTGTCCTATTATTTTGACAAAATAATAAGCAAAGACAAGATACAATACTTTATGTACAGGGATTTTCAGCCAAGGAATATTATGGTAAAAAACCGAAAGCTTTATTATATAGATTATCAATCCGGAAGAAAAGGTCCGTTACAATATGACCTTGCTTCATTTCTTTATTCCGGAAGTATCAAATTAACTAAACTCGAAAGAAAAAAGCTCTATGAATTTTATTTGAATAATCTATCCCAAAGGATTTCTATTAATAAAAATCATTTTAGTGAGAATTTTTACATAATTTCGGCAGCTAGATTAATACAAATGTTAGGTAGTTATGGGTACAGTTTTTCGGTTACAGAAAATAAAATATTTATTAAAAAGACATTGAAAGCTTTTGATAGAATTGAAGATATAATTCCAAATATTCAGGACAAATTTTTAAAACAATTTTTAGAAGATTTAATTGACCACAAAAAGATGTTATCACTCATATCTTAGAGCATCAATTGGGTTTAATTTTGCAGCTTTATATGCCGGATAAACCCCGAAAATTACTCCAACCATTGTGCATATAACTAATCCGATAATAACCCAATCTATTGGTATAACTACTTTTGTATTAAGATATGTACCAAGAAGATTCCCCGCGGTAACACCTAATAAAATTCCTGCGATTCCTCCAATCTGGCATAAGATTATTGCCTCCACAAGGAATTGAGTTAATATATTACTACTTTTAGCACCGATTGCTTTTCTGATACCGATTTCTCTTGTTCTTTCAGTCACAGATACCAGCATAATATTCATTATCCCGATTCCTGCAGCCAGCAATGCAATGAATGAAATAAATCCTGCACCGTATTTAAAATATTTAGTAAAACTATTAACTGAATTAATTAAGGATTCATTTGAAAATATCTCAAAATTACTTTCCTCTCCTGGTTTGACATTTCTAATCACCCTCATAATACTTACAACCTGTTCTACAGTTTCATTGTATAAATCTTTGCTCCTTGCCTGTATAGCTATATTTAAAGAATAATCAGATTTGCCATAAATCTGAATCATTCGTGTAATTGGGATTAAAGCTAAATTATCCTGACTTTGTCCGAAACTTTCACCTTTCGGTTCAAGAATACCTATTATTGTGAATTCATTTTTATCCATAATTATTTTCTTCCCAATCGGATTCAGTTTGGGAAAAAGCTTATTCACGACTTCCATACCAATAACTGTTACACTCTCAGCACTATTCATTTCATTTTCAGTAAACATTCTTCCTTCTTTAACAACATAAGTATTACATGGAAGAAAGTCCATCAGAGCACCGCAGATCCCCATATTTGGATTCGTAGCATCTTGCCCGTATTTAAAAACTTTTCCACCTTTCCAGTATTCAAGAGAAATATATTTAGGCAATGTAGATTTTTCAATCAACCTTAGTCCCTGTTCATAAGTGATGTCCTGTCTGTTGCGATATTTGGCTTTCCGGTGAGGATCTCCAAAATTCATTGCAGGAAACTTTTGAACCTGAAATGTATTACTGCCAAGCTGACTTAATCCACCTTCTATACCTGCTTGTAGTGCATCAAGCAAAGTCATAATAGCAATAATTGAGAAAACACCAATTGTAATCCCGGCAAGAGTAAGAATTGCTCTAAGCTTATTCTCTCTGATAGTATTAATGGATAATTTTATTGTTTCGCTAATTACCAAAATTATTTTATTTAATTATTCATACCTTAATGAATCTACAGGATCCATTTTTGCTGCATTGTAAGCCGGGAAAAATCCAGATAAAACTCCAAATAATAATGATATGAAAAGTCCGAGCACAACAACCCACAATGGCATTGCTGTAGGTAGTACAAAAGCATCTATCAACAAACTAATAGGAAAGGCAATACCTATTCCAATTATGCCTCCCATCAGACAAATAACGGAAGATTCTACGAGAAACTGCATCAGAATAGTTCTTCGTTTCGCACCTATTGCTTTCCTAATGCCAATTTCTTTAGTACGTTCTTTTACTGAAACAAACATAATATTTGCAATTCCAACCGACCCTACTACTAAAGATAAAGATGTAATTAATAACCCGATAATCTTTATTAATGAAGTAAGTTGATTATAAGTATCCCGAAAAGCGGATTGCTGATTTACTCCAAAATCATCGCGTTTCCCCAAGGGTATTTTTCTGGCTTTTCGCATTATCGAAGATATTTCTTCTTTAGTCTCATCCAGATTTTTTACATCGGTTGCTTTTACATTAATTGTAAGACTTCTTTTAGTTCCAAATAATTTAAAAAATCTTTCAATAGGAATGATAATCCTGTTATCCATACTAAACAACCCAAGCATACTCCCCTGTTTTTCCAATATTCCTATGACCCTGAATGAATATGAACCCACTTTAATATCTTTTCCTAAAGGATTAACGTTCGGAAAAAAAGCATTCTTAACATCCATACCTATCAAGCAAATAGGATATCCGCCTTCAGATTCTTTTGATGTGAAAAATCTACCGTCATCCATATTAACACTTAGAGCTTTTTGATATTCATCTGTTGTACCTATTACGAATACTCCTTCAAGATCCAGGCTTCCATATTGTAATGTCTGGGATGTTCCTACTGAAGGACAAACAACATCGGCTGTTGTAGAATTATTTTTAAGATATTCATAATTCAACATGGAAATATCTTTCCTGTTTCGATAAAATTCAAAATCCTGACCACCGAACCATTCGAATTTTTGAATATACAGAACATCTGCTCCAACAGAAGCTATACTGCTTTCAAATGCCCTGTTAATACCTTCAATCGCCGTCTGCATCAGGGTAACAGCTGTGATACCAATAACAATACCCAGAGTAGCAAGAAAAGACCTCATCTTATGAGCGATAATTGCCTTATAGGATATTATTATGTTCTCTTTTATTTCAAATAAAAAATTCATTTACAATTTAATTATTCAGGAATTTTCCTTCCGCTGTCAGATTCAATCATTCCATCCCTTATTTTCACAATTCTGTGTGCATGCTTCGCGATATCTTCTTCATGTGTTACCATAATAATAGTATTTCCTTTTTTATTTAATTCTGCCATTAATGCCATAATTTCTTCTCCGGTTTTAGTATCAAGATTACCTGTAGGTTCATCAGCAAGAATTATTGAAGGATTATTTACTAATGCTCTGGCAACTGATACTCTTTGACGCTGTCCTCCGGATAATTCATTTGGTTTATGTTTCATTCTATCGCTTAACCCAACACTAGCAAGTGATTCTTCTGCTTTTCTAATTCTTTCAGCCCGGGATATACCGGAATATATCAAAGGTAATTCAACATTATGAAGTGCATCACTCCTGGGTAATAAATTAAATGTTTGAAAAACAAAACCAATTTCTTTATTCCTGATGCCAGCGAGTTCGTCATCATCCATATCATGAACATCTTTTCCATTAAGTATATAATCACCTGAAGTGGGAGTATCGAGACAGCCAATAATATTCATCAATGTAGATTTGCCGGAACCCGAAGGTCCCATTATTGCTAAGTATTCGTTTTTCTCAATATCGAGGTCCACGCCTTTGAGAGCATATAATTTTTCTTCCCCCATTTCATAAATCTTTGTGATGTTTCTTATTTCTATTAACTTCATGCTTCGTAAAATTTCAATTTCGATTATTAATTATTGTTTGTCCGTTATCTTTTTCTTTTCATTATTAACTTTGACTTTACTGTCTTTTTCCAGGTCTTTATTAATTGCTTTAAAGCTTCCTTTCACAACTTCTTCATTTTCAGAAAGTCCTTCTATTACTTCAATGTATGTATCATCACTAATTCCAGTTTTTACAAGTTTCTGCTTTGCAATTCCATTTTCCACTATAAACACTATTTCTTTGGGTTTATTTTTCTTCTGACTTTTTACCTCTTTTGTGTTTGTAAGGTTTTCCGGTTTATCTTTATCATTTGCGATAGTATTTGTCATACTGGATTCATCTTCTCTTGTTGTTACTGATTGAATTGGCACAGTAAGTACATTCTCTTTTTTGTTTACTTCAATATCAACTGTACAACTCATTCCGGGCCTAAGATCAAATCCTTGTTCATTAAATATTCTGATTTTAACTATAAAATTTACTACCTCCTCCTGCGTTCCTAATCCTTTTGCGGTAGCAGTATTTGCTATTTCATAAACATAACCTGTAAACACCCTGTCCGGAAATGCATCAATTTGGATTCGGGCTGTATCTCCTAGTTTTATATAAGTTACATCAGTTTCCCCAACATCGACCTGACATTCCATTTTTGATAAGTCCGAAATTGTCATTATTTGTGAACCAATATTAAAACTAGTTCCCAATACCTTTTCGCCTAATTCATTATTCAACTGAGTAACGGTACCTGACATAGGGGCATTTATTGTAGTTTTTGATAAATCATATTCCACAGATGATAGTGAAGCTTTTTGCTGATTTATTTGTGCACGTATAGTATTAATTTGCGCAGCTGATCCATCATAATTTGTCTGAGCTGTCTCTAAATCACTTGAAGAAGCTAAGCCTTTACTATACAGTTCTTTCATCCGATTCAAATCAAGTTCAAATTTTTTAAGATTTATTTCCTGAGCTTTAATATTGCTTTCCATCACCTTCATTGCTGCATATTGCTGTTTTAATTGGGGATAATATGCATCAGGTCTGATTTTTACAAGTAAAGCACCCTTATTAACATCATCACCTTCTTTCAAAGGAAGTGATACAATTTCACCACTAACTTCAGCACTAATATTCACCTTTGTTTCAGACTGCACTTTTCCTGTCGCCGTTACAATTTGAGTAATATTTCTTTTCGATATCTTTTCTGTCTGGACTTCAATTATTGTCTCTTTTTTGCTTGATATGACAACGGCAATTATAATTAATAAAACGATGACAATTAGACCAATCCAGAGTACCTTTTTATTCTTTTTTTTCTTCGATTTTTTCGAAATTGTGTTTACCTGTACAACATTTTTTTCGTCCGCCATATTTATTTATTTTTAATAATTTATTATACCTGTTAAGTAATCAATTTGTTTTTCTGCAAGCAGAAAACCATATACAGCATTTATTCTGTTAATTCTCAGATTATTTAATGCAACGATTGCTGTTTGTAAATCCAGAAGTGTTCCCCTTCCGATTCTATAGTTTTCATCCGATAATTTAACATCCTGTTCAGCAGAAGTAATACTTCTGTCAAGTATCTCAGCCTGTTTGTATGCTGTTTGTAGATCAACCACTGCTTTTTTAATATCAGATCTGATTTGTAATTCTAATTTTGATAAATCCTGTTGCTTCTGAAGAACATTGACTTTAGCAATTTGCTGATTTACATCCAAGTTGAAACCCTGAAAAATTGCATAATTCAAGCTTAAGCCAAATGAAAATGACCGGTTATTATCAATTTGGTATGCTTGAGGTCCACTAAGATTGTAGCTTCCAAATGCACTTAAGGTAGGCCAGAATAAATTCTTGTTCGCTATTGATAACCTTGTCTCGTCAATTTTAATATCCTGCAATGAACTTTTATAATCGTATCTGTTACTTAATGCCATAGTTGATAGTCCTGCAACATTTCCATATTTATTTAATCTCACTTTTAGTTCATCGATAGAATAATCAGGAAATTCTTTCAGGTCAATTTCAATATCCATATCCGTATTTGCATACATTGCAAATAGTAAATCAACTTTTGCCTTTGCCATATCGTTCATAGAACTTTCAAGACTCAGTTCGTTCTGTGCTACTTGAACATCCTGTTTATAGACTTCAGATATTGTTTTACTGCCTACATTCACAAATTCCTGAATCCTTATTAACTGATCACGGGAATTTTTCAGATTCTCCTCATAAATTCCGACAATATAAGATTTTTTCAGTAAATCAAAATATTTCGAAGTAACATTAATAATAATACTTTTTTTAAGATTTTCATACTGGAGATTATACGATTCGACAATTTGATTATTTAGTTCTATATTCTCATAATTTGCAAATCCGTTAAACAGAGTAACTGAAGAGTTAAGCCCCAAACTCCAGTTATCTCGTGTCGTATTCTGATCCGGAACTGGAATAGGGATTCCGTTTTGATAGATAACTCCCCCTTTGGAAATTGAATTTGATCTTTGCCAACCGGTCGAAAAATTTAAAGTTGGGATTAAACTTCCTTTTGATAATTTAATATACAGATTTTGTATATCTATATTATTCTTAATCGTGACCAGGTCCATATTATTTTCAAGAGCAATCTGAATGGATTTTTTTAGGTTTAACTTTTCCTGTGGAAGGCAATAATTAGTTAATGCAAAAAAAAGTATTAATATTATTAGTTTTTTCATTAAAATGATATATTATTGTTTTATATTACGTTATATAAGATAATAAGTTTCAATTAAACAAAATAGATAAATTAAAAACTATATAAAATATTAATGGAATTAATATGACAGTAAACAAGTTTTTAAATCCAAATAGTTAAAATCTAATGAGAATTAGTTTTTAAAAGTAATTCTGATTATTATCCTTTCTATAACTAGCTTCAATAAATAAATAAAACTTAAAATCTGATTTTGTGGTTATTTAATTTTGAGTTTATTATTGGATTTAATTTTCTTTAATTAGGAAAAATTAATTTTATGATACTCGTCACCAGAAAAGAGCATTTTTCTTCATCGCATAAGCTTCATAATCCAAATCTCAATGAAGAGAAAAATGAATTATTATTCGGTAAATGCAATAATTTCCATGGTCACAATTATTATCTTGAAGTGACATTATGCGGCGAAGTTGACCCGGAAAGCGGTTATGTGGTTGATTTAAAATTATTAAAAGAGATTATTCTGGAAGAGATTGTAGATAAAGTTGACCATAAATATCTGAATGATATTGAAATCTTTAATAATTCAATTCCAACTACTGAGAATATGGTAAAGAAATTTTGGGAAATATTGGAACCTAAGCTGAATTTCCCTAATGCGAAGTTATATTCGCTAAAATTGTATGAAACCGATAAGAATTACGTTGAGTTAAGAAATGACAAATAATGAACTGAAATTTTATTCGAACCTTCTAAAAAAAGAATTCCGTGAAAGTGAAAATCTTTTTTTAATCGAAGGTACTCATCTAATTGAAGAGTGCTTGTCTTCAGTGTTTTATTCCCGGAGTATTCGCAAAATTTTTATTAGAAAAGATTATAATAATAAATTATCCGGGAAGTTGCTTGGATCAGGATTAATACCGGAGGTAATTACCGATATCCAATTTAATAAACTTTCAGAGACTATAAACTCTCAGGGAATAATTGCTGTAGTTTCTATCCGTAAGGGAAATATCAGTTCCAATGTTAAAGATAGTTTAATAGTCGCACTCGAGGATATTAATGATCCTGGAAACCTTGGTACTATTCTGAGAACCTGCTGGTGGTATGGTGTTGATAAAGTATATCTAAGTTCAAATTCTGTAGATATTTACAATTCCAAAGTTATTAGAAGTACACAAGGGGCATTGTTCAATACGGAAATATATACTAACACTAATTTGAAAAGTGAATTATTAAAATTTCACAAGAAAGGCTGGGATGTATTTATTTCTTCGTTAAATACTGAAAATTTATTAGATGGAATTAAAATCGATGTAACAAGAAAAAAAATAATTGTATTTGGAAATGAAGCTAAAGGAGTAAGTGAAGAATTAATTTCCAATAAAGATTTTGAAAAGATTAAGATTAAAGGATATACGAAATGCGAATCATTAAATGTAGGAGTATCAGCAGGAATCATTCTTGATTTCTTTAGAAATAGAAGTTAAATAATTTTCTGGATTTTAAAACAAAAGCCCGCATATTGCGGGCTTTTGTATTTATTAATTCTTCTTACTAAGAAATTGTTGTTATTTGGTTAAAATCATACTTTTTGTACTTGTAAATTCTGGAGTTTCTAATTTATAGAAATAAACTCCGCTAGGTAGATTTTCACCTTCGAAATCAACACTGTATTCAGCAGGTTTCAACGTTGAATTTATTAATACAGAAATTTCTTTTCCAAGAATATCATATACTTTTAATGTAACGTATTGTGATTTTGGAATTGAGAAATTGATTTTAGTTATTGGATTAAATGGATTTGGATAATTTTGATAGAGATTGAATTTTTCCGGTACTTCTTTGTTATTGCCAGAGATACCAACCAGTCCAATATTCAGTGTAATTGTGCGATAATGAACAGGTATTCCATTTCCTCCACAAATTTTCACCTTAATGGTGTAAGTTCCTATCGTTACACCTCCGGTTGCTTTTACCCTTAACCTTAGAGAATCAGGAAAAGCATTTAAAGAATCTTTCGGGACACTATTAGTTTTATTAACCATGGTTAAAGTTAATGTTCCGGTAGTTGGAGTAGGAGTTACAGTTGCGCTGAATTTTGCCACATCTGAATAATTTTTAATACCCGGAATACTAACAAAAGCAAACGCACTATCATTTTGATTAGTTACGGATAAAGAAGTTGTACTTACCTTCATTGCAAAATCCGGATAATAGGCTGAATAACTGCCCCACACATTTGCTGTTCTTCCATCAAACCAGGCCGCCATTGAAGCATAGCCATTGGATACGATTCCATCATAATCACCTCTGTAATTTGTTACGCAACCTGAGCAAGGTCCTACATTTGGGTAAGGGAATGACTGATTCGAGATTTTTTGACTTGGTAAAAATGTTGTTCCACCGGTTGTTGAATGTGTTGCATAAACGCTAGTTTGAAAAGTTGCAGGATTTTCTTCATCACCATACCATTTAATATATAAATAACCTGTAGTTTTTTCACACCAAATTGCAGGAAACCACTGATTACTTAAAGTCGGATTCAAATTATCATTTACTTGTATAGCACTTGAAAATGTCGCACCAAAATCAGTTGAATATCTTAACCAAATATCCGATTTTAAGCCACTTGTTCCGCCCGGATTATTTGCATATACCACATATAGTCTTCCTCGGTATGGTCCATAGCTATTATCTGCTGCAATCATAGGGTAAGGTCTTGTCCTGATTGCATTAACTGTTGACCTGCCGCTTATTTCAGTACCAATCACTCCTATTCCTGAAATACTTGACATCAAAGTAAAAGAAGTTCCTCCGTTTGTTGAACGATGGAAATTATATGTTCCAGCTGCATTCGAACCTGAATAAGTCACAGCGTAAACACTTCCGCCTTGTATTGCTCCATTCGGTCCTACTGCTATCATTATACCCGGTAAGTTATGCGGAGTTAAAACTGTCATACTTTGAAAAGATACTCCTAAGTTTGTGCTTCTGAAGAATGTTGCTCCTCCTGAACCTGTTTCTCCGGTATATATATAATTAGAATATGGTCCGGCAGTCTGGTCAGCACAAAGTGTATTTCTATCATTTCCGGTACAAGCAGCAACTTGCGGACCCCACGTTAAACCATTATTTGTTGATTTCGCCACCCAAGTATTTACACCACCAGGTCCCATATTATGATAATATAAATTTCCTAAACTGTCATACATTGCCCATGGATCGCCGGCTGTTGAGTAAGAAGGATTATTTACCGCCCATGGATCAAATCCATCTTCTGTATGATGAGTTCCTGCAATACCCAACGGATTACCATTCCAACCATTAAAGAACCATAAAGGATTACGCGGATTGTTCGCAATGCTGACTTCAGCATTATCAACACCCATATTAAAATTATCGTAACCAAAAGCATCAGTTACAATAATTAATGGTTGAGGTTGATTATGATTTTGAAATGCTTCGGTTGTAACCCACCATCTGTCTATATCCGGATTGTCAACATATTGGCTAATCTGAGCCTGAAATAAAATAAAACCACAGACTGAGATGCTCACCAAAAAAATATTTCTAACAAAGGAATTCTGGAAAAATTTTGTAAATAATTTCATTATGTTAAAGAATTAATTTTTGAATAAAATATTTTATTAATATAAGTTTTAAAGTTAAAAAATTCAATATTCTATATTCTATATAAAATGCTCTTATTCCTATAAACTTTTAATTATAATATATAATTTAATACATAAAATATAATAGTTTGAAATCCATCTATAAATATTTTCTTTATCCCTATGTATTAATGATAATCGAAATTTTTTTGATTTTTATTAATATATCAAATTCTTCCATTCCTGATAATTTATGGAATAGGCAAGCATCAAATATTAACAAACCGCTCAATCGTGTTTATTTTACTGATACTTTAAATGGCTGGATTGCAGGTGATTCAGGAATAATTCTACATACTGCAAATGGAGGTAATCAATGGATAATTCAAAATACCAATACAGATTTCGATCTATATGATATTAGATTCTTAAATTCTTCCACAGGATGGTCAGTTGGATTTAATATTTTTGGATGGCCTAATTCTATTTTACTGAAAACGACAAATTCAGGAGTTAACTGGACTAAATACACATTCACCGATTCATTAATATTTTTGACTACAATTAGTTTTCTTAATGAATCAACCGGTTGGGCTTGTGGACATCTGGGTAAAATTTTCAAAACAACTAATGGAGGTTCGAATTGGGTTCGGCAACTAGATACTTCTCAATTTTTATTTAATTCAATCAATCGTATTAAAATTTATAATGAAAGAAATGTCTTGGCATGTGGAGGAATGGTTGACCTTTCCGGAGTTGCATGGAAACTATCAAACACCGGTAATTACTGGGTCGGTCAGGGAATAGCGGGAGAACCTTTGTACGATTTAGCGTTCCTTGATTCCAATAACGTTTTTTGTGTTGGTGGTGATATTGAATATGGAATGATTTTAATTAAATCAACTGACTCGGGATTTAGCTGGGAATATAATCCCTTGTATTTTTTTGGCATTGGCAAATCGATTTCTTTTAGAACAAACAATGAAGCCTGGGTACCCCTTTCTTATGCCCGTACTTTTGCGTTTACTTCAAATTCAGGCAATAACTGGTCAGAAATCCCTACGCCCGATACTTCAACGCTTAATGATGTTCAGTTTGTTGACGAAAACCATGGTTGGGCTGTAGGATTATATGGAACGATTTTTAGATATAATAGATTCCCGAACTGGATTAATATTACAAATGACGAAATAATTAATAATAATATTTTATACCAAAATTTTCCGAATCCTTTTAATGCTTCAACTACAATAGAATATAAAATAGTTAAAACGAGTAATGTAAAAATCAAACTATATAATATTGAAGGAAAAGAAGTTAAAACTTTATTTAGTAAAATTCAGAATCCCGGATTTTATAAACTAAAATTTTCTGCTGATAATATTCCTTCAGGAATATATTTATATATAATAGAAACTAATGACTACAAGCAAACCAGGAAAATGATTATTTTAAAATAATTAATTAATTCCTGATGTGTATATTTGATATTTGTTCAAACAAAATAATTAAGGCTGACATTACAGCTCTTTGTCTGTTCCTTTCACGATATGTACCAAATAAAAATTTTTTTGCAAAAGTATTTTTGTTATCTGAATAACCTATATAAACAGTCCCTACCGGTTTTATTTTAGTTCCACCTGATGGACCTGCAATGCCTGTTATTGATAATCCAATATCAGAATAAAATTTTTTCTTTACATTAACTGCCATTTCAATAGCAACTTTTTCACTGACAGCTCCAAATCTTTTTAATGTCTCTTCTCTCACCTTTAATATATCAATTTTTGAATTATTTGTGTAAGTGCAAACTCCACCACAAAAATATTTTGAACTTCCGCTAATATCTGTAATTTTTGATGCAAATAAACCTCCGGTGCATGATTCAGCGACTGATAATGTTTTCTTTTTCCTGATTAATATTTTTCCTATAATTTCTTCCATTAAATCATCATTTTTTCCATATACATATTTATTTATTTTTTTTCTAATTAATTTTTCAGCAATAGAAAGTTTTGCATTCACCTCATTTAAATTTTTTCCTGAAGAATCTATTCTCATTCTTATTCCTGTTAATGAAGGTAAAAATGCAAGTTTTGTTTGTTTTGTAATTTTCTTAATATTTCCGAGTTTTTCAAAAAGTTCAGATTCTGAAATACCTGTCGTAAGGATTGTAGAACTTCTGAACTTTGTTTTCATAGACAATCTGAATCTTTTTATCAATAGCGGTATTACTTCACTTTCCATCATTTCTTTCATTTCGAAGGGAACACCGGGTAAAGCAATAAAAACTTTATTGAATTTTTCATACAAAATTCCTGGGGCTGTGCCGTATTTATTCCAGATGATCTTTGATTTTTGAGGAACGTATGCTTGTTGCACATTTACTTCAGGAAACTTTATATTTCGTATGCGGAATATTTCTTTGATTTTCTTAAGAACATCAGAATTCTTAATTAATTCATCATTGAAAAATTTTACCAATATAGATTTCGTGAGATCATCGTGCGTTGGACCAAGACCCCCTGTGATTATTGTTAAGTCGTAATTTTTCGAACTATCTTTTAGTTCTCCGATTAAGTCGTTTTCGTTATCTCCGATTGTTACAATTCTATTTACAAGAATTCCAGCCCTGTAAAGCCTTTCAGAAATGTAAGATGCATTAGAATTTATAATCTGCCCGATTAAAATTTCATCTCCGATAGAAATTAATTTCGAAATCATCATTATTTGAAAATATTGTTGTAAAAATATATTAATACTGATGTCAGGATTCCGGCTTGAATACCGGAGACTATATCATCCATAACTATACCGAAACCTGATTTCAATTTGTCAAAATAATTTGCAGGATATAGTTTTACAATATCAAAAAACCGGAATAACAAAAATGATAGAACTATCGGAAGATAAAATAAATTAGAACCATCATACATAAATATTTTTACAACGAGGATAGTAATCCACATACCTATTATTTCATCGATAACCACGACTGAGGGATCATCACCATACCGCTTAGTCATTTTTTCAGAAGTAATGATGGAAAAAGGAAACGCTATAATGATTGCAGGCAGAAGAATATAATATTCTGAAAAACAGGGTATAAGAAGAAACAAAAGCGCTAAAAGACTTCCAAAAGTTCCACTCGCAATCGGAATATAGCCGACGAATAATCCGCTCGAGAATGCGACACTAAATAAATCTACCTTGTGAGCAGTATTAATTATTTTTTTCTTCTTTATTAATTTCAATTTTTGGGGATTTTTTCTGAAAGAAGTACGTAATACCTGTATATAACGTAAGAAATGTAATTAGCGCCATCAGAAAATAATTTATCGCGTTAGAATGTGATAGGAATTTGGAAATATTATCTTTAATACCATCATCGATATCAAATGTGAGAATTGATAAGAGTACTAATACCAATAATATATATGTCATCTGAATAAAAGTCTTTACTTTTGCCAGATACGAAGTTTCTAAGGTAAAGCCTTTAAGTTCATCGAAAGAGCGTAAAATAGTAATCAGCAAATCCCGGAATATTATAACGATAACCATCCATAGTGGAATTATATCCAGTGTATAAAATAATACGAAAGAAAATGAAGTAAGAATTTTATCAGCCAATGGATCAATAAATATACCAAATTTAGAAACTGATTTGTATTTTCGAGCATGCCATCCGTCATACCAGTCTGTAAGTACTGCTAAAATAAAAACAACAATGGATAATCTCCGGACTATCGGGTTATCAGATAAAAACATGAAATAGAATACCGGTGACAGTATAATCCTTAGTACAGATAACTGGTTAGGAAATGTCATGTAATGATAATAATGGAATTAATATCTTAAAAAATTCATTTAAAAATAGATAAAAGAATTTGAAATTGAAATTCTTTTAATTTCATTTAGTATCTAAATATTGAATAATTCTTAAATTGATTTAATAAATCATTTTAGGTAATTTTTTAATTAAAATAATTATAGTACTTATGAGTTTAATTGCTTTTGTATTTCCCGGACAAGGTTCGCAAACAGTTGGTATGGGTAAGGATCTATTTGAGAAATTTGATTCTGCAAAAAAAATATATGCTCAGGCAGATGAAATAATGGAAATACATTTAAGCAAAATTTCTTTCGAAGGCCCTTCTGAAATTTTAAAGGAGACCCAGATAACTCAACCCGCACTTTTTGTCCATTCTTATGTTCTGTTTTCAATATTAAACGATAAGATTCAGGCTAGCGCTACTGCAGGTCATTCACTTGGGGAATACACAGCTAATTTATATGCTAAATCGTTTGATTTTGAAAAAGGTTTGAGATTGGTTAAGACACGAGGAAGATTAATGAAAAATTCCGGTGAAATTCAACCAGGAACTATGGCAGCACTTATTGGTTTAAATGAAAGTCAAGCTGAAGAAATTTGTGAAAAAGCTTCAGAAAAAGAAATTGTTGTACCTGCAAATTTTAATTGCCCCGGACAAATTGTAATTTCGGGAGATATTTCTGCAATTGAGCGCGCAATTATTATTGCAAAAGCTGAACCCTATAAATGCAAGATAGCAAAAAAGCTTGAAGTAAGCGGAGCATTCCACTCACCTTTAATGCAAACTTCTGATGAAGAATTAAGAGTTGCACTAACAAATACAGAATTTGATGACGCGATAATTCCGGTTTATACAAATGTTGAAGGTGTTCCAATTACAAATAAAGAATTGATTAAAAATGCACTATACCGTCAACTTATATCTCCCGTTAAATGGGAGAACTCGATGAGAAATATGATTATAGACGGTATTACAAAATTTTATGAAATCGGCTCGGGAAAAGTTTTAACAGGATTAATAAAGAAAATTAATCCTGATGTAGAAATTATAAATATATCCAGTTTATCCGACCTGGAAAACATTCTTAATAACTAACAAAATAAATGCAAGAAAAAAAATTTCCGCTCGAATATAATGGTTTAATGATTGACCCAATTATTTTTACACAAGGTTTTGTCCACGGATGTGACGTTGGAATTTGCGAAGGACAATGCTGCGACTGGGGCGTTTATATGGATAAAAATTATAAAGATGTTATAATGGAGCACGAAGATGATATAAAGGAAATTATGACACCTTCTCAAATAAAAGATACATCTAAATGGTTTGACAATGAAACAGTGGAAGATAAGGATTTTCCCTCAGGTTATGCTATTGGAACAGAAGTTTACACTAATTCTGCCGACAAGTCACAATGTGTTTTTAAAGACGACAATAACTATTGTTCAATTCAGGTAATGGCGGTTAAAAATAACTGGCATAAATGGCAGATTAAACCGCTGCACTGTATACTTTATCCACTAACCATTGTTGAAAATACTCTTACGTATGATGAGGAACATTCACAGGAATTAGATTATTGCGGTGTTAATCATCCTGAAAACTTTACACAGCCTGTGTTTGAAGCAATGCATGAGGAAATAAAATTCATATTAGGGATGGAAGGATTTCATTTCCTGAATAATTACTACATGCAGAATTACAAAAAGAAATATCAAATTGATATTCCGGATTTTGAACACGAATTAACCAATAAAAGATAAAAAAATGGAAAAATTATTAAAAGATAAAATTGCTTTGGTTACCGGAGGTGGAAGAGGTATAGGCAGAGCAATTGCCACTGATTTCCTGAATGAAGGAGCAATAGTGGTAATATTAGATAAAGTATTCCCGGCTGATTTTCCGGAATATGTAAAAAATATTGAATCGTCCGACGGAAAAGTTTTTGGGAGGGAATTGGATATTACTAACATTGATGAGACAAAAAAAGTCTGTGAAGAAATTGTAAAAGAGTTTGGAAGAATAGATATACTTGTTAATAATGCCGGAATAACAAGGGATAAACTTTTAATGAGAATGACAGAAGATGACTGGGATGTGGTTATTAAAGTAAATCTGAAAGGTGCTTTCAATACGATTAAAGCTATAACTCCTATAATGGCAAAACAGCGTTCCGGCAAAATTGTAAACATTTCTTCTGTTGTAGGTGTCATTGGAAATGCCGGACAGGCAAATTATGCAGCATCAAAAGCCGGA
This sequence comes from uncultured Ignavibacteria bacterium, assembly GCA_963806045.1. Taxonomy (GTDB): domain Bacteria; phylum Bacteroidota; class Ignavibacteria; order Tepidaquicellales; family Tepidaquicellaceae; genus DATCHW01. The sequence goes on along the minus strand of CAWDWP010000018.1, from coordinate 29,524 downwards.
TTAATCGGTTTATCAAAATCCGTAGCAAAAGAATTTGCAGGCAGAAATATTACAGTGAATTGCATAGCTCCCGGTTTTGTTGAAACTGACATGACAGCAGTTCTGACTGAGGAACAAAGAAATGCATTTCTTAATGTAATTCCCCTGAGGCGAGCTACAAATCCTTTAGAAGTTGCAGGGATTGTTACTTTTTTTGCATCTTCCAAAGCTGATTATATAACCGGCCAGGTTTTGTGCGTTGATGGCGGAATGGTTATGTAAATTTTATCTGAAAATTAAATCGTAAAAAAATTATGAAAAACATTTTATTTATACTTCTTGCATCTGTGTTGATATTTTCATCATGTTCAAAACAAAAGACCAGTTTCATCGGAAAAGTTTACACATATCAAAATGGAAATGAAAAACAAACTGTTGGATTCTCTGACGACAAGATATACTTCAAGTGGGATGATTCTTTAGGTATAGATGCGTTCGAAACCGATTATACAGTAAAAGCCGAAAATGATACTCTACTGACCATTACCTTAGTGAAAAAACCCGACTATTTTGAAAATAATAATTGGCAGATAGTATTAAAAGATCAGGGATTTTACACAGTGTCTTCGAAGAAATTTTACAAACAATTAACAGAAAGCAGTAACAAAAAATAAATTATTAAAATATTAGACGGGATTATTAAATTGGAAAAAAAGATTAAATTACGCAAAGAGACTTTTAAAACTGATTCGGAAATTATTATTCCTGATTTTTTAACAGTATCCAAAACACAACAAGCTCCCGATGAATACCCATTCACAAGAGGAGTTCATACATCAATGTACCGCTCAAAGTTCTGGACTATGAGACAATATGCCGGTTTTGCAACAGCTGAAGAATCCAATAAAAGATATAAATATCTGATTGCAAACGGAACAACAGGATTATCGGTTGCTTTTGATTTACCCACACAAATTGGTTATGACAGCGATGACCCGATGAGTGAAGGCGAGGTCGGGAAAGTGGGTGTCGCAATTGATTCACTGAAAGATTTAGAGACCTTATTTGATGGAATACAGCTCAAAGATGTAACAACATCTATGACCATAAACGCGACTGCTTCCCTTTTGTTAATGATGTACGTTGCCATTGCTAAAAAACAAAATGCAGATTTGACTAAACTTTCCGGAACTATACAAAACGACATATTGAAAGAATATATCGCGAGAGGAACATATATATATCCACCCGTGGAATCAATGAGACTGATTACAGATATATTTGCCTGGTGCAGCGAAAATCTTCCTTCATGGAATACGATTTCAATAAGCGGATATCATATTCGCGAAGCAGGCTCAAATGCGGTTCAGGAAGTTGCATTCACTCTATCAGACGGAATTGAATATGTAAATGCCGCAATCAAGGCCGGACTCGATGTTGACAAATTTGCTAAGAGATTGTCTTTCTTTTTTAATGCTCATAATAATTTTCTTGAAGAAATTGCAAAATACAGAGCCGCAAGAAAAATCTGGGCAAAGATAATGAAAGAACAGTTCGGAGCAAAAGATGCAGCAAGTATGAAGTTACGATTTCATGCTCAAACTGCCGGTTCAACTCTTGCTGATAAACAGATTGATAATAATGTTGTTAGAGTAACTATTCAGGCTCTTGCTGCTGTTTTAGGGGGTTGTCAGTCATTGCATACAAATAGCAAAGATGAAGCATTATCATTGCCAACTGAACAATCGGTTCAAACAGCCTTAAGAACTCAGCAAGTCATTGCTTATGAAAGCGGTGTTGCAGATACCGTAGATGCATTAGGAGGATCTTATATTATTGAATATCTTACTGAACAGATAGAAACAAAAGTCTGGGAATATCTGAGTAAAATTGAAGAAATGGGAGGAGGTCTGAAAGCACTCGAATCCGGATTTCAAATGAGTGAAATAGAAAATAATGCATATAAGTATCAAGTGGATATCGAAAAAGAAGAAAAAATAATAGTTGGTGTGAACAAATTTGCGACAGAGGAAGGTATTCCTCAAAATCTTCTTAAGATTGATGATGAAATCAGAAATATCCAGATACGAAAGCTAAAAACACTTAGAAACACCAGGGATAATTTGAAAGTGAATGAGTTATTAGACAATATTAAGAAAAAAGCAAAAACCAGAGATAATATGCTCCCCTATTTACTTGAAGCAGTAGAAAACTATGCAACAATTGGGGAAATTTCGAATTCCTTACGCAGTGTATGGGGAGAATATAAGAGATAAAGGTTTTATAAAATAAACGTACTCATAATGCTACAAAAAGTAGTCTGGATTACAGGCGCTTCCACAGGTATCGGTAAGGAAATAGCAAATGCAATTTCTAAGGCAGGACACATAGTTGTTATCTCGGCAAGACGCAAATCAAGATTAGCTGCTATCGCAAGTGAAATTAAATTTGCCGGTAGAGAAGCAACTGCTTTTGTATGCAATGTTTCTTCGGAAAGAAGTGTTCAAAGTACTGCAAAAAGAATCAGAGAAAAATATGGAAAAATAGACGCTTTAATTAATAATGCAGGAGTGACAGTTTTTAAATCATTTCTTGATACTAAGGTTTTCGACTTCGATAATATCATCAGCACAAATTTAAGAGGAACATTTTTATGCATTAAGGCTGTTCTTCCTTTTATGATTAAACTCAGAAAAGGACATATAATTAATATACTTTCTGTTTCAGCTAAATCAGTCTTCACAAACAGTTCAGCTTATGCTGCATCAAAAGCCGGTACACTGGCATTATCAAATTGTTTGAGAAAAGAAGTTAGAAGATATAATATTAAAGTGAGTAATATTCTTCCGGGTGCAGTTGAAACCCCTATGTGGGACAGAAAGTCTATTCAAAAATATCATAACAGAATGATGTTACCTTCGGATATTGCTCAAATTGTACTTGATGTATTTAACCAACCAAAAAAAGTATTAATTGAAGACGTCGTTATCAGACCTATGAAGGGGGATTTGTAAACTAATATGGAAATTACTTACGTTCATTGGGTTCTATTTCTTGTGTTTTTGATTACTATGCTTACGATTGATTTAGGTGTTTTCAATAAAAAATCGCATATCATAGGTTACAAAGAGGCACTTTTGTTTAGTGCAGTATGGATAACGTTGGCACTTATCTTCAATTTTGGTGTCTTTAGTTATATGGGTAATCAAAAAGGGATGGAGTTCCTAACCGGTTATCTCCTGGAGTATTCCCTATCCGTAGACAATATTTTTATTTTTATTCTTCTGTTTGGTTTCTTTAATGTACCGAAAAGGTATCAACACAAAGTGCTCTTTTGGGGAATTGTTGGTGCAATAATAATGAGGGCTGTATTAATTGGATTGGGTACTGCATTAGTTTCTCAGTTCCATTGGATTTTATATATATTTGGATTATTCCTGATTATAACGAGTATTAAAATGTTTTTTTCTAAGAATGATGTGGTCGAACCTGATAAAAATCCTGTTGTCAAACTCTTCCGAAAATATTTTCCCGTTAAAGATTCATATGTAAAAGATAAATTTTTTGTGACTGAAAATGCCAAAAAGTATGCTACACCGTTATTTATCGTTTTAATCATAATCGAGACAACGGATTTAGTGTTTGCATTAGATTCCATCCCAGCAATTTTATCTATAACTCAAGATCCATTTATCGTATTCACTTCGAATGCATTTGCGATATTGGGATTGAGGTCACTTTATTTTGCACTCGCAAACTTAATGGATAAGTTTAAATATCTTAAATATGGTCTGGCATTAGTGCTGTTCTTTATTGGAATGAAAATGCTTATTGCGGATATTTATAATATACCTATTGCACTATCACTTATTGTAGTTGCAAGTTTAATTTTTATTTCAGTTATTATATCTTTAATAAGTTCTAAAAATCTTAAAACCCGAGATGGATAATATTAGCGAAAAAATCCTTAAGTTAAAAAATTTAGCTGAGTATCAAAATGATGCTGTTGTGAGCAAAACCATATATAAGGGGACTGCGGGAACTGTTACATTTTTTGCATTTGACGAAGGGCAAAACCTCAGCGAACATACTGCTCCTTTTGATGCCATGGTCCAGCTAATTGATGGTAAAGCTGATGTGAAAATTCAAGGTGTTTCGTATGTCCTGGAAACAGGAGATTTAATATTAATGCCTGCAAATAAACCACATTCTCTTTTTGCTATTGAAAGGTTTGAAATGCTTCTTACAATGTTTACAAAGATTTGAATCAATCTTTAGGATGGATGTAACCTCTGTATGGTAAAGCAGATTGAATTGAAATAAAAGCTTTCTGATCTATGTTTTCTATTAGCTTTACCAACTCTTTCTGTCTTTTTCTAATAATTATAATAAGAAGAATTGCAACTCCTCCCCGGGTTCCTTCTCCGGGTAAAATTGTCACTCCAATATTATTTTTTCTTAACTCTTCCGCAATTTTATCAGCGAAATACATCGAAATTACATAAATTTGAACAAAACCTGTTCCCAATTTCTGTTCAAGAGTAATCCCGATAATTGTACCTAAAGCAAAACCTGTTGAATATCCAAAAATATTAAAGATATTATCTAAATTCAGCATTATATGTCGAATAGCGAATACCCATATTGTTACTTCCACAAAACCTAAAGCTCCCGCTTGAAATCTTCTGCCCTGAACTGTAAAAAGTGTTCTGATTGTCCCAATTGAAACGTCAATTATCCTGAGACACATAATGAATAGTGCGCTATAGACTAAATCTAAATAATTCATTTTATTGTAATATTACAGACAAAATAGTAAAAACCTTTTCGAATAAAAATTTAATACTCAAAATATGCTTAAAAAGTGGTAAAAATGATTAAGTTGTTAATAATAAAATAAATACATATTTTTTACAGTAATTTTTTTAAAATAAAGAGCTTTTTAATGCCGGAATCAACGTTTAAGATTAAGACTTTTGACCAGAAACAATGGGTAAAAGAAAACTTATCTTACCGAAAAGATAGCGGAAGTTGGGCTTGGATATACCATCGAATTAGCGGAATTGCTTTGATAGGATATATATTTCTTCATATTTACTCGTTGAGTCCATTAACAAAAGGTGAAATTGCTTTCAATCAGAAAATGGCTACCTATTCTACTCCTTTTTTTATGTTTATTGAATGGATATTGTTTGCATTCGTACTTTTTCATTCATTCAATGGAATAAGAATTGTAATAGTAGATTGGGCTGATGGAGCAAGATACCATAAACAGCTTTATAGGTTTTCATGGGTAGCAGCGGTAATATTATTTTTCGCAATGGGATTCGTAATGTTTTCTCATGAAATTTTAAAGATTTTCAAATAATAATTAAGTTCTATGTTCAGATTTAACAGTTCAAAGGAATCAGGGTCAAAAAGCTGGGTTTTGCAAAGAATCAGCGGTTTAGCTTTGGTTGTTCTGATGATTGGACATTATATACTTATGCATTATCAACCGGAATCAGGACATACATACGGAGCGGTGTTAATCAGAATGCAATTTTCGTGGTACCGAATAATAGATTTAAGTTTTATAACACTTGGTTTGTATCACGGATTAAACGGAGTTTGGGGCATTTTTAGAGATTACAAATTGAAACCATGGTTAAATCTCACTATCTTTTCCTCGCTTATTCTGATAGGCATTGCTTTTTTAACCTGGGGTTTTGTAATAATTTTTTCAATACCATTTGTAGGAAAAACAGTGTAATTTAATAAATATTTTTATAAACTTATTATTAAAGGAGACATAATGGAAAAATACAATCAAATCTTAAACGTACTTGAAGGAATGAAAAAAGATCTGGAAAAATTTTACGATAAAGGAGTAAATGCAGCTGCGACCAGATTAAGAAAAGACTTAAATGAAGTCAGGAAAATAGCTGCAGATTTCCGAAAAGAAATTCAGGAAATCAGAGCCACAAGGAAAGCTGAAGGCAAATAAAAATTAAAAAGTTTTTTCCTTAAACTGAGTGAATTCTATATCTTCTCATATTTAAGAAACATATAGAATTCACTTTCTTATATTTAGAAATAAGAACAGAAATTGCGACAAAAAAAGATAAGAAATTTTTGCATTATTGCACATATTGATCATGGTAAATCGACACTTGCTGATAGATTTTTAGAAAGAACCGGAACCATTGAATCCAGGAATATGACCAAACAAGTTCTGGATGATATGGAACTTGAGCAAGAACGCGGCATAACAATCAAACTCCATGCAATTCAAATGAATTATACAGCAAAATCAGGTGAAGAATTTATTCTTAACCTGATTGATACTCCAGGTCATGTGGATTTCACATACGAAGTTTCACGTTCACTAGCCGCCTGTGAAGGAGCTTTACTCGTTGTTGATGCAACACAGGGGATTGAAGCACAGACTATCAGCAATCTCTATTTAGCAATTGATCAGGGACTGGAAATCATTCCCGTATTAAATAAAATTGATTTACAAAGTGCAATGATAGATGATGTAAAAGAACAGATAATTGAACTGATTGGAGGAAAAAAAGAAGATATACTCGCGGTTAGTGCTAAAGCCGGTATTGGTATTGATGAAGTACTTGAAGCTATCGTCGAAAAAATTCCTCCGCCAAAAGTAGAAGATGAAAAGCCACTCAGAGCATTAATATTCGATTCAATTTTTGATGTATACCGAGGTGTCGTTGTTTATCTAAGAATTGCAGAAGGAACCTTAAAAGAAGGTGATAAAATTCAGTTTTTTGCTAGTGGTAAACAGTTTCAGGCGGAAGAAGTTGGTGTTCTTAAAATGGAAAGACTAAGAACAAAAGAACTACATTCAGGAGATGTTGGATATTTAATTGCGAATATCAAAGATGTTAATGATTCAAAAGTAGGTGACACAATTATAAATTCCAATAATTCTGCACTGGAACCTCTCCCGGGTTATAAGGAAATAAAACCAATGGTCTTCAGCGGAATTTATCCGATAGCAACAAATGATTTTGAAATGCTTCGTGACTCTCTAGCTAAACTCAAACTCAATGATGCAGCTTTAAAATATGAACCGGAGACTTCAGTTGCACTTGGTTTCGGTTTTAGATGCGGTTTCCTTGGATTGCTTCATCTTGAAATTGTCCAGGAACGCCTTCAGCGTGAATATGATTTATCAATTATTACAACAGTACCAAATGTTGAATATAATGTATATCTTACAAATGGTGATGTTATAGTCGTTGATAATCCTGCACTGATGCCTGACCAGGTCAGAATTGACCATGTAGAAGAACCTTATATTAAAGCACAGATAATTACTCCTGTTGAATTTATTGGCAACATAATGAAACTCACTCAGGATCGGCGAGGTATTTATAAAACTACTCATTACATCGATACCAAACGGGTTGATTTGAATTTTGAATTTCCATTAGCTGAAATAATATTTGATTTTTATGACAAACTCAAATCAATCTCGAAAGGATATGCTTCTTTTGATTATGATTTGATAGATTATAGAAAATCAGATTTGGTAAAACTTGATATCCTGTTAAATTCGGAACCTGTTGATGCACTCTCAACAATCATTCACCGAGAAAATTCATATTACTGGGGAAGGAAGTTATGTGAAAAGCTTCGTAAGCTCATTCACAGACAGATGTTCGAAATTGCAATCCAGGCAGCTATAGGTTCTAAAGTCATTGCGCGCGAATCCATTAGTGCTTTGCGAAAGAACGTAATCGCAAAATGTTATGGTGGCGATATTTCCCGGAAACGAAAACTACTTGAGAAACAAAAAGAAGGAAAAAAGCGTATGAAACAAGTGGGTTCTGTTGAAATCCCGCAGGAAGCATTTTTAGCTGTACTTTCAATTGAAAAATAATTAGAATTATTAATTAAATAAAATATATTTTGAGTTTACTTAAGAAAGATAACGAAAATAAAAGCATCAATTCAAAACCCGGCAAGAAAAAATCTAAGCCACGGGAATATTTTGATGCGCTTATATGGGCTGCAGTTGTGGCATTTTTTATTAAAATTTTATTATTTGAAGCCTATCGGATTCCCACAGGCTCGATGGAAAACACTCTGCTCGTAGGTGACTTTCTACTAGTTACTAAGTTTACTTATGGTGCTACTTCTCCGCGAAATATTCCATTTACTGATATTCGGCTTCCCTATTTTAAGTTACCCGGTTTCAAAAATCCAAAACTGGGTGATATTATCGTATTTGATTTTCCCGGTGACAGAGACGAAAAGGAATCCAAGGAAGTTTTAAATTATATCAAACGTTGTGTCGGTCTTCCGGGAGATACAATACAGGTTATAAACAAACAACTTTATAATAACGGTAAAGTATTTCCGAACCCTCCGGAATCCAGATTTCTTAGCACGACTCTTCCTCCAAACGTAACGAATCCCAGAATATTCCCAAAAGGTTCAGGATGGAATGAAGATAATTATGGACCGCTTCGTATCCCAAAAAAAGGTGATAAAATAAAAATTGATTCACTGAATTTTGAGCAGTGGAGAATGTTTGTGGTTAAAGAAGGTAGTGATATTAAATTAACTCCGGATAAAAAGATTCAGGTTGATGGTAACATTCTTCAAAACGGAGAATACACCGTTAAACGTGATTATCTCTGGATGATGGGTGACAATAGAAACAACTCCCTTGATAGTCGTTTCTGGGGATTTATGCCTATGGAAAATGTTGTAGGAGAGGCATTCATAATATATTGGTCCTGGGATGCAAATATTCCGTTCTCTGATTTCTTCAAATTAGTTGGTACAATTAGGTGGAACAGAATTGCAAAGTTTATAAATTAACGGCTATATAAAAATTTTTAAATAAAAGTGCGGATAAATATATTTTTATCCGCACTTTTTATTTTACATAAAAAATAATGTTAGGATTTTCTTTCTTCTATAAGTTTTTTTCTTGTATATGGTATAAGACCTCCTGCATTGATAATAGCTTTTCTTGCATCAGGAAGCGGAACAATATCATAACTCTTCCCTGTCGTTTTATTCACAACTTTTCCATTTTCAAGTACAACATCGTCACCAACTCGCGCTTCCAAATCAGGACAGGTAATTAATTCAAGACCAAGATTAACTGAATTTTGCATAAAAATTCTTGCAACACTTTTTGCAATTACAGTAATCTGATGACCTAATATTGTCGAAGCCGCCTGTTCACGTGAACTCCCGCATCCGAAATTTTCGCCTGCTATGATAGTTCCGCCTTTCCATTCTCCGCTATTAAGTTTATCATTCAACTCTTTATAATCTGCAAAGCAATATTGAGGGGTTTCAGTAGGTAATACTGTTGCCATATATCTTCCGGGATAAATTGCATCGGTAGAAATATCAGCGTCGAACTTATAAATTATTTTTGACATTATTATTTTACTCCTTTCGCAGGTTCAGTTATCTCACCGGTAACTGCACTGGCGGCTGCTACCGCAGGTGAACAAAGGTAAACTTCACCTTTTGGATTTCCCATCCTGCCTTTAAAATTTCTGTTTGTTGTTGAAAGTGCAACCTCACCATCCCCTAATGCTCCCTGATGAACTCCAAGACAGCATCCGCATCCCGGGTTCATGATTACAGCACCTGCATTCGCAAAAGTCTCAAGGTATCCCTTTTTCATTGCATCTTTATATATGTTCCAGGAAGCAGGAAATATAAGCATTCTTGTTCCCATTGCTACTTTATTTCCTTTAAGAATTTTTGCAGCAATTTCTAAATCATCCAGTCTGCCATTTGTACAACTCCCAATTACAATCTGATCAATTTTTATTCCCTTAACTTTGTCGATGGATTTTACGTTGTCTACGGTGTGTGGACATGCGATCTGTGGACTAAGTTCTGAAGCATTAATTTCCACTGTCTGGCAATAATTTGCATCTTTATCCGGAAGCACTAAATCTATTTTATCATTAACTCCATGCTCTTTCAGATATTTCAATGTTTCAGAATCGCTTGGAACGATTCCTGATGTTGCTCCGGCTTCCACGCTCATATTACATAATACCAGTCTTCCGCTCATAGACATAGATTGAATTGCTTCACCGTGAAATTCAATAACCTTAAAATTAGCGCCCTGAGCTGAAATCTTTCCAATTATAAATAAAATTAAATCTTTGGGGTAAACATTTTCAGGTAATTTTCCATTAACTACAACTTTAATTGTTTCAGGCACTTCAACATTCAAAACTCTTCCAAGTGTCCAGACACTTGCCATTTCAGTTGCCCCAATTCCGAATGAAAAAGCTCCAAATGCACCATGAGTGGTTGTATGGCTGTCGGTTCCAACCACTACAAAACCGGGTCTTATATAACCATACTCGGCTAAAATCTGATGGCAAATACCACCTTCATCGGAACGAATATCATGAAATTTTCGAATTTTATGAAGCCTTACGAAATCTCTAATTTTCTTTTGGTTTGTTGCTGTTTTGGAACTTTCTGCAGGAACCCTATGATCGAATATTATAGCAATCTTTTCGGAATCCCATGGTTTTGGTTCTAAACCGGTTCCGTTAAATATTTCACTGAACTGGTTGATCACAAGTGCAGCATTCTCGTGTGACATCGCCACATCAACTTTCGGCTCGATCACATCACCAGCCTTCACTGATTTAGTGCCCGAAGCTACCGCGAGAATTTTTTCTACTATTGTCATTCCCATTATTTTATTTTCTCCTGATTATTTAATTAAACGATTTTCTCTTCTTTAAATTTTTTAAAATCTTCACTTGAATATCCAAGTTCTTTCAATATTTCTTCTGTATGCTGCGATAATAACGGTGGCGGTGTATCTACATCTCCTCCGGTTTTATTAAATTTTGCTGTCAAATTGAATACTTTTATATTCCCTACTTCAGGAGTATCAATTTCAGATAATGCCTTTCTATGTTCAATCTGCGGCTGATTCAGTGCGGATTCAAGACTTAGAATCTCGCCCGAGGGAATACCTTTCGAATTCAAAGCATCTGCCCATATCAATGTATCTTTTTCTTTTAATTTTACTTCTAGTAATGGAGTTAATTCTTTTCTATTTTTCTTTCTGTTATCCCTTTCTTTAAATCTCATATCTGACTTTAATTCCGGAACTTCAAGAACATCGCATAGATCTTCCCATTGTTCCTGTTTGTTTGCGGCGATATTAATATATCCGTCTTTTGTTACGAATGTTCCGGATGGTGCAGCAGTAAAATTATCATTTCCCATTAGCACAGGATGTTTAGCGCCTATTAATAAATTCGCTGCAACCCAACCCATCAGAGGCATAATTGAATCCAGCATTGATATATCAATAAATTGTCCTTCCCCGGTTTTTTCCCTGTAATAAAGCGCAGACATAATTGCAAAAGCAGCATTTAATCCTCCAACAGTATCACATACAGGAAATCCACAACGTAATGGATTCAATCTTTCATCACCGTTAATTGCCATTACTCCGCTCAAACCTTGAATAATCTGGTCATAAGCAGGTTTGAATGCATCAGGACCCGTTTGTCCGAATCCCGAAATGGCGCAATAAATTAGTCCCGAATTCATTTCACTTAAAACTTTATAAGAGAAACCCAATCTTTCCATAACTCCCGGACGGAAATTCTCAACCAGGACATCTGCAGTTTTTACGAGTTTTTTGAAAATTTCTTTTGCTTTATCCCCTTTTAAATTTAAGGTAAATGATTTTTTATTTGAATTCTGCGCAAGAAAACTTGTCCCCATATTTTTATTGTTAAGTTCAGGAACATTTCCTAATTTCCTTGCAAGATCACCACCTACCGGATTTTCAATTTTTATTACTTCTGCACCCATTAATGCAAGATGCAATGTTGCAAATGGACCTGCTAATACATTAGTCATATCCAATATTCGTAATCCTTTTAATGCTTTCATATTTTTTTCGTAGTATAGTTTATATAAAAAATCACCCCAAACACTTAGTAATCTAAATGTTCAAGGTTGTTTATCATAATTTTTAACTTAAGGAAGGGATAACTCCCGTTTTATAAATGATTCCCGGTAACTCCCTTTTTAGGAATTCCGAAGTTTCTTTAGAAAGCAAGCGTAACTTCTCTATATCTATATCTTTCCTTATATCCATATTCCGGAACATGTGAATCAAATCTTCAGTGCAAACATTACCGCTCGCTAATGCTGTAAATGGACAACCTCCCAAACCGGCAAATGATGATTCAAAATATTTAACTCCTGTAGAATAAGCGGCATAAGCATTTGCTAATCCCATTCCAAAAGTATCGTGAAAATGACAAGCACAATTAACATCATCTGATAGTTTATAAATTTCCGTGAACATTTTTTCCACCTGTTCCGGATTAGCATGACCCGCAGTATCAGCGAGACTTATCATTGTAAGATCATTTTCCAGATATTTCTCGATGATTCCAATAACTCTACTTTCCGGAATTTTTCCTTCAAATCCACAACCGAATGCAGACTGAACCGAAACCTGAACATTCTTTCCGTTAGCTATTGCATTTTTTGCCATTGGAATTATTCTTTCAAGAGCCTCAAGGGTGCTCATTCCTGTATTTTTCTGGCTGTGTGTATCACTTGCAGAAACCCCCATACAAAACATCTCAACTCCACATTGTAAACCTCTTTCAAGTCCTTTTTCATTCAATACTAATCCTGATAGAATAACATTAATAGGTTTATTTTTCTTTTCATTTAATATCTTGAATAATTCATCCGTATCTGCCATCTGGGGCATTTTTTTCGGATTAACGAATGAACCTACCTGAATTATATCAATTCCTGTTTCATATAATTCTTCTATCCATTTAATTTTAATATCCGTTGGAACAATTTCATTCTCTGCTTGCAGCCCATCGCGCATTCCAACTTCGTGAATTACTAATTTATTCATATCTCAAATAATTCTTTTTTATTTTTTTAACGAATCTCTTATCTCTGTAAGTAATTTAACTTCCTCTGATGGTTCAGGGGGTGTTGCAGGAGCCACTTCTTCTTTTCGTTTCATCGTGTTTAACAACTTAACAAATAAGAAAATACAAAAAGCAATTATGAGGAAATCAAAAGTTGCCTGTAAAAAATTCCCATAAGTTAAAATTGACGTGTCTTTTAATATTAGTTTAAGACTTGTAAAATTAACTCCACCCAATACCAAACCGATTATTGGCATGATAATATCACTAACCAGAGAACTGATGATCTTTCCAAATGCCACACCGATAATTATACCAACGGCTAAATCAATTGCATTACCCTTAATTGCAAATTCTTTGAATTCTTTAATTATTCTCATAATAATTATTATTTAAATTTTATTAAAAAAGGATTATAATTTACTTGCTATTGCATTTGCAACTTCCAGGGTAGTATTTGAACCACCCATATCATAAGATTTAGTTTTTGATTCTTTAATTACTTGAGCAACTGCTTTTTCAAGTTTGCTGCCCATTTCAGCTTCACCTAACCAATCCAGCATCATTTTTGCTGAGAGAATAGTTGCAATCGGGTTAACCTTATACATACCTGTATATTTAGGAGCAGAACCATGGGTAGGCTCGAAAACCGCTAATTTCTGACCTATATTTCCTGAGCATCCGAATCCTAGTCCACCAACCATTTGTGCGCATAGATCAGAAATTATATCACCGAATAAATTGGGTGCTACTAATACATCGTAATTCATTGGGTTTTTCAATAACCACATTTCAATTGCATCAATATTTGCATCATCCATAGCAATTTCAGGATAATCTTTTTTTACTTCCTTTGCTATATCCAGAAATAATCCGTCGGTCGCACGAACTACATTAGCTTTATGTACTACTGTAACTTTTTTTCTGTTGAATTTCTTAGCAAATTCAAATGCGGCTCTAACAATTCTTTCGGAACCTTTTTTAGTGTTTATTTTACAAGATATTGCATACTCATCATTCGGAATATCTTTAAATGGAGCAAATGGCTTGGATAATTTAGTTAATAAATCCGATAATTCTTTTGGTACCGGATTGAATTCTACCCCTGAATACATTCCTTCAGTATTCTCACGAAAGACGACCAAATCAATATTTGGTTTAAAATTCAACGAATTTCCTTCATAAGCTTTACAAGGCCTTAAACAAATATATAAATCGAATAACTGCCTCATCCTGACAATTGGTGATCTGTATATCAATCCTTTGTCCCGAAGCTCCGGAACTAATTCTGCATTTGCAGCTTTCACAGGTTTCGATGTAATAGCTCCAAACATTGCAGCATTAACATTCTTAAGTAATTCTATTGTCCTTTGTGGAAATGCATCGCCTTCTTGACACCAAAACTTCCACCCGATATCACCATGTATATATTCGGCATCAAATCCGATTTTATCTAAAACAATTCGGGCTGCTTCAAGGACTTCTATCCCTACACCGTCACCCGGCAGCCAAGCAATTTTATATTTTGACATATCAACTCCTACAGATTAATTTTGAAAAGATACCTAAAATTACTAAGAAAAACATACTCTCTCAATGAAGAAAAAATGTGCTTTTTTTTCAAAAATAAATCATTTTAACCACTTGATTTTTCTGAAGTCTGAGGGAATATCTACCCTGAAGTTTAAATTATTTTGGTTCAATAATACTTCAGTAAGAAACAGAGACATCTTTTCTCTTTTGGAGGGTCTTTGAATTACTATTTTTTTTGCATAAGCACTGCTGCTTGTCTTATAAAAATCAGAAAAATCCACTGTCAGATACACTTCGTTTTTAGTATCATATTGTACATATTTCGTCACTGTATAATCATCTTTCCGAATCCAGTATTTAATTGATTTCTTTTCTGATTTTACCGTAATAAGATTATAAGTAGGATCATCTTCAGAAGTTACTGTATTCTGTTCATCAACCGGAATAAAACATGTGCCTGACATAACATTTTGAATATCATCGAAGCTGCATCTGATTCGTATTATATAACCAATATTTGTATCTGAAGACCTGCCTTCTATAACTGTCTCATTTAGATTATTAACAAAAATGAAATTCTTCCTGTGAAAGTGACCCCAGAATGCATCTTTGCTGATAAATGCAAAAGAACCTGATATTTTATACCATACGTCATCCATCCTTTTAATTTTTATCTCAATGGAACCGGACTCATCAAGTGATGGAGTTTTAACTACAATTTCACCTTGAGAGTGTATCAAATTTACTAAAAGAGCCATGCTGTTTACCTGTGCTATTATATCAGAATCGCCTTGAACTAAATAAAGTTTATGTTGCAATGAATCTAAATTATTAATCGATAGCGAATCATAATTTTTATTCTGTAATGAATCTAATTCTTGTGAAAAGGAAAAGTTTGAGGGTAATATTAATGCTAAGAAAATAATTGAAACAGTAAATTTACTAATCATATAATATAGATTTTAAATATTACTTTTAAGAATTTAAAATAGAGTTTTTTTTCCACAAAATAAATTTATTTTTAAGAACCAAATTATGGATAAAAAAGGAATATATATTCACGTACCTTTTTGCAGAAAAAAATGCAATTATTGTGACTTTTATCTGGTTACCAACCTGAATATAATTCCCAAATTTCTCGAATCATTAGATTCTGAACTAAAACTATTATCTAAAGACTATTCTAAAGAAGAATTTGATTCAATCTTCATTGGCGGTGGAACACCTTCAATCCTTGAAAGCAAAGACATTAGTAAATTAATTGAAAATCTTAATGA
Source organism: uncultured Ignavibacteria bacterium (assembly GCA_963806045.1). Lineage (GTDB taxonomy): Bacteria > Bacteroidota > Ignavibacteria > Tepidaquicellales > Tepidaquicellaceae > DATCHW01. The sequence continues at coordinate 13,800 of CAWDWP010000018.1, read as the reverse complement.
ATATTTTACTCTGGACAGAAATACTGAAATTACAATTGAATCCAATCCCGAAGATTTTATTAATAATCCTGTTAAATTAAAAGAACTGTTTGAAGCCGGTATTAACAGACTGAGTATCGGTATTGAATCTTTTAATGATTCAGAATTGAGATTTTTGACGAGAGAGCATACATCATTTCAGGCAGTGAAAGTAGTTGAAAATGCAAAAAAATATTTTAATAATATTAGCTTCGATTTAATTTATTCGCTTCCGGATCAAAAATTAACTGATCTTTACAAATCGGTTGAAACATCAATACAACTTGAGATCCCGCATATCTCCGCTTATACTCTTATTTATGAAAAAGAAACCAAACTTTATAACGATATTTTAAAAAAGAAAATTAAACCACAATCTGAAAATTCGGAGTCTGAATTTTATCAAAGACTTAATAATTTGCTGACTCAATCTGATTACGATCATTATGAGATATCAAATTATTCTAAGCCTGGATTCAAATCACGTCATAATCTAAAATACTGGAATTATACTGATTATATTGGATTAGGACCTTCCGCTCATTCATTCTATTCAGGTAAGAGATGGAATAATTACAGAAATGTTATAAAATACATGAATTCGCTAAAAAATGGAATCTTGCCAATCGAAAATTCTTATTCTCTTACAATCGAGGAATCCGAGCTTGAATATATAATGTTAGGTTTAAGAGCGGAAGGTGTTGATATGGATAAATTTCGAAATTATTTCGATTTTAACTTTGAGGATAAATATAAATCTTCAATGGATGAATTGATAAATAATGATTTAGCAATTTTAAAGATGAGCAATTTTAGACTTAATGAAAAAGGCTATTATATTGCAGATGAAATTGTTTCAAGATATTTCTGATTCATTACTTCTTCTCCACCTCAAGGAATAAAGTAAATTTGTAATAATAATCGTGATTAAAGCAAAAAATAAACCACCGATTAAATCTATTACATAATGATATCTTAAATAAACAGTTGAGAAAATCATTATTATAGCATATGGCAAATAAAAGTAAAAAGAATTCGATTTAATTTTTTTTGATAAATACACAATCAGCAAAATTATAATCGTATGACCTGAAGGAAACGCATCTCTTTGTGCAACGACTTCTGCAACCCGGGATACTGTTGGGATAGATTCACCCAGGTTAATAATATCCCTTAAAGTATTTGTAACCCAAATGCCGGGTAATTCGCTATTAATAGTATAAAAATCATGTAGCACAAACCTAGGACCAATAGCAGGTAAAATCAAATATCCTATAAACGACATGTAAAAACCGAAAAATATTACAAATGATGCAAACTTAAATTCTTTATATCTATGCCATAGATATAACTCAAGCCCGAAAATTACCGGCATAACATAGAAAAAGCTATAAAATACCTGCAGGAACTCTGTTAATAAAGGGTTTGATATTGCTTTTAGTGCTACTGTTGGGTTGAATCCAAAAATCCAGTAATCAATTTTAATCAAAATATCATCATGAATTATAGGGGTCAGACCTATCATTACATAATAAATTTCCTTAAAGCAAAAAAAAATCATAAATACAGGGTACCAATATCTAAGAAAACGAATAATCCCCGGTTGCAGCTTATCAAACTCATTTTTTGATTCGTATATATATACAATCCGAATTATCAAATAAGCTAATATCAGATTAGTTATTAAAATAAAACCCCAATCCGGAATTGATTTATGATTCAGTATACTTATCAGACTTAAAAATATTAAAAATATCTGATTAGTCACATCATGGATCTCAAGATAGGATAATTTCTTATTGAAATTCGTAAACAAATTTTTCATTTAGTTCTTCAATATCCGAAAATATTAGAATGCATGCTCAATATGGTTTACAGTATAATTATTATCTTCATTAAATAAAACTGAAAGTGAATCAAATCTCAGATCGAAACTATAATATTCTTTATTTTTCAAAATAAATCCCTGGGCGGCTTTTGAAATATTTTGCTGTTTAAAAAAATGTATTGATTCTTCCGGTTCTCCGAAGTTTTTATTTTTCCTTGTTTTAACTTCTACGAATATCACTGTTTTCTTTTTTTTATCCAGCAATATTAAATCAATTTCGTATCTCTGAAATCTGAAATTTTTCTCAATTAATTTCAAACCTTTTTTTGTAAGAAAATTACAAGCAATTTTTTCACCAATATTTCCAAAATCTTTTCTGTTATTAAAGAATTTTATCATACTATTAAATCGCTAAAAATTTTTTACAAAAGGACAAACGATGAATTTCAGTAGTTCCCAATAAATTTACTGCATTAATATGTTCTTTTGTCGGATATCCTTTATTTGAATTTAGTTTATAACCCGGAAATTTCTCATGGAAATCTCTCATCAACCTGTCCCGGGTAACTTTTGCTATAATTGATGCACAGGAAATTTCAAAAATCTTTTCATCTCCTTTAATTATAGTTTCATAATTATATTTAGAATGCCGATTATTATCAAATTTGAAATAATTCCCGTCAATAAAAATTTTGATTTTCGAACAATCCAGCAAGTTCAAACAATTTTCCATTCCAGCCATTGTTGCCTGTAAAATGTTAATTTTATCAATGACACAATTATGAATTATAGAAACTGAAAATTCTTTGCATTGATCAAGAATTTTAAAATATAAATCTTCTCTTTGGTTTGCGGTTAATTTTTTAGAATCTTTGACTCCTGATATACGTTTTCGAACATCGAATATTACCGCAGCAATTACAACCGGACCAGCTAATGGTCCCCGTCCCGATTCATCAACTCCACATTTTAGAAAATCCAATCTAATTATGTATTTTTTAGTAAGATATTTAATAAAGATACAAAAATACTGTTAATTGAAATTACTTTCAAATTAATAAAAATCAACTGCGGTAAATTCCTTGAAAAATATTAATAAAATATGTAAATTGTTTGTTTTACTAGTATTTGTACTTATGTTTGAAGATTTATCGAATAAATTAGAAGGCGTTTTAAAGAAGATTCGCGGTCAGGGTAAAATCACTGAAAAAAATGTTGATGAATCTCTACGTGAAATCCGCCGTGTTTTATTCGATGCTGATGTTAATTATAAAGTTGTTACGAAGTTTTTACAGGAAGTGAAAATAAGATCTTTAGGACAAAATGTACTCAACAGTATAACACCAGGTCAGCTCATCGTTAAAATAATAAATGATGAACTTATAAAATTGATGGGTTCAGAAAAGGCAGAATTAAAATATTCAAATTCTATACCTTCTCTGATAATGGCTGTTGGTTTACAAGGCTCTGGAAAAACAACATTTTGTGCTAAGTTAGCTAAACATCTTAAATCTAAAGGAAAAAACCCGGTTCTGGCTGCATGCGATATTTATAGACCTGCTGCAATTGAACAGCTGAAAGTATTGGGAAAACAAATTGACATTCCTGTGATATCATTTGATAGTAAAAATCCTGTAGAAATAGCCCAACAAGCTGAAGATTTTTGCAGAAAGAATGCCAAAGATACATTAATAATCGATACTGCCGGAAGATTAGCTATAGATGAAGTTATGATGAATGAGGTTTCTAATTTAAAAAATAAACTTAATCCTGCTGAAATTCTCTTCATTGTGGATGCTATGACAGGCCAGGACGCAGTTAATACAGCTAAAGCTTTCCATGATAAATTAGAATATGATGGTATTGTCCTTACGAAGTTAGATGGTGATACAAGGGGTGGAGCCGCATTGTCTATAAGAGCAGTGGTAAATAAACCCATTAAATTTGTAAGTATCGGGGAAAAACTCGAAGCTTTGGAACAGTTTTTTCCAGATAGAATGGCATCAAGAATTCTTGGAAAAGGGGATATAATTTCATTTGTTGAAAAAGCTCAGCAAGAATTTGATATTAATGAATCTGAGAAATTAGAAGAAAAATTAAAGAAAAATAAATTTGATTTTGAGGATTTTCTGGCACAAATAAGGCAAATCAAAAAGATGGGTTCTCTGAATAGCCTTCTTTCAATGATTCCGGGAGCCAGTAATGCGTTAAAAGGAAAAGAAATTGATGAAAAATTGTTTCAAAGGACAGAAGCTATAATTTTATCGATGACAATGAAAGAAAGGCAAAGCCCGAATATTTTGAACGGAATGAGAAGAAGAAGAATTGCAAATGGAAGCGGAACAACGATTCAGGAAGTTAACAGGATTATTAAACAATTCGATGAAATGCAGAAAATGATAAAAGGGTTTAGCAAAGGAAATATGAAAAATGTGATGAGGAAAATGAATATTCCCAATAATTTTTTAAATAAGATGTAAATTATAAAAACCTTAAAATTTTAATTAATTTATTATATATTTAGGTAAAACCTAAAAGGAGGCATCAAACAAATTGGTAAAACTCAGATTAAGAAGAATGGGCAAGAAAAAAAAGCCTATCTATAAAATTGTAGCAGCAGATGCGAGATCACCCAGAGATGGAAGATTTATTGAAGCAGTAGGATTTTATAATCCTAATACTGATCCGATGGAAATAAAATTTAATGAGACAAAAATAAATAACTGGCTTAATGATGGTGCCCAGCCGACTGAAACCGTCAGGAGTCTGCTAAAAAGAGAGGGTATCATTTTGAAAAGATACCTTTCTAAAAAAGGGCTTGATAAAAATCTAATCGAAGAAAAAATGACCGGTTTTTTAGAATCTAAAAATAGCAAACACGAAAACGAAAAAGCAAGAAAGCTCAGGGTGAAAACGCGGAAAGCAAGCAAGAAAAAAGAAACTGAAAATAAAACTGAAACTTAAATAAACAATAGAATTATAAGTTTTTTCTTTTAAACATTTTTATCAAAATAAATTCAACAGGAGGTTCTATATGAAGGAATTTTTAGAATTTATTGCAAAACATCTGGTCGATAATCCTGATGCTGTGAAGATAGATGAAACGGAAAACGATGGAAAAATTCTACTTAAATTGTTTGTAGATGATAAAGAAATCGGAAAAGTTATTGGAAGAGCCGGTAGAAACGCAAAAGCAATGAGAGTTCTTTTGTCAGCTATAGGCGCTAAAGCAAAAAAGAAAGTTGCTTTGGAAATTCCTGATAAAGTTGTTAGTCCAATAAGTCAATAATTGTTGCCTGATTTTAAGAATTTAATATTCATCGGAAAATTATCAAAGACAACAGGGCTTAAAGGTTCTTTGAAAATGTTATCTTTGACTGATTTTCCTGAAAGGTTCAAGGTCAGGAATAAGGTTTTTTTGGTTGACGATGAAAAAAAACAATTATTAACTAATAAACATAACAATTGCGAAAATTTTGAAATAGAGGAATTTTCTTCGCACAATAATGTTTATAAAATAAAGTTTAAAAGTTTTGACACTATTGATGATGTTACTGAGCTCGTCAACAAATTTGTAAGTATATACGATAGTGAAAAAGTGAACCTGGATAAAAATGGATTTTATTATCATGAAATAATCGATGCTTTGGTATTCGCTGAAAATAAATACATCGGGAATATTTCAAAAGTTGAAAATTATGGAGGAGATGATTTATTATTAGTGAAAACTGAATCAGAGAAGGAATTGTTTATTCCTGTCCGGGAAGAATTTATAATTAAGATTGATATTGATGAAAAAAGAGTCGATGTTAAAAATATAGAGGGTTTAATCGATATTTAAATGTCTATTCGATTTGATATAGTAAGTGCAAACCCCAGAATTCTCGAAAGTTCTTTGACAAACGGTTTAATCGAAAGAGCAAAAAGAAAAAACCTGATTGAAATATTCGTCCATAATCTGAGAGATTATGCAGAAGGAAATTATAAGCAGATTGATGATTCACCATACGGAGGAGGATCAGGTATGATTTTAAAACCCGAACCGTTCTTCAGATGCCTTGATAAATTACTTTCTGAGAATACTTATGATAACATAATTAATTTTTCTCCTCAAGGAATAACTCTTGAACAAAAACTTTTAAATGAGTTTTCCCTAAAGAAAAATTATATTCTCATTTGCGGTCATTACAAGGGAATTGACCAAAGAGTGATTGATAAATATGTGAACATTGAGTTATCGATTGGAAATTATGTATTGTCGTGCGGGGATATTGCTTCACTGGTTTTCATTGATGCTGTTTCAAGATTAATCCCGGGAGCTCTCGGAGACGGTGAGTCAGCAATTACAGATTCATTTCAGGTTGAAACAGTTTTCGATTACCCTCAATATACGAGACCTGAGACTTATTCCGGAATGAAAGTCCCCGAAATTTTATTAAAAGGAAATCATGCGGAAATTAGAAAATGGCGTGACAAAAAAGCGAAACAGAAATTTGAAAAAATAACTAAGCTGAAGAATGATAATAATCTTCAGAAAAATAAGTTTTAAATTAAAGGAGATAATAAAAAAATGGACAAAATAAAGTTAGTATCCGCAGCGCAAATGAAAACAGATTTACCCAAATTCCATCCCAGGAGATACGATTTCTGTATCGGTAAAAGTTATTGAAGGAGATAAAGAAAGAATTCAGCAATTCAAAGGAATTGTTATGGGAATAAAAGGTGAAGGAATCAGTAAATCTTTCCGCGTAAGAAAAATATCGAATGGAGTCGGAGTAGAAAGGATATTTCCTTTACATTCGCCTAAAATTGCTAAAATTGACGTTCTGAAAGAAGGAAGCGTCCGAAGAGCAAAATTATACTACCTTCGAAAATTAACCGGTAAAGCTGCAACAAAAATTAAAGAAAAAAAGAAACTGGAAAAAATCCCTGCTGAAATATTGCCAGCACAATCAAAGATTGCAACTGAGTAACGGTTGAATTATGGAAAGAAAATATTTTGTATCCATAGCAGGTAATATTGGTTCAGGGAAATCTTCGTTAACAAGCCTAATTTCCAAAAAATTTGATTGGCTCGCTTTTTTTGAATCCGTTAGCGACAACCCGTATCTGGAAGATTTTTATTCAGATATGAACAGATGGTCATTCAATCTGCAGGTTTATTTTCTTTCTCATCGATTTCGTGTTCATAAAGAAATTTTACAACAAAAAAAATCTGTTATTCAGGATAGAAGCATTTATGAAGATGTAGAGATATTCGCTAAAAATCTTTATGAACTCGGAAGAATGGAAGAAAGAGATTATTTTAATTATAAAAATCTCTTTAAAGAAATGTGCTCTTATTTAACCCCTCCTGATCTCCTTGTTTACCTTAAAGCTGACGTATCTACTCTTGTGAAGCAGATAAAAATGAGAGGAAGAGATTTTGAAAAAGAAATAGAAATCGATTACTTAAAAAGGCTTAATGATAGTTACGATGATTGGATTAAAGACTATTCTTATGGAAGGTCACTGACAATCGAAACTGACAATTTAGATTTTGTAAACTCTGATGATGATCTAAAATATATGTGTAATTTGCTCCAGAAAAAACTTAGTGAGATACCGATTAATCCTCAGATCGCTCTTTCTTTTCAATAGTTTTCTGAATAAATTTTTTATGAAGAGAATTTACTGAAGTAAGTAACGTCAGAATAAGAATTATTACTGAAACTAAAATTATTAAAACCCAAATTATTGAATCCAGTTTAAATATCTTCCTTTCATTATTATAAATTATTCCTGAACCATTCTAAAATCAAACTATTAATTTCAGGATATTGTTCGATTAAATCTTTTCCATGTTTATCCGACTCATATACTTTAAGTTGCATCGGTTTCATAATATAATTGTTCATAATATATTCTTCGTCTTTCAAACAATCATTGTCTTTCAAACCACAAATAAAAAAAACTGAATTTATTCTTTGTATGGCAATCATTGACATACTCCTATCATTCATCCCGGTTAAACCTTCAAAAGTTCTTCTGCCTCCTGAAATACCGATTATTGATTTCGCATTTAAAAAATATCTTGCATATAACGCTAATGAGGCACCGATAGATGTTCCAACTAACCCAATTTTTGTTGAATCAATAGAATTTTGAATTTTGGCCCATTTAAATACTGCTTCCAAATCCTTTGGGGCTAATTTCCTATTTGTCATTATATCTTCTATCCTGACATTTGATTTTCCTGATTCACCATGATTTCTGATATCGTATGCTAAAACTTTATAGCCATTAGTAATCAATGAATCTATTAATGTTTTATTCCATTGTTTCCTGTCAGAGCGAAACTGATGGATTAATATAATTAAAGGTTCTTTTAAATCTTTTGAATTACTGCTGTAATAATAGTCACCTTTAATATTAATGTCATCTGTGGTGAGAAACGATAATTCCATTTTTTTAACAATGTTTGCATTAAGATTATCGGTAAGCTTTGAACTCTCACTTTCATTTTTAGACTTGGAACAAGAGGATAACAATAAAATAAAACATAGAAGTACCGAAAATAAAGAATTTTTTACTTTCATCATTGTAGAAATTGCATCATCTTATACTCGTAATGGATAATAGAATAAAGCAATTAGTTAATTTAATTAAAGTAAATTAGTCAAACATTAATATTTACATTCCAGTGGTGTTTATCTTCTATCTCACCATATTGAATCCCGGTTATAGTGTCATACATTCTTTGTGCTATACTACCAATTTTCATATCATTAATAATCATTTCTTTTCCTTTATAGTCAAGCATTCCAACCGGTGAAATTACCGCAGCGGTTCCGGTTCCGAATACTTCTTTAAGAGAACCATTTTTATGTGCTTCAACAACTTCATCAATAGAAATTTCCCTCTCGGAAACTTTCATTTTCCAGTCTTTTGCTAAAGTAATTACAGTATTACGAGTAACTCCCGCTAAAATATTTCCCTTGTCAAGGGACGGAGTAACAATTTCATTATTTATAACAAACACAATATTCATTGCTCCAACTTCATCGATATACTTTCTGTGAACCCCGTCAAGCCATAACACCTGGGAAAATCCTTTCTTATGAGCTTTTTGTCCGGCTAATAATGAAGCCGCATAGTTTGCAGCGGTTTTTGCTGATCCAAGTCCACCTTGAACTGCTCTTACTCGTTCGGTCTCCACAATAATTTTAACCGGATTCAAACCCTCTGCATAATATGAAGCTACCGGTGATGTAATAATTACAAATTTGTAAGAATCAGATGCACTAACACCTAAGAAGTTTCCAGTCCCAAAAGAAAATGGTCTGAGATATAAGGATTCTCCTCGTTTCTTAGGAATCCAATCACTATCTATTCTTACAAGTTCTTTTACAGCATCAACAAAATCTTCAACCGGATAAGGAGGAATACACACAGATTCAGCAGATTTCATCATTCTGATTCCGTTCATATCAGGTCTGAAAATATTTACTCCTCCTTTTTTAGAAGGAAATGCTTTTAAGCCTTCAAATATTGTTTGACCATAATGTAATGTGCAGTTGGCAGGTTCTACTCCAAGGTTTGAATAAGGTAAAATATTACCTTTATTCCATTTACCATTTTCGTAATCTGAAACAAACATATGATCAGAAAAATAAACACCAAATCTTAAATTATTCCAATCTACGTTTTCAATTCCTATTCTGCTGGTTTTTTGTTCTATTATATTTTCCATTTAGGTTATTCCTTATATTTTTATTAAAACTACTATTGTTTTGTTATTTGTTCCCTCATCAGTCTTTGTCCTGCTTCGAGGGCTTCACGGTTGAGCTTCAGAAGATGATGATATCTCTCTGGTAATACTTTCTTCAGTGCCTCGATTATGGAATCAAAACTCACTATCGGCTTCCTTTCCAGAAAAGCTCCGAGAAGTATCATATTTGCAACCTTAGCATTATTCATCTTATTCGCTTCATCTGCTGCAGGAATAGGATATATCTCTATATCTGTTCTCTCTGATGCATGCAATATATTCGTTGATTCATATATCATTATCCCGCCCGGCTTCACCTTGGCGTCAAATTTCTCCATCGACGGCTGGTTTAAGATAATTGCAGTATCAAATCTCGAGATTATAGGTGAACTGATTGTATCATCAGATACTATTGTTATGCAATTAGCTGTTCCACCCCTCATCTCCGGTCCGTATGATGGCATCCAGGTCACTTCCTTACCCTCTACCATAGCTGCATATCCAAGTGTCTGTCCCATACTCAGAACTCCCTGTCCCCCAAATCCTGCTATTATTATCTCTTCCAGCATTCCTTTTCCTGTTTTGTGTTCCTTTATTCCTTTTTCATATCTGTTACGTTTGCTTTTGACATATTGTTTATACAACCTCCACTTCTTTTGACTCAAGTCCTTTTAAGTCTTCCCTGGAAGGTAGTTTTACATCTCCAAGCGGAAAGTATTTTATCATCTCATCTGTTATGAAGTCATTTGTCTGAAGCGGTGTCATCTTCCAGTTCGAAGGACAATTTGATATTACTTCTACAAAACTTGTCCCTTTGCCAAGTTTCTGGTATTTGAACCCGTTCATTATTGCTTTCTTTGCTTTTCTTACGTTTCCCGCTGTGTGAACTGATTGCCTGGTTACATAAAATGCTCCCGGAAGATTAGATATAAGTTCTGACTATCTTCATAGGATATCCTACTTTTGTTACATCTCTTCCGTATGGCGAGGTGGTTGTCTTCATATTGGGCAGTGTTGTCGGTGCCATCTGTCCGCTTGTCATTCCATAGACTGCATTGTTAATGAAGATAATCAGAATGTTTTCTCCCCTGTTTATTGCATGTATCGTTTCTGCCGTTCCTATTGCAGCCAAGTCTCCGTCTCCCTGGTATGTGAAGACATATTTATCCGGTAATACTCTCTTTACTCCTGTTGCTGCTGCACAGGCTCTTCCGTGTGCCGCTTCCTGCATATCAAAATCAAGATAGTCATATGCAAATACAGCACATCCCACTGGCGCTACACCTATTACCTTATCCTGTATTCCCATCTCCTGTATCACTTCGGCAAGTATCTTATGCACTGTGCTGTGTCCGCAGCCCGGGCAGTAATGGAATCTTGTCTCTGTGAGCGTGTATGGTCTTTCGTATACCTTTATCCAGTCTTCCTGGTCTGTTTCTTTTTCACATTCCGATAATATTACTTCATCGTCTGTCTTTACATCCGAGCCGAGTATGTTATTTGTTTCCTTATTACTCATAAATAATTTTTAAGTTAAAAAGTTTAAACGTTCAAACGTTAAAATGTTTTTATTTTTAGTATTAAAGTATCAAAGCATAAATATTTTAAAATTTCTGTATTCCTCAATATACATTGTCTCTTTCCATTATTCATTAATCATTACTCATTAATCATTGATATTACCATTTCTTTATACATTTCTCAAGGTTCTCTTCCACTTCATCCGGTGAAGGAATGATTCCGCCCATTCTGCCATAGTGTTCTACCGGTACTTTACCGTTTACTGCAAGTCTTACGTCTTCTATCATCTGTCCTGCATTTAGTTCTACTGTCAGAATTCCTTTTAACTGGTCTGCGAGTTCGTTTAACCTGTTATATGGATATGGATATAATGTTATCGGTCTTAGTAATCCTACTTTTATTCCTTTTTCTCTTGCGAGTATCACTACTTTATGGCTTATCCTTGCAGATAGTCCGTATGCAACTATTAAATATTCTGCATCTTTTGTCTCTATTTCTTCAAATCTGACTTCGTTCCTGCATATCTGCTCATATTTCTCATTTAGTTTCAGGTTTACCTGTTCCATCTTCTCAGGCTGTATAAACAGCGATGTTATTATGTTCCTGCTTCTGTCAGCTGTCTTGCCTACGGTTGCCCAGGGTTTATCCACTTTTTTTACTGTTCTGCCTTTTGTGAATACTACTTTTTCCATCATCTGTCCGATTGCTCCGTCGGAAAGCATCATTACGGGATTTCTGTATTTGTCTGCAAGTTCAAATCCCAAAAATACAAAGTCTGCCATCTCCTGTACCGAGGCAGGGGCTAATACTATCAGGTGATAGTCTCCGTGTCCGCCTCCCTTTGTTGCCTGAAAATAGTCTCCCTGTGACGGCTGAATTGTTCCAAGTCCCGGTCCGCCTCTGTTGACATTGACAATTAAACAGGGCAGCTGTGCTGAGGCTATGTATGATATGCCTTCCTGCATTAAGCTTATTCCGGGTGATGATGATGATGTCCAAACTCTTGCCCCTGCTGCGGCTGCTCCGTACACCATGTTTATTGCCGATACTTCGCTTTCTGCCTGAAGTACTGTTCCGTATCTTTGCGGCATCTCCCGAGCGAGGTATTCGAGTACTTCCGACTGCGGTGTAATAGGATAGCCAAAGTATGCATCGCTTTGTGCCTGTATCGCTGCTTCTGCCATAGCTTCGTTGCCTTTCATTAGTCTGATATCTTTTTCTTCCATAAGGTTCCTGATGTAAATAATTAAAAGTTTAAATAACTTTAAAATTTAAATATAATCCATATTTCTTAAATCATCTATAGACGGATTTTCTTCAACATTAACCATTAAATTTGCGTTTACATTAGAAATTGTTGCAATCTGAACTTTCTTTTTTCCTGAATTTCTATAGACTTTTATAACACCATCAGGACAAATTAAAGCACAATTTTCGCAACCAGTGCAGTTATCAGAATTGACGAAAACCGCATATCTGTAACCAAGGTTATTTATCTCTTTTGAAAGCTTAATTGAATCTTCTTTACAAGCCACGGTGCAAAGTTCACACCCCTTGCATTTTTGAATATCAATCTCAATTTTTCCTCTGACTTTTCGTGGTTTTTTTAATTCTGTGGTACTCATATTTTAATAATTAAGGTATGATTTTATTAATAAATTATATAAAATATTTTGAAATTAAAGTATAAAAAAAGTCACATATTCAGTTCGATCTGAAATAATTCAGGTGTGAGAGCTTTCCTTATGTATATAAAAACATCATCTACCGTAATATATTTCATGCAATCCGGTCTTTGACAACCATAATCATGTCCTATATAAAGACATGGACTGCAAAACTTGTCACTTTGAATAAGTACTGCTTTCTTACTGTAAGAACCCCATTTAGCCGGATTAGTTGGTCCGTGTAGTCCCATTGTTTTAGTTCCGACACACCCCGCAATATGAAGCATACCTGTATTACTGCAGACTATAAGTTCACACTTTTCAATCAGTGCTACCACATCGTCGAGCGAATATAGGCCCGTAATATTAATGACTCCTTTTTCGATTCCCCCAATATTAATTCCCTCTTCAATCTCTTTACTCCTTTCAACGTCCATATATGAACCGGTAATCATTAATTTTATAGTGCTATCATATTTTAATAATCGTTTGCCCAGAGCAATATAATTTTCATTTGACCATTCGCGAGGTTTTCCATTCTCTCCGCATCCCGGGTGAAGACAAATCACAGTCTTACCAATTAAATTATTATCGACCCAAAATTTCTCAGCAAATTCTTTGTTTTTTTGAGTTAAAAAATATTCAAGTTTTTTATCCTCATCTCCGATTATAATCCCGAGAGGGATCAACAAATCAAGGAAACTTTCTAATTCATGCCTGTTTCTTAAATGATAAACAACCTTGTTGTTTAGAAAATGCTTAAATTGCTTTGAAGTTTTAAATCCAATAGAGTAATTATTTTTAGTAAAAGCAGCTATTATTGAATTAATTCTTTCCCACTGTCCTGCATCTATAAGAACGTCATATGTTTCTTTCCGGATTTCACGAATAAATCGAAAAAAAATTAATGGATTAAAAAAAGAATGGACATCACAATTAATAATATGATTAATGTATGGAATTTTTTCAGCAACTGATTTATTAATAGGAGAACACATAAAAGTAATTTCTGCCTT
>CAWDWP010000017.1:0-156170 GCA_963806045.1 uncultured Ignavibacteria bacterium | reverse complement strand
CATTTTTTGTCCAATATTTTAATGTACGCCGTCTTTCTGAGTTCACGCAGGGTCTCTTTCAGCCTCACATTCAGCTCTTTTTCAATAAGATATTGCTCTATTTCGTCGCGAACGTCATCATATTCTTTTCCGAAAACATAGCGCTGTTTTCCCTATAATATCTTTCGATTTCCGTCTCCGGCACACGAATAAAGGCCCTCTCCTTGAGGTCTATATATTCCTTGATCACTTCATCGGGCGACGGTCTTTCAATCCTGTATTCGCTTCCCGCAAGATCAATATTCTGTTGATCATGGTATTCAGGACTTCTTCCTTTGTAATATCAGGGGTCATTTTAAGCGTTTCCATATATTGCTCCTGCAACTCGCTTGCTGTTATCGAATCCTCATCCACAAAAGCTGCCACCCGGTCGCTAAACCCCTCCGCCTCACAGGCATGGCCTATCAGTAAAACAAAGAGTAAAAAAAAGAAGACAAAAAAGGGCCTGTCTTGCATGATTAGTTTCTTAAAATTCTCCTTTCCCATCTAAAAAGCATGCCCTATACTGAAATGAAATGCGCCCCGGCTTTCGTCAGGTTCCCTGTGCAGTTTGAATCCGTAATCGACCCTGAGAGGACCGACAGGAGTATCATAACGCAAACCCATGCCTGCAGTATATTTAAGGTGGGCCACATCCATATCGCTTGCCTTTATCCATACGTTTCCCATATCTAAAAATGGGACCAGTGAAAAACCCCTTCCGATCTCTGTCCTCAGTTCAATATTCCCTTCGAGGTAAGCGTTCCCTCCAATAGGGTTATTGTCATCCCCTTTCGGGCCGAGGGTGTCCTGCTCATAGCCCCTTACGGTAGTACCCCCGCCGAGAAAAAACCTTTCAACAATCGGGAGTTCATCCGTGTCTCCATACCCAAATGCCAGGCCTCCTCTTACCGATACCGCAAGCACAACTCTCTTGTGCAATTTATGAAAGAAGCTCCCATACGCCTCGAATTTATTGAAATACGTTTCAGAAAAAAGAAGGGGTGAGGCCGCTTTCATGGAGAGTCCGGCAAGCAGGCCACGGGACGGATTAAAGGGGTTGTCCCTCGTGTTGTATGTGATAGAACTCTTTATGCTGCTTATTACAAGAGTGCCGACATTCTCCTGCTCAATATAACATCAGGCTGCACATCATAGGTCTTCACGACAGAAAACTCATAAAATATATCTGCTTTGAGTTTAGGAGACAGCTGCTTTTCAAAACCTGCCGAGGCCGTATGCCTTACCAGCTTGTAAATAGTGTCACCGCCCGGAATATTGATCTCTTTCTTCTGTTCACGCAGCAACAGCACCCTGAAAGGCAACTCGTACCCCGTAAACCACGGTTCATAATATTGCAAGATTACCCTTTTCTCGAGACCGCTTATCTCGGCACGTAGTGAGCCCTGTCTGTTCATGCCCCAGAGGTTCCGGTAGCTCAACTGAATGAACCCCCTGTATTGCTCGTATTCACCATACCCGACGCCGAATTCAAAAGCACCCGCATTACCCTCTCTTACCCTTATCAAAATGTCTTCGCTGTCCTCACCCCTGTTAAGGATCTCGATATCGACATTAGTAAACAACCCGAGCTTATATAATTTCTGCCGGTCATTTGCGAGCGTTCTGAAGCTGTACGGCTCGCCTTCGCTGTTCGTCAGTTCGCGTTTTACGACCACATATCTGGTTGCCTTATTGCCGGTTATTATCGCCTTTCCAATCAACTTCCTGGTCCCTTTTGTAACATTGAATTTGAGAGAGACCTTATGCCCCTCAATATTTCTTGCTACAGTAACATCAACGTTGGCATATCCCTGCTCACTGTAATAGTCAAGGATCTTGAATCTGGCGTCTGAGATGTCAACCTCATTATATGGATCACCCTGCTTAAGCCCGACGATGTTCATGAGTTTTTCCTTTACATCAGGATCGACACCTGTGATATCGACATCGAGCTATCTCGGTCCTCTCACCCTCATGAATATCTACAGTGATATCCACTGTCTTATCTTTTTCATCAATCTTCGTTTCAAACTCCCTTACTTCTGCTTCGAGATAGCCGAGCGCCCCGTAAATTTCCTTAAAGAGTCCCTGTCCTTCTCCAATATATCAGGGTTATAAACACCCCCTTTTTTCAGGTTCATTACCTCCTGCAACTTCTCCTGCGGCAAACGGGCGCCGATAAACTCCAGGCCTTTTATAGTGTATTTTTCGCCCTCGAATATGAAAAATGTAATATGTATCGTCTCCTCGTCAGAGTCTGTCACCGGAGCGATCTGCGCGGATGCATATCCGGCCTCATGGTAGCTAAATATCATTTTGGCGATTGCCTCAGAAATCGCTTCATCACTGAAGGTTCCCGTTTCGAAAAAAGCTACTTCTTTCATAAGGTCCTTTTCAGAAATGACATTGTTCCCTTCCATAACAACAGTCAATATTTTCCCCGGGACGACCGCTATTTCAAGTTCTCCGTCGCGGTACGAATAGGGGCCGACACGGGTTTATAATACCCCTCCTTTTTAAGGTGTTCCGCGAGTTGTTTCAAGTCATCATTAAGATCTGTCTGATCATACACATCTCCAGGTTTCGTCTTCAGAGAATCTATAAGATCCAGTCCGCTCCCAACTATCCGGAGGGTCTTTATAAGCAGAGGCTTGCCCGCATCAATCGTCACATAAACATCCGCCCTGTACGGTTCCTTGTCCCTGGCGACTTCCACCTCAACCAGCGCCTCAGGAAACCCGTAAAGACCAAGCGTCTTTTTCAGTTCTTCTTTTGCCTGCGATATAAGATCGTAACGCATGACCTGATCTTCCTTTAAAAGGAAAAGCTCTGCGATCTTCTTTCGCGGAAAGAGGGTAATTTCCTTTTATCTGCACTTTTTTTATGAATTCTCTTTCTTCGACATTTACTGTAATTCCATGGGTATCTCCTTCAGAAACATCAATGGAAATATCTTCGAAAATCCCCTTTAAAAAGGCCCTCTTTATCCCTTTTCTCATCCAGGTCTTCATCTACCGCTCCTCCCTCTTATCAAGCCCAGCAGGTCGATAAATTCATCCTTTTCTATCGAATGCAATCCAACTATTTCAAGGTTGCCGGCTATGACAGATTTCCCGGAACTTCGGGCCAGTGTACAAAAGAAAAAAAAGATAAAACATATGGGCAGTGCCGTCTTCCAGAATTTCGATAAACGCCTCCTCTTTGCCCTAATGTTACGTATCATTTAAATTCAAACCTGAACTGGACATCGCCTCCGATTATTCCCCTCTCATCCCGCACGCCGATGAGGGAGACGTTCTTCGCCACAAAGTATTCGAGCTTTATTATCTGTTCGTCTACTGCTGAACCTACCGGCGTCGCATAGGTAATAAAGACTTTGTCTCCCAGAAGTCTCTTTGAGACCGTGACCCGCGGCACGACCGTACCTGTAGTCCTGGAAACATAAGGATCGATCTGGAACCTGTCCAGGCCGGTTATTGTCCTGAGCCTTTCTTCTATGACATCCTGCATTTTACCGGTCACAAACGAGGTGGCCTCCCCTGCGCCGATTCCGCCCTCCAGTCCCTTCAGCTCCCCGCTCGTCTTTCCGACGGTCAGGAGAGAAAGGATGTCCATCTCTTTCAGCGGCGGGTCGGAAGAAAGAGACATATTGAAATGGTCGATCTGCCCTTCAAGGTTCATCTTTATGTTATAGCCCGATACCGTTGTCTCCGCAGCGATCTCCATAACAGGGGTCATTCTCTTCGGGTCAACAAAATCCGCGCTGGCATGAAGTATCCTGAATTCATTGTTCCTGAAATACACGGTGCCTTCCTTCGACTCAAGTCTGCCGAAAAGGACCGGCCGGTATATGGTCCCCCGTAAAACCATATCCGCAGTGACCGGGGCCCTCGCGACATTATTATCAATAGACATATTGTTTTTGCCGATAATTCTAATATTCAGCTCCGCATTCTCAAGGTTCGATATCTCGGACTTTATCTTTTCAGCGGCCTTTGCCTTCAACAGCCAGCTTTTCCATTCGACCCTTTCACGATACCGGGCGTTATTGATAGTTATTTCACCTGAGACGGTCTGGGAGGACGGGGTCCCCTTATAAAGAATGTTTCCGCCATAATTTACATTAAAATCCTTTGAGACAGCGGTTGATATGTTGTTTAATTTTGCTTCAACGTAAAAACGCTTGAAAGCAAATTTGCGCTAGATAGAGAATTCCGGAAATATCAATGTCTCCGCCCCCGATTTTTCCTGATAGTTTTTGGAGTACCACCCTGTCATTGTCCATATAGAGATAACCGTTCAAAGAACTGATCCTTTGCGGATAATCTTTTAAGCCGATAGCGCCATCCTCAAGGGAGATGCCTCCATATATTTTCGGCGTCTCCCAGTCCCCTATTATTTCCATTACAAACCCGGCCTTCCCCTTTAAGAGTCCAAGCCTGCTGGAAAGACTTTTAAAAGGAGAAAGCTCGGACCTTCCTTCGAAGGTAAGATTGTACTCTTTTCCTAAAGTCAGCCCTCCCTTCACACTGAGCTGGGTATCTCCGCCGCGCAGCGAAATAGTATTGAACGAAAGTTTCCTGTCCTGCAACTCCAGGTTCATTTCATTCTCATTAGTAAAACTGTATCCATACATTGAAAGGACCATATGCTTTATTGTTGAAGTTGCGGATATCTGTTTTTTGGTCCCCCGCAGCATTATAGATCCGTTCAGACTTAAAATAAGGTCTTCCGGTACGTCTTTTAATAAGGACGTGACCAGAAAGTCATATCTCCCTGTCTGAATATTAACGTTTGCGTCCCAGGGCAATTCACCTTCAAGCCGGCCTTTTGCATCGATAGTCACCCTGTCACTCAATAATTTGGCTTTCACCGTAATATTTTTGTTCTTTATTGAAGCTGTCATAACGCCGCCGCCGATATGCCTGCCTTTCACTACACTATCAGTTATCTTTGCATCCAGCGCTATTGTCGGGTCATCAAAAGCGCCCTTTCCTTCTGACTTGACGCTTAAAACAGCCTCCCCTTGTATCGGCCTCGGGACAAGGTCACTGAGCATGACCCTATCAGAATAGGCCTTATATGAAAAAGTAGTCGTCCGGATACAAAGTAAAATCTCCCTGCAAAAGAGAATTGCCCTTTTTGACCCTCACCTTCGAGAGAGAAAGTTTCTTGTCATTATAATCCACTTCAAGGGAAGCTGCATCGAATGGCACATCATAGAGAGAAGTCTTAAAAAGCGAGGCCGTCCCA
The DNA here is from genome assembly GCA_963806045.1 of uncultured Ignavibacteria bacterium. Lineage (GTDB taxonomy): Bacteria > Bacteroidota > Ignavibacteria > Tepidaquicellales > Tepidaquicellaceae > DATCHW01. Next base: position 150,896 of record CAWDWP010000017.1, on the reverse strand, counting down.
TGAACAGCAGGACTTTTCGCAGTGCCTCTGATGGTAAAATCAGAAGAAAATATTCCCGTAGCTTTAAAATCAGGATAAAATATTTTAACAAATCTTTCTGTCCCGGCGTTTATTAATACTGCACGCAACTTGTATTCAGCGCCTGCCAATTCAAATATATTCTTCGCATTTCTGAAATATATATCTCCCGTTATACGGTGCAGCTCATCACCGCGTTTCAGAACAAATTCATTGATATGGAAAAGGTCTTTCCTGTAGACCAGGTCAACATCCAGCAGGCCTGAACGGTATCCTTCAATAACAGAATCTTCCACCTTCACCCTTCCACTGATGACCGGATCATTAAATGGACCGGTTACCTTCCCATAGAACTCTCCTTTCCCCTGAAGCTTGCTGTAATAGGGCAAAGTGATATCAGTGACGTCTCCTGATTTTAAAGCACAGTCCATGTTCAATGTTTTTTCTTCGATGTCTACAAGGCCCTTCGCAGAGACACTCGTCTTTTCGGAATTAAGTTTCAGATCAGACAAGGTCAGCAGCGGGCCGTTCATCACGTAGACGCCTGAAATGTCCCTGATCCTTGCAAGCACGTCGTTCCCCTTATCTATAGTTGTGCTGGAAGTAACGGAATTACCTGGAATGTCCCTGATTCTTCCCGGTACGTCCTCTCCCCGGCTGATACTCCTGTATTGAAAATGGCCTGCGGGATTGAACTCCTCTCCTGAACTATGAAGCACTCCTGTTACCTTTCCGGCCTGTATACCGGGATCCCATCCGATCAGTTTGAATAAGGGGAGACTGTCTACGTCGGAAAAATCAATATCAAGGGTAAAAGTATTGACAACAGGAAGCTCTATCGAAGCCGAGGCCTTTGCCTGACCATTATACAGTTTACCCTCCGCATTATTAAAACTCATGACGCCATTTGCATAGGACACAGCAGACTTTAGATAATCAATATCAACGTCATAGAGATTTCCCTTATGCAAGGTTGCTGTGCCGGCCCCTTTTATATTGTTCAGCTGACCCTTGATCTCGCCCTTTACCTCAACAAGCCCCTGTATTTTTTCCTTTACCTTGAGCAGTTCCATCAGCGTCTGGAGATAAAATTCCCCTGACAGCTTCAGGTCAACAGAGATATTTTTATCTTTATATGTTACATCTCCTTTTGCATCCAGCCTCCCTTCTCCCGGCGTCACCAAATGGAATATTTCCTTTACTGTTTTAACAAAAAGCCTAATTCCGGTCTTTGCCTGCAGCACTGTCCCCGGCATATTTTCCTGAGGCAGTCATCTGTGAACCAAAGGAATTTACTATAAGCTTATTTATCTGGAGCGTTCCGTCTTTCAGCAACATATCAGACGAAAATTCTGCGGAGATTTCAGGCCATCCCTCTCTTTTCACTATAATTTTCCTGACAGCAGTTTTTAGCCTCTGAAGCTTGCCGATGATTACTTCACCACTGAAGTCATTGAGCCCAATACTGGTTTTAAGGCCTGTATCAATATATTCTGCTTTGCCTTGTTGCACTTCCACAGCCTTAATTTCAACATTTATCTTCTTATCTCTCTTTTGCACCAGGTAAGCCTCTATATTCGCCATTATTTCACTGACTTTCGGGCTGTCAACTGTCAGTTCAGGCGCCCTTATTACGAGCCTGCGGATCTTCAGGTTTTTATCAATAATTCCCGAGATGTTCAGGTAGGCCTTGACCCTTTTTGCATAAAGTATCCTTCTCCCCTCATCATCGTACATTTTCATTTCTTTCGCTTCAACAAACAAGGGAAAAATATTTATATAGATCTTCTGCGCGATTACCTTATGCCCTGTTGCCATTTCAAGCTCAGGCAATATCAGCTTTTTCAGGGCATTGGACACATGGGGCCCCCTTAAATACACGGCGGCCATTCCTAGAAGCAGTCCAAGAACAATAAGATAGGATATTTTCCTTATTTTTTTAGCAGTGTCCATAATTCAGACAAGAGCTCCTGTATAATATTGTCGGCAATTTTTTTATTGTTGACCTGCACATAAAATATGTCCTGTGCCAGTCCGGATTCAGTATGGATCCCTGCGGAAACGATATTTATTCCCTTTTCATACATGACCGTCGATATATCATATAATAATCCAAGCCTGTCCTGCGTAAATATTTCAACAATACTGAAGACAGGGGATGTCTCGTTATCAAGTTCTATAAACAGATCGAAAAGACTGTGCATCTCCACTTTTCGCTGGACAAGCTGAACAGGTTTTTCGTCGACAATAATGCCTCTTAGTCCGTCTTCAATGTCCCGTTCAAGTCCCTCCCACCATATATCTTTCCAGTTTGAGATTGAAATTCTGTCAATTACAACCCCGTTCTCGCCGGTAAAGATGCTTCCGCCAAAAATATTCAGACTCTTTGATGAAAGGAAGCCGACAATTCTCGAAAAAAGACCAGGGAGTCCTTTGTGCAGATTACTATCTCGCTTACCCCATCAGGGCTGCTGTCTATGCGCATGGAAAAAAAATCCCAGGCCGCCTTCTTTCTTAACTCACTAATCGGCGATCACCTTCGGCTTGCTCGTCGAAAGCAGATACCGGTCGGGCATCTCGCCTAAAAACCGGACAAGTTCTTCTGGACTTGATTTCAGGGTAATCACGTCTGGAGATTGTCTGATATACTCTGCTCTCCCCTGCGTGACCCCCGGATAAGTACCCCGCTGGTCGGACAGATATAAACTCACGCAAAAGATACGCTTTCCATGAACTCCAGAACCGGGGATTCACGGCCGACATGTCCGCGTAGGTCATAAGATACAGATGCCTTGAGGTTTGTCGAGGTCCCCGACAACGTCCGCGAACCTTGTTATAACGTCCATATCACCCGCCTCACTGGTCATTGCGAGCCTTGACATAAGGATATGGTTTTTCACTAGGAACTCAATCCTCGTCCGCCTCGTGCCGTCAAGGCCAAAACGTTCCAAAATATGCTTCAGCCTTTTATACCCCTCTTCCTCATGGTGTTTCCCCACTGCCTTCCCGATATCATGGAACATGATGGAGCAAAGAAAAGCAGCTCGATATTATTCAGATTATTGATACTTTGCTCAACTCCTCCAGATGCCTGTATTTCGTAGACTTAAGGTCTTCCAGGTTCTTTACTGCAAGGAGCGAATGCTCATCAACTGTATACATATGATAAGGCTCGTGGACTACGAGCCACCGCAATGCGCCGAATTCCGGAACAAACCTCCCCAGCACGCCGGTTTCATGCATTTCCCGCAGGGTATCATAAACCCGCGGACTCTTAAATATCTCAAGGAAATAAAAAATAGATGCGAAGAATTTTCTCGTGCTCTGATTTATCCTTATAAGATGGGACATTATATTTTCCTTCAGCATCTCGCTGAACTTTTTCCCTGTATGCGCATAGAGATAAAAACTTTCCATAATCTTGTCCGTATTGGTCCCAAGAAGATTTTGCTTTGTTGCTATCAATTTTCCGGCAGAAATTGAAAACTCATCCGTGATTTTTTTGATGATCCGGTCCTTAAGGGCAGGTATAAATTGCCTGCTGCACAATACCATTACCTGTCTTGTCACATCTTTTATTACCTTGCTCTTCAGGTAATAGTATCGCATCATCCTCTCCGGACCACTGAATTTTTTCGAGTCCCTGAAACCCAGACGACAGGCGACGCTTTTTTGATATTCAAAAGAAAAAATATCGTTTCTCCTTTTACTTTCCAGATGCAGGCAATATCTCAGCTGAAGCATAAAGTCATAAGCCTTCAGGAGCCTTTTATAATCATATTCTCCCGTCAGAGAGGAAAGACCGGAAAAATTTTCGCACTTAAACGCAACCCTTGAGAGCCAATACAGGGTATGAATATCCCTGAGACCCCCCTCGCCTTCCTTTATATGAGGTTCCAGAAGAAATACGGAATGACCGGACTCCAGATGTCTTTGCTCCATTTCTTTCAATTTCTCGCGGACAAAAGCCTGCTTTTTCTGGTACGCAATTACCGGATAGACGTCGTTTCTGAATATCTGAAAAAGGTCTTTGTCCCCCGCAAGATAACGGGCTTCTATGAGAGCTGTCCTGGTCCTGATGTCCCTGAAAGCCTCTTCAATACATTCATCAGCAGTTCTGAAGGCATGGCTGATTTCCAATCCGGAGTCCCATAACGCATAAAGAATACGTTCGGCTGTTTCGGCATTTGCCCTGTTTTTCGCAAAAAACATAATATCAATATCGGAAAATGGTGCAAGTTCTTCGCGTCCGTATCCGCCGGTAGCCAGAAGAACTATCTGTGCCCCATTATCAATCGAACGAAATATACTGACAAGAAACTGGTCCATGTATTGTGTATATCTATGGGCAAGTTCCAGGCCTCTGAAGCCTTCATCCATCCAGGCTGTTATCTGTCTTAATAGCTTTTCATTCATACTTGAAAAGTGTTCTTGTCATTTAAGGTGTCCTCATTCTAAAAAATCCAGGAAATTGCAGGAAGAGCTTCCTGTTGATGAAAAATAGTCAGCAAATGTCTCGTCTCAATAGCAAATCATGACCGATTAAAGCCTATATTATACGCAATAATATCGGTTATATCATAATTAATCCAATATAAGCATTATATAATCTAACGGATTGCCTTCATGAGTGTGCCTATCATATGTAAAACAATGCATTGCGCAGAGCAAAAACAGGGCTCTTTAGCAACTCATTATATCTCTTCCTGGAACTCGCGATTTACCTAAGTCATTCCACACAAGCGTACCTCGGAAGAAAATTCCCCTAGAAAGGGGGCGGATTGTCTTGCTACTTTCTCTCTTTGGCGTTGCAAATTTAAACTCATTTTTTTCTTGACATCATCATATCATTATAATATCATATCATCATGATGCATTCTGAAACACAGTCGTTGCATAACAAAACAATTGACAGGTTCAACCAGGAAAAGCTCTACATACAGCTTACCAGGATCTTTCTCGAAGAGATTAAATCCGGGAAATGGCAGTTGGACCAGCGAATCCCATCCGAAGAAGAATTGTGCAAAAAATATGATGTGAGCAAAATTACTGTCCGGCAGGCGGTCAATAACCTCGTATCTGATGGTTATGTAATGAAGCTGCAGGGAAAGGGAACATTTGTTGTCAGTGTTCTGCCTGTGGTAGGCCTTGCCATGAAAACACAATTGACAGAAGAAATGTTCGGAAAGGAGGTGAAGTTTGAGAAAGAGATACTTTTCAAGGGTGTAAAAGAACCATCCCCGGAGATCAGGTCATATCTGAGGACAACCGATAAGATTTATCACTTTCTTTGCAGAAGGATGGTCAACGGAAACCCTGCATATCTCGACGAATCATTCATACCTTACCAGATGATGCCGGAAATAGAAGAGCTTGACATTATCCATAATTCCCTTTATTCCGTCTTGCAGGACAAGGCAGTAAAAAAAATATTCAGGGTAGTACAGACCATAGAGATAATGCAGGCAGGCGGTTATCCTGCTCAATATCTCGACTTGAATGAAGGGGTGCCGGTACTGGCGGTCCACAGACTGCTTTTCAGTTCCGATAACACCCCTGTAGGCTATACAAGATTTCTCGGAAGAAGTGATAGATATAAATTTCAGACAGAATTCGAACGTATCAGATAATAAACAAAAAAGGAGGAAACGGGAATAAAAATAAAGGCAACGATAACGGCAACAAAAATAAATGCAATGACAACGGGAACAAGAATAAATGCAATGACAACGGGAACAAGAATAAAGGCAATGATAACGGCAATAAGAATAAAGGCAATGATAACGGCAACAAGAATAAAGGCAACGATAACGGCAATAAGAATAAAGACGGGAACAAGAATAAATACAATGATAACGGCAACAAGAATAAAGGCAATGATAACGGCAACAAGAATAAATACAATGATAACGGCAACAAGAATAAAGGCAATGATAACGGCAACAAGAATAAAGGCAATGATAACGGTAACAAGAATAAAGGCAATGATAACGGTAACAAAAATAACGGAAATGATAACGGCAACAAGAATAAAGGCAACGATAACGGCAAGAAGAATAATGGCAATGATAACGGAAAGAAAAATAAAGGCAATGATAACGGCAACAAGAACAAAGGCAATGATAACGGAAAGCAAAAAGGAAACGATAAAGGAAATCAACAAAATGGAAATGATAACGGCAACAAAGGCAAAAATAAATAATTAATTAAATAAGAATTTTATTAAAAGAAAAGGAAAAATTAAAATGATACAATCAATTTTAAAACACAAAATCAGCATGCTGATTTTAGCAATTGTAATTTCAGCAGCAGGCTTCTATGGATGTAATAATTCATCAGTCACTCCGCCACCTAACAATACCCTGAGCTTAAGCGCAATGGGCTCTGTTGATTCAGTAGGTGATTCACAAAACATCCTGATACTGGACACGGTAAAAATAATGATAAAAGACATAAAACTGGATTTGGAAACAACGGGTGAAGATTCATGTGACTATGAAATCGGACCGTTCGTTCTGTTTCTAAATCTGAATTCAAATATTAATATAATAAGTTCGAAAATAATTCCTGCAGGTACGTATGGGAAAATTAAGTTTGAGATTCATAAATTAAATGATAACGAAGTAATTCCTGACCCTGAATTTGCTGATGCTAACGGCAGATATTCGGTTATTGTTAAAGGCTGGTATTTAGGAAACTATTTTATTTATAAATCTACAAAATCAGCTCATCAAATTCTGAATTTTCCGAATATAGTACCAATCACGATCATCATCTTTTTCGAACATAACACTGACTGTAAAGCCTTATATATGGTTTATAAAAAATGGTGTTTATCTTGATCCAAGGGATCCTGCAAATTCGAATGATATTGATAATAATATAAAAGATAACATCAAAAATAATTTCAAAGCATTCAAAGATAACGATAGAAACGGTATACCCGATTAATGGAATATGAGATTAGAAAGAAAGGGCAGTTATTCAGATACTGTCCTTTTTTTTGTTTAGTTAATTTTTTTAAATGTATTAAAATGTCTTTAAACATTAAATTGAATAAGAATACAATGTAACTTAACGAAATACTAAACAATGAAAAAACGTAAACTCATAATCATAATTTCTATAATAGTTTTTCTTGCGGCAGCGTATATTGTTTACTCAGTTTTTATAAAAAAGAAGAACATAGAAATCAGCTGGATTACAGCCAAACCGGAAAAAGGTAATATTCAAAATCTAGTAACCGCAACCGGTACTCTGAATGCTTTAAAAACAGTCCTTGTAGGTACACAGGTATCGGGTGTAATATCCAAGATATATGTCGATTTCAATGATGTTGTCAAAGCAAGGTCAGGTAATTGCAGTGCTTGATACACGGAATCTGCAAGTTTCGTTAAATGAGGCACAAGCTAATTTATCAAAAGTTTCAAGGACAATTAGAACAGATAAAAGCGGAATATGAAAGAAATGTAATTTTATATGAAAAAAGATTAATTGCTAAGAGCGATTTAGATTTACAAACAAGCAGTTTACAGACGGCAGAAAATACAGTGCTAACCGCTGAAGGCGAAGTATCAAAAGCAAAAATCAATTTGGCCTTCGCTACTATTACAGCCCCGATAAGCGGAGTTATTATTTCCAGAAATGTGGATGTAGGTCAAACAGTGGCAGCAAGCTTTTCTACTCCTACATTGTTTACGATTGCCAATGACCTGAAAAAAATGCAATTGCAGGCAAATGTTGATGAAGCCGATATAGGACTGATAAGCATAGGGCAGGAAGTTTTTTTTAATGTAGATGCATATCCGGATCAGAGATTCACAGGAATAGTTCAGCAGCTTCGTATGCAGCCGATAACAACCAATAATGTTGTCAACTATGCCGTAATGATAGATGCTCCAAATGACGATTTAAAACTTTTACCGGGAATGAATGCCAATATTTCAATAGTGGTAACTGAATCCAGGGACATTCTCAAGATTCCTGTATCTGCTTTAAATTTTTTCCCCGGGACAATTACAAAAAGGACTGGATAGTGTCCTTATCCTGAAGCAAAGAGATAGTTTAGTTTCATTAGGTCAATCTTTGGTATTTATTTTAAACAACGGCAGTCTTACTCCGGTAGCGATTCAAACGGGTTTATCAGACGGTATTAAGATAGAAGTTAAGAGCGGGGAATTAACTACTAAGTCCGAATTAGTTGTAGGTATAAAACAAAATGGCGTGGTTGTTCCTCAATCAAAGGGATTGATACAAACTCCTCAGAGAACGACCAAGGCGTTAATAAAAATCATTATGCAGGCTGTCATTTCAGTTAAGAACATATTTAAAATATACAAAATGGGCAGTCAAACCCTTGCTGCGCTGAATGATGTATCTATGGATGTTTTTCCGGGAGAGTATATTGCAATTATGGGCTCAAGCGGTTCAGGAAAATCTACATTTATGAATATAGTTGGTTGTTTAGATGTACCAACCCGCGGCGAATATCTTTTCAACGGAGAATCCGTAATAAGTAAATCCAAAATACAATTGGCACATTTGCGAAGGGATAATATAGGTTTTGTATTTCAGTCATTCAATCTTTTATCACGTACAACTGCATACGACAACGTAGAACTTCCGCTGTTATACTGTAATATACCTGCATCCGAAAGGAAAATTAAGGTTGAGAAAGCTTTAACAAGTGTGGGATTAAAAGACCGTATGAATAGTATGCCCAATATGCTGTCAGGAGGTCAACAGCAACGAGTTGCCATAGCCAGAGCCATCGTGAATAACCCTAAAATTATTCTTGCAGATGAACCTACAGGAAACCTTGATACACGAACGAGTATGGAAATTATACAGATATTTCAGTTATTGAATGATGAAGGAATTACAATAGTAATGGTAACCCATGAAGACGATATCGCCCGCTCATCAAAAAAAAGAGTAGTATTCAGAGACGGGAAAATGCTTAAAACAGAAGATACAGATGATAGATTAATTGCGTCTGAACAAATAAAACTATTGCCGGCTATTGAAGAAATAATTCTTTAATCCGGAATGGGGAATTTATTAAAAAAGTTTTTATAAATGACCAATAATTTATGTACATAAAAAGCAGTGTAAAGGTAGCTTTTAAAGCACTGGGAAAAAACCGCTTTCGTTCTTTTCTCACAATGCTGGGAATAATCATTGGTGTTGTATCCGTTATTGTGATGGAAGCAATTGGCAACGGGTCAAGCGCAGATGTAAATACACGCATAAGCAGTCTGGGCACAAATTTGATAACGATAAGCCCTGTCTCAGCCCGGACGATGGGTGTAAGCCAGGAATCAGGAACTGCCCCGACATTAAAGAAAGAGGATGCAGATATTCTTATGTCCGAAGTTAGTTCTATTACAGCTGTTTCTCCATATGTGCGCACTACCGTTCAAATGAAATTTGGGAACCAAAATGCGAGAAGCACAATTTCAGGCGTTTACCCTGAATATTTTGCTATACGAGTCATGGAAATAGAAGATGGAACCATCTTCACTAAAGCAGATGAGAAGAAATTTGCTAAGGTTTGTGTTATCGGTAAAACTGTTCAAAAGAACCTTTTTCCGGGTAATCAAAATCCGATCGGCTCAACTATACGTGTTGGGAAAACACCTTTTCTGGTTATAGGAACTATAAAAAGCAAGGGCACAAGTGGTGGAGGACAGGACCAGGATGATATTGTTATAGCGCCATATAGTACTGTTCAGAACCGCATGCTTGGAAGTGAGAATATTCAACAGATATATGTTTCCGCTGAATCGGAAGACTTAGTAAATACTGCAGTTACAGAAATTGAAAAAGCATTACGAAATAAACATCAATTGAGTCCATCTGCTCCAAATGATTTTACCATAAGCACCCAGCTTGATTTGCGCCAGACATTAAACACGGTAGTTGACACAATTACATTATTACTTTCTGCTGTTGCTGCTATATCCCTGATAGTAGGAGGAATCGGCATTATGAACATTATGCTTGTATCGGTTACTGAAAGGACACGGGAAATCGGTACCCGAATGGCAGTAGGTGCGACAGGCTTTGACGTTCAGTTTCAATTATTACTTGAAGCAGTTGTATTGAGTCTGATAGGTGGGATTACAGGGATTGTGCTGGGACTTACAACTTCATATCTCATTATGAAGTTTGGCGGATTTACGACCATTGTTACAGTAGAATCACTCATCATCTCATTCGTTGTAAGTACGCTCATTGGAATTTTCTTTGGTTGGTATCCGTCAAGAAAAGCCGCTAATCTAAATCCAATAGACGCATTACGATATGAATAAATTAACAGGAAGAACGAGTTAAAATAAAATTTTGGTCAAAATATGATTTTATTATTGGGATTATTATCAGAGGTTATTTTTACAGAAATAATTGTTCATTCAGATATTTAAAATCTAATCCAAACGGATTAGTTCCTTTTTTATCCCTCTGGACTATTATTTAAGTAATTTCCATTCCTTATCTTAGATAAGGTACAAAAATGTTATGAGAATCAAGAATTAAATAGGAAGCAACAAGTAAAAAATAAAATGAAGAGACTTTAATATTTATAAAAAATAAAACAAAAAGATAAATAGATGAAAACAAATCTTTCAGAGAATTATTTAGCATTCGAACAGTATAATTTTCAGACTTCTTCTAATAATGTAGTAGAAAAAGAAATTACTGTAGATAATTTTATAGTTGAAAAACTATCACCGGAAGAATTATTACAAAAGAAGCCGGATTTCGAAAGAGAAGCAATGCCCCACATTAAACATTTATTTAATTATGCCTTAAAAATTTCAGGAAATCCCGGTGATGCAGATGTACTGTTACATGATGCTTATGTTCTTGCTTTCCGGCATTTTGATAATTTTGAGGCAGGTACAAATTGCAAAGCATGGTTAGGCAGAGTTATGAGAAACTGCCAAATAAATAAATACAGGCAAAATAAAAACAATAAGAATAACTGAGTAATAGATATAGCAGGAATATTAACTAACTAAAAATCAAATTTGAAATAATAATAAAAATTAAAATCATGAGAATATTACACATTATTATATGGTCAATTATTTTTATTACTCTGTTTTCGTCTTGTCAATCCACCCCGGATTCAAAACAAGACCTTTCAAACAAGGAAACAAGAAAGGGAATCATGGACACAATTGTGAATAATAGCGACATGTTGAAAGAAATGATGGTCACAATGATGAATAGTAATAATGGCAAAAAAATATTGCTGGGAAATGAAAAGATGACAATGCTGGTATTGGAAAACAATAGTATGATGATGAAAATAATAAAAAATAATCCTGAAATGATGCAGCGATTGATGTCGGATATTATAAAAACAGCTAAAAGCGATTCGGGTATGATGAACGATATGTCTAAAATTATTTTGGGAGACCCGCAGATGATGGACTTGTTGCTAAATATAAAAGTAGAAAATACGAGTTTGACTAAAACAGAAGGGGAAAAGAATGCAAATATAACAGTGAATAGAAATAATAAAACGAATAATATGGAAGAAACGAATAATATGGGCGGAATGAATAACTTGGGAGGAATGAATGAAAAAGAAGGAATGAATAATGACGGAAATTAGAAATGGTAATAAATAACATTATTACTAATATATTTAAAATCTTTAAAAATTAAAGCTATGATGCAAGATACAATATACTATTTTTTCTTAAGATTGCACATGTTCTGGTGGCTATTCCTTATAGTTTTTTCTTTTGCAATGGTGGTATGGTTCACCCGCTACCGGAATAGAGAGTGAAAAAATCAGCAGCGATTAATATTGTGTGTCTATAAGTAATTTATAGACGATAAAATTGTATATGAATAAACAAACAAATAAGTAATCAGGAATCTTTAAATATATTAATATGAAATACGCATTTATAGGAACATACCCTCCGCAAAGCTGCGGAATAGGAACATTTACTCATAATCTGATAAAATCCGTTTCCGTTAACTCTGAGTATAATAATTTAATTCCCGGTCATTATGTTGTTGCTGTAAGCGATGACGGGCATAACTACAAATATCCTCCGGAAGTATCTTTTATTGTCAATCAAAATAATCACGTGGATTATATAAGCGCAGCAAACTATATGAATAACAATAAAACGGATGCTTGTATACTTGAGCACGAATTCGGTATCTTTGGCGGAGAAAGCGGAATCTATATTCTATCGCTTGTAAACAAACTTGAAATACCTCTTATTGTTACCTTTCATACAGTTATCAGGGAACCAACACAGATACAAAAAGTGATAGTGAAGGAGCTAAGTAATAAAGCTTTCAAGGTCATTGTAATGAGTAAGAAGGCAGTTAAGTTTTTACGGGAAATTTATAATATTCCAAAAGATAAGATTGAAATTATTGATCACGGTGTACCCGTAGGAAAGGCTTTTGAAAGGGAGATTATCCGTAAGAAATTAAACTTCGAAAATAAAACAGTTCTTTTTACTTTTGGTTTGTTAAACCGGAATAAAGGAATTGAGACTGTTATTAAAGCTTTGCCGGAAGTTGTAGAAAAGCATAAAGATATTATATATATAGTCTTAGGAAATACACATCCAAAAGTATTTAGCCAATACGGGGAAGAATACCGCGAATATCTTTTAGGGCTTGTTAAAAAATATGGGCTTGAAGATTATGTTTACTTTTACAAAAATTTTGTGCCTGAACAACTATTGATGGAGTATTTATATGCGACTGATATTTATATTACGCCCTATTTGAACGAAGCACAAATAACAAGTGGAACATTGTCTTATGCTGTAGGTGCTGGCAACGCTGTGATATCCACCCCTTACTGGCACGCAGAGGAATTACTTGCTGAAGGAAGGGGTATTTTATTTGATTTTAATAATCATGGACAACTTGGGAATATCCTTTTAAATTTACTTGATAACCCTCAGGAAATCCGGCGTTTACGAGAATCAGCTATTGAATATGGATACAGGCTTGAATGGCCAAAAATAGGGGCAAAATACGTTAATGTCGCAAAGTCAGCAATGGAAAGGTTCGCTCATATTCAAAAGGAAAAGCATGCGATTCCTAACCCTAATCTTTTACCTGATTTTTCGCTGGCACATTTTAAGCTGCCTGCGGATGGTAAGGAAATTTTGCAGAATGTTAAATACGGAATCCCGATTTGAGAGAGTCAGAGAATGACGCAACAATAAAATATTTTTAAAATTAAATAATAAACATCATGAAAGGATTTAAAAATAACATTGAAGAGCAAACATTGGGAAACAGCAATTTTAGAAAAGTTTTATATACTGCAAAGTACAGCCAGCTTGTTTTAATGAGTCTTAAGCCTAAAGAAGAAATTGGCATGGAAACCCATGAAAAAAATGATCAATTTTTTCGTTTTGAAAGCGGACAAGGCAAATGTATTATTGATGGTAATGAATATGAGGTTACTGACGGGGATGCCGTTATTGTACCTGCCGGCGCAAAACATAATGTTATTAATATATCAGATTCAAAAGCGTTAAAACTTTATACAATTTATTCGCCTCCTAACCATGAAGATGGAATAATACGCCAAACTAAAGAAGAGGCAGAAGCAATTGATGAAAAGTTTGATGGTAAAACAACTGAATAGTCAGTTTTGATTTGCAAGACTAAAATAATTTGCACATTAGGACCTGCTTCAAGCAAAGAAAATATTCTGAGAAAGATGATGAGTGCCGGTATGGGAATCGCAAGGTTAAATTTCTCACACTCCACCTTAAATATTCATTTGAATCAGATACAAATCATAAGAAAACTAAATAAAAAATATCACTTTAATGTTAAGGTATTAGGAGATTTAGAAGGCTATCGTATAAGGGTTGGAAGACTAAAGGAAGGTCAGGCTATAAAGGTAAATAAAGGGCAGGTAGTTTGGTTGACTCAAGAGAATATTTTGGGAGAAGGTAGTGTAATACCATTTGATTACCGGGATTCTTTAAATGAGTTTGAGAAAGGTCAGCACATATATATTGATGATGGCAATATTGCTCTTTTAGTTATTGGGCAAAATAATAACATGGTAAAGACCAGGGTAATTGTTCCCGGGTTGATCAAAGAACGAAAAGGTATTAATATGCCCGATATTAAGTTGAACTTCAAAGGAATGACAGAAAAGGACAAGAAGAACATCCGTTTTTGCATGGATAATAAAATTGAATATATAGCGCAGTCATTTGTTAGAAGAAAGGAAGACATTGTGGCTGTTAAAGAATATCTCAAGAATTATCCTTATAAATACCGGATTATTGCAAAGATCGAGAATCGGGAAGGCATTAATAATATTGATGAAATAATAAAAGTCTGTGATGGAATCATGGTTGCAAGAGGTGACATGGGAGTTTCTATTCCTATATATGAAGTGCCGATAGTCCAAAAAGAGATAATAAGAAAATGTAACCGTGCAAAAAAATTTGTCATTACTGCTACTCAGATGCTGGAGAGCATGACTGAAAATCATAACCCCGAAAGAGCGGAGGTTTCAGATGTTACTAACGCTGTATTGGACGGTTCGGATTATGTTATGTTATCTGCTGAAACCGCAGTAGGTTTGTATCCTGTAGAATGCGTTGATATGATGAAACAAATCATTAAATTTACTGAAGCGTCTTCTATATACAAAAAAGTGAAGAGGATGAGAGTCGATGAGTAGCTTTCAATTGCAGCGTCTGGGGCAGATTATGGAGCCGGAACAAGGTAATCCGCTGGAGGTGGAAGGTGTCCTGAATCCGGCAGCCATTCGTGGACATGATGGAAAACTTTACTTGTTCCCGCGTCTCGTCGCAAAGGGGAATCATTCCCGCATAGGTATTGCCCGGGTTTTGTTTAATGATGCAGGCGACCCGACAGGTGTCGAGAGGCTTGGTATAGCACTGGAGCCGGAGGCAGATTACGAGATGAGAGCAGATGGCAGCGGCGGATGTGAAGACCCGCGCATCACCTTCATGGAACGGTTCCAGCGCTATTTGATGACATACACGGCACATTCGCCGGTAGGTCCACGGATAGCTATGGCAGTGTCTGAGGATTTGTTTCACTGGAAGCGGCTCGGGCTCGCAACCTTCGAACCGTTTCGTAGCATCGATTTCGTCAATGTGGACAACAAGGATGCAAGCCTCTTTCCCGTTGCTATTCCCAATCACGCAGGAAAAATGCAGATGGCAATCATCCATCGCCCTCTTTTCCCCGGCACCAGACCTGAAGAAACCGCCTGCGAGGCAAAGCATCGTGTGGTTGATCTCGCTCATGAAAGCATTTGGATTTCATACTGCCCGATGGCTTTGGATGACCTCGAGCCCAATCACCTTGGTCTTTTTAACTCTCATCACCGTCTTGCTGCCCCGGTTTCTCTATGGGAGCGGCTCAAAATCGGGGGCGGTACTCCGCCTATCCTCACCCGTCATGGCTGGCTGATTATTTATCACGGTGTGCATAACATTTCTGAGCCAGGAAGTAATTTACTTAATCTGTGTTACTCAGCCGGAGTTATGGTGCTTTCAAAGGAGCATCCTCGCATAATCCGCTATCGCTCAACGGAGCCAGTGTTGAAGCCGGAGCTATTGCAAGAACGCCACGGGATAATTCCAAATGTTGTGTTTCCCACCGGCATTGACAGACGCGACGATATTGGATTACCTGACCGCTTTGATGTCTATTATGGGATGGCAGATGACCGGATTGGTGTGGCACGCCTGGACCTGCCTGATATTTTACCGCAGGAAGCCGTAGCAGATCCGCCCGGAGCAAAAGAGGATATCCATAATAAATTCAATAATAAAGATTAAAGTATAATGAAAAAACTAATTGTTTTTGATTTGGACGGAACACTTGCGGAAAGTAAAGCATCTCTTGATTCTGAAATGTCTGCATTAATGCATGACCTTCTTGGTATCGTCAAAGTGGCTGTGATTTCAGGAGGAGATTGGTCTCAATTTGAAAAACAATTACTCTCCAATTTTCCAAATGATGAACGCCTTAAGAATATGTCTCTCCTTCCTACATGTGGTACTAAGTTCTTTCAATACACCGGGGATTGGAAGAAGATATATTCAGAGGATTTCACCTCAGATGAAAAAGAAAAAATCGTAATTTCTCTGAAGAATGCGCTCGGAATTGCAGACTATAAGGTAGAAAAAGTCTGGGGAGAGGTAATTGAAGACCGGGGAAGTCAAATAACATTTTCAGCCTTAGGTCAGCAGGCTCCTATAGAAGAAAAGAAAAAATGGGACCCTGATTTTGTCAAACGTAAAAAGATTAAAGCAATCCTTGATACCTATATTCCGGAATTTTCCGTGCGATTAGGTGGTACGACGTCCGTTGACATCACCAAGCCGGGTATCGACAAAGCCTACGGTGTAAAAAAACTACGGGACATTCTTGGCATTACATTTCAGGAGATGATTTTCATCGGGGATGCACTGTTCCCCGGTGGAAACGACTATCCGGCAGAAGAAAACGGAGCTGTATCGTCTATACAGGTCAAAAACCCAAATGAGACAAAACTGGCAATTAAAACCATCATTGCTTGTTTGAGTTTCGCTTAGATAATTATCAAGTTCTGACGACCAATATGAATTATTAAGGATTTTGATTCCCGAACTAATCCATACGGATTAGTTCCTTTTTCATACCTTTGCACTATTAATTAATTAATTAATTTTTATTATCTTATAATAAATTAAATATAGTTTTATAGATATCGAAATACGGATTGGATTACTAACTAAGTATTTCATTAAATTTCATTAAAACAAAGATTAATGCAACTTAATGTTCAAAAAACATAAACTATATAGCATAACTTGAGTTTAATTATTAATTTAATAGCAGGAATATTAACGGGATATATTGTTTCAATACCTCCGATGGGACCTATTGCCTTTGCAATTATTTCTAAAGGATTTAATAATGAAATTAAGGAAGGGAAAGCAGTTGCTGCCGGTGCTGCGTTCATGGATTTCTTCTATTGCCTGATAGCTTTCGCGGGAATTACTTTGATTATTTCTTTTTTTCCTTCAGTCGTTGCAGATTTTTATGAGAATAATACTTATACAATTGAAATAGTGCTCACTTTTACCGGATGTGCTATTGTTATAATTTATGGTCTGAAAATTATGAGATCAAAGGTTACATACAACAAGCTGGAAGCAGAAGAATCAACAAAGTTAAATTCAGCTCTTACCAAAGCCGATAAATTGACAGAAAAAGCAAAAAACATTGCAACTCGTCTCAAAGTCCCTGAAATTAATAAGTCAAATTTCCTGGGATTATTTTTTATGGGAGTGATGTTATGTTTATCTTCATTAACTTTGCCTGCTTCATGGATTGCACTTGTTGGGTATTTGAAAGGATATAATTTCCTGAGTTCATCTTTTCTTGGCGGGCTATTATTTTCAGTAGGAGCATTTATCGGAACATATGCCTGGTTTTATACGTTGTTAAAGTTGATAACCGGTAATAAAAAGCGAATTAACCCGGCAACCGTAAATAAGCTAAATGTCATTGCCGGAATTATTTTGTTGCTGCTTGGTGTTTTTCTATTTATCAAGGCAGCTATTTCTGTGTTTAGTATTTTATAATTATGAAAAAAATAATAATAAATATAATTTTACTCCTGTTTATTTGCAGCAACAGTTATTCGCAAATTAATTCTTCGACGAGTCAACCGATTTCATTACCGGATAAAGAAAACACATTAAATTCTCCAACTTCAACTTCGGCAATATATATCGGGGCTGTAGTATTTTTATACCTTTTGAACCCTATTATATTATATGAAAATAAAAAAGTTTATGCCGGGATTACAAAAGAATTATCAGTGGGTTTTGGTAAGTTTGGTGAGCATAGATTTGCTTTTGAATATTCATTCGTTTTTGCAGGAAATATTTCACACCATCTCAGGCTATCTTATAAATATGATTTATTACTGGATTCAAAAATTGAACCCTCCCACAATTTGCAGGGTACAGGTGTTTTGTCGATGGGAGCAGGTTATTTTACTAACTTTGATAAACAGGGAATATTTCCCGAACTGACATTCGGTTATTCGTTAAGGAATCATAAACTTTTAATATTTCCTCATATAAAAATTCGTCATACATTTATGTTTAGAAAACAAGATTCTGATATTACTGATATATCATTCGGCATAATACTTGGAATTGCAAATCCATTCATGGATATTAAAATCAGAAGAGATAATTAATTAAATAAATAAATTTTTGAACCAGACATTACCAAAATACTTAAATAACTTTCTGCTGACTGTTTACGGCTTATTTAATTTTGCAATGAGGTATTTTAAAGAAGTCTTTAAACCTCCTTTTGAATTTAAGGAAATGTTTAAACAGTTTTTTGAAGTCGGGAATAAATCATTAGGTCTTGTAAGCGTAACAGGATTTATCATTGGATTTGTTCTTGCACTGCAGTCAATTCCTATGCTTACAAAATTCGGTGCGGTTTCCTTGATTCCAACGATGATATCTATTTCCATAGTCCGGGAAATAGGACCAGTCATTACCGGATTGATATGTGCAGGGAAGATAGGCTCGGGAATTGGAGCTGAACTCGGGTCTATGAAAGTTTCTGAACAGATAGATGCAATGGAAGTTTCGGCGACTAATCCATTCAAATATCTTGTGGTGACAAGAATTACAGCTACCACTTTAATGATACCCTTGCTTATTATTTATGCAGATACCATTGCTCTGATTGGCGGCTTTACTGCTTTAAATATTTTTAGCGGACAAAGCCTTCAATTATATTTTTCTACAGTGTTTTCGGCTTTATCTTTTGCAGATATTATCCCTTCAACTATAAAGACATTCTTTTTCGGATTTGCAATCGGCTTAGTTGGAACTCACCAGGGATATACGGCTTCAAGAGGAACAGCAAGTGTTGGCATAGCGGCAAATGTTTCCGTTGTATATGCATCTTTATTGGTTATTATTCTTGATATGATTGCAGTTCAAATAACAATGATATTATAAAACATATAATGAATAAAATGACAGAAAATACCGATACAAAAGCCGAATCATCTGAGACAAAGGAAATTGTAATTGACCTTGAGCATCTGAAAAAGACTCTTGGTGGTAATGATATTTTAAAAGATGTTAACCTTAAAGTTTACAGAGGTGAAACCTTAATTATTCTCGGGAAATCCGGTTCCGGTAAATCTGTCACTTTACAATGTATTGTGGGGTTGATGATGCCAACCAGCGGGAATGTAAATGTTTTAAAAGAAGATGTCCCGAATCTTTCCATAAAAGAATTACGGGAGCTAAGGATAAAAATTGGTTTTATTTTTCAAAGCGGTGCGCTTTATGATTCTATGAGTGTCAGGGAAAACCTCGAATTTCCACTTATAAGGAAGGAAAAATTATCTTCCGAGGAAGTCGAAAAAAGAATCAGAGAAGTTCTTGCTAATGTCGGTCTGGAAGAAGCCCTCGACAAAATGCCCTCTGAATTATCCGGTGGTATGAAAAAACGAATAGGGCTTGCACGCACATTAATTTTGAAACCGGAAATAATATTATATGATGAACCCACAACAGGTCTTGACCCTGCAACGTCAAAAGAGATAAGCAACTTGATATTGAAAATGCAGGAAAAGTTCAAGGTAACTTCAGTTATAGTTACTCATGATATACATTGTGCAGAATTAACTGCTGACAGAATGGTTGTGTTGAAAGATGGTGTCTTTGCAGCAGAAGGCACCTTCGACGAACTTCAAAAATCAGAGGATGAATTTGTCAAAGGATTTTTTGAATAAGATTTTTAATAACTATTTAAGTCATACTTAAAATGGAAAAGAAAAAAAGTACTAAACTCGTATCTGCTCTTTTTATTATTGTAGGAGCGTTTCTTTTATTGGTTGCGCTTTTCGTAATCGGAAGCAAGCAAAATTTATTTACTTCTACAATGAAGATTCAATCAGTTTTCGAAAAAGTCAGCGGCTTATTGGAAGGAAGCAATGTGAGGTTTAACGGAATCAGCGTCGGAACTGTAAGTAAAATTGAAATTATGTCCGGAACTAAAGTCCGGGTGGTACTTACTATCGTAAGCAGTGTGAAGCAGTTCATAAAACGGGATTCAAAAGTTTCAGTTGTTTCTGAAGGACTTATTGGAAATAAAATTATAGATATAACACCGGGAAATGAATCTGCTCAATCCGTGGAAGATAATGACTGGCTTGAATCTATTAAACCTGTTGATGCAGAAGATATTTTAAAATCCCTGAAAGAAACCGGTGACAATGCAACTGTCATCACGAAAGACGTCGGAGAAATGATATCAAGTATTAAAAACGGAAAAGGAACTTTAGGACAGCTTATCAATAATGAATCTTTGTATAACTATGTCGATTCAACAATGAAAGGGTTCGCATCATCAGCGGGATTAGTAAATAATGTTCTACGGAATATTTCGTCAAGTGTTGATATAATAACAACAGAAGTTGTTCCAATGACACAGAAAATGAGAGCGATAACACAAGACATCGCGGAAATAACAAATAAAATGAACTCGAGCGAAAGCGTGGTGGGAACATTATTAACAGATACTACTTTTGCAAATAATCTTAAATCTTTAATCCGAAACGCGGATCAAACAACTGCAAATTTAGAGCAGGGTTCATTCAGTTTTTCTCAGAATATGGAAGCTTTGAAGCACAACTTTCTTTTTAAAGGTTACTTCGAAGATATAGGTTACTGGGATAAAAGCGAGGTTGAGAAAAATCTCACCGATTTGAATATGAAATTAAAAATTAAACAAGAGGAATTAGATGCACGCGATAAAAGGATAAATGAACTCGAAAAAATAGTAAAACTGCTTCAGGAAAATAGCAATAAATAAGATTTAATTGTTCTTTATATACGTCATTTAAGGTTTAATCCCACAAGTAAACTTTCTGTATTTGAAAGATCACCAATTATCAGCTTTTCCGGGAGCGGTAATTTTCGCTTTAATGTCGGGAGTGCGAGTATTTGATCATCGCTGCCTATCTTTGGATTTTTCAGGATGTCAATCACTTCAATATTATATTTCCCCCTCAATTTTTCTTCGCAGATTAATTTGAGATTCTTGAGCGCAGTAACGGCTTTCGGAGTTTTACCGGCAACATAAAGACGCAAATCCCAAATGGCGCATCTCGCTTTTGGAGGCTCATCTTTTCCTTGATTGGTCTTTATTTTTTTATTTTTGATTTTCATAATATGCTTTTTTTACTAAATATTTTTTTGTTCTTTGTTCGGGTTACTTTCATAGAAACATCACCTCTTCGACTCTTACCCATTTTTACCGTGTCTTGTATGAATCGTTCATTCCTTGCTTTTTCAATCCCGATTATTTTGAGAGCTTCAGATTTTTCTGCTTCAAATTCAGAATTTAATAAAACAATCTGAGCTTCTAAAGCTTCATGTTTACGCTCTAATATAAATTGTTTGGTTCCGATTTCCTGCTGACGCAATAATTGTTCTGCATCGTCTTTAGCTTCCTGAGATAGCCGCGCGGAACCCGTTAAAACACCACCCGGACCAACATAAACGTCAAGCAATTCGATACCATGGTTCGTCAGTTTAAACTCGCGAATCTGATTTGAGTGAGCCATACCGCGAGATTTCAGAACGTATAATCCCCTGTTCCGTTCACCGCCGATTTCAATATCACGCAAAAGCAGCCATGTATCTATCAGGGATGAAACATAAACGTCAGTTGTCTCGATACTATTATCGCCGGCGGATGAGAGGCTTGTGAAGAAAGCTGTGATCCGCTTCATTTTAAGAAAATCTACAAGTCGTACCAGCATTGTATTGACTTCAGTCTGGTTATCTCCGCTCACAAATGCATTAATAGGGTCAAGAATAACTATATGAGGATTGAATTTATTAATTAATCTTATACTCGTTGTCAGGTGAGTTTCGAGGCCATAGAGTGTGGGACGGGTTGCGTGAAAATGAAGCAGCCCCTGTGTCATCCATGGTTCTAAATCGATACCAATTGAACGCATATTGCGTACAAGTTGTCCGGGGGATTCTTCGAAAGTAAAATAGAGTACACGTTCTCCACGCTTGCATGCTGCTTCAACAAATTGAGCAGCAATGCTTGTTTTGCCTGTTCCTGCAGTGCCTGAAACAAGTACTGTACTCGCACGAAAGTATCCTTTATCGGATAACATTGTATCAAGACGCGGAATACCTGTTGAAACTCTATCTCTGGATGAAACGTGATTCAGTCCCAGAGAAGTGACAGGCAGAACAGAAAAACCATCTTCGTCGATAAGAAATGGATACTCGTTCGTTCCATGCGTTGAACCGCGATATTTAACAATTCTTAGACGTCGTATGGAGGATTGATCGTTGACACGATTATCAAGCAGAATTACACAATCGGAGACATATTCTTCCAGGCCATGACGGGTTAAGGCACCATCGCCCCGCTCTGCAGTAATTATAGTTGTTACGCCTTTCTTTTTAAGCCAGTGCAATAATCTTTGCAATTCACCGCGCAATATACGGGGTTTAGGCAGCCACGAAAAAAGAGTTTCTAATGTATCCAGTACAACACGTTTGGCGTCGATGCTTTCAATTGCATGATGGATTCTGATAAACAAACCTTCTAAATCGTATTCACCGTTTTGCTCTACTTCTTCTTTTTCAACGTGAATGTGTTCAAGCCAAATCTTTTTCTTTGCTACAAGACTATCTAAATCGAAACCCAATGAAGCAACGTTTGCCGTGAGCTCTTTTTCAGTTTCCTCGAATGAAATAAAGACACCCGGCTCATTGTACAGAGTAGCTCCGCGAACGAGAAACTCCATAGCAAAGAGTGTCTTTCCACAACCTGCGCCCCCGCATATAAGCGTTGGTCTGCCTTTCGGTAATCCTCCGCCTGTGATTTCATCCAATCCTTGAATACTGGTCGGGGTTTTTGGAAGAGTATTACGTTTAAATTCTACATTTCTTTTTTTCATAGGAACTATTCTATAAAGTTATTTATTTTCTTCTTCTTTAATTCATCATCAACTTCTTATTTTCATTCTCCTCTATAATTCTTTAGCCATCATATTAAAATATGGGAATTCTTCATAGTAATTATACGGATAATAGAATAATAATAGTATAGACCAAAGGGATGAAAAAGGGATTAGTTCTTTATAGTTAGTTTTTTAATACGAATGAATTTTACCAATAATAAGACGCAAAACGACTTTTTTATTCCAATATAAATTATAAATTACAATATATTCCGCATAAAAGAATTTAAAAATCCTGAAGATTCTGTATTCTTATATATAGGCAATTAATTACTAATCCATATGGGTTAGTTCCTTTTTCATCCCTCTGCACTATTACTTATTCAACAGTATTATGATAAATTAAACCAACATTTTAAAATGGATTTAAAAAACTTTAACTGTAAAATAAAATCATGAAAAAATTAATTTTAATGAGCGTTTTAATATTATTCATGCCTCTTTTCTTAAAGTCACAGGATATTGTTAAAAAAGAAATAACACATTACCTGACCTCTACTACGAGTACATTTCAGGAATTAAATTCGAATCTAGTAGATCAATATGGATTGAAAAATATAAAATTCTTAAAGCTTCAAGACGGAAAATACATTCCAATGAAGCCTGATGAAGTACAAAAGATTTCGGAAGTTCAGATTGATTCGGATGTAATCTTAATATTTGCCATAATAGGAGCAGTTTTAGTCGTACTGCTTTTACTCAGGGCGGGACGCTGATTTTATTTAAAAATGTGAAGTGAAATGAAGATAAAATTTATAAACTTAAACAATAAAAAATCATGAAAAAGCTAATCTTAATTGCTGTTTTAATATTATTCATGCCGCTTTTCTTAAAGTCACAGGATATTGTTAAAAAAGAAATAACACGTTACCTGACATCTACTACGAGTACATTTCAGGAATTAAATTCAAATCTGGTAGACGAATATGGATTGAAAAACATTCAGTTTTTAAAGACTTGAAGATGGAAAATACATTCCAATGAAGCCGGATGAAGTACAAAAGATTTCGGATGTTCAGTTTAGTTCGGATACTATCCTTATATTTGCAATTATAGGCGCTGTTTTAGTCGCACTTATTTTACTTCGGTCAATATAAAGAATCGAAAATAAAATCAGTAAATTCTAACATAAGTATGAAATCTCCGGTATGGATTACCGGAGAATTCAGGCATGGAATTAAATCCAGTTTATGAAGTTGGGTTTTTTATTAATATAAAGAATTAAAAAAATTAATTTTTCTAATTCTTAATTTAGCTATTCGGTTAATTCCGAATTTTTAATAAAGAATCAATATAGACTAATTCAGTTCTGTTGATGAATATTGATGAAATAATATAATAGATGGACAAAAACCCAAAAGGTTTAAGGAGTTTTTAAACGAATTACTTTTATTTAAAAATATAAAAAATTTAAATGGAAACAAACAAACTTTCAAAAACTCTCACAGCAGAGATGAATGAGCAAATGACGAAAGAAGCACAAGCTTCACAAACTTTTTTATGTTATGCATCATGGGCTGAAAACCAGGGATTCTATGGGATTGCTAATGTCCTATCAAGGCACGCAGATGAGGCGCACAAACATATGATGAAAATATTGGAATATATTTTAAAAAGAGGAGCGGAAGTGCATTTAACATCAATATTTTCTCCCCCGGAAAATCCTGAGAATATAAATTATTGTTTTGAAAAAGTATTTGAGCATGAAATAGAAAACACAAAACTTTTCCATAAACTTGTAAAAATGAGTTTTGATGAAGAGGATAGGGAAACCCTGAACTTTATGCGATGCTTTGTTAAAGAGCAGATAGAAGAAGAAACACTTGCGATAAACTTTTTGGGTAAGATAAAAATTTCAGACCGTGAAAAGGCAAGCAGTGAAAACTTATATGCTCTTACTTAATAACAATTAGCAATAAAAAATTGAAAACTATTCTTGTTTTTGTGTCAACGTTAGATGGAAAAATAACTAAATGGTATAACCCTCACGTTAAATCCTGGTCATCCAGCAGGATCAGGAATATTTTAAAAAGATATGGAATGATACCCGGTTAATAGTAATGGGAAGCAATACTTTTAATTTTGAACCGGTCAAAGCGAACCCAAATCATCTTCTTATTATTATGACAAAAGAACCTTCTAAATACAAAAATTATGAAATTTTGGGACAGCTTGAATTTCGAAGTGAATCTCCGGTTAACCTGACAAAACACTTTGAAATGGAAGGAAATGAAAATATGTTAGTAGTTGGCGGACCGCATATTGCTACGTCATTTTTAAAAGAGCAGTTAATTGATGAATTCTGGCTGACAATCGAACCAAAAATATTCGGAGCGGGAGGTAATTTTGTAATAGAAGAAAAACTTGATATCAATTTGCAATTAATAAATTGTGAAAGTGTAAATAAACAGGGAACATTGTTCACTAAATATGCAGTGATAAAGGATAAGAATGTAAAACTTGAAAGAAATAAGCATAAATGAAAAAAATCTTATTAAAATAAATTCGAATATCATTTGCTGTTGTTTTATTAATTATTTTTTTGACCCTTTCATCTCTATGCTACAGTCAGGTGGTTTTAAATGCAAAAGACAAAAATGTTGAAAGAATAATACAGAAATTTGAAGCAATAAATGTAATAGAAGATGGCGAACCAATTAATGAATCCGTTAATTTCCTTCCTCACAATTCTTCTGCTATCCCAAAGGATACTATAAAAAATGATTCCATAAAGGGAAAAAAGGATGAGAAGATAGTTAAAGCTAATGATACAGCTAAAACTGAGGAAGATAAGATTAAATCCTATGACTCAACAAGATATAATATGTTCGGTGATTTATTGAACGATGATACTGTATATAACAAAAAATATCCTTTATGGATACCAATGGCCGAAGTACTGGGTTTACATGTTTTTAACGGATTAATCAACAGATATATTTTAAACTTTGATTTCGGAAGGGTTGGATTTAATTCCTGGAAACATAATTTAAATACGGGCTGGGAATGGGATTTCGACAGATTTGGAATGAACTTTATTGCTCATCCTTACACAGGGGGACTAAATTTTACATCTGCAAGGTCTAATGGCTATAATTTCTGGGAATCTATTCCTTTTGCGACAGGAGGGAGTTTGTTGTGGGAGTATTTAGGTGAAAATACACTCCCGGCATATAATGATATAATCAATACATCCATCAGCGGAGCATTTTTCGGAGAAATTCTTTACAGATTAGGTTCAAATATATTGGATGACCGGACAACCGGGTCTGAGAGAATATTTAGAGAATTAGCAGCGGCAGTACTCAGCCCGACTAGATTTTTTAACAGACTTATTCAGGGAAAATATAAAAGAGTAACAAGTAATGAAGTATATCAGAAAGAACCTCTTAATATCGAGTTATCAGGAGGTATGCGAAAGCTAAACGATGGAAGCCAATTCTGGACAGGGGCTCAAAACGCAATAGTTAATATTCAACTTGATTATGGATATCCGCAGGAAAAAAGACAATGGAAGCCTTATGATTTCTTTACGGTTCGGGGAGCATTAAATATAGGAGTAGGAAGAAAAATTGTTGAAAATGTAACGGGATATGGAGTTTTATTTGGAAAAAACGTTCAATCCGGTAAACTTGAAATGCTAATGGGTATATTCCAGCATTTTGATTACTTTGATAATAAAACTTTTGAGCTTGGAAACATAGGTATTGGAGGAGGAATAATGTCGAAATATCCGTTACCGCTTTCTAAAGATTCTTATATTTTTACAAATATACATCTCGGAATAGTACCATTAGCCGGAAACAGTTCCAAATTCGGTCCGGATACTTCACAAGTCAGGGATTATAATTATGGAGGTGGAATGGATGGAAAGTTTGATTTCGGTATTAATCTCGGTTGGGGAAGCCTCCAGTTCATAAGTTATTTTTACTGGATTAGTACGTATGTTGGACTTGCGGGAAATAATTATATTGGAATAATCAAACCCAGAATAACTATCAGGCTTATAGGAAATCTAAACATTGGATTTGAACACTTGATATACTACAACGACAGATATACACGTGATATCGGTAGCTTTCATAGTGTTAGAACTGAGCAAAGAATTTATCTAATGATAAATTTAGGGAATTTTAAACTCTGATAATTTATTACTTATTCCCTATGAACAAGAATTATAATGTGAATTGACTAATAAGACAAATAATAAAATAAAAATATTGCGAAATAAATTTTTTATATTAAGTCTATTTATAATATTAAATTTATCGCCGTTATTTGCACAAAACAAATATACATTTTCCCAGTTCACAAATGAGACATTCGACTTCATAAAGCAACCTTCAAAATGGGACGGAAATGATTATCTAAAAATGGGTTTGGTAACCGTCGTAGGAGGTTTGACTATGCTTGCCGACCAGCCAATACGGGATGCGGTTTTAAGAGACGACCAAAGGTTTTATAAAAGCGCTCCGATAATATTCGGAAGAATGTATGGTGAATTATATTCTCCTGTTGTGTTTTTCACCGGATTCGGTTTGTATTCGGTAATAACGGGGGATATGACAGCGAAGAAAATTGCTTATGAAATAGGGCAAGCTTCAATCTATGCAGGGGGAATAAATTACATACTAAAGGTTGCAATCGGCAGAGCAAGACCAAACCTGAATCAGGGCAACGAAACTTATCGTCCCTTCTCCAGTCTTCTTAACGAGAGTTATCATTCAATGCCCTCAGGACATTCAACTGCTGCTTTTGTAATTTCAACAGTTCTGTCAAGAAATGTTAAACCGGTTTGGTTGAAAGTTTTATTTTATGTTCCCGCAATAATCACCATGGCTTCACGAGTTTATCAGGATTGGCATTGGACATCTGATGACTTAATAGGTGCTGCATTTGGTTACTATATTGCTACCTGGGTTGTTGACAAACATGAAAAAGGGGATAAATCTGATTCAAAAAATCCTAAAAAAGGTCTGATTGCAGCGTATGCAGTTGCAGCCCAATATAATAGGAGATTCTTATGGCTTCAACTTTAGAATTCAATTATTATAAATAAACAATTAAGAAGAAATAACTCATATTTAATAACGAAATAAAACAAACAAAATGAAAATTAAAACGAATGAAACGAAATGGTCGGTAGATCCGTCACACAGTGAAATTACTTTTAAAGTAAAACATTTGATGATTGCAAATGTTAAAGGTGAATTCAAAAAATTTGATGCAGATATCTATACATCCGGTAAAGATTTTTCAACTGCAGAAATTGATTTATGGATAGATGCTGCTTCAGTTACTACGGGTGATGCAAAACGGGATGAACATTTAAAAAGTGCTGATTTTTTTGATGTGCAAAACCATAAACAGATATCCTTCGTCTCAAATACCATTGAAAAACCCGACCCGGATGGCAATTATGAATTATGGGGGGAATTATCTATGAAAGGCATTACCAAAAATATTAAATTGAATATGCAATTCGGAGGAATAATAAAAGATCCCTGGGGGAAGGAAAGAGCCGGATTTACAGTTACCGGAAAAATTAATAGAAGTGATTGGGAACTTACCTGGAACACATTAATAGAAACCGGAGGATTTATGTTAGGCGAAGAAGTGACACTTCTATGCGAAGTTGAATTGATTAAGGTAGATCAAAAAGAATTAACAATGGAATTGGTTTCATCAGACGAGAAAAAAGTTGAAGTATAATCGTATTGATACCGATGTTATAAAGCTATTATGGAGTATAAGAAAATAAATTATATTTCCGGGTATATAAATAACTTAAAGGTTTACAAATTATTAAAATTAACATAATTAAATTTATTAATGATATGAAAAAAAAAGGCAATAAAACAAAACTGTCAGATGAACAGGCAAATAAAGATGGGAAAGCAGATCTTCCGGGATACCCTTCTTATCCGGACAGTGAAGACATTTACAGTAAAGATAAAGAAGAGAAGAGTGTAGATCCGGAAGATATTACAAAATCAAAAGAATCAAGCCAGGAAAGTAAATTGGGAAAAAATAACGAAAAGGATTTTGTCGAAGATGAATCCGGCAGTGACTTGGATGTCCCCGGATCAGAACTGGATGATGAACAGGAAAAAGTAGGAAATGAAGATGAAGCGAATAATCTATACAGTTTAGGTAGTGATGAGCAAAATGATCCTGATGAAGATAAAGAAGACTGAAATGCTACGGCACACTTTGTTTCAGAACATTTTAATGGAAATTGTTACTGTGGTCCCAAAGTAAATACCGGAGTATATTGGAAAAAATATCACTGTTCATTATAATATTAATTATTAATATGAGATATAATTAATGAATAACATGAAAAAAAACCAAAATAAACTTATTCGTTTTTGGAAAATACTTGGACCCGGACTTGTTACAGGTGCAAGCGATGATGACCCTTCGGGCATTGCAACCTACTCACAGGCAGGTGCTGCATACGGACTTTCAACTCTCTGGACTGCACTTATTACATTTCCGCTCATGGCTTCCATTCAGGAAATGTGTGCAAGAATTGGTTTGGTTACTTCACATGGTTTAGCAGGAACGCTTAAAACAAATTATTCAAAACCTGTTTTGTATTTAATGTTGTTGTTTAGTTTTCCTGCCATTGTTATGAACATAGGTGCTGACATTGCAGGAATGGGAGCAGTAGGTAATCTGTTATTTCCTTCAATTCAGGCAACTTATTTCAGCGTTGTTTTCACCATCATACTTTTAGTGTTAATTATTTATTTGCCTTATCAAAAAATTGCTTCTGTTCTGAAATATCTCTGCCTTGTTCTTTTAGTTTATCTGATTGTTCCGTTTTTATACAAACAAGATTGGGTAGCAGTTTTGAAAGCCACTTTTATTCCAACAATAAAGTTTGACAAAAACTTTATCAGCATTCTTGTTGCCATCCTTGGAACTACTATTTCACCCTATCTTTTCTTTTGGCAGGCAACGATGGAAGTGGAAGATATGAAGCAAAAGAAAAAACATTTAGTGGTGAACAAAAGAATTATTACACGAAATGCAACAGGATGTCGATTTTGGAATGTTATTTTCAAATCTTGTTATGTTCTTTATTATTCTAACTACAGGTTCGGTTTTATTTAATGGCAATATTCATCAGATTGATACCGTTGAACAAGCGGCTCAGGCATTGAAACCATTAGCAGGAAATGCAGCATATTTACTTTTTGCAGTTGGTGTAATCGGCACCGGACTTTTAGCCATTCCCGTTTTGAGTGGTTCACTTTCTTATATCATCACTGAAACATTTGGCTGGAAAGAAGGATTGAATAAAAAATTTCATCAAAGCAAAAGCATTTTATATCATCATTGCCATTTCACTGATCCTTGGGTTATCGTTGAATTACATTGGTATTTCACCAATTAAAGCGCTGATTTATTCAGCGATTCTTTATGGATTAACTGCACCTGTTTTAATTGCAATTATTCTTCACATTTCCAACAACAAAAAAATAATGGGCAAATATACAAACGGAAAAACTTCTAACATTCTTGGATTTGCTGACACTAGTTCTTATGACCGTTGCTGGCTGTAATTTTGATTTACATGCTAATAATTTGAACGTAGGGCAGTTATATAAATAAGACTAGAAAAACCCTGACCTTCATTTGAAAGGGGAAAATGAATATTATCTTAATTAATTTTATCATATTAAGCTGTTATATCGATTTGGTAAAACAATTGTTTATTTCTAATCCATTCGGATTAGTTCCTTTTTCGTCCATATGCACTATAACTTAATTAATTGCATTTCCATATCTTTAATCAGGTATAAGATATTATTTCATATAATTTTTTGCATTTATTAAAAATGAAAAGCAAGAAAACTAAAATTAGGCTGTTAGTAATTGAAGATAATAAGGTACTCAGGGAAGGAATTATATCAATTCTAAAACCAAACCATGATATTTCAATTATTGCAGAATCAATAAAAAAAGGTGAAAATACAATTAAAAAAATTCACGAACTTAAACCTAACGTAATTCTCCTTGACCTTGGTTTACGAAGTCAGAATAGTCTTACATTAGTTGAAATTGTCAAGAAAGAATTTCCCGATTCAAAAGTAATTATTATGGATCTTGTTCCTGTTAAAGCGGATATACTACAGTTTGTAAATGCAGGTGCATCAGGTTTTATTTTAAAAAATGCAACACCTGATGAATTCCTGTCAACGATAAAAGCTGTTGCCGAAGGAGTAAAAGTTTTACCTTCGAATTTAGATGATTCATTATTTACTAAAATTATCGAACATGCCATAAAAAGCGGTAAAGCAAAATTAACAGATGCCGCAAAAATAACAAAGCAGGAAAAAGAAATTATTATCCTGGTCAGCGATGGCTTTACTAATAATAAAATCTCTCAAAAACTTCATATTTCAGAACATAGTGTAAAAAGCCATGTTGATAATATTCTTGAGAAACTTGCAATCAGGACTCGCTTAGAGCCATCAAAATCCGTTCCTTCTATCGGAATTTTAAAAGCATTCACTGAAAGTATTTCGATACTTAATAAAAAGACATGAAAGTACTGTTAATATACCCTGAATATCCCGCAACATTTTGGAGCTTTAAACATGCTCTTCCGTTTATAAGCAAAAAAGTGTCATTACCACCACTTGGCTTATTGACAGTCGCTTCATTGCTTCCTGAAAAATGGGAGAAGAAACTTATAGATTTGAATGCTGCGGAATTAGGAGATAAAGATATCATTTGGGCAGATTATGTTTTTATCAGTGGAATGGTGGTTCAGAGAAAATCTGCAAAAGAAGTTGCAAGAAGAGCAAAGCTATTAGGAAAATTTATTGTCGCAGGAGGTCCTCTTTTTACGAATGAATATCTTGATTTTGAAAATGTTGATTGCTTTGTCCTGAATGAAGGCGAGATAACTATTCCTATGTTTCTAAAAGACCTCGAAAGTAACAGTCTTAAACATGTTTACAAATCAGACGAAAAACCCGATCTAACAATATCTCCTGTACCAATGTGGTCATTAATTAATTCTAATGATTATGCATCTTTATCAATGCAGATTTCACGGGGTTGTCCGTACAATTGTGATTTTTGCGATATTATAATAATGAATGGCAGAGTGCCAAGATTGAAATCACCTGAACAAGTTATTGAAGAAATGGACGCATTATATGACTACGGTTGGCGTGGGGGTGTTTTTATTGTGGACGATAATTTTATCGGTAATAAAATAGAGGCGGTGCGTATTCTTCGAAAAATTGTTCGATGGATGGAATTGAAAAATAAACCATTCACATTATATACCGAAGCTTCGATAAATCTGGCAGACGATTCGAGATTATTGGAACTGATGCAGAAAGCTAACTTCGATTCTGTATTTATTGGTATTGAAACACCCGAAGAATGCGGGCTGATATCTTGCGGGAAAATACACAATACCAGGAAAGACTTGCTTGAAAAAGTTAAAATTATACAACGGAATGGTATCGAAGTTCAGGGTGGATTTATTTTGGGATTTGATACTGACACACCAAATACTTTTGACAATATGATAAAGTTTATTCAAAAAAGCGGTATTGTAACTGCTATGGTTGGACTTCTTCATGCGATTCCCGAAACAAAATTATATAAAAGACTCCATACTGAGAGAAGGATATTATCAGTTCCTACTGGTGATAACACAGACTTTTCGTTGAATTTTGTTCCTGTTATGAATCCCGAATCTTTAATGGAAGGATATAAAAAAGTAATTGATACAATATTTGCTCCCAAATATTATTATAAAAGAATTATCACTTATCTTAAGGAATACAATAAAATAGCGGTTAATACAA
Organism: uncultured Ignavibacteria bacterium; assembly: GCA_963806045.1. Taxonomy (GTDB): domain Bacteria; phylum Bacteroidota; class Ignavibacteria; order Tepidaquicellales; family Tepidaquicellaceae; genus DATCHW01. Next base: position 117,950 of record CAWDWP010000017.1, on the reverse strand, counting down.
AATTATCATTACGTTTACAGTTAAAAGCATTATCACAAGCAATCTGGAAAATAGGTATTAAAGGTAAAGGAAAATTTCATTTCTGGAAATTAGTATCCTGGACAATTATCAGAAAACCTTCTTTAATTTCGGAAGCTATCACATATTCAATATACGGTTACCATTACAGAACAGTATTATTAACAAATAAGGAAAATAAATATTAAGAAAAAAACATAATTATAAAAATTCTACCAGAAGCGGGATGCGCCAAAAGGTATATATAATAACGCAATAAAAATATAATTGATACCCATCAATTTTACCATAACATCCCAGCTTTTGGTTATAAAAAATGGAAAAAAAATTTGGAAGAAAAGTATTTTTAAAAGAACATTACAAATGCGGGGTGAGGCAAAAGGTAAATATGATTAACGCAATAATAAATTTTAATCGATACCTTGTAATTTTACCTCTGATATCCCCGCTTTTGTTAATAAAAGATGAATAAAAAAAATTTTGAAAAAATACCCTTGAACGAACATTACAAATGCGGGGTGAGGATAAAGGTAAATATGATTAACTCAATAATAAATTTTAATCGATACCTTGTAATTTTAACTCTGATATCCCCGCTTTTTATATTAAAAGATTTAAAATATTATAGTTAGTACTTTCCCGAACATTCATTCTTTAACTCATTATTTCAATAAAATTCTGGAAATAAAATCCAACATATTTAAATTATGCTCGTATAACGTATAAGTAAATTGAAAATTACTATGTAATAATTTTAACAAAATTAATCTTAGTACTAATTACTTAAATAATTTTATGAATAATAAAAATGTAAATATTAAAAAGAACCCGCTTGCGAGATTATTTGTATTCATAGTGGTGAATTTGTTATTCTCCAACGTGTTTTCACAAACTTCAATTCATGTGTCGGATTTTCGCGATCTTCCGAAAATAAAATGGGAGTTTAAAATTAATTCCGCAATATATTCTTCGCCGTTTTAAAAGAAAACCTTGTTTACATCGGCGGACTTGATAGTACTTTACATGTCCTGGATATAAACACAGGAGAAGAACAATGGAATTTCCATACAAAAGGGGAAATCAGGTCGAATGTATGTATCGGTAAAGAGAATATCTTTTTAAACGGAGGCGATGGAAATCTTTACTCATTAAGTATTCAATCGGGTAAATTGCACTGGAAGTTTTCAACAAATGGTGAGCGTAAATATGATTTTGCTGATTATTTCCATTCCACTCCGGTTCTTTTAAATGATATTTTATATTTCGGTTCAGGTGATGGAAATTTTTACGCTGTCAATTCCGAGAGTGGTACTTTAATCTGGACGTTTAAAACCGGCGATATAATTCATACAACCCCGGCCATAGACAACAACAAAATATTCTTTGGTTCGTTTGACGGGTTTGTTTATGCGCTTAATTTAACGAATGGAGAATTAATCTGGAAATTTAAAACTGTTGGTCAGCTATACTTTCCGATAGGAGAAGTGCAGGGCTCACCCTCGGTTTTTAAAAATCTGGTTTTTATCGGTGCGAGAGATTATAATGTTTATGCAATTGACCAAAATAATGGTTATTGTCATTGGAATAAATCCTTCACAAAATGGATGGGGACTGAACAATCAATATACATAATTCAATTCTTTACATAGGTTCGGCTGACGAGAGAAAATTAATTTCTGTAAATCCCGCCACAGGTGAAGAGTTTTGGAATGTCAATATGGAATTTCTTGTATTTGGAAATAATGCATTCAGCGACAGTATGTTATACCTCGGAACAACAAATGGAAAGTTGCATGGCATCAGATTAAACTAGGGAACAAAATTTGGAGTTTTGAAACTGACACATATCAAAGCTCACGATATAAATACTTTAAGGAAGATGATTCATACCGGGACGATATTTATTCAATCATAAAATCAAACGAACAATTTCTGGAGGTGGAGTGTGAACTTGGTGGTATATTTTCGACACCATATATTTCAGACGATGCAATTATTTTTTCAAGTACAAATGGAAAAATCTATTGCCTGAAAAGATAGATTTTCTCAATTATTAGTTAATCCTCGAAATGGCTTTGTTTAATTCTCCTGTAACAAATAAGATTCTATAAAAATGGAATTTAGTTGAATGAATTGTTGTTTCAACAATAAATTTAAAATCAGTTTTAAATTAAACTAATTTGAAATGAAAACATTCAAAATTTACATTTTACTTCTCGTTATTTCCGTTTTTTTAACTTCTTGCGGAAAACAGAAAACCGATACAGATACTTCTAATTTATCTGAAACTAAAGTCACGACTGAAACTAAAGTAAAAAAACACGAGCATCCGGAAATTATTACTGCCGATGATGCACTGAATGAACTGAAAAATGGAAATAAAAGGTTCATCGAAGGCAAACTTGAGAACATGGATTATAAAGAGCAGATTCAATTGACAAAAGATGACCCGCATCCTCATTCTATAATTCTATCTTGCATTGATTCCCGTGTTCCTCCGGAAATAGTATTTGACCAGGGATTTGGAAACATTTTCGTTACACGTGTTGCAGGAAATGTGGAAGATGACAACATTCTTGGAAGTATGGAATTTGCAACACAAATTATGGGAAGCAAAATGATAGTTGTAATGGGTCATAGTAATTGTTTGGCTGTAAAAGGTGCTATCGATAATGTTGAACTTGGAAATCTAACCCAGCTTGTTAACCAAATAAAGCCTGCTATTACCGGAAACAAATCTAATCCCGATAAAATGCTTAATGAAACATCAAGAAATAATGTGAAGTTTCAAATTGAAAATATTTTAAAACACAGTAAAGTCATTTCAGGATTAGTAAAAGAAGGGAAAGTTAAAATTGTCGGGGCATATTATGATATAGAAACCGGGAAAGTTGAATTTTTTAATTGAGAATTTAATTTATTAAAAATTAAAAATCTGCAGTAGATTCATTGGAAACATTTGTAATTTGAAAAATATCTATCGAAGAATCAATTTATAATCAGATAATCTTCATTCAAAGAATTCTGTGTGCCCACCTTGATTTGCTTAGTTTAATTATCCTGTAACAAATAAGATTCTATAAAAATGGAATTTAGTTGTATGATTTGATGTTTCAACAATAAATTTACAATCAATTTTAAATTAAACTAATTTGAAATGAAAACATTCAAAATTTACATTTTACTTCTCGTTATTTCTGTTTTTTTGACTTCTTGCGGGCAAAAGAAAACACAAACAGATGCATCTAATTCAACGGAAACTAAAGTAACAACAGAGACCAAAGTCAAAAAACACGATCATCCGGTTATTAATACTGCTGATGATGCACTGAATGAACTTAAAAACGGTAATAAAAGGTTTATTGAAGGCAAACTTGAAAACACTGATTATAAAGAGCAGATTCAAAATACAAAAGCCGACCAGCATCCACATTCTATTATTCTGTCCTGTATTGACTCCCGCGTCCCTCCGGAAATATTATTTGACCAGGGATTTGGAAACATTTTCGTTACACGTGTTGCAGGAAATGTGGAAGATGATAACATCCTTGGAGGTATGGAATTTGCGACACAGATAAAAGGAAGCAAATTGATAGTTGTAATGGGTCATAGTAAATGCGGAGCTGTAAAAGGTGCATTAGATAATGCTGAGCTTGGATTACTAACTCAACTTGTTGACCAGATAAAGCCGGCTATTACCGGAGATAAATCTAATCCGGATAAAATGCTTGACGAAACTTCCAGAAATAACGTGAAGCTTCAAATGCAATATATTTTAGATGACAGCAAAGTTATAGCGGGATTAGTAAAAGAAGGGAAAGTTAAAATTGTCGGAGCATATTATGATATAGAAACCGGGAAAGTTGAATTTTTTAATTGAGAATTTAATTTATTAAAAATTAAAAAGCTGCAGTAGATTCATCTGCAGCTTTTGTAAAAAGAATAAACCTAGATCAATTCCGAAGTAACATATCAATCTAGATATTATTTTAAAAAAGCAGACCAATTATTTACACTAACTACTGTAAAACAATAACTTAAGCTAAGCAAATATTAAAAAATACATTTAATTTAATATATTTTTTTTATAATTTGATTATATGAAAAAAATTATAAAATTTTCTTTCCTTATAATTATAGTTACAGTAATCATTATTCAATTCGCCAAACCCGACACAACAAATCCGATAGAGGAAAATAATAAATTTATTACTTCCCATACGCAAATACCGGCTAATGTTTTAAGCCAACTTGAAAAATCTTGTTACGATTGTCATTCGTACAGAACTAAATGGCCCTGGTACAGTAAGACGTCTCCTGTTGTTTACCTCATAAACCGGGATGTTGAAGAGGGAAGAAAGCATTTGAATTTTTCAATTTGGGGCGATTATGATAAAACCAAAATGATGGATAAGCTGGACGGAATTGAAACGGCAGTTAAAGAGGGAGAAATGCCATTGTCTTTTTATCTTCCTCTGCATCCTGAAGCTAAACTATCTGAAAATGACAAAAAAATGATTGAGGACTGGGCAAAAAATTCAAAAGAACAACTATTTAACAATTAACAATCCAAAAATTAAATTTAAGGAGGTTTTATGAAATTCAGATTCATTCTTTATGTTTCAATGATTTTTATTGCTTCAATGTTTTCAAGCTGCAGTAAGCAGCAAGCAACTGTATCAGAAGCAGACAAACAAAAATTAATAAAAAATCTTAAAGATGGTTTTACTGGTGAAACCACCGCCAGTGCGAAATATGAAGCCTATTCCAGGAAAGCAAAAGAAGAAGGTTTTGAAAATATTGCAAAACTTTTTGAAGCTGCATCTAAATCAGAAAGCATTCATGCAAAAAATCATAAAGCAGTTCTTGAAAAATTAGGAGAAAAGGCTCCTGAAGTAAAACCGGATTTCACTGTAAAAACGACTAAAGAAAATATTGAGGATGCTATAAAAGGGGAGACTTATGAGGTAACTACTATGTATCCGGAATTCAAAAAATTATCGGATTCAATGGGGGAATATGGAAAAGAAGCCTCAAGATCATTTGATTTTGCCATGCGGACAGAAGCGAAGCACAAAGTTTATTATGAAGAGTCTTCGAAAGCGTTAGACAACAAGACAACTGATAAATTATACTCTACATATTGGGTTTGCCCTGTTTGTGGCAATACTGTTGTGGATCAAAATGATATTTCGAAATGCTCAATTTGTAAGAATGAAAAAGAGCAATGGACTAAAATTTAAATTTATTAGAAATTTTTTTTAAAAAGCCGCTTATATCAAATGCGGCTTTTTTTTACATCACAGGTGAAGAACTCACAACTCTTGTTAGCGGGCATCTAAAACCCGGAATTTACAAAGTAACATTCAATGCGATCAATTTTTCAAGTGGAATTTATTTCTACAAGTTATCATACGGAAATTTTTCGGATACGAAAAAATTAATTCCATTAAAATGAAATATTAGTACATTCAACTTTTCCCATAGCAAAGTAAAACATTTCCCGATTTGAATGTCTAATTCTCTGTTCGGTCCTTCAAAGTTTCCTTCAACCGATATCAGATTAGCTAAAATTACTTTTCTCATAATTCATTAGTCAAAATATTATAATTATTCAAATTTCCCGTAACGCAGAGCAGCAATTCCAGACGGAAATTTTATTGTATCCAATAGTTTCAGTTTAAGTCTTTCCTCCTGACTTTCAAAAAGATACCGGCCATTTCCTAATTTATGCGGGTGCATTATAAGTTGATATTCATCAATTAAACCAAGTTTAATAAAAGTCTGAGCAATCCCGACGCCTCCGCATAGGACAATGTTATTCCCTGGTTGTTGTTTCAATTTCGTCACCTCTTCCGTGATATCGCCTTTTAATAATATTGAATTCGACCATTCAACTTTTTCCAGAGTTTTCGAAAAAACGTATTTTGTTAATTTATTCATTATCCCCGCAAATGCTCTATCTTTTTCATTGCTTGAAGTATCCTTTTCAGCAGAAGGCCAGTGTTTCTCCATATCCTGATAAGTAACACGCCCCACAATAGCTCCATCCATAGAACTGTATAAATCGTAGACGAATTTATTTCTTTCATCATCATTTACTTCGAATATCCAGTCTAACTCTCCATTCGGTCCGGATACGTAACCGTCTACAGTTAACATCATATGTAAAATTACTTTTCGCATATTCGTATTTTTATAATGATTTATAATTAATCAGATTTTTCATAATAAAGTGCAGTAATTCCTGTTGGAAAATTTATTGTGTTCAAAAGCTTTAGATTCATTTTGTCATTCAAATCTTCAAACAGATGGATTCCTTTGCCTATTGCAATAGGATGTACTATAAGCCGATATTCATCAATCAGGTTGAGTTTCATGAAAGTTTTTGCAATCCCAATTCCGCCGCATAGAACAATATTTTTCCCGGACTGATGTTTCAGTTTCGTAACCTCTTCCGTGATATCGCCTTTTAATAATATTGAATTCGACCATTCAACTTTCTCGAGAGTTCTGGAGAAAATATATTTGTTCAAATCATTCATAATCCCGGCAAATGCTCTATTTTTTTCATCAATAGAAATATCCCATTCTCTTGAGGCCCAAAAGTGTTCCATTGCCTGGTAAGTAACCCGTCCAAAGATAGCACAGTCTATTGAATTATATAAATCAATGAAAAATTTATTTCTTTCATCATCGTTTATTTCGAATAACCAGTCTAATTCACCATTGGGTCCTGATACACATCCATCGAGAGTTAACATCATATTTAAAATCACTTTTCTCACATCATTGATAAATTAAAATTTTATTAAACAAGTACTGAAATTACATCATTTATAAATTATAATATATATATTATGATTATAATTCCTTTTTTTATAACTTATTATAATCCAATATATGGAATATAGACAAATATTTATCTGAAAATGAAATTTTGAGATTTTTTTTAAAAAAATCAAACAGGTTTTTTCTTTTTTCCCTGTTCATTCTATGGATAATGTATTAATTTTGAAACACTTAACCAAGTTATATGAAGAAAATATTAGTTCCGGTAGAATTATCTCAAAATTCCGAAGCATTGTTACACTATGCAAATTATATGTCAGGATTAACCGGCGCAGCTATTCATTTATTGCATGTAGCACAACTCCCTGATTTCTATGTATCTGACCTGGAAGATTATAAGCCATATGAGAAGGAATTAAAAGAAGCTTTAGAAAGAATCAGAATTGCTTCATTGAATCGTCTTAAGGAAATGAAAGTTAAGTATTTTAAAGAATTATCTTTCATTGAATGTGAAGTTAAGTTAGCGAAAAATATCTACAACGAAATCCTGGATTACGCAGAAACTTTAAAACCTGATTTAATTCTAATGGGTTCTTCTGCAGCGGACAAAACAGGAAAGATAAGGATTGGTTCGAATACAGAAAGAGTGTTAAGGCTTGTAAATACGCCCGTCGTTGTTATCAATAAACCTGTTAATAACCCTAAATTGAAAAAAGTTATTTATGCTTCTGATTTTCGAAAAGAATCTGTTGAAATTTATAATTTTCTTGATTCATTTTTAAAGGAGCATAATGTCTCTATCCGTTTACTATACATAAACACAAAAACAAATTTCGAAGAATACGAAGTTGTAAAAGACAGAATTGAAAAATTCAAAAAAAATTTCAAGGGCGATTTTAGTGTGGTTATCAGAGCTGGCAAAAACACCGAATCATCTATAGTTAGATATGCAAATAGCATTAATGCTGACCTGATAGCATTAGGAGTGAAAAGAAAAAAAGGGCTTGCATTATATTTCACATATAAAATTACTGAAGGCGTAATCAGCCTGTCAGATATACCCGTTCTTGCCATCAACAATTCTAACTAATTTAATCGGGAAAATATCTTATTTCCCTGAAATTAATTTACGCACTGTTAATGTTAATTTAGTAAATAATTTTTTCATTGTTAGTAATTTGAGGTTTTAATATTTTTATAAAACTTTTTTGTTCTTTAAAATTAAAGGAGGTCTAATATGCCCAATTGGGATACCGGGAATACCGGTTTTATGCTATTAGCTACGAGTCTTGTTATGCTTATGACTCCCGGCTTAGCATTCTTCTACGGAGGTCTCGTAGGAAGAAAAAACGTCCTCGCCATTATGATACAAAGTTTCGTATCAATGGGATGGACGACAGTTATTTGGTATTTATTCGGTTTTTCGATGTGCTTTAGTGGTAATTGTGTCGATGGTACTGATTTACTTGGTGGTATAGTCGGCAATTTTAACTGGGTTTTTTTAAAGGGTATTGACGTAACAACAAGTTCCGGTGTATCTACAGTCGCCGGCAATATCCCCATCTTTGGTAATGCAGGGATTCCAATGATAGTATTCATTGCTTACCAGATGATGTTTGCAATTATTACTCCTGCTCTTATCACCGGCGCATTCGTAAACCGTATAAAATTTAAAGCATATTTACTTTTCTTAACCCTTTGGCTAATGCTTGTCTATTTCCCGTTCGTCCATATGATATGGGGTGGAGGAATTCTGTGGCATTGGGGTGTTAAGGATTTTGCAGGCGGTATTGTGGTACACAATATTGCTGGTATGGCGGCTTTAGCTTCTGTATTGTATGTTGGAAGAAGAAAAGTTGCTGACCCCGGTCTGCATAGTATTCCGTTGATTGCACTCGGAACAGGTTTGTTATGGTTCGGATGGTATGGATTTAATGCAGGAAGCGAATTTGCAGTCGATAGTATCACTGCAAATGCATTTCTAAATACAGATATCGCTGCATCATTTGCGGCTGTTGTCTGGGTCTCTCTTGCCTGGTGGCTTGAAAAGAAACCAAAATTTGTAGGGCTGCTTACCGGCGCTGTTGCAGGTCTTGCGACAATTACACCTGCCGCAGGATACGTTACGACAACATCTGCTGTTTTAATCGGAATACTTGCTGGTATTGTATGCTATTTCGCTGTTGCATTGAAAAACAAACTTCAATGGGATGATGCCCTTGATGTTTGGGGTGTTCACGGTGTAGGAGGAATGATAGGTATAATATTTCTTGGTCTGTTTGGAACAGTCGCAGTTAATGCAAACGGTTCCAATGGATTGTTTTTTGGTGAATCAACTTTCTTTTTAAAGCAGGTTGTTGCTGTAATTGTTAGTTCAATCTATGCTTTTGGATTTACATGGAGTATGCTTTGGATTATTAATAAAATAACCTCTGTAAAGCTGAGCAAGCAGGAAGAAGAAATAGGATTGGATGAAATATTACATGGTGAACGTGCATATACAGATGCAATGTAAAATCATTCATAACTATCGATAATGTAATTTATGTTTTTCGGAAAATTTGTAATTCTCCGTCACTGTTTCACAGGGACGGAGAATTCATTCGATTTCGAAATAATCTAATCTTTTAAATTAATTTTGAATACAATATGAAAAATATTAAAATACTTTTTATAACATTAATTTCTTTAATCATTATAATTCCAAATCAGGTAAGGGCTCAGGAAAATGATATATTAAACAATTTAAAAATAAAAGGGACCGTAGATGTGTATTACGCCTGGGATACAGACAAAGATAAAACACAAAGACAGTTTGCATCATTCGAACCTTTCAGAGACCAGTTTAAATTAAATATTGCGCAGGTTTCATTAAGCTATAATTCCGAAACCGTTCGGGGGAAGATGACACTTCACTATGGTGATATCCCGGCAATAAACTGGCCTTCAAACATGCAAAATATTCAGGAAGCAAATATTGGCTTTTCCCCTTACGAGAACTTATGGATAGATGCCGGTTATTTCTTAACATTCATCGGAACCGAAGGGTTTCCGATAAATAGCTTATTTTCATCCTTTACCATGGGTTCATATTTTGCGCCATTTTATGAGTCTGGTGTGAAAATAAGTTATGATTTTTCGGAAAAGTTCAGCAGCTGTCTGCATATTATGAACGGATTCAATGTGTTAGAAGATAATAATAAAAATAAATCATTAGGAATTGAACTTGCTTATAAACCAACCCCTAAGATTTCATTTGATTATAATGTTATTCTTGGTAATGAAATGCCAACTGCTTTGAATAATCCGAAATTAAGAATCTTTAATGACCTGTATATACTTTACTCTCCTACAGAAAAGCTGGATTTTATTTTAGAGGTCGATTATGCAACACAGGAAAAATCGAAAATTACCGACTCTACTGCTTCTGCTTCTTTGATTTCAACATTTCTTTCAGGAAGATATAAAATTACCCCAAAGTTTTTCTTTAGTTTGAGAGCGGAATATTTCAGCGATGCTGAAGGATTTCTTTCCGGAACATTTATTGGTGATGACGGAAAATTATCAGGGTTGAAAAGCTGGGGTTTGACTGGTGCGTTAGAATACAGGCCAATTGAAAATTACTATTTAAGACTGGAATCCCGTTTTTTAAGTGCGGATAGTAAATTGAAAATATTCAGTGAAAATTCAAATTCAAGAACGGAAACCACCATAAATATGGGATTAGAATTTTAATTATGTTTAAAACAATAAGTAATTAATATAAGTCGGATGAAATAATATTTATACAAAATAATTAGTGGAATTATGTAACGACTTATTCCCTACATTCTTAATATCCTGAAAATTCCTCTGTTCTGATATTGTCGTCATCAATTCCAAGATCAGTTAAAATTTTTCTCATCGTGGAAACCATTTCGGGTGGTCCCGCACTGTAATATATAGCGGAAACTGTATCCGAAACATATTTTTTAATCAATTCTTTTGTGATAAATCCCTTTTCGCCTGTCCAGTGTTTGTTTGATCTCTCCATTTCTGTCATCGTAGCTATTAGCGTATAATTGGGATTATTTTTCTTTAACGCTTCAAGTTCGTTCAGAAATACTGTATCTTCAGGTCTGCGATTGGAATAGAATAAATATATTTTATGAGGCAGATGGCTCATTGCCGCAAATTTCAGTATGCTATAAAAAGGAGTTATTCCTATTCCTCCGACAAGAAATATAGCAGGTTTCGAAGCGTTATTATGTAGAGTAAATGAACCAAAAGGTCCCGCAAATTCGAATTCGGTATTTAAAGATGCGTTTTTCAGAACTCTTTTAAATGCTGTATCTCTCATCCTTGTAGTAACTGCTAGATAATCTTCATCCGGTGCTGACACCAGTGAGAAAGCACGAGTGTTACCTTCCGCATCTGTTTCTGGCGGATCAATCAAAGTTAAGTCAATCGATTGTCCGGCTTTGAATACAAAATCTAACGGCTTGCCGAAGGTGAACATCATTGTTCCTTCAGCAACAGATTCTTTTTTTATTAATTTAATATTTTGTTTTTCCATTTTATCCTTTTTATGTTCTTATAATACATAACATATTAATAATCAATGCGTTCCAAACATCAGAAATAAACCGGCACAATGTTATTTAATACAATTTAATTTTTATTCAAGTTTTGAATTTTCTCTTATAAAACATTGGTTTGACCTGTTTTTATTTCTACTTTACCTCTGGATTTACACAATTATTATTTTTTTAAAATCTCAATATGATATTACTAATCTCATATTGAGATAAATATTTAATTTGTTCACTTGAAAGTCGTCAATTATCGTCAAATTTTGCAAAAAAAATCCAAATAAAGCATTCATATTTTGGCATATCAATTGCACACTTAAATAATAATTATTTTTTAAAAATATTCCCAAAGGAGAAATTAAAATGAGGAAGATTTTTTTACTCCTGATTGTTTTACTTCTGAAATCACAAATTTCGTTCTCTACACAAATAGATACTACCCGCATGTACGGTCTTACGTTAGATGCTGTTAATGGCTTGAACAAAATAGATACCTCACTTGCACGGCTATGCAAAAAACCCACAACAAGAATTGTTTTTGATGAATTTGTTGCAGCAACATATTATCAAACCCCTGTAAATGAAATCAGTAAATTTAGTTTCATTATGGGTGAGATATTGGATAGTTATTATATGCCCCAGTATACTCTGCAGCAATATATCGACCGGACAAATGAATATCTTAATTTACTAGGAAGCAAAGTTGATATCTGGGAAATCGGAAATGAAATCAACGGTGAATGGTTAGGAAACACCAGTGATGTAGTTGCGAAGATGAATGCTGCATATTCGATTATCAAAGCAGCGAATAAAAAAACGGAGTTGACGCTATATTATAATAAAAACTGCTGGTCGAATCCGGCGAATGAAATGTTTAGATGGGCACAGACTAATATAAGCACAACAATGAAAAATAATCTCGATTATGTGCTGATTTCATATTATGAGGATGACTGCAACAATTTACAGCCAAACTGGCAGCAGGTATTTGACAGCCTGCATACGATGTTCCCTAATTCAAAAATAGGATTTGGCGAATGCGGAACAACTACTGCAAATAAGGCTGCATATATCAGCAGATATTACAGAATGAATATTACCACTCATAATTATATCGGAGGATATTTTTGGTGGTATTACAAGCAGGATTGTGTCCCTTATACAGATCCCTTATGGACTACGTTTAATAATTCAATCTCAAACTATGCTCCTCCTGCAACTCAGGCAAGCCAGATAACAAGTTCACCACTTTCTTTAACATCACTTATATTAAGCTGGACAAATGGAAATGGTTCAAAAAGAGCGGTTTTTGTAAAAGATGCTGGAAGCGGGGTTCCAAATATTCAGGACGGTGTAACGTACATACCTAATACTATTTTTGGACAGGGAACATCCGATGGAAATGGCTGGTATTGCGTCTATAACGGTTCCTCAGCAGGAGGCTTGACCATTACAGGTCTTACACCTCTTCATTCTTATATTGCTATGATTCTTGAATACAATGGTTTTTCGGGATTTGAAGGCTATAACAGAAACGCTTCAACCAATAATCCTGTCATTATACAGGGGCTTATGCCTGTGGAGCTTGTGTCATTTACTTCTACTGTTGAGAGAAATAATGTCAGACTTAAATGGACAACTAATAACGAAGTTAATAATAAAGGATTTAATGTTGAAAGAACTCTCAAAGCAAATAGTGAAAATTGGGTAGATGCAGGATTCATAAATGGAAATGGTAATATTAATGTTCCGGTAAAATATGAATTTGTTGACAAGAATATTCCGGCCGGAAATTATAAATACAGATTAAAACAAATAGATTATAATGGTAATTTTGAATATCATAATCTTTCAGCGGATGTGATTGTAGGTACTCCTTCAAAATTTGAATTATCGCAGAATTATCCAAATCCATTCAATCCGACTACGAACATTAGTTTCGGAATGCCTGTGAATAGTAAAGTAACAATAAAAATTTATGATATTTCAGGCAGAGAAATAAGAACACTTCTTAACGATACAAGAGCCGCAGGATATTATACGGTTATGTTTGATGCTTCCGGTATATCCAGTGGTGTTTATTTTTATAAAATACAGACTGATGGATTCTCCGATCTGAAACGAATGCTGTTAGTTAAATAATAGTGCTTCAAAAAGAACCGTAAGAAAAGGGGCTTTTCAGCCCCTTTCTTATTTCTATTAATTTTAAAAACAAATAATTAATTACCTGAATTTCTGCAATAAGAAAACAAAGATTTTTTAGGTATAAAATTTTCCATTGAATTTAAAAACTGACTGTAGTAAAATATCTCTCTTACTTCTATTGCGTTATTATTAAAATAATAAATTTTTATCCAAGATTTAGAATATGTTGGAATAGTAGCAATTTTTACGGATTATTCTAAGTTAGATAAATGTATTTAAAACATTTTTTAGGTACAAGAATCAATAAGGTCGGTATTTAATAATTTTTATTAATATTTAAGTACTAAAATAAGTTATGAGGAAAATATTAGGTTTTTTTACATTTCTCATTTTAATAACTCAGATATCATACGCTTCAGTACCAGATTCAACCCGTGTCTATGGCTTAACACTTGATAATGTAGGCGGTTTAAGTAATATAATATCATCGTTATCCGGTCTTTGTAAAAAGCCAACTGCCAGAATAGTATTTGATGAATGGGTGGCCGCACGTTATTATCAGAACCCCGTAAATCAAATACATACTGTCAGTTTTATTATGGGAGAAATACTTGACAGTTATTATATGAATCAATATAATCTCCAGCAGTATACAGAAAGAACACAGAATTATCTCGATACTCTTGGTGATAACGTGGATATCTGGGAAATCGGAAATGAAATAAACGGTGAATGGTGCGGTTCGACCTGCGATGTAATTGCAAAAATAAATGCAGCTTACCAGATTATTAAATCAAAAGATAAAAAAACAGCAATCACATTGTATTATAATAAAAATTGCTGGAGCAATTATGAGAATGAAATGTTCCGTTGGGTCAACAATAATATCGATCAGACGATGAAAAGCGGCCTTGATTATGTATGGGTGTCCTATTATGAGGATGACTGTAACGGTTATCAGCCAAACTGGCAACGTATTTTTGATAGTCTCCATACAATTTTTCCAAACTCAAAATTAGGAATAGGTGAATGCGGAACAAATTTACCCGATAAAAAAGCGCTTTATATGGACCGTTATTATAAATTGAAAGTCACTACACAAAACTTTGTCGGGGGATATTTCTGGTGGTATTTTAGACAGGATTGTGTACCGCAAACGGATTCATTATGGCCGGTTTTTAATAATGCAATCTCTAATTACTCATCTCCACCAACTGTTCAAGCGAGTCAGATAAAATGTTCACCTTTTTTTCCGAATTCAATATCTTTATGCTGGAATAAAGGTAACGGTAGTAATAGAGTTGTATTCGTTAAAAACTCAAATTCAGGCTCTCCTGTAATTTTTGACGGAACCACATATAATGCAAATTCTACTTATGGATTGGGTACATCCGATGGTACAGGATGGTATTGTGTTTATAATGGTTCCGGGAACAATCTGACCGTCACAGGACTTAATCCTTTGCATTCATATCGTGCAATGGTTCTCGAGTATAATGGCATATCCGGATCGGAAGGATACAACAAAATTACTTCCGAAAATAATCCAAAAATGCTTCGCGTCCTGAAGATTGAAAATAACATTGAGAATATTAATTTGACAGAAAATAGCCCATCGGGAAATGTCACGATTGGAACTCCTTCAAAATTTGAATTATCTACAGAATTATCCAAATCCATTCAATCCAACAACGAACATTAATTTCGGATTACCGGTAGATAGTAAAGTAACAATAAAAATTTATGATATTACAGGCAGAGAAATAAAAACACTGCTTAACGATACAAAAACCGCCGGATATTATTCGGTTATGTTTGATGCCTCTGGTATGTCCAGCGGTGTTTATTTTTACAAAATTCAGATCGATGGATTTTCTGAAATGAAACGTATGCTGTTAGTTAAATAGTAATACTTGAAAAAAAGAACGGTAAGAGAGGGGGCTTTTCCGGCCCCCTTTCTTATTTTTATTAATTTCAAAATTTATTTCAGAATCAGTTTTTACTGTTCAGATATTTCCTTTGAACCCGGTCTGCAACAGCACAACACATTTCATATGGAATAGTTTTTGTGATTTGAGCTATTTTATCCGCACCGAGATTATTGCCATTCTCGGTTCCCATAAGCAAAACATCATCACCTATCTTCACACTGCTTTTTTCTCCTAAATTTATCATCAACCAGTCCATAGTTATTGCCCCAACCACCGGGTAAAATTTCCCGTTTATCAGAACTTTTCCTTTGTTTGATAAAATCCTCCAGTATCCGTCACCATATCCGATAGGCACGGAGCCAATGAAACTTCTTTTATCGGTAAAATATTTTCTGCCATATGATATGCTTGTATGAGAGTCAACCCTTTTTATATATGTTACTTTAGATTTTAGATTCATTATTGGTTTAAGCGGAATTTTATTTTTTATTTCATCAGACGGATGGTAACCATAAAGAGCCAGTCCCGGTCTTACCATGTCAAAATAAGAATCTTTCAAATCAAGAATTGCACCGCTGTTCGCTGAATGAACTATTGGAAATTCCATTCCGGCTTTTTTCAATTGATGAAGTAGTTCCTGAAATTTATGTAACTGCAGTTTGGCAAATGATTTATCAAAGCTTTCAGAAGTTGCAAAATGAGTATAGATACCTTCCACTTCAAGATTTTTATATGTGAATACCTGTGAAATATTTTTTAATGCTCTTTTAACATCAAATCCGATTCTTTTCATTCCGGTATCAACTTTAATATGTACTTTGAATTTTTTCTTAAGTCTTTTGCTGTAATAATCTAGAAATCCTGCCGTTTCCAATGATGCAACTGTAGCTATCAGGTCAAATTTCAAGAGTTTTGAAACATATGCAGCCGGTTTTAGTTTTGAATGTATTAGAGTTCCGAAAACAAGTATTGAAGCCTCGGGTATTATTGTCCTTAGTTTTATTGCTTCATCGTAATTTGCAACCCCAAGATAATCGGCCCCGATAGAGATTAGTTTTCTGCTTATTTCCTGAATTCCGTGTCCGTAAGCGTTTGCTTTTACAACTCCGCATATTTTTATTTTTTTACCGGGATTTTCCTTGTGAATATGCTTTTTAATCTGGTCAAAGTTGAATTTTAACTTATTTAAATCTATCTCAGCTCTTGTAGGATTCAAAATTCTTTATTTGCTATTTTTCGACAATAAAATTCAAATTAAGTACGAAAAAGATAATATTAAATACATATTTATTTACTTCTTGGAATTCTTATCAAAAAGAGATTATTGTCTTATTTTGAGACAAATAAATCAATTGAGGAGCTTCAATAAGCCCATTAAATCCAGTTTATATTTGGCACTATTATTGCATTTATTAATAGATATAATTATAATTACAGAAAAATAAAATAAAACATTTTGAATAAACTCATTTTACTTATTATTTTTACAATATTTATCTCTAATGCTTCTTTTTCACAGCAATATTGTATACCAGGTAGATTTGATACAACTTATGCATTTAGCCCCTTAGATATTGATACACTCGGAGGAATTACTTATGGTAAAAATGTAAATTTTCTTGGTGATACAACAATTTTGAAATATATTATCGCTTATCCGAAATTTTCTGCTGACCCGCTTTCAAAAAGACCATTCATTCTTTTGATTCACGGAGGCGGATTTATTGATGGAAGCATGTATGATATGAAACCCGTAATGCTGGATTTTGCAATGCGTGGATATGTTTGCGCATCGATTGATTATAGAATTGGCTGGAATACAGGTGGGAATCCTCTCGAATGTACAGGTGATGGTTATTCTCTTGCACAGGCAATATACAGGGCAATGCAGGATACTAAGGCAGCTTTTAGATATTTTGCAGCAAAAGCTAACACTTATAAAATTGATACCGCTTATTTCTTTTCGGGAGGCATTAGTGCAGGTGCGGTTTTAAGCCTGATGATTACTTATGCTAATCAAAATAATGTTCTTGCACAGTATCCGAATTTAGTTACTGAACTTGGTCCGCTTAACAGGGCTTCGAACCGGTACAGAAATCAGTTCGGTATTAAAGGTATTATAAGTTCTTCCGGAGGATTATTTGATACTTCATATATCAGGAGAGCGAATGCCGTTCCAACTCTGATGTTCCACGGAACTGCAGATGTTAACGTACCGTATGGCACAGGTTATGCTTATTCCTGTCTGAATTATGTAAGAACTGAAGGGTCCAATGAAATCACAAAACGATTCAGAACTATTTCAAAGCCATTCGAACTTGATTATGTCCCCGGTGGAGCACATGAAAATTTTTACCCGCTTGAATATATTCAGAGAAGAGCAATTTTATTTTTAAAAAGAACTTTATGCAATCAGCCAAGACAGGTGATTATTGAAAATTATACAACTTTACTCGATACGTCGTTAAATATCATTACGCCCGTTGTTACTGAAAATGAAATCGCTCCCGAAGAGTATATTCTCAATCAGAATTATCCGAACCCATTTAATCCTGTAACTGTAATAAAATATTCAATCCCAAAAACAGAACTTGTAAAACTCACGATATATGATATCCTCGGAAAAGAAATTGAGACACTTGTTAATGATGTAAAAAACCCGGGTGAATACAGAGTTGATTTTAATGCATCATCATATACAAATGGCGTGTATTTTTACAAACTTACAACAGGAAATTTCAGTCAAACCAAAAAGATGATTCTTGTAAAATAAAAAATAATATATTTTTTTGCAGAGTCTACCGGCTTATATATCAAAAGCTGGGAGAATTCTGAAGATTTAAAATTCAAACTACAAAAGTCTCTTTACTATTTTAAATTAATATGTTCGAATTAGACTTTTGTAGTTTAGTACAAAAGTCATAAAAAAAAGAAGTCTCCTATGGGAACTCGGAGACTTCAATTGTATCAGCTCTTCAGCATTCTCTTATGAGAATATGAGTTTTTTTTAATCTGTCCATTTTAGGTGGGAGACAGATTATGTATTAGGAGGTAAACTCTTATACTTATATTTATAATAATTTTCTATTTGAATTAAAAGAAAATTACAAATACTTAAATTGATTGTCAATATCTCTCTCTTTACATAATAAAATTATTTTTGAACATTTTTCACATCCTTTACTTATCAATTTATATATTTTTTCTCAAAATACATGGAATAAATATTATTACATTCCGGCTCTTAGAGTCAGAACAAAATTTCTTCCCGGAGCATTTAAGCCGGAAGCAAAGTTTCTATAGTTTTGGTCGAGCAAATTATCGAGTCTCGCCTGTACCTGAAAATTTGGTGTAATTTGATAAGCCGCACTAAGGTTCAATGTATACCATGCAGGCATTCCATTCGGAGTAGCATCTTGAAAATTATCCTCACCGAACATATTATAATCCCATAAATTCTTCCATCCGTTATAAATAACACTAAAATCACCTTTGAATTTATTAAGCGTCAGTAAAAGGCTCGTTTTTCCTAAAACGGGTGGTATATGGTCAAGCGGATAATCCGTTGAATCTGTTTTGATTCTTCCATATGTAAAATTCAGAGAACTCATAAGTGAAAGATAACTGGTTAAATCAGCAGAAAGGCTTAATGTATAACCCAATATATATGCTCCTTTATCTGCATTTTTATTAGCAGACACGAGAGCCGGAAAACCCTGATAAATTATTGTATCTTTCCCGTTATATTGGAAAGGTCCACCAATAATAGCATTTTGGAAATAAGTGGCATAAGCAATCCCTTCCAGTTTAATCCGGTTATCAAAAACTTTAGATATACCGAGTTCTCCTGTATATGTATATTCGGGTTTAAGATCAGGATTAGGAACTACTACAGAACCGAGTGTTGTTGCATTCCCTGGTACTGATTCAAATACTTTTGTCAAATCATCTACATCCGGTGCTTTAAATCCTGTGGCACCATTAATATAAATACGCCAGTCCGGTGCGGGAGTATAAACGAGTCCAAGTTGTCCTGTTATTGCTGCATTTTTTTGGTCGGCTTCTCTAAAAGGAAAATTAAAAAATGTTGTATCATTAAATTTTGAATTCAGACCTACATAGCTTAATCTTAATCCTTCGGACATGGTAAACTGGTCATTAAATTTTATCGAATGAGCCAGATAACCGGCAAAGGAATACATATAGTTGCCGCCGTCCGGATATCTGGTCGCTGCAGGTTTCTCAACATTTGTATTTATATTTGTAGAATTTGCAGTAGAATTAACTTTATTATAAGTTCCTTCTATACCATATTTGATTGTATTATTACTGAATTTCTTATTTAAATCAAAATTTAAAGTGAAAACATCTACTTTCTCGTTCTGGCTGACAAGATTTACATTTCCAAACCTTCTTGAAACCCTGCTTTCCTTTATGTTCTGATAGGCTGCAATTAACTGTGCATTATCATAGAAGGTTTTTTCGTTTTTTAAATCAAGTTTATATAAACCCATAAGTCTTGTCTCGGGACCGTAATGCCAGTCTGCATAGGTAAAATTACCGCTCCCACCGATTATATTCAGTCTGTCATATCGTGGAACATCATTTGTATTTGAGAATTGAAAGTTTAATGTATGCTGAACGTTTTCACTTTGTTTGTATATTAATTTTCCTAATACGTCATATTGATTATAACCGGTTTGTTTCTGATTATTATAATTATCATTTAATGTCATTACATCAACACCGTTTATACGTTCAGTAAACATTAGTCTCTTCCATTTTGGATTTGCAGTTACATCGTAATGCCCGCCCATTCGAAGATCACCGAACGATGAATAAGTAAAGCTTCCGAGGAATCCTAATTTTTTTCCTCCGATATTCAAATTAATGTGTCCGGTCTTTTCTTCGTTAGCAGTTGAATATCTTGCAAACGCATCACCCTTATAAAAAACATTGTCAGTTTTGCTTAAAATTGGATTTCGGGTATAAAAGCTCATTACCCCTCCAAGTGCATCACTGCCATACATAAGTGAACCCGAACCAAACAAAACTTCGATTCTCTCAAGCATATTATTATCAACTCTAATTACATTTTGAAGATGTCCGGCTCTGTAGATTGCATTATTAAGCCTGACACCATCTATTACTATAAGGACTCTGCTTGCTTCAAATCCGCGAAGTATTGGACTTCCGGCTCCTTGCTGACTTCTTTGCACAAAAACTTCACCTGTCTTTTCCATTAAATCTGCAGTTGTCTGAACATTGCTGTATTTCATATCATTTTCATTTAGAACTGATATTTGCCTCGGGACGTCTTTTTGGTTTTCTCCGTATCTATCATCAGAGACTACAATTTCATCAGTTGTATATGATTTTTCTGAAAGCATAACATTAAATCCTGCATTTTCCAAAGATGAATAGCTAAAAGTCGCATCAGCAAAATCTGCAGAATTAAATGTAATAGAAGTTTCATTCTTGAATTCAGAAATATTTGCCTCTCCGAAAACGTCGGTAGAGACTGATTTTCCCGCTAATGTCGAAATTTTTACATTCTTAACAGGTTTAAGAGTTGTTTTATCTACCACTTTAATAGTCTGACTATATATTGCTGAAGATAAAAAAAAGAAAATGTAAAGAAGAAGAAGTTTTTTCATCATTTTATTATTTAATTTTAAAAAATTTTTAACAAATTTATTATGTTAAATCATTGTTTTTAAATAACGGGAATGACGGTATTCTGCCATTCCCATTAATGTGTATTCTTTTTTTAACTAACCAAACTTTCAATCTTAAAGAACAGTTTAAGTACAATTAGCGGGTATGAATTATTGCTAACCATACCCGCATAATGTATTCCTTGTTTACTAACCAAACTTTTGACATTTGCAAAGAACGAATTTAAATTTTAATCATTGACCTGGAATTATAATAACTAATCCGGCCTAATGTAATTTTCAATAATTAATTTAAACTTTAAAATTTCTAATTATGAAATTCTAAGTTATAAATATATTATCTCGAATACAAAATTGTATTAAACAATATTAAAATATCTTATTTTTGGAATGGACAAGGTGGAACTATGAGACTTTTGGAGGGGGAGTAATAACGTCTAAATAAGACATTTCTGTAAGGTTTAATGTCTATATTATAAAACTCGCAGAATGAATTTTGATTTACTCTGCTTAAATATTTTACGAAATATGCGTCTTTTATTAAATTTTTTATCAGATGTGTCACAGGATTGTCACTTTTCGGTTTTGTATTCTGCTGAACAAAAGCAGTAAAGGCAGTATTCAATGCATCTTCCTGTTCATCATTGTAACAATAAAATATTACGACATTACCTGATATCTCTTTCCGGCTTACATCATACATTTTACCGTAATAACTGAATTCAGATTCGTCAAGTTCTATAAAACCCTTATTTTCTGATAAATCACTCTGGGGAATTCTAATAATAGTAAGCTGATCTTCCGGAAGTATGCTGATTGTTTTTTCAAAACCGATGTTTTGAAATATGAACTTCATCTGGAAAAAAGCAACTACATATCCGAAACTGTTAAATAACATTAACAGAATGAGTAACGATGATATGTATTTTTTATTAATCAATATAATAACACAAAATAATGTTGAAAATAAACATAATATTTTATTATGTCAACACAATGTTTAAACAAAATTAAATGAAAAAAATTCATACAGAAAATAATTTATTCCAAATATAAATTAACTTTGCTTTAAAAATATTTCATCAAGAAGGAATTGATTTAATCACAGTAAAACACAATATTTAGGGAATAAAAATATTCACGAGTATGAAATTATTTATATTATTACTAATTGGTGGGTTTCTTATCAGTAATTCTGTTTACTCACAAAATGCATCGACATATTTTCCTTCAAGCACAGGTTATAAATGGTATTATAAAAATATACCTCTGGATTCTAATAATAACCCGCAATTAAATCTTACAACATACAGAATTGATACCTTTGCTGTGGTTACAACATATAATGGTCTGAGCGCGAATATCATAAGACTTAAAGATTATTTGATATCTTTTGTTCAGAATACTCCTTACAATGATACCAATTTTTTTAATTTCCAGACAACAAATGGTTGGGAATATCTGAAAGTATCAATGTTTCCGGATTCAATTCCCTTACCCGGGAATTTTAAATTTTTTCAGGTCGATGGAGAATTGGTACAGTTTGTTCAGGTTTGGTCAGACGGTTGGTTCTCAATATCTGATTGTTCAAAAAGATACTACTATCCAAATCGATACCATCTCTGCACCTTTGAGAGCAAAAATCACAGGTACGAGATTTAATGATGAAGTGGTTCCCACAGTTTATGGAAATTTCACTGCTAAAAAGTTCGTTACAGTTTTTGGACTTTACCTGCATGTAATAATCATAGACATCCCGATTGTTGTAAGACCGGATACAACCTGGTTTGCTCAAAATGTCTGGATGATAAAAAAAGTCACCCCTACCGTTAATGTGAATTTATCAAATTTCGGAATCCCGGTAAATATCCCAATACCCGGAAATATGTATGAACTCTCATTACCGCCTGTTGGAATAAGAAATATTTCTTCCGAAATTCCCGATAATTTTAATTTGTCACAAAACTATCCAAACCCTTTTAATCCTGTTACAAAAATAAAGTTTGATATAGCAGCAAACTCAGTAGGACAGACATTCCTGTCTGTCTACGATCTGGCCGGTCGTGAAATCCAGACACTCGTAAACGAAAAACTAAATCCGGGAACTTATGAAGTATCGTTTGATGGAAGAAACCTTGCATCCGGTGTTTATTTCTATAAACTTGAGTCTGGAAGTTATAGCAAAGTGCTGAAGATGACATTGATTAAATAAAACATCGTATAATAAAAAAACTTAATGAGAGATTACGCCTGCGTTATCGGGGGGATAAATATTGATATAAAAGGAATCGCCGATACCTTTCAAAAAGAACCTGATTCTTATCCCGGGAAAGTCATTTTTACTCCGGGCGGAGTCGCGAGAAATATATCTGAAAATTTAGCACGTCTGGATGTTCCTGTCTATCTCTTCGGTTGCATAGGAGATGATAGTTTAGGAAATTACATTATTTCTGAAACAAAAAATGCCGGGGTGAATATCGAAAATGTCATCAAGTCTTCGGCGGTAAGCACTGCAAAATATGTTTCCGTATCTTCGCGTGAAGGAAATCTTCATTATGCAGTCAACGATATGAAAGAGACATCTGAGTTGGTCACTTCCAAATACATACTTGATAATTCGAAGCTCCTTGAGAATTGCAAAATTATTGCTGCTGATACAAATTTATCTGCAAATACACTAAATACTATAATTGATATTGCAAATAAAAATTCAGTCCCTGTATTTATTGATACCGTTTCTTCTTCAAAAGCCGGGATTATAAAAGAATTAACCGGCAAAATAAATTATCTCTCTCCCAACCTGAATGAAAATGAAAATATTTTTGGAAATCACGATAAAATAGCCGGTTTGCTGACTACCGGAATATTTAAAAATTTTGAATATATCATTGTAAAGAGAGGAATAGAAGGTGTCACTATAATCGATGTTGAGAATGAAAGATTTTCAGCGATTGAATCCATTAATGTCGATGTTGTGGAGTCAAACGGAGCAGGTGATGCATTTGATGCCGGATTTATTTATGCTTTCCTGAGAGAATGTGATATTGAAGTATCAGCGAAAATTGGAATTTGTGCATCCTGTCTTACTTTGAAATCTGAAAAATCTGTTTCCGAAGAATTGAATCAAAAAAATCTTTTGGATTTCTATAACGAAAAAATATCAGACAATGAGTTTTGATAATTATCTTCAGATATCGGATGAAATTAAAACAGCTATATCGGAAAAAAAACCAATAGTTGCACTTGAATCAACTATTATTTCACACGGTATGCCCTTCCCGCAAAATTACCAAACAGCAATTGATGTTGAAAATATAGTAAGAGAAAATAAATCCGTTCCGGCAACAATTGCAATCATTAAGGGAATAATAAAAGTCGGTTTGACAAATTCTGAAATTGAATTCCTTTCCTCTGAAAAAAATATATTAAAAGCATCCCGGAGAGATATTCCCGTTATTATTTCGCAGAAGCTAAGTGCTGCAACTACAGTTTCGGCTACCATAATCTGTGCAAATCTTGCTTCGCTCAAAATCTTTGCAACCGGCGGGATAGGAGGTGTTCACAGGAATGCCCCGAAAACTTTTGATATATCGGCAGACCTCACAGAACTTGCTAATACAAATATTGCAGTTGTTTCAGCCGGTGTAAAATCAATCCTTGATATTGGGCTCACTCTCGAATATCTCGAAACTCTTGGTGTTCCTGTTATCGGTTATAACACAGAAGAATTTCCTGCGTTTTTCACTCGTGAATCAGGATTTAAAGTTAATTACAGAATTAATTCAGCAAAGGAAATTGCAGAAGTCATAAAAACAAAATGGAAACTGGGATTAAAAGGCGGGGTATTAATTGCGAACCCTATTCCGGAAGAATATTCAATCGATAAAAAAGTAATTGATTCTGCAATTGAAAACGCTCTTATTTTAGCTGACCAAAAGGGAATTAAAGGGAAAGATATTACACCTTTTTTGTTATCCGAAGTAAATAAAATAACCGGCGGCTCAAGTCTCGAAGCAAATATAAAACTCATTCAAAACAACGCAAAATTAGCAGCAGAGATATCACAGTTTCTGTATCGTTAAACTTTTTCGAAGTAGATTTTAACAAACCTATCTCTTTTCAACCTCTTGTCTGCATTGTATATCTTGTATGAGAAGATAATGACGATTTTCTTAACCGGATATTTTTTGGTGTTACTTCAACAAGTTCATCTTCATTAATAAATTCGATTGCTTTTTCCAGTGTAAGCGGTGTAACAGGAGTTAATATTATACCTTCATCTTTATTTGATGCACGCATATTCGAAAGTTTCTTTGGTTTGCACGCATTAACATTTATGTCGTTGTCCCTGTTATGCTCGCCAACTATCATTCCTTCATATACTGCTTCTCCCGGAGTAACAAAAAGCACGCCCCTCGGCTCGAGATTGAACATTGCATATCCTGTGGTCATTCCTTCCCTGTCCGATACAATTGAACCAGTCAGCCTCAGCATATAATCTCCTCTGTATTCCTCATATCCCTGCAGATAACTGTTCATAATCCCGGTACCTTTTGTATCAGTTAAAAATTCATTTCTGTATCCTATCAATCCGCGGGAAGGAATTGAAAATTCAATCCTGACTCTGCCCGTACTATGATTAACAAGATTTATCATACGTCCTTTTCTTTGTGAAAGCTTATCAGTAACGACACCAATAAAACTTTCACCGCAATCAATAAATAAGTGCTCTATCGGTTCAAGTTTTTTATCATTTTTAAATTTATATATTACGTGAGGTCTTCCTACGCTCAGTTCATATCCTTCTCGCCTTAATGTCTCTATCAATATTACCATTTGAAATTCACCGCGTCCTTTTACTATAAAACTATCGGCATTTTCAGAATCTTCAACACGGAGAGCAACATTGCGAAGAGTTTCTTTGAATAGACGTTCACGAAGTTTAGTTGACTGAACATATTTCCCGTCTTTTCCCGAGAATGGGGAAGTATTAATAGCAAAAAGCATAGAAATTGTAGGTTCATCAACAGTCACCCGCTTCAGTGCTTTTGGTGCAAGCTGTGTGCAAATAGTATCTCCGATATAAACATTTTCAATTCCTGCAAGAACGACGATATCACCCGGTTCTGCTGATTCGACCTCCTTGAGCGAAACTCCTTCATAAACCTGAAGCTTTGATATTCTTAAAGGATTGGCGGTACCTTCTTCATTGATGCATACAAGGTTATCATTCATTTTTGCGGTTCCATTAGCAACTTTTCCTATTGCAAGTCTTCCTATATAATCAGAATAATCAAGGTCCGCAACAAGCATCTGGAACGGTTCTTTTTCATCATAAAATGGTGCGGGAATCTCTTTTAAAATTTCATCGAACAGCGGCTGTAAATCTGTTCCTTTTCCATCCGCAGTACGTCTGGGCTATTCCTTCTTTTCCGATTGCATATAAAACAGGAAATTCTATTTGTTTTTCATTCGCATCAAGGTCGATGAACAGGTCATATATCTCATCGAGAACTTCTGCCGGTCGTGCATCTTTGCGGTCAATTTTATTTACAACAACAATAATTTTTTTCCCTGATTCCAGTGCTTTTTTCAGAACAAACCTTGTTTGCGGCAGGGGACCTTCTGATGCATCAACGAGTAAAATTGCACCGTCAACCATCATAAGTGCACGTTCGACTTCCCCTCCGAAATCAGCATGTCCCGGAGTATCAAGAATATTAATTTTAACACCTTTCCAGATTACCGAACAATTCTTTGCGGCAATGGTTATGCCTCTTTCTCTTTCAAGGTCCATATTGTCCATTAATCTTTCTTCCACTTCCTGATTATCCCTGAACATCCCGCTTTGTCTGAACATAAAATCGACCAAAGTCGTTTTTCCGTGGTCAACGTGGGCAATTATAGCAATATTTCGAAGATTCTTATTAGATTTTAGTTTTTTGGTCATATAAAAAAATTAAGTTATAAAATAATGTTTCTCTTTCCTAATTGATAGATAATTGAAATTCTTATCGTAAGAATTAATCTGATCACTGTTATAATAGAAATATAATTTAGAAATTCAAATATACTAATGAAAGTTGGATTTTTATAGAAAAATATTTGTTATATTAGTACCGTGTATTCAAAATAATATTTGTTTTCAGTCCCATAAAATATTTTTACTATGAAAAAAATTAATTTACAAAATGAAGAAAATTCTTCTGATTGATGACGATGAATCTATAAGAGAAAGTACTCAGGAGCTATTAGAAGTAGTTGGATATGAGGTAAAAACCGCACAAGATGGTGCGAAAGGAATTAAAATTGCCGGAGAATTTATACCGGATGTTATAATTTGCGATATTGCTATGCCGATTATGGATGGTTATGCAGTTTTGAACGAACTTAGTAAAAATCCAATTACTGCTATTATCCCTTTCATATTTATGACGGCAAGGATTGAAATATCCGATTTAAAGCGCGGAATGCACTTAGGTGCCGATGATTATATTTGCAAGCCGTTTAGTTCAAGCGAATTATTAAATTCAATAGAACTAAGGCTCAAAAAAAAAATGAAAATTCTTGAGTCTGTCAGTAATTCTAATAATTTTAATGGAGATGGGCATAAAGAAACAAGAAAATTTGATAAAGACTCCCGGATAATTGTAATGACAGGAAATCATCCTTATAATCTCGTTATAAACTCTATCTTATATATCGAATCTCTTGAAAAATACTCTAAAGTGTTTACTACCGATGGAAAAAAAATTATTGTTAGAAAGCTCCTGAAGGAATGGGAAAATTCACTTCCGGATGATATCTTTATAAGAATACATAAAACCACCATAATCAATCTAAATTATGCTAAAAAATTTGAAAAATGGTTTGACTATTCTTACAGAGTGTTTCTTGATAAAGTTGAAGAGCCTTTTATTGTCAGCAGGAGATATAGCACTAAAATCAGGTGTGAAAAAATCTTTTAAACAACTTTAATAAGCGGTACCGTAACTATAAATTCACTGCCTTCACCAACTTTACTGACAACGTTGATTCTCCCTTCGTGAAGTTCAACTCCTCTTTTTACTATTGCTAATCCCAAACCCGAGCCTGATATGTTACCTATATTTCTGGCTCTGAAAAAAGGTTCAAACAAATTATCAATATCTTCAGGGGGAATTCCTATCCCTTCATCTTTTATTCTGAATGTTATAAATCTGTTGGAGTAATTAACTTTGAATGTAACTTTACTTTCTGCTCCTGAATACTTAACAGCATTTGATATCAGATTTTCAAGTGATTGTTTTATTAAACTGTAATCCAGCAATACTCTGCCGGTTGATTCTTCAATATCGAGCACTAATTTTTGTTTGGTTTGATAAATAATATAAGAATGAAACTCTTCAATAAGTTCAGCGCATAACTGATTAATATCTACCGGTTCCAGTTTCAATTTCAGCATACCCGAATCCGATCTTCCAAGAATCAGGACTTCGTTTAATAGCCGTGTCATTTGCTGAACATTTTTCTGAATCCGCAGTAAACTTTTTCTTCTTTGGGAATCGGATAATTCATCGTTGTATTTGTCCAGCAGCTCAGACGAGGTATATATTGAAGTCAAAGGCGTTCTGAATTCGTGTGAGGTCATGGAAATAAATCTTGAGCGAAGTTCACTCAATTCCTTTTCTTTTTCCAGGGCTTTTTTGATTTCATCTTCAGCTCGTTTCCTGTCCGTTATATCGTTTATAAAAAATAATGTAGCAGGTTTACCTTTCCACTGTACGTTTACACGTTTAATATCTATATACATGGGCTTTGTGTCTTTTCTCAATACTCGTGTTGAGTAATGATCCGGAGCATATTCATTTTGTTTTCTTCTTTCATAAATATCGATAATTTTTTCTTTGTCTTCCGGATGAATATAGTTGAAAATCGATTCGGTAGATAAGCCTTCCAATGGAACATCAATGATTTCATTTGTTTTCGAATTAGTAAAAATTATTTTATCATCCTTCATGACTATAATAGCTTCGTTTGCATTTTCAACAAGCAGTCGATATTCCATTTCAGAATTCCGCAAAGATTCTTCAATCCTTTGGCGTTCCATGAATTCTTTCTGAAGATTCAGGTTCGTTTTTTCAAGTTCGGAATTCCTCCGGTTTATATCTATTTTTAATATTTTATCCCGTTTATCATATTTCGAAAATTCTCTGGAGACTATTATTATAACAAAAATTGTTATTGATGATAAAATCAAATAGAACCACTTTGATTTCCAGAATGATGGGGTTATAATAATTTTTAATGATATAGGCTTCGTCCAGACTTTATCATCGTTCGCCGCTTTGACAAAGAAAGTATATTCACCCGGGTCGAGATTTGAGTATTTAACAAATCTGGTGTTTTTTGAATTAACCCAGTCTTTTTCAAATCCAACCATTTGGTATGAATACTGATTCTGATATGGATTTACATAATCAAGAAGTGAAAATTCAATTGTGAATGAATTATCTTTGTATGAAAGATTTATTTCATTAAGGTCAGAAATATCCCTGATAGAATTTGTTGTTTCATTTAATATTTTAAAAGATGTTATCGCAACTGTAGAATTATTTTCTCTGTCTGTAACACTATCCGGATAAAAAGAATCAAAACCATTACTGCCGCAGAAAAAGAATTCACCATCTTTGCTTTTGCAACAGGATTGATTGAATTCCTTGTTTTGCAATCCATCATACGAGTAAAAATTTCTGAAAGTCAATGACTTGGTACTAAATTTGGATAACCCGTAGTTTGTCGCTAACCATAAATTATCCTTGTCATCAACAAGAATGGAATTGATAGTTTCATCGGGTAACCCGTCAATTATTAGAAAGTGGGAAAAATTGTTCGAATTTCTATTATACTTTTCGAGTCCGTTTGATGTGCCAATCCACAAGTCTCCTTTATGGTCCTCACATATCGAGAGAATGAGATCAGAAATAATACTTCCACTATTGCTCGCATCATATCTGAACCTGGTAAACTCCCCGGTTGCTTTATTGTATTTTATTATCCCTCCCGCCCATGTGCCAATCCATATTTCACCATATTTATCCTCATAAATTTGAGAAATGTCATTAATTCTTAATGAATTTGTATCATTAATTTCTATAAGGAAAGTACTAAACTCATTTTTTTTCTTATTATAAGTCGTAATCCCTGCATCACCGGTTCCAATCCATAACAATCCTTCCCTGTCTTCATATAATGTCCTGATAAAATTTGAACTTATGCAATTATCATTTTTACCGGTACAAGTCAAGTTAGTAAATTGCTCCTTTTTTTATGTCGAATTTATTTAATCCTCCCCCCCAGGTTCCGACCCATAAAAAGCCCTCTTTATCACGTATAACTGAACTCACATTTTTTTCGTTGGCAGTGGAAAAATTCCCGGGAATATCACTGAAAGTTTTTGATGTTCCGTTTAGTCTGTTGAACAATTTCAAACCGTCAATTGTACCAAGCCAGATATTATTATCTGTATCACAGTAGACCGACCAAATTTGCCTTGAAATTCCAAGTTGAGGAGAATCATAACCAATATTGTAAAAATTAAATTTGTTTTTATTAAGGTTGATTTTGTCCAAGCCAAAAATTTTCGTTCCTGACCATAATACATTTGTGCGGTCTAAAAAAATTAAATTAATTTTTCTTTCGGAATATGTATCAACTCCTAAAAAATTACTTTTAATAAAATCAAATTCATTGTTTCGTTCGTTAAAACGTAAAATTTCGTTTCCCGACGAAAAAGATAATAATAATTTACCTTTTTTATCTTCAGTAATGCAATTAACGAAATCCGGTCTTGACGATTGAATTATAAAAAGAGGAATATCATATGTCGTGAATTTACCGGTTGCAACATCAAATCTTTGAAAACCGAGATTTGAAGATGCGACCCAGATCTGTTTATATAAATCTTCAAATATTGCGCACACATTGTTGTTGTGCAGACTGTTATTATCTGTTTCTGAATGCTTATAATTCTTAAAAATATTATTTTTAAAATCAAACAAGCATAAACCATCAATAGTGCCTAACAAAAGCCTCGAATTTCCCAGGTAAATTATATTTTTAATGCTGTTTGAGCAAAGGGAATTTGGATTTGATTTGTCATTTCTGTAAGATATGAAATTTTGATTATTTTTCTCATGTTTATTGAGTCCTTCGTTGTTTGTGCCTATCCATATATTCCCGAATTCATCGCTGCAAATTGAATTTATAGAATTTTCACTTATAGAATTTTCATCTGTCGGCTTTTTCTTATAACTAAGAAAATGTTCGGTGCTACGGTCAAATTTATTAACTCCTCCGTCTTTAGTCGCAATCCAGAGAATTCCGTTAGAATCTTCAGCCAAGGATGTAATTATATCGTTGGATAAAGTTGAACTATCCCTGGGAATGGAATGATAGCTAGTAAATTTATAACCATCAAATTTATTAAGTCCGTTATTGGTCCCTATCCATAAAAATCCTTTGCTATCCTGCAGAATACAATTAATTGTGTTATTGGATAATCCATTTTCGACAGAATAATTTACAGACTCTGCATTATAATTTTGTGCTATTAAATTAAAAGGAGTAAGGAAAATTAAGACACAAATTAAATAGTAAATATTTTTCCTGTTAAATATCACCGGAAGAAGTATATGTTAATGTTAATGCTATTAACAATTAATTTTTAAAATTGGTTCATGGAAATTACATTTACGTATTTGTGTCCTGATATCTGTTCAAATTGAAAACAGAAATTTAATATATTTCGAAAACTCATTCCTGTCTCTGAGTTTAATACTAATGTTTATCCTTGCATTCATTCCTTATACAAACCGCTTATTCTTAAATACCGCCTGATTTTGAAATCTTATTTGACACGTTGAGCAATATATATATTTTTACAATAAATTAATGCTTACACAACTTGAAATACAATCTAAGGAAGAGTTATGATAACAGAAAAATACAACGAGTCTGAGTTTTATGGAGAAAAAAATTCTAAACATATTCAAGAACTAATAATGGAAGCAATAAGCGGAATTACTCTCGAAAGATATGCCGAACTTCTGGTAAAGACTATTGAAGCGGGCGAAGATGAATCAGAAATATTGAAAATCATTAAAAAAGAGGGAATTTCGGAAGCAGACTGGAAAAAAGCCAATCAAGGCTGGAGTGAAAGAATGAGAGACCCGGCTGATAAAGGAAGAACAACATCCTTATTTATGCCATTATATGAATCTGCGCTCGAGCGTAAATATTTTGAAAAAGAGCCATGTTCACTCGAAGAATTCACAAAAATTCATTGTGAAATAACTTATAGAAAAGACCCTCATGACCTCAGAAAACAAATAAATTATGAGGATGTATTGAAAGAAAATGGCATAACTTTAGCAAGATGGGGGCTGTACAATTCATTCTGGACTCCAAGAATTGCAATGCCGCAATATAGAAAAATCTTTTCTGAACTCGTTCAAAAAAATTCCGAAAGAATACTTGGAATATCGGAATAATCAATCTAAAAACAAGAAAAATTTTAAAATGAAAAATAGAATATCAAAAGCAATGAGGATCAGGGTAATTTTTACCATTCTGTCAATAGTATTACTTGTTCCCGCATTCTCGGCAGCACAGGAATACGACACGAACCTGGAAATTGCTTTTAACTATCTTAATAACGGAAGGACTAATGATGCAATTCCGATTTTTGAAGATCATATTAAACAATATCCCGGGGATATGCAGATCAATCTTCAGTTAGCCTATGCATATAAAAAAATAGGGAATATTGAAAAAGCAACCGAACTTTTTAATCATGTCGCTTCAAATTCTTCTGACCGGGAAGAAATTATACTTGCAAACAATGAATTGAGTCACTTGAAAAAAGGCAACCAAACATCAAGCACTATAGAAAATCTTAAACAGAGTGTGAATTCGGATTTTAATAACAAAGGTGATTTAGATGATCCTTAATAAAGGATATAATTATATAAATCAGGGTGAATATAATAAAGCAGTTGAAATTTTTGAAAATTACAAATCAAAACATCCCGAAGATACAAAAGTATATCTTCAGCTTGGTTATCTATATGATAAACTTGGAATGTATAAAAAGTCACTCGATTGTTTTGATTATGTTTATAACAATTCTAAAAACTCTGATGAAGTTGATAACGCCGCCCGTTCAAGATATTATATGAATGATTTGGTTGTTAAGAATTCTTCTCAATCCGCCAGTGTATACTTTTATAATGTTTACGATTCCTATTTCCAGAATTACATTTCGAGCTTAATCGGGCATTTAAATTTCAGACTTTCTAAAAATTCGAGCACGGGATTTTATGCCGACTGTAAATATGGACTCCCGCTCAAAAACCGGTACTATATACAATGACAGATATTACGAAACCGGCGGTTTTTTTAGTTACATGTTTTCCGATAATTTAGGGTTCGAACTAAGAACCGGCTATGTCAGGGAAGTAGATTTTAATAAGAACAGTTTCAATTTTAAACCGATTCTGTTTGCCGGTACGAGAATAGGAAATCCGGCAATTTATCTTGGTTCGGAGAAATCTAAATCAAATAATTTTTATTTAGATGTATTCTCTATGGGATTATATGATTATAAGTTCCGTAATTTATTCGGACAATTACTTACAAAAGAGGTCTTCAGGGCAATGTCCGGAGGATATTCATATTTTGAATTTTATCTTAGCCAGCTGGTACTTGCAGACACTAAACAACTTGACTATAATAACTATGGCGAAATTGGAATCGGGGTAAACTTTAAACCCGATCTGGCGAAGTTTCCCGTAATATTTCTTGAAGCTACAAATAAGACTTTCTTATTAGGACCCGGCGGACAATTCTTACAAGGCAAATTAAGGAATACTTTTCAAATCAAAGCCGGATTCCTTTTAAACTTTAACACAAAACTATGATTAATGAAATACTTTCAGTAATTTTATGGACGACAGCGATTTTACTCATAATAAGCGGTATTGATGATCTCTATCTTGATTTATTGTACTGGCTTTTAAAAGGCAGACACAAAAGTAAATTACCTGATTTTTCAGCAATGCATGATAAACCGGAAAAACCGATTGCAATATTTTTAGGAGCATGGAACGAATCGGGAGTCATAGGCAGGACCTTAAGTTATGCAGTGCAAAATATCAAATATAAAAATTTCAAAATATTTGTAGGTGTTTATCCAAATGATACCAAAACAATTAATGCAGTAAAAGAGATATCATTAAAAGATTCCAGAGTTATTGCATGCATAAATCCTCAAAATGGACCTACCACAAAAGCTGATAACCTGAACAGTTTATACACAGGTCTGTGTGAATATGAAAAAATATATGGAGAGTTTGAGATTTTAATAGTACACGATGCTGAGGATTTCATACATCCTTATTCTATGCGATTATATAATTACCTTATCGGATATAAAGGGTATCACGGTATCCAAATTCCTGTTATTCCGATAAAAAGCAAACATGGAAATATTTACCACAGAACATATTGCGATGCTTTTGCCGAAATTCATACAAAGGATATGGTTGTTAGACAGGGAATGGGGACATTCATTCCATTTTCAGGAACCGGAATGGGATTTCACAGGAAAGCAATATATTATCTGGAAATGTATTACAATAAAATAAAAAGTGGTGCTAAACCTTTCGAGGAACTATTCAGAGATGAATATTTGGATCTGAACGGTCGAAAGATAGAACTTACTGAAGATTATTTTAGGAATAACGAAGAAATCGTCTCAGTTCCGCTCCATGCAAATAACACAAGTTATCTTGATGACCCTTTCGCAAGTTTAATAAAAACAAATAAGAAATATAAAACACCGACAAAAGGTGTAATAAGACGCTATACTACAGCATTTACCTCGTTTGCTCTTTTGGGAATCGGATTTTTGGTTTATACGGGAAGTACTGAAAATAAAGATAATTCAATGATTGGTATAAAAAATGGGAAAAGCATTTTCTTCGAAAATGTTTATGCCGGAGATGACAAATTTTCCGACTATTGCACTTATGAACCTAATTATGCTTATCAAACTACATTAACTACAAAATTTCCGGTGATTGAAAACAAAGGTTATATTTATACTGACAAAAACTATAATGTGGTATTTGTACCTGTTCAAAGCGGCAAATTTGACAAAAACAACTATGAAATTTATTTACCTATTGAAGACGGTAAATTTGGTGTACAGCCATCAACCTGGAGTTCAACTAATGAAACAAACGACCATATAAATTCAATTCTATTGCAGACACCTTTAAATAATATTAACGGTATTATCGGTGATTCAAAGAAAACCGATAAAACATTGTTTAAAATTAAAGCCGGCAGCAATAAAAATTTAGAAGAAGATCAAAATCACACAAAAAAGGTAAGTGAAATATTTCAGAAATAGATTTCCATAATAAATTAATTAAACCAGATGAACACAATGTACGAAACACAGAATAACACACCAAGCGAAAAACTTATTCATGCCGAAACCTTATATGAAACAAAAATTCTTGAAATTGAAGATAGAATTAGAAAATTATATGAGAAAAAACTCTCCTCAATTCTTTCCGGAATGGACGATGATACTGCAAATGACGTGGAAGACAAACTTTTAAGAATTAAAAAGCAGATAGATAAACTATCCGGTGAAAAATTTGATCCTGAGTCAGAGAACTATAAAAAAATGCTGAGTGTCGAAAATAGCATAATAAGCATAAGTGGAATAGCTGAGAAACTCGAAAGTGATGAAAATTCAAACGGTGAAAATATTGAACCTGAGTTGGATGGAACTGAAAAACTTTATAATAAAATTATAAATTCTTTTTTTGTCTCTTTGGAAGATAACGGCCCAAATAACAGGGATGAAAAGATGACAAAGGATTATGAAGAGGATAACATAATCCGGGAAAAATTGAAATATACAAATAGGATAATTGAGGAGTTAAAACACAGTTTAAAAAACTTAGATGAAATATCTGCTTCAAAGGAAAGTTCTGA
Source organism: uncultured Ignavibacteria bacterium (assembly GCA_963806045.1). Lineage (GTDB taxonomy): Bacteria > Bacteroidota > Ignavibacteria > Tepidaquicellales > Tepidaquicellaceae > DATCHW01. The sequence goes on along the minus strand of CAWDWP010000017.1, from coordinate 81,764 downwards.
ACCTAATAAATTAATTGGCAATGAGACAAAAGAACGTTTAGAAAAGATTGAAAATGATAATAGTTTAGAATTACCCGGTCTCGAAACAGAATCAATTAATGTAGATGAAATTACTCTACCTTATCCGCTGGTAATTTATCCAAGTAAAAAGACCGAAGGAATTTTCAACGATGAAAATTTGACCGAGGATTATGAACTCGGTTTCAGATTTCATCAGCTTGGATTGAAAATGGGATTCTTCAACGTAATGCTTGACAGCCATAATGAATCAACCAGGATATCCACCGCTGAATTTTTCCCGAATAGATTCTGGCCGTCAGTTAAACAACGTTCCAGATGGATTGCCGGAATATGCCTTCAGAACTGGAAAGCCCACAAATGGAAAGGCGATCTGACTGCAAAATATTTCATGTTCAGGGACAGGAAACCTCTGTTTAGTATTTTTGGAGCATTTTTATCAAATGCTATATTCCTCTATATATTGTTTGTAGTTGTATGTAATGTATTTAAGATAGTCGATGTAGATTTTGTAATAAATTCCAGCTCTGTTTTATGGTATTTGATTGTAGCTAATCTGTTTTTTATGGTATCAAGAACTGTGCATCGGTTCGCTTTCACGTATAATTGGTATGGTTTTAGATTTGGATTCTTTAGCATGGTACGATTAGTGGTAGATACTTTTGTTAATTTCTTTGCCGTTCTCAGGTCTTTAAAAGTTTACAGACAAACGAAAAGTAAAGTAGTCTGGGATTCAACAACTCATTATTAAAAATTGATAAAAACATAAATAAAAATGGAAACTATAAATTCAATATTCGATTCAGAAAAAGCAAAAAACAAAAAGATTATCCTTTTTGTACTTGGAACCAGACCGGAAATTATAAAATTATTTATTCTATATAGAGTGCTTAAAAACTCAGATGAGTTTTATCCCGTGTTATTCAACTCTGCCCAGCAGTCTATCTCAGATGATATCCTGTCATACCTGGATTTAAAATTTGATATGACTGCAGATGAGATACCAAATCGTTCGCCTGATCTTTCCCTTTTTGTATCCCATTTATTGAATAACCTGAACCAAAAATTTAATTCAAAAACAGAAATAAGAAAACAGGATATCAGCGGAGTAGTTGTTCAGGGAGATACAGCTTCAGCCTATTCAGGTGCACTATGGGGTTTCTTAAATGAAATCCCTGTATTTCACGTAGAGGCAGGCCTCAGGACTTTCGATCATCAGAATCCGTTTCCTGAGGAGTTCTACCGCGAGTCAATTGCACGGTCTTCAAGACTTAATTTTTGTCCAACCCGTATAAGCTATGACAATTTAGTGAGGGAAGGAATTGATAAAGAAAGAAATTTCATAGTAGGCAATACAATAAATGATGCGATGATAACATTTGTGAACGAAGACAGAATAGGATATTCCGAATTTGGTAATTTTATTCTGAGCACACTTCACAGAAGGGAAAACTGGGACAATGTAGCTGATTATGCGAAAATTCTTTATGATATTGCTCATAAGAATAAAACCGGTAAAAAGATACTGCATCTGCTTCACCCGAATCCGGAAATAAGAAAAAGTTTTTATTCCCGTTTAAATGGCAGTTTACCTGATAACTTGATAATTACAGAGCCTGAGAATGATTATTTCAAAATGCTCAGATTGGTAAAAAACAGTCACTCAATATTATCAGATTCAGGGGGTCTGCAGGAAGAATCATTATTCTTTAATATACCCTGCGGAGTAATGAGAAAAGTAACTGAAAGACCTGAAGTATCTTGAAAAAAATGCAAAGCTACTGCCGTTCGAATATGAAAAGGTCACAGGATTTCTGGACTATTCGGAAGAATACCGACGGAATAATACTGCGGAATTTGATTATACTTATGGTGACGGTAATTCAAGTGAACAAATATATCAAATAATGAAAAATTTTTATAAAATATAAATAAAACTTTAAAAAGATGAATCATAAATTATTAAATGTATTAAAATTAACAGTTCTGGAGACTTTAGTTATAGTATTTATTCTTATAACCGGAATTCAGGCGCAGAATGTAAGGTCAAATAATGTTTTCCATAGAAAAGCTTATGACGCTCAGAACAAAATTCATCGGCTTAAGAATATTCCGAATCCGGAATCGTATCAATTTCAACAATTGCCATCAATGGTTACAGGACAAATGAATCCACAAATTAATGTGATACGGCAAGATTTTAATTTAACATTAAGAGACGCTGTAATACTTGATTGTTCGAAATTTTATCCTGATTCTCCCAACCCGGGTTTTCCAAACGGTTATCCCGCAGTGATAATGTGCCATGGTTACGGAGATAGAAAAGAGTCATTTATTTCATTCGCTCAATCCCAGGCATCGTTTGGTTACTGTGTATATATATTCAGTATGCGCGGTCAGGGAAATTCCGGCGGATTATCTAATTTAATCAGCTTAACCGAAGCGCAGGATTTGATGGAATTAGTTAACTACATTAAACACGACCAGCCTTCCGGACTTGACAGCAGTAAGGTATTAATAATGGGTGGTTCCCAGGGAGGGACCATCCCTTATATGGCTGCATGTAATGGAATGAATGTAAAATGCATAATATCCGGACTTGCCTCGCCAAATTTTGCTTCAAGCTGGATTGAAAATGGCTGTATCAAATTGACATTATTATGGTCATTAAGTTATTCGGAGGCAAATGTCAGATATAATTCGGTTACGACGGCTATGCTAGGCTGGATTTATTCAAATGCAATGGATAAATGGGATAGTCTTGTAAATTGGATGCCGGTAGAAAGAAATTTTGCAAATTTAGTATCTCAAAATACTGTTCCAATGATGGTTGAAAACAGTTGGCAGGATTATTTCTTTAATTCATATGGAAATATCAGCACTATTCCAAATTTAACAGCACCAGACAGATATTATTTCGGAGCTGTTCCGGGACACGGCGGGGACGTTTCCGAGACAGAAAACACCTGGCATTCGAATTTCTTTAATGAGTGGTTCTTTTACTGGTTATTTAATATTAATAACGGAATATTAACTCGTCCTAAATATCATTTTGCATCTACTTCTTTTCCTGTTAATGCGGGCATGTGGTCATTCGTTCATGACAGTTCTTCGGTATGGCCAGTAAGCGGGTTAACAGATTTAAATTTATTTTTTAATCCCAACGGACAAATTAAAACTACCGCCAACAAAAATACGAATGACAATGTGGTGTTAAATAATAAAGTAGCCGGCGGATTAATAATGCAGGATGCCGTCGATGACCAATTCACAGGTGCAGCATTTAACTCCCAGTTTTCTAAATCTGAAATAATATTTACTTCACCGGTATTAGCTAATAAGACAAGAATGATTGGGACTCCGACTGTTAAATTAGATTATTCGTCAAATATGAACAGGGCGCAGTTTAATTATCAGATATATGAAGTTCAGGGAACTGTACAAAAACTGATAACAAGAGTAAATTATACGGACAGGCATAATACAATTCACAATATGAGAAAAACAACACTGATAAATGGGAATTCGCATTCTCATATTTTCCAAAAAGGGAACAAAATAAGGGTTATTGTTACGAATCTTGATACATCTCCGAATGATTCATCTTTTATTAGAACAAATCCTTTTGTACTTCCGGTGTTAGATAATGGAAACAGTAAATTATTTTTAAGTTACAATAGTTATTTGACACTTCCGGTTCAAATTATGCCAATAAGTCCCGGGGATCCTGCGGGTCCCGGGGCGAAATTTTTTATCGATGATGAATATACTGAATCAATTCCCGACGACAATAATACACCAGTTACGTTCAGTCTGAAACAGAATTATCCGAATCCGTTCAATCCATCTACGACAATTGAATTTTCTGTTCCACAGAATTCGTTTGTAGCTTTGAAAGTATATGATGTCGCCGGAAAAGAAGTTGCATCATTGGCTAATACACAAGAATCTACAGGGATTTATTCCATAAACTTCAATTCCGATTTATATCACTTATCCAGCGGAATTTATTTCTACAAATTATCAACACCGGGATTCTCTCAAGTAACAAGCAATGGTTATTAATAAAATAAAAAGTATTTAAGATAAAATAATATTTTTATGACATTAAAGATTATATTAATAAAATAAAAAACAATAAAAAGAAAAACTAAATGGAAAATAGAAACCTTCAAATACTCGTAATTTGTATTATTATGTTGTTTGTTGTGTCAGGGCTAAATGCACAGGATAGGGCACAAAGAAAATTACAACATCCTAAACTTGAGACATATCAATTCCCTAAATTACCACAGCTTCCGGGGAAAATGAGTCCGGGACCCTATAATGTAATCCAACAGGATTTTAATATAACATTAAGAGACAATGTAATTCTCGATTGTTCAAAATTTTATCCGGATACAAATAATATATTTTTACCAAATGGATATCCCGGAGTTATTATGTGTCACGGTTATGGAGACAGAAAAGAAACACTTGCTGGATTTGCTCACGACCAGGCATCATATGGTTATGTTTCATATACCTATAGTATGCGGGGACAGGGGCTCTCGGGAGGATTATCAAATTTGATAAGTATGACAGAAGCTCAGGATTTAATTGAGTTTGTTAATTATGTAAAACACGACCAGGCATCCGGAGTTGACAGTGCCAATATTTTAATAATGGGTGGCTCACAAGGTGCTTTAATACCTTTTATGGCTGCCTGCAATGGAATGAATGTCAGATGTATGATCTCGGCATTAGCATCACCAGAATTTGCTTCAAACTGGATTGATAACGGTTCAATAAAAATGACATTTCTATGGACGATATCTTATACACCGGATACAGCACGATATTCACCTCAAGTTACAGCGATGCAGAACTGGGTTTATTCAAATGCAATGGATAAATGGGATAGTCTTGCAAGATGGGTACCAGATAACAGGGATTTTAAAACTCAGGTTTCTCAGAACACCGTTCCGATTATGCTTGAAAACAGCTGGCAGGATTATTTCTTTAATGCTTATGGTAACATAAGTACAATAAATAATTTAACATCACCTAAGAGATATTATTTCGGAGCAGTTCAGGGACATGGCGGAGATACATCCGGAACCGAGAATATCTGGCATATGAATTTCTTCAATGAATGGTTCTATTATTGGTTGTTCAATATCAATAATAATATTTTAACAAGACCTTTATTCCATTATGCTTCTACTACTTACCCTAAAAATAGTATTGGTATGTGGACATTCGTACATGATAGTTCATCTGTCTGGCCTCCAAGCGGATTAACAAACTTAAATTTATTTTTTAATCCGAATAATCAGCTGAAAACAATACCGAATAGAAACCATAATCAAAATGAAACATTAAAAAATAAAGTTTCGGGTGGATTAACAATGTTACAAGCAGTGGATGACGAGTTTAAAGGGACAGATTTTACTTCCAGATTTACAAAATCACAACTTACATTTGATTCTCCCGTTCTTTTAAATAAAACAAGGATGACCGGAACACCAACAATTAAATTGGATTATTCCTCGAATATGAACAGGGCTCAGTTTAATTTCCAAATTTATGAATTGCAGGGAACGACAGCAAAAATGGTAACCAGGGTTAATTATACAGACAGGCATAATACAACACACAATTTGAGAAAAACGAATTTAATAAACGGAAATTCGCATTCACATATTTTCCAAAAAGGGAGCAAAATAAGAATAATAGTCACGAATCTTGATACATCACCATTTGATTCACTATTTCTTGAAACAAATCCATTTGTATTGCCGGCATTAGATAACGGAAGCAGCAAAATTTTCTTAAGTAATAATTGCTATATTACGTTACCATTGCAAACAATGACTGCAGGTATGGCTACAAATTTCTTTGCAGATGAAAATACGGAATCTGTTCAGACAGATAATATACCGGTAAGTTTCAATCTGAATCAAAATTATCCGAATCCGTTTAATCCAACAACGACAATTGAATATTCTGTTCCGCAGAATTCATTTGTATCATTGAAAGTATATGATATTTCAGGTAAAGAAGTTGCAACCTTGGTAAATACACAAGTATCAAAAGGAAATTATTCGGTAAATTTCAATGCCGATTTATATCGTTTATCAAGCGGAATTTATTTCTATAAACTGACAGCCGGTAATCAGGTTACAGTGAAGAAATTAATGCTTATAAAATAAAATGCAGTGTATATTCCCAAAAGAACCTATCACAAAATATTTCAAGGATAGGTTCTTCCTGGGAATAATATTAAAATATAGTTACATAAATAAAAATTAATAAAGGATTAATTACATGAAAATAAGAATTCTTCAAATACTGATAATTTTTATATTACTGGGATTTAAAATTATAAATTTAGACGCACAAAACATCAGGAAAGAAACAAAATTCCATAGGGGTCTTGATTCTTATCAATTGCCAAAATTACCAATGAACCCGCAAAAATTAACTCCGGGACCATATAATGTAATTCAACAGAATTTCAACATTACATTAAGAGACAATGTAATTCTCGATTGTTCAAAATTTTATCCAGATATACCGAGTTCAGGAAACGGTTATCCCGGAGTAATAATGTGCCATGGTTATGGTGACAGAAAGGAAACTCTCGCAGGATTTGCTCACGACCAGGCATCTTATGGATATAGTGTTTATACTTTTAGTATGCGTGGACAAGGAAATTCGGGTGGATTATCTAATCTTATCAGTACAACCGAAGCGCAGGATTTAATTGAAGTTGTAAATTATATGAAGCACGATCTAAATGCAAGACTTGATAGCAGTAAAATTTTAATTACAGGCGGCTCACAAGGAGGTATTATTCCATATATGGCAGCATGTAATGGAATGAATGTAAAATGCATCATACCCTCACTTGCCTCTCCTACATTTGCTTCAAACTGGATTGCCAACGGCTGTATAAAAATGACATTCTTATGGACAATTGAGTATACACCGGATTCGGTAAGATATTCACCTCTGGTGGAGGCTATGGATAGTTGGGTTTATTCAAGCGCAATGGATAAATGGGATAGCCTTGCATATTGGGTTCCTATTAATCGGGATTTTGCATCTCAGGTTTCTCAAAACAAAGTTCCGGTTATGATTGAGAATAGCTGGCAGGATTATTTCTTTGATGCATATGGAAATATTAGTACAATTGCGAATTTAACTTCTCCTAAGAGATATTATTTCGGAGCTGTTGTGGGTCACGGAGGAGATGTATCCGCGACTGAGAATACCTGGCATGAGAATTTTTATAATGAATGGTTTTATTATTGGTTATTTAATATTGATAATGGAATTTTGACAAGACCACTCTTCCATTATGCTTCAACTACATTCCCAACGACGAAGTAGTGGTATGTGGAGTTTCACACACGATAGTACAACAATCTGGCCACCAAGCGGATTGACTAATTTAAAGCTCTATTTTAATCCAAAAAACCAACTTAAAACATCTCCTAATTTAAATGGTAATAGTAGTGTAACATTAAGTAATAAAGTTACAGCAGGTTATACAATGCAGAATGCAGTGAATGATGAATTCACAGGTACTGCATTTACTTCCAATTTTACAAAGTCTCAGTTAATATTCACTTCTCCCGCTCTTGCGAATAATACAAGAATGACAGGGACCCCGACAATAAATCTTGATTATTCTTCCAATATGAACAGAAGTCAGTTTAATTTTCAGATTTATGAAGTTCAGGGAGCAACATCAAAAATGGTTACGAGAGTTAATTATACAGACAGACATAACACATCTCATAATGTGAGAAAAACAACACTAATAAATGGGAATTCCCATTCTCATATTTTCCAAAAAGGGAGATAAAATAAAGATAATCGTTACGAATCTTGATACTTCACCAAATGATGTATCATTCCTCGCTACATTTCCATTTGTTCTGCCGGCATTAGATAATGGAAACAGTAAATTATTTTTAAGTAGGAATTGTTATATAAATTTACCACTTCAAACTACAACCATGAATCCCGGTATGAATATATTTGTTGATGAAGAAAACCCCGAATCTATTCAATCAGGTAACGTACCTTTAAGTTTCGATTTAAAGCAGAATTATCCGAATCCGTTCAATCCGATAACAACAATTGAATATTCTGTTCCGCAGAATTCGTTTGTATCGTTGAAAGTATATGATGTTGCAGGTAAAGAAGTTGCAACATTGGTAAATACACAAGTATCTGCAGGAAATTATTCCGTAAACTTCAATGCTGATTCATATCGTTTATCAAGCGGAATTTATTTCTATAAACTGACAGCTGGTGATCAGGTTTCAGTGAAGAAATTAATACTCATAAAATAAAATTTAAAAAATATAAATAAGATTATTTCTTAAAAAAATGAAATCAATAATATTATTATTAACAGTGTTTTTTCTGGTGATGCTTTATAATATTAAAGCTCCCGCACAGGAAAAAGTTATCACTCACAAATCATCACTTAGACCGGTGGGTAAAAGAATAATTCCACACGTTCCCCGGAATGGACCCACTGCAATAAAAAACACTGTGGCAAACGGAAACTGGAGCTCCGGTTCTACGTGGAATGGCGGGACTGTTCCAAATTCAGGAGATGATATTACGATAATGAATAACGTCACTCTTGATATTGTTGATTCAACGATTTCAACAGGAACCCTGACTATTAATGCGGGTTTCACATTAACGCTGAACTCAGAAACAAATCTGTATATTGGAAGTACTGCGAGTATATCAGGAACACTACTTGTTATTGCCGGTTCTGACTTTGGTACCTGGGTATATCCTGCGGGTAATTTTACAATAAATTCAGGTGGTACATTTAATTGTTCCGCTTCAAATACACATTGTGATTTTTACGGCACGACTCAAACCTTTACCAACAACGGTACCATTACTTCACCTCTTAACGATTTAAGTTTAGACAATTCAGGTAGCTTAACTCTGGCGGGCACAGGATCAATAGTTGTAACTTCTTTGAATACCAATACAGGTAATTTATCAAATAGTGCATTACATAATGTGACTATTTCTTCCGGAGGAATGTTGAATCGCGGAGATGGAACCATTGCAGTAACTCCATTAGGAACATTATATGATTTAATGTATTCTAATACAACCGCAATAAATTCCGGACCTGAATCTCAAAATAATGCCGTAATCCGTGATTTGACTATGAATGGTTTTGATAATGTAACTCTGAATTCAGACGCTACTGTAAATGGAAATTTTATCATTCTGGGAGGTAATTTGAATATCAGTACCCGCATCTTGACTTTGAACGGTGGCATTCAGGCCGGAGGATTCTTCGGCACACTAACCGGAGGAGCAACTTCAAAGCTCACGTTAGGCGGTTCAGGAAGCATTACATTACCCGATATACAAACACAACAATTAAACACACTTATAATTAACCGTTCAGCCAATGACCAAATAACTCTGGGAGGTAATTTAAAAGTGACAAATACACTTGAAATAGACAATGGTAATATCAATACAGATATATACAATTTAACTCTTGGTACCACAGGGACAAACCTTGGAACATTAATTTACAACGCAGGTGCAAACACAGGAATAATTACCGGAAAATTTACCAGGTGGTTCGGAACATCAACAACTCAACCCGTTACAAAATTTCCCGTAGGAGATGTTAACGTATATTCTAAACCAAGAATGGTGACTATTCAATATGGTACAACATCTGGAAACAGGCCTACTACAGCAGGTACTCTTACTGTACAATATATTACGGGTGACCCAATTAACCTTAATAATGTTTCACTTAATGATGGAGGTTATTCAGTAGATACTTATAGTAGAGTAGGTTATTGGCAAATAACTCCAACAACATTAGCAGGAGGGACTTATAGTATTTCTATTTCTCCTTCCCGTTTTATCGGAATTCTTACTCCTGCACAACTTAGAATATTAAAAAGACCATCTGCAGGAACATTATGGACTCTTCAGGGTGCACACGTTCCCGGAACATCTACACCGGACACCACAGCAAGCCGCTCAGGACTACTCACATCCGGCGGATTCGGTCAATTTGGAATAGGAGGTAATTTCCCCGACAATCCTCTAGACGCACCGATGCCTGTTGAACTTAGTTCGTTCTCTTCTTCAGTAAATAGTAATAATGTTAAATTAACCTGGATAACAGCGTCTGAAACTAATAATCAGGGATTTGAAATCTATCGAAAATCAGAGCAATCTGATTGGACTAAAATTGGATTCGTAGAGGGAAGCGGTACTGTCAGTACGCCGAAAACTTATACATATAACGATAATGGATTATCAACAAATAAATATTTTTATGAATTGAAACAGATAGATTACAATGGAACTTATAAATTCTTTGTGATGTTAGGATATGTAACAATCGAAACTCCCAAGAAATTTACCGTATCACAAAATTATCCTAACCCGTTTAATCCGGTTACGAGGATAGATTATAATTTGCCGCTTGACAGCAAGGTGATAATTAAAATTTATGATATCAACGGCAAAGAAATAAAAACTCTTGTCAACAAAGCAGAACCGGCAGGTTTTCATTCGGTCAGCTTTGATGGAAACGAGTTTTCAAGCGGAATGTATTTTTACAGAGTTTTTGCCGGTGCAGGAGGGCAAAATTTCGAAGTGACAAAAAAAATGCTCCTGATAAAATGATAACTTTTTTAGAATCTTTATATAAATATAATGAAAAAATTAATTCAACTCTTTTTAGTAGTATCTTTTATTGCTATTAATTTAAATCTTTACGCGACGCCTAAAACCTGGACAGGTATCTCGTCAAATAATTGGAACACATCCGGAAATTGGTCTCCAAGTGGAGTACCGGCTTCTGGTGATGATGTAACAATAGACATAAATGCCGCGATTCTGGTAGATGTTACTCCTACTATTAATAGTTTAACTATAAGCGGCACCTCAGCAGTATCATTTACTTCTTCAGGTGCAGGAAGAATCATTACTATCGCTAATACAGGAAGTTCAATCGGCATTGGCAGCACTTTAACACTTCAGGGTTCGACAGGTAGTGGAACCAGATCGATGTCGATAGCTTTCTCGGGATCAAACAGAACAATGTCAATAGCAGGAATATTAGATTTAACTGCAGTAGGGGACGGATCAGCATATACCGCAACGAATAGCTTAACAACAGTTACCGGAACAATAAAAAATGACGGAGGAACTATTACATCAACTCTCCTCAATTTAACATTTTCTACCGGGGGGACCTATCAACATAATATTAATGGCGGTATAATCCCATCTGCAACTTGGAATGCAACATCTACTTGTCTTATAACCGGACTAACAAGCACTGATCCCACAGGTGATGGACAGGCATTCGGGAATTTAACATATAATTGCACAGGTATGTCCTCAGACAGAAGTATGGCGGCTAGTGGACTGTCCATAGCCGGAAATTTCAATGTAACAAATACGGGAGCATTTAAATTGTTAATGAGCCAAACACCATTAACTGTCAGCGGAAATTGTACTATTAATGACAATTTCAGGATTGGAGATGCCACATCAAGAACATTAAATGTTAATGGTAATTTTACTTTATCAGGCGGAACTCTTGATATGTGTGGTGGAGGTGGAACTGGTGATATAGGTACTTTAAATGTAGGTGGAAACTTCACAATTAGTGGAGGCATACTTACAGAAACAGGGACTGGTACAGGTCCGGGTGCAGTAGTTTTCAATAAGTCAGGTACTCAAATTTATTCGAAAACCGGAGGTACTATTTCGAATACTATCAGTTTTACAGTTAATAACGGCTCGACATTAGATATGGGAACAAGTGTGATTGACGGTAGTATCGGAACATTTTCGTTGGGTACAACTTCCGGAATTATTACTGCTCATCCACAAGGTTTATCAACAACGGCAGGAACAGGTTCAGTACAAGTAACAGGAACAAAAACATATACTACCGGAGCGAGTTATACATATAATGCATCAGGAATTCAGGTAACCGGCAATGGTTTACCTGCAACTATTACCGGAAACGTCACAATTGCTAATGGTTCAACAACTACCACTACAAATGCAATTACTCTTAATACACCCGGTATTTTAACTGTAAACGGAATCCTAATTCCCGGGGCTGCATCACAAGTTTTAAGCGGCACAGGCTCTCTCACAGGTTCAGGTACAGTACAGGTAAACAGGACTTCGGGTACAGCAGATTTTTCTTCACAATATACATTAACATCAAAGACTCTTACAAATCTTACAGTCGAATATTCTGTTCTGACAGGCGTGCAAGTTGTATCTGCTCTTACTTATGGCAGTCTAAAATTAGGTAACACAAGCGGTATAAATACCGTAGGGGGTCCGATTACTGTCAATGGTACCTTTACAACTGCCGGAGGAGGCATATTGAATATGGCAAATAATGCACTTACAGTTGCGACTGTTAATTCTTCAGGAATAATAAGGACGCAAAATGCTATTACATCCGGTAAAACCTGGGGAGGCACAGTTGAATATTATGGTACGGGGCAAACAGTGGCTTCAGGCACATATAATAATCTCACAATCAATCAGTCATCCGGTACAGCCACACTTGGCGGCTCATCTACTATCAGCGGAACATTAACACAATCAAGTGGTTTATTAAACGTAGGGGCAAATACATTAACAGTCGATGGAAATATTAGCAACGTGAGTCCCGATGCAACAAGAATGATTGTTCTCGATGATGGAGTAAATTTAGGAACACTGAATGTTAAGGTACCAAATAATCAGATATATAGATTCTTAGTAGGTGACACCAGAAGTGGAGCTAATTTCACTCCGGCTACAGTCACATTCTCTTCAGGAACATCTTCCACATCATATTTAGCATTGACTATGATAGCACAGAAAGATGTTAATAATAATAGTATTACTGATTTTTTGAACCGAAGCTGGACTTTCACACCAACAAATTTATCTTCACCGCAATATACAATCGAATTGGATTATGTAAGCGGAGATGTCAATGGAACAGAAAGTAATATTTGGTTTGGAAAATATTCCGGAAGTACATGGACATTATTGGATCAACCGAATATAAGTAATCACAAATTTACATCTTCCACTACTTTAACTAGTTTTAGTACATTTACCGGTGGAGAGCAGGGACTTCTTCCTGTAGAATTAAGTTCATTTTCTTCTTCAGTAAATGCTAATAATGTTAAATTAACCTGGATAACAGCTTCTGAATCTAATAATCAGGGATTTGAAATCTATCGAAAATCTGAACAAACCAATTGGATTAAGATTGGATTTGTATCCGGAAGCGGTACCGTAAATACTCCTAAAACATATACATATAACGATAATGGATTATCAGGGGGAAAATATTCTTATGAACTGAAACAAATCGATTTCAACGGAAATTTTGAATATTTTGTGATGTCAGGAATTACAGAAATTGGAACACCGAAAAAATTTGAAGTCTCACAGAATTATCCAAACCCGTTTAATCCTGTAACTAAAATAGATTATCAGTTACCTGATGCAGGAAAAATAAAATTAGTAATATATGATATGCTCGGCAGGGAAGTAAGAAATCTTGTTAATGACGTAAAACCTGCAGGATTTTATTCTGCAGAGTTTGATGCGACTTCTCTTGCAAGTGGAATTTATATATATAGATTAAGTTTTGAAAGCAGTAATAATAATTTTATTATTACTAAAAGAATGTCCTTAATAAAATAAATATAAAGCGGGCGATGAACCTCTATGAACTCTCATCGTCCGCATTATTTTTAAGCTTATAAGGATTATTTTATGAGTGACATTTTCTTTGTTATAACTTCATTTCCTGATGTTAGTCTGTACAAATATACCCCGCTCGATAAATTTGCTCCATTGAATTCTATACTATAACTACCGGCTGATTTTACTTCATTTATAAGATTCGCAACTTCTTTTCCTGTTAAATCATAAACTTTCAAAGTTACAAGTCCTTGAATCGGAACTTCAAAACTGATTTTCGTTACAGGATTAAATGGATTCGGATAATTATCCAGTGATGTTTTTTTATCTATTTCTCCGTTTTCAATTGCAGTAGGCTCATTCGGATTAAAACCGGTAAATGCCTTATCCATAGTATTCCACAATGCTTTCGTTGACGGAATACAATCCTGTCTAAAATACCACCAGAAATATCCGCCAATATAATTAGGGGTAGTTATATTCATTTTATAATATCTGTTAATATAGGAAGCTTTTTTCGTGGATTTATTGGTTCCGCATTCACCAATTCCTAATTTCGAATTTGGGAACATTGCGTGGAGACTGTCAAAAACTTGCTGCCAGTTCGGCTGCAGGTTATTGCAATCATCTTCATAATATGATACTAATACATAGTCAAGCCCATTTTTCATTGTAGAATTTATATTCGTCTTTGCCCATTTAAACATTTCATTCGAAGAATTTTCCCAGCAGTTTTTGTTATAATAAAGTGTTAATGCTGTTTTCTTATTAGCTGCTTTAATAATCGAATATGCTCCGTTCATCTTAGCAACTACATCGCTGGTGTTTCCTAACCATTCGCCGTTGATTTCATTTCCGATTTCCCAGATATCAACTTTGCTTCCGAGCAAATTCAGATATTCTGTGGTTCTTGCTGTATACTGAGCTAAACTATATTGACCCATATAATAACTATCTAATATTTCACCCATTATGAAACTTACATTATGTATCTTATTAACGGCATTTAAATAATCTGTTGCAGGAATCCATTCATCAAATACTATTCGTGTTGTAGGTTTCATACAAAGTGAGGATAAAGAAGTTACTGTGGCATTTATTTTGTTAACAGCATCAATTGTGACACCATAAACTCTTGTTGTATCAATTATGGCGGCATTTGAGATTTGTGTCATTAACAGGATAATTATTAGATATCCTAAGATTTTTTTCATTTTGTTTTCTCTCTCTTTCGGGGAATATTTTTTAAAAAGTTACAAATAGTTAAGGTGCAATCGACGTGCCAAATAAAATGTTCAGAAATATCTTTTATTATAGCTAAATGCGGGTTCTAATGAGGGTTTCGGCTTTTCTAATAAAAATGTTTTTGCCTTGCTAGTTGCAAAAAGAAAATTTTTTAGAGTAGTATTTTTTTTGTTTTTATACTTCTGATTTGTACTGAGTTATAGAAATAAATTTATTCACAATTTGAGAATTATTTTTCTCATATTGTGATAACGAGCAATTGTAGTAATAACATACAGTTGAAAAGTTTATTAGAAATGTATTCGATTAATTTCTGTAACCCTAATTGAATTTTCTATTCAGCCAAATGTTTAATTTACATCCCAATTTAAAACACAAAACCCGCTTCAGGCGGGTTCGTGTCTAAAAAATAATTCAGAATAATGTTTATTTGATTAGAAGCATTCGCTTTACTTCAGAAAATTTATCTGCTTCGATTTTGTAAAAATAAACACCACTTGACAAACCGGAAGCATCAAACATAACTGTGTAGTATCCTGCGGTTTTTGTATCATTCAGAAGTGTTCTTATTTCTCTGCCTGAATTATCATAAATTTTTATTGATACTTTACTATTTACCGGCAATCCAAAACTAATGTTCGTTGTCGGATTGAATGGATTTGGATAATTCTGCGACATTTCAAATTTTGAAGGAATACCAACCGTTAAATTTTCCGATGGGTTGTTAACTTCTACAATAGAAATAGAGTCTTTCGTTATTATCCTGAGACCTTGAAGCATTTTTGGATTATTTACAGAAGTTGTTTTATTGTATCCTTCAAATCCCGGTAAACCATTATATTCGAGAACCATTGCGCGATATGTATTCAAAGTAGAAAGTCCTGTGACTGTAAGACCACTCCCTGATCCATTATAAACACAATACCATCCTGCACCATCAGATGTACCCAATCCATAAATTGCATTTGCAATATATGTAGTCCCGTCAATAACTGAAGGAGAACCTGAATTTGAGTTTTTGAGGAATACTAATCTTTTACTGCCGTTTCCATAGTCCAGGAAACTGATAAAGAATTAGAAATTAACAGTGTACTGTTTATCTGACTCGCCTGAATTGTTGGTGCGGCATTAGTAGCTATTGCATTGTTGAATGTGGTCCATAAGGAATTTGTATAAGGGACACAATCCTGTTTGAAATACCACCAGAAATATCCGCCCACATAATTAGGAGTAGTAATGTTCATACTGTAATATCTGCTGATATATGCAGCCTTATTTGCTGTCGTTGTACCGCATTCACCAAATCCTATTTTTGAATTGGGGAACATCGTATGCAGACTGTCAAACACCTGCTGCCAGTTTGGCTGTAAATTGTTGCAGTCATCCTCATAATATGAAATCAGCACATAATCGAGATTATTTTTCATTGTTGTACTTACATTAGTCTGCGCCCATCTGAACATTTCATTTGCCGGATTTGACCAGCAGTCTTTGTTATAATATAGCGTCAACGCTGTTTTTTTATTTGCTGCTTTTATAATAGAATATGCACCATTCATCTTCGCAACTACATCGCTGGTATTGCCTAACCACTCTCCGTTGATTTCGTTTCCGATTTCCCAGATATCAACTTTACTTCCGAGTAAATTCAGATATTCAGTTGTCCTGTCCGTATATTGTTGCAAAGTATATTGACTCATATAGTAGCTGTCAAGAATCTCACCCATGATGAAACTATATTTACTGATTTCATTTACAGGTGTTTGATAATTTGTTGCCGCAACAAATTCATCGAATACAATTCTTGTTGTAGGTTTTTTACAGAGCCGTGCAAGTGCGGTATCTATCTGATTCAATTTATTGACTGCGTCAAGAGTTAATCCATAAATTTTTGTCGTATCATTTATTACTACCGCTTTTGAGATTTGTGCCATTAACAGGATAATTATTAGATATCCTAAGATTTTTTTCATTTTGTTTTCTCTCTCCTTCCGGGAATATTTTTTAAGTCGCATTACAAACGCATATAGTTATGCTGCAATTGACAGGCCAAACATTAGTGTTAAAAAAATATTCTATAATAGTCAAATGCGGGCTCGAATGAAGGTTTATCGAATTTGAATAAAAATTATTTTTACCTTGATAGTTGCAAAAAGATTATAATTTGGAATAGAGTTTTTTTTATGTTATATCACTATGATTTGTATCAAGTTATAAAAATAAATTAGTTCACAATATGAGAATTATATTCTCATATTGCGATTATTAAGTAATTGTAGTAATAACATAAGGTTGAAATTTGTTTAACTATTAAATTCGCATTTTCTAAAACGACAATTGAATTTTCTATTCCTCAAATTACCTTTTTTGTTCTTTGAAGCTTTTGATATGTTGGAAAAAGAAATCGGGAATCATGGTAAATTCTCAGAGATCAACGGATAATAATTCCGTAAACTTTAAAGCAACTTCATATGTTAAATAAACAAGAATTTATTTTTATGAATATCAGCCCGTAATACTCATAAAATAGGAATTTATGGATATCCAAAGTCTTAATTCCTTTTAAGAAAATTTTTTAAATCTTTAAATATTTGAATAATGAAAAAAGAAATTCTAATTCTGTTGTCAGTTTTAGTTTTTCTTGCCCCTGTAACATTTTATTTAAATAATGTTTCAGCCCAAGACAACAAAAATTCAATACCATTTTATGAGGTTAAAAAACAAGAGGTTAAGGAAAACCAAATGCCATATCGCTCGATGATATTACCTAATGGTCCAAAAGTTGTTAGAACATCAGTCGCAAGCGGATTCTGGAGCAATCCGGCTACGTGGGGAGGAACTATTCCGCAAGCAGGTGATGATGTTGTGATAACCACGTTTTTTGTAACATTTGATAGTTTAGCATCACCTGCTACCATCGGTAATTTAACGATTGCTAATGGAACGGGAACACTATCAGATACCGGAAAAACAATATTGACCGTTAATGGAAATACTTCAATTAGAGGCTCGCTGTTAATAAAAAATGGAACCGCATCCCAAAGTACATGGCTTTATGTGAAAGGAGATTTTCTCATCAGGACGGGAGGGACTTTTAACCAAAATGGGAATAATTCAAAATTTGATTTTATCGGGACAGCGAACCAAACCTTTACCAATCATGGCACGGTATCTTCACCGATGAGAGATTTTACTTGTGAGAATCCGGTTAGTGTTACTATAGTAGATACAAATACAGTCACTCATCCGATTAATTTGAGAGAAGTATATTTAATTTCAGGCTCTATAATCAACTCAAACTTATTAAATATAGGAAATGGAACAGTAAATGTGACTATTCAACGAGGTGGCAATGCGTCTGTAAATGCTGGTTCATTCGATGTGAGTCCGATATTTAATAACGGAGCAGGAAAAGTAAATATATTGTACGATAATTCTTTGTCTGCTATTAATACAGGTTTTGAAATCCCGGCTTCTGATACTATAAGCAATATGTCTTTTTTAAATAGCCCTACGGTTTTATTGTCAACTAATTTAGCAGTCACTACTAATATAGATTGGTCAGGTAATCCGACACCATTTTTAGGAACTTTCGATTTAAATGGAATGACTCTTACGATTGGAGGAACATTTACACGGGCAGGTGCTGCGAACGGGACATTAGCGGGCGGAGGAAATTCGAATATCATTTGTACTAATACTACTCCCATAACTATTCCTAGTGTATCTGGCGGTGGATTATCTACTTTGACAATAAATTCTCCCGGAGGAGTTTCTTTATCAGGAAATGTTACCGTTCAGAATATACTAACACTAAACGGTGATTTATCAATTGGAAACAATAATTTAAGAGTAAACGGTAACATTACACAATCAGGAGGTACATTAACAGGAGGAACTACATCTAAACTAACTTTAAATGGTACCGGAAATATCACTTTACCAAACATTCTTAGCGGGCAATTACATACATTAACCGTTAGTAGAAACGCAAATAACAAAGTTACATTAGGAGGAAATTTACAAATCACGAATACACTTGAGATTCAAAATGGAAATATTAACGTGGGTGCAAATACTCTTACACTTGGAACAAGCGATACAAGTTTAGGAATACTGACTTATACAGCGGGAGCAAATTCGGGTGTTATCACGGGAAAATTTGAAAGATGGTTCTCGGCAGCCGCAAATGCACAACCGGTATTGTTTCCCGTCGGTGATGTAACAGCGAATTCTTCACCGAGAATGTTAACAATCCAGTTTACTAATGCGCCTGCAACAAGCGGAACTTTAACCGTACAATATTTAACCGGTGATCCCGGGAACAATAATCCCGGTTCAATGTTAGATGGCTCATATACAGTTGATACTTACAGCAGTACGGGTTACTGGCAGGTCGATGCGGCAGCAATCACAGGCGGAGATTATTCTGTATCCATATCGCCAATAGGATTTTTAGGAATACTGAATCCTGCTGAATTAAGAGTATTAAAAAGACCCGATGTATTAAGTCTCTGGACACTTGATGGAACACACGTTCCTGGTACGCCCTCACCTTTATCGGCATCACGTTCCGGATTAATTGGTTTCAGTCAGTTTGCGTTAGGCGGGAATGTTGTTGATAATCCGCTTGATGGAGTGCTTCCTGTTGAACTCAGTTCATTTTCTTCTTCCGTGAATGCTAATAATGTAAAGTTGACATGGATAACCGCATCAGAAAATAATAATCACGGATTTGAAATCTATCGAAAATCTGAACGAAACAGTTGGATGAAAATTGGATTTGTACCCGGAAGCGGAACCGTTAATACTCCTAAAACATATTCAT
Organism: uncultured Ignavibacteria bacterium; assembly: GCA_963806045.1. GTDB lineage: Bacteria > Bacteroidota > Ignavibacteria > Tepidaquicellales > Tepidaquicellaceae > DATCHW01. The sequence continues at coordinate 61,924 of CAWDWP010000017.1, read as the reverse complement.
ATAACGATAACGGATTATCAGCAGGAAAATATTCCTATGAACTGAAACAAATCGATTTCAACGGAAATTTTGAATTCTTTGTAATGACGGAAATTACGGAAATCGGAGTACCGAAAAAATTCGAAGTGTCCCAGAATTATCCTAATCCATTTAATCCTTCAACTACTATTAATTTTTCGATACCTCAAAATGCTTATGTGACATTAAAAATCTATGATGTGTCCGGAAAAGAAGTAGCGGTTTTAGTTAATTCACAGTTACCTGCAGGATACCACACTGTGAATCTCAATGCTGAGGCATATCATTTATCAAGCGGTATGTATTTCTATAAACTCTCGGCTTCAGGGTTTTCTCAAGTAAAACAAATGGTTTTAATAAAATGATTAATAAATAAATTTCAATTTATGTTTAATTTTAAAAAAATAAATATTTTATTAATATTAATAAGTCTTTTTCCATTGCTGAACTTTGAAGTATCTGATGCACAGGATAAAAAGCTGGATTCTTATTCACCAAGAATTATCCCTAATAAAACTTCGCCAATGGCTGCTTATACGGTGATTACTTCTGCTTTTAATGATACTTTAAGGGACGGAGTGATTCTGGATTGCTCAAGGTTTTATCCAAGCGTTGCAGACCCTAATAATTTCCCGAACGGTTATCCGGTAGTCATAATGGCTCACGGATATGGTGAAAGCAAAGCTGTTTATGCTACTGATGCAAATAACCAGGCAAAGCAAGGGTACGTTGTATATACATACAGCATGCGCGGTCAGGGGTTTTCAGGCGGATTATCAAATTTGATAAGCACCGTGGAAGCACTGGATTTAATTGAATTCGTAAACTTAATTAAACACGATAATATAACAAGACTTGATACCTCAAAGATATTAATCGAGGGTGGTTCGCAGGGAGGAATTATACCCTATATGGCTTCTGCTATGGGTGGTCTTAATGTAAGATGCATAATTTCAGATCTTGCATCACCCGAAATGGGCACTACCTGGATTGAAAACGGTTCTGTCAAAATGACTTTTTTATGGACAATATCTTATGATACGAGCATTGCGAGATATAATAATTTAGTTACTGCGATGCGCAGCTGGGTCTATGCAAACACTCCCGAGAAATATGATAGTCTTGCATATTGGCTGCCGATTGGAAGAGATTTTAAAACGCAGATACCCCAAATTACCGTACCTATATTTATAGAGAACACCTGGCAGGATATGTTTTTTAATGCATTAGGAAATATTAATGCTATCCCTTTCTTATCATCACCAAAAAGATTCTATTTCGGCGCCGTTAATGGTCACGGCGGAGAATCATCAACCAGTGAAAATAATTTAATAAATCAATTATGGGATGAATGGTATAATTACTGGTTGTTAAATATTAACAACAATCTTCTTTCCAGGCCGAAATATTACTTCGCATATACACAGTATCCGTTATCAGGGTCAAAATGGTCATTTGTTCACGATAGCACTGCTCTATGGCCTCCGGGGGATACGGCGGATATGAAATTGTATTTTAATTCCGGAGGTAAGCTTCTAACGACTGCAAACCCTGTAGATTCTCAAATAACGTTAGCTAACAATGTTACAGGTGGATTAACAATGCAGCAAGCTGTTGATTATGCCTTTAAAGGAACATACTTTAATAGCAGATTTACAAAAGCACAATTAGTATTCGATTCGGATATATTACCTTCAGATGTCAAAATGATAGGAAATCAGCTTTTTAACATCAATTACACTTCAAACGTGAATGTATGTCAGTTTAATTTTCAAATATATGATGTAAGTGGCGCAACGGTAAAATTAGTTACAAGAGCTAATTATACAGACTGGCATAATACACCCAATATAAGTAAAGTAAAAAGTTTTTACGGATTATCTCATTCACATATATTCAAGGCAGGGAATAAAATCAGAATAGTGATTACTAATCTTGACACAACTCCCAATGACAATTTTCTGTCCACAAATCCTCACGTTTTGCCGTCTTTAGTAAATGGAAATCACACTTTGTCTTTAAACAGTAATTCATTTATCGATATGCGTGTCCAGGGTATACCGCTTCCTGTTCAGCTTAACTCATTTACCTCAAATGTAATATCAAGAAATGTAAATCTCAGCTGGGTAACGGCTGCGGAAACAAATAACAGCGGATTTGAAATTTACCGGAAATCAGAACAAACAGACTGGAGCAAAATAGGATTTATAAACGGCAGTGGTACTATCAATACTCCGAAAACTTACAATTACTTAGATAAAAACTTAAATACGGGAAAATATTCCTACAAATTGAAACAGATAGATTACAACGGAAACAGTGAATATTTTATAATGTCCGGAATTGCAGAAATAGGAGTACCGAAAAAATTTGAGGCATCACAGAATTATCCTAACCCGTTCAATCCTGTAACTAAAATAGACTATCAATTACCGGATGCTGGAAAAATAAAAATAGTAATATATGATATGCTCGGCAGAGAAGTAAAGAATCTTGTAAATGAAGTAAAACCCGCAGGATTTTATTCTACAGAGTTTGATGCATCATCTCTTGCAAGCGGAATTTATATATATAGATTAAGTTTGGAAAGCAGTAATAATAATTTTACTATTGCAAAAAAAATGTCTTTAATAAAATAATAATAAAGCGGGCGATGAATTTATGACAACACTCATCGCCCGCTTTTTTAAGTTAAAAAAGGATTATTTTAAGAGCATCATTTTCTTAGTAATAACGGTATTTCCGGATGTTAACCTGTAGAAATAAGCCCCGCTCGATAAATTCGCTCCGCTGAATTCCTTACTATAAGAACCGGCAGGTTGAATTTCATTTATTAATGAGGCAATTTCTTTGCCTGTTATATCATATACTTTCAGGGTTACTAAACCATTCGTCGGAACTATATATCTGATTCTTGTTGTCGGATTAAATGGATTCGGATAATTGTCTAATGAAGCATTTTTAGGAACATTATTTTCTTCATTGATAACTCCGGTTAAAGGTGCCAAAGCACTATTTAATACATTCCACAAGCTTGAAGTATATGGAACACAATCCTGTTTATAATACCACCAGAAATACCCTCCGATATAATTTGGAGTGGTGATATTCATCTTATAATATCTGTTAATATATGTGGACTTTTTATTTGCTGAAGTTGTGCCGCATTCTCCGATTCCTAATTTTGAATTCGGGAAAATTGCATGTAAACTGTCAAACACCTGCTGCCAGTTTGGTTGTAAATTGTTACAGTCGTCCTCATAATATGAAACCAGCACGTAATCGAGATTATTTTTCAATGTTGTATCAATATTATCATGCACCCATTTAAACATTTCATTCGCAGGATTCTCCCAGCAATTTTTGTTATAATAAAGTGTCAATTCTGTTTTTTTATTGGCTGTTTTGATAATCGAATATGCTGCATTCATTTTTGCGACAACATCGCTGGTGTTGCCTAACCATTCGCCATTGATTTCGTTACCGATTTCCCAGATATCAACCTTACTTCCAAGCAAATTCAGATATTCAGTTGTTCGGGCTTGATACTGGGCTAACGTATATAGACTCATATAATAACTGTCTAATATTTCTCCCATTATGAAACTCACATTGTGAATCTGATTTACTGCATTCTGATAATCTGTTGCAGGAACCCATTCATCAAATACAATTCTTGTAGTTGGTTTTCTGCAGAGATTTGAAAGAGAAGTTACAATATTATTGAGATTGTTAATAGCATCTATGGTTACTCCATATACTCTGGTGGTATCAATTATTGTTGAGTATGAAATTTGTGACGTTAATAATAACGTTATTATTATTGCGAAGATTTTTCTCATTTTATTTTTCTCCTTCCGGGAATATTTTTAATAAGTAACATATAGCTGATTGTGCAATCGATATGCCAAACAGAATTTTAAAAAAAATATCTTAAAATGAAGAAAAACGGGCTCTTAATAAGGGTTTTAAACCTTTTATTGCAAGAAATGATTTCGCAAAGTGAGATTCTTGTTCTCAGATTGAGATTTTATAATCTATATTGAGAAAATAAATATTAGGAAAATTTTTCAGAAATATGTTGTTTGTTCAGATTTCTTAGAGGTTCTTATTCTTAGAACTGAAAAGATATTTTTTGATAAGTTCTTGAAAATCCTTTATTTTAAATGGTTTTGAAATATAATCGGTGCATCCGCCGTTAAGGAATCTGTCTTTATCTCCCTCCATTGCGTATGCCGTAACTGCAATCATAGGTGTGTTCTCATAACCGGAAATTTCCCTTATTTTCTTAACCGCCTCAAGTCCGCTCATTCCCCTTAACCCTATGTCCATTAGAATTATCGAATAATTTTTTTCTCTTACTTTTTTTAAAGCTTTTTCACCGGAGGAGACAATATCGTAATCGCAAAAATCTTTTATTACAATTTTAATCATCTCAACGCTCATTTCATCATCTTCCACTACAAGTACCGTTGCATTCTTCGATTCTTCAGGCATAAAAGGTTCATTTAATATATTCGCAGCAATTTTTTCTTTATTCTCTATTTTCATTTTCTTTCTGCCGGAAGGAAATATCACTTTGAACGTAGAACCTTTTCCCAGTTTACTGTCGACCGTTATATATCCGTTCATCAGGTCCGTATATTTTTTTGTAATTGATAAACCCAGCCCCGTGCCTTCATAATGCCTGTTGCGTCCTTCACTTACCTGTCTGAAAGGTTCAAATATAGATTCCAGCATTTTTTCCGGAATCCCAATCCCTGTATCCTGAACTTTCATAAATGCATATTCATCTTGATTTGTTTTCTCATATCCTGTCATCACTTTCACCTCACCTTTGTGTGTATATTTAATTGCATTTTGAAGCAAATTATCAACAATCTTTTCAAACATTGTAATGTCAACTAATGCTATAACCTCCGGGTTTAAATCTGATATTAATTTTAGATTTTCCTTAATGGCAGCTTGTTTGTATAATTTTACTAATGAACTTGATGTATCTGAAATATTAACGGGAGTTATATGTACTTCCGTTTTACTGGCTTCAACTCTGGATAATTCCAATATTAAATTCAGCGTATTAGTCAGTCTTCTTCCGCCTTTATTTATGGTCTCTGCCATTTCTTTTTCTTCAGGATCTGTCAGTCTTTCACTTAACAATTCAGCAAATCCTAGAATAGCGACCATCGGTGTTCTTAATTCGTGGCTCATGTTTGCAAGGAAACTGGATTTCAACCTGCTCAGTTCTTCTGCTTTTTCTTTCGCTTTGATAAGTTCTTCTTCGGCTTTTTTAATTTTGGTGATATCGGTAAAGATGGTGGCAAAGCCGTCATTATCCCACGGAGATACTGAAATTATAAAATGTTTATCCATAGGAGGAAAATATGTTTCGAATGTATAAAATTTCTCCTCTTTTACTACTTTCTGATATTTGTCAAGGTACGGCGGGGAGTTAACTCCATACGCTTCGGTTGCAAGTTTATTAATTACTTCTTCTTTTTTAATATTCAGTATTTGTTCATATTGTTTGTTCACTTCAATTATTTTGTAATTTACCGGTTTACCATCTTCGTCAAAAACAAGTTTGTGAAGGCATACTCCTTCAGCCATATTAGTGTAAAGATTTCTGAATCTTTTCTCGTTATTTGCAAGTCTCTCCTCGGCAAGATTGCGCTCTGTGATGTCAATGTATGACGAAATGAAATTGTGTACCGAACCGTCATCATTGCGTTGGCATACTACAGAAAGTGTTGCATATAAAATACTTCCGTCTTTCCGTATAAACCGCTTGTCAAGTTCGTATTTATCTATCTTTCCATCCAGTGCCACGGTTAAATAAATCTAAATTTTCAGATACATCATCGGGATGGGAAATTTCTGACCAGGTGAGCCCGGTTATTTCTTCTTTTGTATATCCAAGCATATTGCATAACCTCTGGTTAACCTCAAGCCAGGTTTTATCAGGTGCCGTTACGCTTAATCCGACAGAACCTGAATCAAAATATGTTTGAAATTCTTTCCGGCTTCTTCTTATTTCATCTTCTGCGTTTTTGCGCTCCGTTATATCCTGAATCGTTCCAATCATTTTAACAGGAGTGCCGCTATTATCGAATGATAACTCTCCCCGTCCCCACAGCCAGCGGGTTGCACCGTCTTTAGGACGGATTATCTTATATTCTTTATCAAAAAAATGTTTCTGTTCGAAAACATACTCCTTAAAATATATCAGCATTTCTTCTTTTTGTTCAGGATGAATAAGTGCATTCCAGCTAATTAAATTTTTCTCCGAATTGCGTTCTATACCGAATATATCGTCAAGAACTTCAGAAGATGTCCAAATATCTGTTTGCATATTATATTCATAACTACCTATTAAACCTATTCTCTGAGATTCTTTTAACAAGTATTCGTGATTTTTCAATTCTTCTTCTGCAAGCTTGCGCTCTGTAATATCCTGAGCCAGAACCTGAATCCCTATCACTTCATCATTGGAATTGAGGACTCTTAAATGAGATGAGAGATACCAGCGATTTCCTGCAGGCATCTGAACAAAGTCTTCAAATTCAAGCGGTGTCTCACTTTCGGCTGCGAGTTTCATTCGTTTCTCATATTCTGTTCCCGCCTGTTCTCCGAACACTTCTGTCAACTTTTTCCCGATGTAATCTTCGGCTTTACCGCTCAGGTTTCTAAGTGCCTGCTGATTAAACATCAAAATTTTTCCATCGAGACTGTACAATCCCATTCCTATTCCTGAATATTCCGAAAGGAGTCTGTATTTCTCTTCGCTTTCACGCAGTTTCTCCTCGGCAAGCTTACGCTCGGTTATGTCTCTTAGCGTATATGTGAATCTGGGATGACTGCTGACTTCTTCTTTGAGATAAGAGATGATAGAAGACAGCCATTTCTGTTTGTTTTCATTAAAATATTCAAAATAAACAGGATGTCCTGTTTTCTGGCTTTCATTATATTGTGAAATCCATCTATCTATGAGTTCCCGTTCTAATCCTAATTCAGAGGAAAATTTATTTTCCATTTCTTCCTTTGTAAAACCAAAGAATTCCTTAGAAGATTTATTAACTGCTTTATGGAAGATATCATTATTAACAATTTCAACAATTCCACGGCATGCACCCGGACTTTCAAAAAAACTTGTTAGAAGTATTTCCCTTTCTCTTAAATATTCTTCTGCTTTAATTTTCTGCTGCTTAAACGCAGCTTCGGTGATTGCGCGCTCTATCGCAGGTATGAGACGGCTAAGATTGGCTTTTAATATATAGTCAGAGGCTCCGCAATTAAGCATATTAATAGCATTTTCTTCTCCGAGGGTTCCTGTTACAAGTATAAAAGGTATGTAAGGATATTTCTCCTTACAGATTTTTAATGCGGAGATACCATCAAAAGCGGGAAGACTAAAATCGGAGAGTATGACATCAAATTTATTATTCTCCAGCTGAAATTCAAAATCTTTACCGGTTTCAACTCTTGTATAGTCAACTATATAACCTGCAGATTGAATTTTAGATAATATTAATTCAGAATCAACAATATCGTCCTCAAGATGAATAATTTTTATATTATTCATTTTATAAGCAAATTTCTTTTGTTGCGATGCTTCTTTAATTTCGCTCATCCTATTATTGAGTTGTTACCGTATTTTGCTGATTTATCTAATTACTCTTTTATTCTCATATATATAGATTAATCAAATCAATATTTGATTTTGGACTTATAATTACCTCTTTACAATTTTCCCATAATAATTCCAGATTACCTTCTTTACTAAAATACGAAAAAATTATAATATCAAAAAGTATTATTTTTGTCATAACTCTTCCCGGAGGAAGAAGAATTATTCAAACGTGAAACGGCAAATAAAAATACCACACTTAAAGTGGGCAGTCACGAAGAGACACCAAGAAAATGGACAAGATTAACAGGAAAAATAACAGGATTTAGAAACTACAAAAGTCTTTAAGACTTTTGTAGTCTGATGATTCAAAAGTAACTTGGTTGTGCAACTCTTTAGATTTCTTTCCGTATTATTAACTGAATTAGAAAAATTAAAGCAATAAGGATTTAGCGCATTTCGTCTCCTCGTAAAGAAAAGCCGTTGAAAAAATTTTATTCAACGGCTTATTTATATTCGTTTAGTCTTTATTATAAATCCGGGTTATTTATCTCCTGATGAATGCATACTGTCTTTCCATATAATTTGTTCACCTTCTTTCAGGATTTTCACCTTATCTGATAAATAATGAAATTTCGAATCGGGATTATCAAGCATTTTTTCCATAGCGATTAAAGGATAATTAGGGTCGGAGAAATATTGTATTGCTCCATAATGTATGGGAATCATATAATCCGCTTTTAATTCTTCGAATGCCAGCAATGATTCCATACTCGAAGTATGATACCACATTCCCGTTGAATCGCAGTTCCGGCAAGGTCCGATAGGTAATAAAGCAAGATTAATTTTAAATGAATCACCGATTTTAGTGAACTGTTCTTCTTTGTATCCTGTGTCTCCCGGAAAATAGACGCAAACATCTTTGTACTCTATTATATATCCTGTTGCCCCGGTTTCCTTCCAGAGATAAGTATCAAAACCATATCTGCCTCCGGGATGCAGTGAATAAACAGGAGTGATTTTTATATCATCAACATAAACAGGTTTTCCTATATAAGTACTTAAGGACTGAGAAATATCAACCCTGATTAAATTTAAATTAAAATTTGGCATATAATATTCATCACCCGCAGGGAATAGCAAATTGCAGTTTGGAAATTTTTCAGCTAACATATCAAGGCTTCCAAAACTTAAGTGGTCAGTGTGGGAATGAGATACAAGTATAAGATTTAGTCTGGATAAATTATTAATATCAAAACCCGCTTCTTTTCTCCTTTGAATAACTCCACCGATATCTGAGGTCAAAAAAGGGTCTGTGATGATGACTTTATCATAAATTTGTATTATGGAAGTCGAATGTCCTACCCATAAAACGGACAATTTAACGCTGTCCCTCAACGGTTCTGTTATTTTGTTATTAACTTTTTCGGGAGTTCTGAATAAAGAATCACCGATATTATTAACTGTCATTCTAACAGCGAAACAGCCGCTGAGTGAGGTTATGATTAATGTTATTACTATTAAAATTATTTTCTTCACTAAAAATATTTTAAATAAATATTAAAATTATAATTTGTTTTTGTATTAAAATTCTGAGTGTATTGCAAACCGATTAGTCCGCCAAAAATATATAATCCCGCTTCAATACCCGAATAATAATTTTTTCCCGTATCAAAATTTTTCCTGTAAGTAAATTTCCCGCCTATTGAAAAAGATAAGTTTTCACCCTTTTCAGATAATGGAATAATAATCCGCGGACCTGTGCTTATTCCGAATATGCTTAAATCCGAATATTTGAATGAGGATAAGGCCAACTCAGGCTGAATAAAAATTTCTGCCGAACCTGTAAATCTTCTCACCGGGTTTATCATAAAAAACTGAAAAGGCGAAACATATTTGTTTGGATTGAATGAAATATTCAACGGAGTTATGTGCCATTTAAATCCGAATAATATCCGGGCATTATCATTATTTGCATCCTGAAAAATTGTCGGGGAAGGAACTAACTGAAGAAGTGCCCAGTTCTTATATTTCGCTTGTGTATCCTCTTTTAATTCCTGTGAGAATGTTCTCCCGGTTGTTATCAGTATTATTATTAATAAAAGAATCTTTTTCATCTTTAACTAAAATTAAACAATTTCCAAACTATAAATATAAAAACCTTTTAAAAACATACTTTTAAATATCATATTTACTATAAAAACAACAATATAGTATTACTTGTTCCATTTTTAGATTAAGTGGAAAATTATATGAAAAATACATTGAATACAAGAATAATTCTTATTAACTTAATAATAGATGAGGTCTCTTAAACGTTTAAAATCGAGCACGAAGAATTGAATTTCATAAGATTAAAAACAATAAAATTTTTATCCCTGGTTTTTATAATTCTGTTATCGACTAATTTATTCAGTTTTTCTTTGAACAATTGCCAGTCAGTTGAAAAAAAATCCTGTTGCTGTAAGAGTCAGATTTCAGACACGAAAAGTATAGAAACGGAAAAGTTTAAGAAGAATTGCAGCAAGAGTTTCAGAGGCTGCAGTGATTTTAAAATAGAAGCAAAAGTTGAAAGTTTTATTTTGCCTGAGAAGCAGGTCTCTACCTCGTTAATTCCGGAAATAGCAGTTATACAGGAACAAAGTTTATTAATCGGCAATTCGATTCCGGACATTCGAAATCAAAAATTTGCACCGGATAAATATATAGAACATTGTAGTTTGCGTATTTAAAAACTATTTAGTGAATTTCAAAATTCACGGAATTCAGTTTTTTTATAAATAGTTTTTGAAAATTTAATATAAGATAGAAACATGAAAAAAATAATTTTTATAGTAGTATTATTCGTAGTAGCCGCTCTTTTTACAACATATTCTTTTAGTTCAAATACTGCAGGTTCCGGATCAAAGGATTCGACAAAATGCAAAATGAATAAAGCCGATTGCAAAATGAATAAGTCCGATTGCAAAATGGGTGCCGAAGGATGCAAGATGGATAAAGCCGATTGCAAAATGGGTGCTGAAGGATGCAAGATGGATAAAGCAGATTGCAAAATGGGTGCTGAAGGATGCAAGATGGATACAACTAAATGCAAAAAATCAGGCGGTGAAAATGGTACAGGTCGCAAAGATTGCAAAATGGAAGGCAGTAACAAATCCGGCTGCAATAAAAACACTTCAGGCGGAATGAAGTCAAGTACATCTGACACTTAAAAGACAAAACATGTCCGGTTTCAGGTGAAACACTTGACGGTGCTGAAGGTGATCCGGTTACTTATACATTATCTTGGAAAAGAATATACATTCTGCTGTGCGGGATGCGTGAAAAAATTCAAGGCAGAACCGATGAATTATATTAAAGACGAACTGACTTGTCCTGTAATGGGTGAAGCTGCATCAAAAGATGTCAGCACCGTTGTAGATGGTGTTAAATATTATTTCTGCTGTGCCGGATGTATCTCGAAATTTGAAAAAAATCCGGATAAATATTTAAAAAAATAATTTTCTCATAATATCCTCCTAAAAAGGGGGCGCGAATCCCCTTCGCGTCCCCTTTTACTTTTAAATCCCGGTTAAATATTCTGCAAATTTTATTCCCGGTATTTATTTAATACCATAACATTAATATTTTATCTTTGAATTAAATTTAATAAATTCAATAAATTATATTTTATAATTCTAATTTCGAAATTTGGGGATCGATTCTTCTACATTAGAAAAACGGCTGAAAGAAATAACTCTTGTAGTAGTTGATGTTGATGGTACTCTTACTAATAACAAGGATGAAATTGGAATGTTAACAAAAGAGTACGTAAAGAGACTCAGGGAAAAAGGGGTTAGATTTACATTTGCTACACAAAAAATTTTTTCCTCTGTAGTCCATCATGCCAAAGAACTTGGACTTGAAGTTCCTTTCATCTCTGCAAATGGGAGATTAATAAGTGATTCGGAAAATAAAATTTTATTAGAAAGTTATATTCGACCACACCATATTATCAAAGCAATTAAGCTCGCAAAATATTATAATGCGAAAATTGCATTATGCAATAATAATGAAATTGTATATACTGAAGAAAATTCCGCAATAACAAATCTCCCGCACAGAATCGGAACTGAATTCAAGCTTGTTGACAGACTTGAGAACCATGTAAATGATATAGTTGAAATTATAATTGTAGGATATGACAGGAAAATCATAAGGTATATTCATAAGAAAATGCGTTTTCCATTCGGATGGTTTATAAAATCAAATTATTTCCGGCTCTCATCCAGTTCGGGAATGTACAATCTCGATATCAGAAAAGCAGGAATCGATAAAAGAACCTCCCTTGTAATTCTTGCGCGTTCACTTAACCTAACGAAAAAAGATATTGCAGTTATTGGCGATTGGTATAATGATCTGGAATTATTTAATTTTGGCGGCCTGAATGTTGCCTTAAAGAATGCTGTTCCAAGGTTAAAATATCTTGCCGATTATGTAATTCCAAAAACAAATAATGAAGACGGAGTAGGAGAATTTTTAAAGCTTTTATATGATGTTAAGTTTAATGGAAATTAACTTTTTTAGTTAATTTTTTGTTACTTTTTTTAACAATATTTTTCTTTTATAATAGTTTGTTCTAGAAAATATTTTATCTTTTCTCTTTAATTTTAACATGAAAAAATTTTTACTTGATTACAATTTAAAAGTTCGTTTACCTCTGATTCTTTTTGTTGCAGTTTTGGCATTTACAGTCACTTATTATGCTTCGTATGCAGAAAGAAACGGCATAGGTTATTCTCCGGAACAGCCGATAGCATTTTCTCATACTCTGCACGCCGGAACGATGCAAATAGATTGTAAATATTGCCATATTGGGGCGGATAAATCCCGAATTGCGAGCGTTCCATCAACCGATATATGTATGAATTGCCATTCGCTTGCAAGAAAAGACAGACCTGAAATAATCAAGCTTACAAAATTTTACGATGATAATAAATCTATACCCTGGAAAAGAGTGCACAAGGTTCCGGACTTTGTCTATTTCAGTCATGCAGTTCACGTTGACAAAGGTATAGATTGCATAAACTGTCATGGTGATATAAAGAAAATGGATGTGGTTGGACAGGTGAACTCATTCACGATGGGTACCTGTCTTGATTGCCATAGAAATCCGGATAAAAAAATTCAAAATTTCAGGGATCTTCCGAATTTAAAGAAAGGTCCTGAATATTGTGCGGCTTGTCACAGATAATAATAAAAATTTATGAATAATTTAAATACTATATTTTCCAAAAAACTCAAAAGGAAAAATTTTATTTTGATTTCTGCAGCTTCTGCTTTGGCTGTTTATACGCTAATTAAAGCACCAATAAAACTCTTTTTTTCTTCAAATAAAGAACAACCTGAAGCAAGTAAAGAAAATTCTCTTAAAGTTTTCTTAAACCCAAAAGCAATTAGCAGAAATTCAAAAGTATAAATATGGACGATAAAAATAAGAAGGATATAAATTTCTGGAGAGGTTTTGCAGAATTGCATCATGATCCTGCATTTGAAAAAGCGAAAAAATTTGAGTTCGAAGATGAAAATGCAGATGTATTAGATTTAAGTAAATCAAAAGGAATTTCACGCCGAAGATTTTTAGCCCTGTTAAGTGCTTCGGCGGCTTTTGCAGGGGCAAGCTGTTCTAATTACAGGAATAAAGGGGAAATAATACCTTATAATAAGAAACCCGAAGAGTTAACTCTTGGAAATTCGCTTTATTATGCTTCTACTTGTAATGCGTGTCCGCATTCCTGCGGAATTCTGGTTAAAACAAGTGAAGGAAGACCCATAAAAATTGATGGAAACCCCGACCATCCAATAAGTAAAGGGAAATTATGCTCTCGTGGTCAGGCAAATATTTTAAATCTCTATGATCCTGAAAAACTTAAAGAACCTCAGTTCAGCGAAAACAGAAATAAATTCAATAATATTAAGTGGGCAGAAGCAGATGATAAAATCATAGATCATTTAAAATACTGTACATATTCCGGAAAAGAGATTGCGATTATAGCCAATACTATTGCATCACCGACATTTAAGAAAATACTGGATGATTTTTCAAAAGCTTATCCCGGAACAAAGATTTATTCTTATGAGCTTTATAACGATAGCAATTATAAAAACGCTTTTAAGAAATCTTACAATACGGACTTTCTTCCTGTTGTTAAGTGGGAAAATGCAAAAGTTATTCTGGCTCTCGAATCAGACTTTCTTGCAACTGATGGAAATAAAGTCGAACAGGTAAGGCTGTACACTCAGAACCGTGAAGTAGTAGCGAATCAAAACTTTAATAAACTTTATTCTGCAGAAGGAGCTGTTTCATTAACAGGTCTGAATGCTGATTACAGAATAAGACTCAGAACTGATGCCATAGAAGAATTTGTTTTTTCACTTTTAAACGAAATAATATACAAGAGAAAAATATCCCGTTATGCAAGTGATGTAAATGTGCAAAATGTTTTAAAGAATTATTCCCTTGATGATTTTATCAAAAAATATAATCTGAAGAAAAAAGTCATAGATAATCTTGTAAAAGATTTAACAGAAAATCAGGGAGCATCTTATATTTCAGCAGGATTAAAGCTGCCGGAATCCACACACATGGCTGTTAATTTATTGAATGAGGTACTGGGAAATTCTAAACTTTATTCGACTGAAAGTATTAATCAGGAAATCATTCCGCTATCATCCGGTTCTGAAATTGATACTCTGTTTGCAAACATTCAGTCGGGCAAGGTCGGAGCGGTCATTCATTTAGATTCAAATCCTGTCTTTCATTTTTCTGATGATTATAAGTATGAAGAGTTAATTAAAAACGTTCCTTTAGTAATTACCTTATCGGAGTCGATTTCAGAATCAGCAGCTGCGGGTCATTATATCCTGCCAATAAATCACACCCTTGAATCGTGGGGGGATTATAAAACACGAACCGGTTATTACAGTCTGCAGCAACCTGTTATTGCACCACTTTATAACACACGGCAAAAAGAATCAATACTACTGACCTGGATAAGCAGAAATAAAGATATCTTATAATGAAGATATTATATATTAATTACCTGAAGGATAATTGGGAAAAGAACATTTATCCGGGAATGAATATTGCAGTTCCTTTTAAAGAATTCTGGGTATCTGCTTTACACGATGGCGTAGTTAAGACAAATGAAAATCCTTCACCGAAATATAATTTTATTACTGATACTTTTATTTCTGCAGCAGGAGCAAGTAAATTTAAGGCATCAAAAGATTTGGTTGTGATTTTAAACAACAGTCATTTTATAGGAGATGGTAAATTCGTCAATAATGGCTGGCTGCAGGAATTGCCCCATCCGGTTTCAAAAATTGTCTGGGATAACTATGCTGCCATTTCTCCCGGAACAGCAAAAGAACTAAATCTTAAATCGAATGATAAAATAGAATTAACCGCCGGCGGGAAAAAAATAACTGCCCCGGTTTTTGTGCAACCAGGATTTACAGATAATGTCGTTGCAATTGAGCTCGGTTATGGCAGAACTAAAGCCGGAAAAATTGGCGATAATATTGGTGTTAATTCGATAAAACTAATATCTAAAAATCCTGTTTTTTCAAACTGGATTTATACTGATGGGAAAATATCCAAAGCAGATGGAACATATGAACTTGTTTCGACTCAGGAACATTATCCGATAGATGATGAAAGATACAAAGATATTCATCTGAAGAGACACATCATTCAGGAAGGTACTTTCGAAGAGTATAAAAAAGATCCGCAATTTTTAAAAAAAGAAGGAGAGGGGAAAGCACAGCCGGATCTTTATCCTGAATATAAATATACAAGCGTAAAATGGGCAATGGCAATAGATTTGAATAAATGTATTGGATGTGCGGAATGTGTAGCTTCCTGTAATATTGAAAATAATGTTCCCGTTGTAGGAAAAGACCAGGTAAAGGTTGGCAGAGAAATGCACTGGATAAGAATAGACAGATATTATTCAGGTTCATCGGAAGAGCCTGCCGCAAGTTTTCAGCCGATGCTATGCCAGCATTGCGATGAAGCACCTTGCGAAAATGTCTGTCCTGTAGCCGCGACTTCCCATACCACCGATGGACTGAACGGAATGGCATATAACCGTTGCGTAGGCACAAGATATTGTTCCAACAATTGTCCTTATAAAGTAAGAAGATTTAACTTCTTTAATTTTCGTGATAGAGTCGGAGATGGATATTATCAAAGTGATTCTCTGACACTGCTTAACAATCCTGAAGTTACTGTCCGCTCACGCGGAGTTATGGAGAAATGCTCATTTTGTGTCCAAAGAATTATGAAAGCAAGACAGGATGCCACAACTGAAAACAGAGATCTTAAAGGCTCAGATGTAAAAACTGCCTGCCAGGAAGCCTGCCCGGCAAATGCAATTCAGTTTGGCGATATGAATGATAAAGAATCCGAATTGAGTAAATACAGAGAACACGAATTAGGATATAATGTTCTCGAAGAAATAAAAGTAAAACCAAATGTAACATACATTGCTAAACTTAGAAATATTAATAATGATAAACCGGAGGGATAAAGTTTGAGTTTTGATCCTACTTTTACGAAAGAGTTACCCTTAGTATCCGAGAGGGCTTCGTTTCCTGAGCTGGATGATGTAGTATTCAAGCCTACAGAATCTAAGCCGACAAGGAAATGGTTCGTTGCCATTGGAATCAGCGGAACAGCCGCTCTGATTGGTGCAATATGCCTTGGATATACATTTTACTATGGCATTGGAATGTGGGGAAATAATGTTCCTGTCGGTTGGGGTTTTGATATTACCAACTTTGTATTCTGGATTGGTATAGGTCACGCCGGGACACTGATATCGGCAATACTTTATTTATTCAGGCAAAAATGGCGTACGGGTATTGCAAGATTTGCAGAAGCGATGACAATTTTCGCTGTAATGACGGCAGGTATTTTTCCTTTGATACACGTAGGAAGACCCTGGCTTGCAGGATATTTATTTCCATATCCAAATCAGAATGGAGTGTGGGTTAATTTTAATTCACCTCTTCTCTGGGATGTTTTTGCTGTGTCCACTTATTTTATCGTATCATTCTTATTCTGGGGTTTGGGTCTTATTCCTGACCTCGCAAATCTAAGGTCAAGAACTAAAAGCGGTATAAAGAAATTTTTCTATACTATATTAAGCTTTGGATGGAGAAACTCAAACAGGCACTGGCGGCATTATGAAAGAGCTTATCTGATTCTTGCCGGTCTTTCAACTCCGCTCGTTTTATCTGTACATACCATAGTAAGTTTTGATTTTGCTGTGGCTGTTTTACCGGGGTGGCATTCAACAATTTTTCCTCCGTACTTCGTTGCGGGAGCAATATTCTCGGGTTTTGGTATGGTTGCCACGGTTCTGATTGTAGTCCGTAAAGTATTTCGATATGGAACATATTATTACTATTAACCATCTCGATAATATGAACAAAATACTCCTTGCAACAGGCTCTATGGTTGGATATGCATATGCGATGGAATTTTTTATGTCCTGGTACAGCGGTAATCCGATAGAGCAGTTCGTTTTTATTAATAGAGCATTCGGGCCTTATGCTGTAGCTTACTGGATTATGATATCCTGTAATGTATTATTCCCGCAGCTTTTCTGGTTCAAAAAAATCAGGCGAAATATTCCTGTAGTAATGGTTATTGTACTTCTGGTTAATGTTGGTATGTGGTTTGAGAGATATGTTATAATAGTAACATCATTGCACCGTGACTTTTTACCATCAAGCTGGGGTATGTTTACACCTACAATTTATGATTTAGGTATTCTGCTTGGAAGTTTTGGTATGTTTTTCACGCTCGTGTTTCTTTTTGTGAGGGTTCTGCCTGCAATATCACTTACAGAACTAAAAGCCGTTACTTTTGGTGCACAGCCTCATCATTATACTCATAACGAAATTGATAATAAGAATTAATTATGTTTAAAAAATTAAAACATAAGTTTCAGGAAATTGATAAAGATTTGGGAATAGACCCGAGGTCTGATAAACTTTATGCAGTAACAGCGTTATTTGATAACCCGGTTAAAATAGTGGCGGCGGCAGAAAAAGTTGTATCTGAAGGCTATACAAAATTTGATGTTAATACACCTTATCCAATTCACGGTTTGGGTGACACTATGAAATTAAAACCGACTAAACTTGGTTCTTTTGTTTTTGTGTTCGGAGCATTAGGAATGCTTGGTGCATTATTAATGATTGGGTATATATCCGGAATTGATTATAAAAGTATAATAGGCGGTAAACCATTTTTTGCCTTGCCTCCTTCTATTCCTATTACGTTTGAATTGACAATTCTTTTAGGCGGGATTTCCACGATCGGATTAATGTTATTTCTCTTTAATAAACTTCCCTGGATAAATAACCCTTTGATGGATACTGAATATATGAAGCGAGTTTCCACTGACCGGTATGGTGTAATGATTCAATCAGATGATGAAAAATTTAATTTGAGCGAAGTTGTAAAAATGTTTGAAGGTCTTGGAAGCGTTCAGATTAGTTATGTTAACTATTTTGAAACTGAAGAGGATAAAGTTAAAACACCAATATTTAATGGAAAATTTATAGTTCTTCTCATATCTGTTTTCATATTTGTTTCAATTGCTACATATTTAGCATTAAACGTAATGATATATAATGTTCCCTTTGACTGGATGTGGGAGCAGGCGAAAATTAAGCCTCAAACCTCAAGCACATTCTTTGCAGATGGAAGGGGAATGAGAAATCCCGTTCCGGGCACAGTTGCAAGAGGACATTTGCCATATCTGTATAAAGGAATGCCGGATTCGTCAGTTAAATTTACTGCTAATCCTTTACCGGTTACTCCGGAAATACTCGAAAAAGGGAAGAGCAGGTTTAATACATACTGCTCACCCTGTCACGGTTATTATGGAAAAGGTGATAGCAGATTGAACGGACAATTTCCAAATCCACCAAGCCTTCATTCTGATAAAGTTAGAAACTGGCAGGATGGTAATATATTTCACGTGGTTATGAATGGACAAAATGTTATGCCAAGTTACGCTAAACAAATATCAAGTGATGATATCTGGGCAATAATACATTATATCAGGGCATTGCAAAGGTCACAAAATGCAAAAGATTCTGACCTGGAAGTAAAATAATTTAGGGAAATAATTTAAAAGATTTTATAAGATATTTATGGATTATCAAAAAAAAGAGTTACCAAAGAAAATTTCAACAATCGGTTTAACTTTAACCATTATCGGAGGTTTGCTCATTATTCTGTCTTTTATTTTCCAGACTGAGAGAGCGCTGTATAATTATCTTATAATGTTTATGTTCATAGCAAGTATTGGTCTGGGTTCTTTAGCATTCGTCGCAATAGAATATATGGCAGGGGCTATCTGGAGCACTCCTTTCAGAAGGATTGCAGAATTTCTTTCTGCCCCGATTCCGCTTCTCTTAATTCTTGTCATCCCGATTATTCTCGGTGCAAACACATTATATCACTGGACTAATACAAACATAGTCGCGAATGATCCTATCCTGGAGGGAAAATCTCCATATTTGAATTTGAATTTTTTCATTATAAGAATTGCTATTTATATCTTTATCTGGATTCTTTTTTACTATTTAATTAACAGAAATTCAAAACTGCAGGACACAAATAACGATGTGAAATATACAAAGAATAATATTAAACTCTCGGTTGCTTTCGCTCCTGTTTTTATAATCACTCTTACTTTTGCAGCCATAGATTTAATGATGAGCCTTGAGCCTCACTGGTACTCTACAATTTACGGCGTTTATTATTTTGCAGGAACCCTGGTTGCGGGAATCGCATCGTTCGCTTTAGTTACTATATTTACACTTGAAGGAAAATTTTTTGATTCAAGGATTAACAATAAACATTTACACAGTGTTGGGATATTACTTTTTGCATTTAATATATTTTGGGCATACATTGCATTTTCTCAATATCTTTTAATCTGGTATGCAAATTTACCGGAAGAAAATTATTGGTTTCTTAACAGGATGAACGGAAGCTGGGTATATTTTTCTCTCGGAATGGTGTTCATACATTTTATAATTCCATTCCTAGTATTAATTCCGAGTTATGCAAAAACGAATTTAAAGACGTTAAAAGTTATGAGTATCTGGTTATTAGCTGCTCATTATCTTGATTTATACTGGCTTGTAATGCCAACATTTGACAAAAGCGGAATCGTATTCGGATGGGTTGAGATTGGGTTCCCGGTTGCAGCAGTAGGTATTATAATGCTCTTGTTCAAATTAAAATCTAAAAATAATAATTTGATGCCTGTTGGTGATCCGAAACTTGAAGGAGGCATCAATCTTACGCTATATCCGGATTTATCAATTGACTAAAATTGTTATAGTATATGAAAGTTATCTTCAAATGATTTTATTAAAATGAAAAGTTATCTAAAATATTACGGAATTTTTTATATTGTGGTTCTGATTCTTATCATTAGTCTCGGAACGATGTATCTCGATAAGATAAGAGTAATAACAGAATCAAAATTTGTACCTTTTGTTCCTGATACATTAAAAATTACCCCGGAACTTATTACTGTTAAAGGAACAATCACTCCACCTGTGGATGTCAATGCTGAAAGTAAATCAACTCCCGAAAAAATTACTAAGGGGAAAACTATATTCGAAACAAATTGCGTCAGTTGTCACGGAACGGAAGGTAAAGGAGATGGCGTAGCCGGTAAAACTCTCAATCCTCCACCCAGAAATTTTACTGTTTTAACCGGATGGAAAAATGGAAATAAAATATCTCAGATGTTTAAAACTTTAAGTGAAGGTATTCCTGGTAGTTCAATGGCACAGTTTGTAAACCTTTCCCCAGAAGAAAGATTTTCAGTGATTCATTATGTCAGGACATTCAATAACGATTTTCCGAAAGATAGCCCGGAGGATTTAAAAGCTCTTGATTCACAATATTCCTTATCCGCCGGAGTTAAACAGCCAAATCAGATTCCGGTTTCATCAGCAATTAAAATTTTAGTAAATGAAAATTCCGCAAGAAATGAAAAAATAAAAATTCTTGTTGAAAAAATTAAAAGTGATAAAACTGAAAAGGGAGCCGAAATATTCCGGAATATTACATTAGATATGAATAGAGCATTATTTAGTTTACTTTCATTCGGGAAGTGGAATGAAAATGAGACGCAATTTGTTAATTTTATAGGAGTAAATCCCATTCAGAAAGGATTTTCATCAGAAGCCATAACACTTCAAAAAGAAGAAGTTAGTGTGGTTTTCCGGTATTTACAAAAATTATTTATACAATAAAGTGAAAACAAAATTTTTTATATTTTTAATATTTATTATTTCAATAACATTTTTACCCAATAATGAAAGTGTATTTGCAAATCAAAATGATAAACCCAAATCACAGGTCGGGATAGATGAGAAATTAGGACAGACTATATCTGACGATATAACTCTGATAGATGAATCAGGAAATTCAGTAAAGCTAAAAGATATTATTGATAACTCCAAACCGATTATTTTAAGTCTTGTATATTTTCGCTGTCCGGGTATATGCAGTCCGTTGCTTTCAGGTGTAGCCGAGGTGATAGGTAAAATGGATTTGGTTGCCGGGCATGATTATAAAATTGTTACTGTGAGCTTTGACCCTACAGAAAATTACGTTATGGCTGCCGAAAAAAAGAAAAATTACTTTAAAATAATCAGAAATAAAATTATTCCCTCCGATGCCTGGATATTTTATACTGCTGATAGTGCAAATATAGCCCGTCTGACGGATGCAGTTGGTTTCAGATATATCAAGCAAGGGGAAGATTTTATTCATAGCGGAGTGCTCACTATGTTGTCTCCGAATGGAAAAGTTGTAAGATATCTTTATGGAACTGATTTTAACCCTTTCGATATGAAAATGGCAATTATTGAAGCATCAGAAGGAAAAGTAGGTTCGACGATTGCAAAAGTTATGACGCTATGCTTCAGTTATGACCCTGAAGGAAGAAAATATGCTTTAAACATAACACGAATTGCAGGAGGCGGAGTAATTTTATTCATACTTGGATTCGTGATTTTTCTAAGGGTTATGAAGAAAAAAGATTTAAAGAATAAAAATTCGGATAATATTCAAAATAAAGAGAATTAAATTTATGTCAAACGGTGTAATTGTACAGAATCCGGCTGCTGAAACTTTTTATGATTATAAAGGCAAGCATACAGGTATTCTTTCCTGGCTGCTTTCTACCGATCATAAAAGAATAGGACTTATGTACCTTGCTGCTATGCTTACTTTCTTTTTAACGGCAATGACAATAGGCTTTTTTATGAGACTCGAAATGCTTGCTCCGGGAGGGGCAATCATGTCAGCTCAAACTTATAATTCATTATTTACTCTTCATGGAGTGATAATGATTTTCCTGTTTATAATTCCCGGTTTACCTGCTGTTTTCGGAAATTTCTTTTTGCCGATTATGTTGGGTGCCAAGGATGTTTCTTTTCCCAGGTTGAATTTACTTTCCTGGTACTTATATATGATTGGAGCAGTTCTTGCCATTGTATCAATGTATACTGCCGGTGGATTTATTGATACGGGTTGGACATTTTATGTACCTTATAGTCTTAGAACTTCGAGCAATGTCTCTCTCGCAGTTTTCGCAGTTTTTATTATCGGATTCTCCTCAATTCTTACGGGCTTAAATTTTATTACAACGATCCATAGGCTGCGTGCTCCGGGTATGGGTTGGTTTAGAATGCCGCTGTTCGCCTGGGGACTTTATGCGACAGCCTGGATACAAGTCTTAGCTACTCCTATAATTGGCATTACTTTGTTACTGATAATTCTTGAAAGATTTTTCGGAATTGGAATATTCGACCCGGCACTTGGAGGCGACCCTCTTCTTTATCAGCATATGTTCTGGATTTATTCACATCCTGCAGTCTATATTATGATATTACCTGCAATGGGATTAGTTTCGGAAATTATTCCGACATTTTCAAAGAAAAATATATTCGGATATGGTCCTATCGCAATGTCAAGCCTTGCAATTGCCTTTGTCGGATATCTTGTATGGGGGCACCATATGTTTTCAAGCGGAATAAGTGATACATCCAGAGTAATATTTTCTCTTCTTACTTTTCTTGTAGCAATACCTTCAGGAGTAAAAATATTCAATTGGGTTGCGACTATGTATAAAGGTTCAATCGATGTAAGGCCGCCGATGCTTTTCGTTCTTTTTTTCATTGTCGTTTTCTCGATAGGAGGTTTAACCGGTCTTGTCCTCGGTGCATTGAATACCGATATACATCTTACGGATACCTATTTCGTAGTCGCACACTTCCATTATGTAATGTTCGGCGGAATGGGTACTTTATTCTTTGCCGGTCTTCATTACTGGTTTCCGAAAATGTTTGGTAAGATGTATAATGAAAAAATCGCAAAGATAGCAGGATGGATATTTATTATTGGATTCAATGGCTTATATTTTCCGATGTTTCTGATGGGTTATCTTGGAATGCCAAGAAGATATTATGATTATTTACCTCAATTCAAACCATATCATATCATAGCGACAATTGGTTCCTGGATTATGATAACCGGGATATTGTTAATGTTCGGAAATTTAATAAGCGCTCTTAAACGTGGTTCAAAAGCACCTATGAATCCATGGGGAGGTACTACTCTTGAATGGACAATATCTTCTCCTCCTCCATTGGAAAATTTTGATAAAATTCCTGTCATAACAAAAGGTCCGTATGACAGATCATAATTATGCTGGCTGAAAAAATTACTGAATAAATTTTAAATTATGAATCAAGAATCGGAAATAGTGTTGGAAACCCATGCTGAACCCCATACCCACCGTGATGATATGGGCTCTAAGATGGGTATGTGGTTATTTCTATTTACAGAATTGCTTTTATTCGGAGGGATGTTTTTATTGTATGCTTCTTACAGGTATTTGTATAGCGACGCATTTACTGCTGCCGCCCTGCATCTTGATCCTGTAATAGGTACTGTTAATACAATTATCCTTCTTACAAGCAGTCTCACCGTAGTAATAGCTATAATAGCGCTTCAGAAAAATCAGATAAGATTTTCAAAATTAATGCTGGGGTTTACGTTTCTGTGCGGAATTGCATTTTTAGTGAACAAGTTCTTTGAATGGTCAACAAAATTTCAACATGGAATTTATCCAAAAGGACCCGCCCTTGCAGATATGTCTAACGGAGAATCTGTATTCTTTGGTTTATATT
This sequence comes from uncultured Ignavibacteria bacterium, assembly GCA_963806045.1. Classification (GTDB taxonomy): domain Bacteria; phylum Bacteroidota; class Ignavibacteria; order Tepidaquicellales; family Tepidaquicellaceae; genus DATCHW01. Next base: position 37,992 of record CAWDWP010000017.1, on the reverse strand, counting down.
TTGTGATGACAGGGCTGCATGGTTTACATGTAATTGTTGGGCTCATTTTCTTTAGTTTCATTTATTATTTTATTTATAAGGAAAAAATCACGGCAACAAATTTCCAGAAATTCGAGAATGCAGGATTGTACTGGCACCTCGTTGATATTATCTGGATATTTTTATTCCCGTTATTTTATTTAATTCATTAATTTTTTATGGATACTAATACTGAAATAAATACAGAACACGGTCATACTTCAGGTTATGGTTTGTATATTTCTGTGTGGTTAGGACTGGTTGGATTAACGGTAATCACAGTTGCATTGGCAGGGATTAATCTCGCCGGACTTGCCGTTTCGGTTGCACTGGCTATTGCATTAATCAAAGCAGGTATGGTTGCCAACTATTTTATGCATGTTAAATTTGATAATAAAGTTTTTAAGATTTTTATTTCCGTCTGCATCGTGATATTTTTAACTATGATTATTTTAACCTTTTTTGACTTAACTTACAGGGCTCCGGTAAAATGAAACAAAACATAATAAATCAAACCGATACAACATTTTTCTTTATCGTAGCAGTATCAGTATTCCTTCTGCTGGGAGTTACGGTTACGATGATCTATTTCGTAATTAAATATAATAAAAAAAGAAACCCTGTCCCGACTTCAAATATAACCGGAAATACTTTGCTGGAAGTTTTATGGACTGTTATTCCAACTTTGCTTGTTCTGGTTATGTTCTTCTTTGGTTATTCAGGATTCAAATATATGAGAAATCCTCCTCCGGATGCTATGCTGGTTAAGGTGACTGCAAGAATGTGGCAATGGAGTTATGAATATGAAAATGGCAAAAAAAGCGACACTCTTTTTATTCCGGTCAATAAACCTGTTAAAGTAGAACTTATTTCCGTCGATGTAAATCATAGTTTTTACCTGAAAGATTTCAGGGTAAAGGAAGATGTAATTCCCGGACGTACAAATTACCTGTGGTTTTTACCGGAAAACGAAGGCACCTATACGATACAATGCGCTGAATATTGCGGATTGAATCATGCTTATATGCGGTCAAGCTGTGTTGTGATTCCGCAAGATAAATTCAATGTCTGGTATAATGAGATGCCAAAAATAGATTCGTTAAAAACAGACACATTAAAAAACACAAATATGACAATAGATTCAGTGAAGACTAAATGATGCAAAATCTTACGAAAACAGAAATATTGACAGATAAAAATATATTATTGAAAAGATTGTCTGTAATCTCAGAACTAACTAAGATTAAAATCACAATCCTGGTTTCATTGACTACGGCTCTTGGATATATACTTGCTGCTGAAAAAATTGATATAACTTTATTATTTGCCGTACTTGGAATTTTTCTGCTAGCCTGCAGCTCTTCAGCATTAAATCAATATCAGGAAAGTGAAATCGATAAGTTAATGCCAAGAACTCTGCACCGGCCCATTCCATCCGGGAAAGTATCCAAAGGTTTTGTTCTTAATTTGTCAGTCATTCTCTTGCTTGGTGGTTCTTTGATATTATATTTCTTTACAAATTTTCCTACTCTTGTAATAGGAGTATTCACTTTCTTCTGGTATAATGGTATCTACACTCCTTTAAAGAGAAAATCCGCATTCGCTATTATCCCCGGTTCTATTGTTGGAGCACTGCCTCCGTTAGCCGGCTGGGCTGCCGCAGGAGGGAATCTCTTTGATTTCAATATTTATCTTATTTCATTTTATTTTTTCATCTGGCAAATTCCTCACTTCTGGCTCCTTTTACTTCTCTACGGAAAGGAATACAGCGAAGCAGGTTTACCGGTATTAAATAATATTTTTTCTGAAACTCAGATAAAGCGGATTACTTTCGTCTGGATAATAATTACAATGTTAATTTCAGTTGCCATTGCGTTTTCCGGGATTGTAATTTATTCTGTTAGTCTGGTGCTTCTTCTAATAACATCCGGATTTTTACTTTTTAATTCGTTGATTTTTTTATCCTCCGGCTCTGAAAAGAAAGATATTGTCAAAATGTTTGTTAAAATTAATGTTCACACATTATTAATAATAGTATTATTATCATCAGATAAATTATTCAGTATTTTCAAAAATATATAATTTGATTACTCAGGTATGAATATATTAGACTCGTTAATAAATCCTCCAACAACGGAGCATATCGCTTTGCTTAATATTATTCAGGTTATTGCTTTTCTTATGTTTCTTCCTTTCATCGGAATGCTCTTCGGAGGAACTATTTTATCTGTATATTTTAATTCAAAATACAGGAGAACAAAAGACCCGCTCTTTTTAAATTTTTCAAAAGACATTATTGATAGACTTACATTCAGCAGAAATCTTGGCTGGGGTATGGGAATTCTGCCTGTTTTTACAATCACAGTTATATATGCACAGTTTCTTTATGGTGCAAAAGTTATTTCAGTTGGTCTTTTTCTGCTTTCCACTATGTTGTATATAGCTTCATTTATATTTATTTATAATTATAAAAATACTTTTCATATTGAAAATGTCTTGAAGGCTTTTAAAACTTTTACTAATAATGATTCTTCTTCACTGCCATCGGAAGTCAGAGAGTTTGAAATAAATATCTTAAAATCTAATGTCAGATATGGTAATTTTGGTATGTGGCTGTTGATAATAGCATCATTTCTGTTTGTAGGAAGTTATACAATAGCATCAGATCCCGGAAGCTGGGAGAGTAATAACGGCTTAATGAGTGTTTTCTTAAACGGACAAATTTGGCTTAACTTTTTTTATTTTGTCAGTGCTTCCTTTGCGATTTCGGGAGGAGCTATTCTATACTTGTTCTTTATCTGGCAGGGCGGGATAAAGGATATGGATGATAAATATAAATCACTATCTCAAAAAACAGGAATATATATCGCACTTATTGCATCGTTGGTTCAGCCTTTTTTCCTTATTCTGAATTTTATAAATGAACCTCAGGCAGGATTAACAGGTTCGAATTTCTTTCTGTCAGGTATTAGTATTGTATCAATTTTACTCGTATGCAATTTTCTGTATGCCGCTCTCAGGAACTCTGAAATTAAATATGCAAGTCCTGCTTTCTTTCTGATATTTCTTACATTTATATTTTCTGTCATTCAGCAGCAGATGGCGTTTGGAAATTCCATCAAACCCCATTTGTACACGGTCACTCAAAAAGCAGAAGAGTTAAAAAAAGAAATTGAGGGCAAAACCATATCAACAACAGGTGTAGACCCCGAAGCTATCTATAATACCAAGTGTATTGCCTGTCATAAATTTGATGTAAAGCTCGTAGGACCGCCATATCAGGAAACAGTACCCAAATATGCCGGAGATGTAAAAAAACTCGCAGAATTCATTTACAATCCGCAGAAAATTGATCCTGCTTTTCCGCCTATGCCAAATCAGGGCTTAAAACAAAAAGAAGCCGATGTAATGGCCCAATGGCTGATTAAAAAAGTCTCCGGAAAGTAGAAATAGTTTGTAGTTAAAGTTGTAGAGTCTATTATTCTATGCCGCTTTATAAACGACTATTCCTTCTTTCTGAATCATTTGTAAAAATCCGCTGTAATCCTTATCTTTTCGTAAAATTACAGGTTCTATTCTATTGTCAATTTCATATCCCATTTTTATTATTTGCTTATAAACGTCAAAATAATCATAAGTAATATTTCCAATGACTAAAGCAATATCTATATCACTATCTTTGTGATTTGTACCTTTTGCAAATGAACCAAAAAGAATTATTTCCTTAAAAGATACAATCCCTTTTATCTTTTCTGCAAATTTTTTAGCAACATTTATAGCAAACTCTTTATCCATTCAGAAAATTCTTTAGTTTTTGAAATAATCTCATTTGCTTTTACTTTATCTAACATTTTGTATATTTCATCTTTATAAGTTGGATATCTTGCTTCAATATTTAATGGTAATATCTCAATTAAAAAATCGGTCTGTTCAGGAGTTAATTTATCCGTTAAACCGGTAATATCTGCAAGCCTTTTTAAATTATGAGTATAGGGAGGAATATCATCTAAAATTTTACAATAGTATGCCTTAAGTATTTTCTCAATAACTTGGTGGCACATAAATCCAACGTATAAATATCTCTTAGTTTTGAGCATTGCTTTTGCTGTCTCCAAATCATAATCAGCAATGTCGACCCAATATTTTATACTTTCTATTTTATCCATTTGAAGTCCCGTGAAAATCTATTGATAATCAAGAATACATTCAAGTCTTTGAAAAATCACTGGTTTTTATAAAATATCGGGTATTTCTAAGAAAAATTTTAAAAAAGTTATACTTTTTTTAAATTTGGTGTATATCCGTTTAGCATTCTAATCATGTCAATCAGTGATATTTTTAATTTGTTTATTTGATTTTTTATATTTAATTTTTTATTTATTCACTGAAATATTTAATAATTAAAAGTTTAAAATCTTATGGAATACGGAATATCTAAAAAAGTAAATTTAACTTATGAACAGGCAGTTGAAAAAGCAACCGAAGAGCTTAAAAAGGAAGGCTTCGGAGTACTTACCACTATTGACGTAAAGGAAACAATCAAAACAAAACTAAATAAAGATTTCGATAAGTATATTATCCTCGGGGCTTGTAACCCCCCATCTGCTTATGAAGCATTGATGGCGGAAGAGCAAATCGGAATACTTATGCCCTGCAATGTTATTGTTTACGAAAGAAACGGTGAAGTAAAAGTTTCAGGTTTTAATGCAGGATTAATCAGCATGATTTCAGATAATCCTAAATTAACTGAGCTTTCAAAAGCGCTTACTGAAAAAATGAAAAAAGTAATTGACTGTATTTGATTATGACTTTGCGACCTTTGCGAACACTTTCTTTTCTTTCTTTGCGGTTAATTGTATTTTATCTTTTTCAGTTTATCAATTTTAATTATTTATATCAGTGATAAAGCTAGTCGTTTTAACCGGTGCCGGAGTAAGTGCAGAAAGCGGCATTTCCACATTCCGCGATAAAGGAGGTCTATGGGAAGGTCACGATATTATGGAAGTCGCATCTCCCATCGGTTGGAATAAAAACAAAGAACTCGTCCTTAATTTTTATAACCAGAGACGGAGACAATTAAAAGACGTAAAGCCTAACGAAGCACATTTCAATATTAAAAAACTGGAAGAAAAATTTGATGTTACTGTTATTACACAAAATGTCGATAATCTTCACGAACGTTCCGGCTCTAAAAATATTGTTCATCTCCACGGTGAACTGACTAAAGCAAGGAGCACTGTTCCGCCTTATATGGTTTATGAAATCGGATATGAGGATATCAAATTAGGCGACCAATGCGAAAAAGGTGCCCAGCTTCGTCCTCATATAGTTTGGTTTGGAGAGTCCGTTCCTGAAATTGAAAATGCTTCTGAGATTTGCTCCGGTGCAGATATCTTCGTTGTTGTCGGTTCATCGCTTGTTGTTTACCCTGCGGCAGGTTTAATCCAGTTTGTTCCGGAATCTGTACCTAAATATATCATAGACCCCATAAAACCTGAAATTCACAACTTTTATGAGAATCTCATATTTATTGAAGAAAACGCAACGACCGGAACAGAAAAATTATTAAAAGAACTTAAAATTTGAGAATAATCTCTTTATTTATTTTTCAATTATTTATACCTGAGATTTAAGTTATAATTAGTGAGATAGTATTCTCAGTTTTATCACCTTATTCTTCTTAATAATGTCATTGAAAATCTTCCATATTTTGAGTAATTTACTTAAAAATCAAAACTTAGATGTCAAAAGGTTATAATGTTCTGTTTGTAACCAGTGAGGTTTTCCCCTACTCAAAAACTGGTGGCTTAGCCGATATCTCAAATGCCTTGCCTCAGGCATTAAATTCTCTTGGAAATGAAGTCAGGATAATTTCTCCGAAATATGGTCCTCTTGATGAAAGGAGACTGCAGATTCACGAGATTAAAAGACTTAAAGATTTAACATTCAGGATTACTGAGAAGTCAATAAAATTCAGCATCAAATCTTCCTTCATTCATGGAAAAAATACAAAAGCTCAGATATATCTTCTGGAAAATCAGGACTTTTTTAAGAATAAAGGAATCTATCAGAATATTAAAACCAAACAGGATTATGCAAATAATGATGAAAGGTATTTTTTCTTTTGTAAAGCAGTCCTCGATATACTTGAAATTCTTCAATGGAAACCGGATGTAATTCATTGTAATGACTGGCAGACAGGATTGATTCCTGCTTTTATCAAAACAGTTTATAAAGATAATGTCCATTTAAGAGATATTAAAACTGTTTTCACGATTCATAATCTTGCTTATCAGGGAAATTTTCCGAAATCATCTTTTAATAAAACAGGTTTACCAAAAGAAGTGTTAACCGAAAACCACGGATTATTGAAAGGACAGTTCAGTTTTCTGAAAACAGCTTTGAATTATGCAGACAAAATAACAACAGTCAGTCAGAAATATGCTGAAGAAATCCGTTCAAGTAAGGAATTCAGTCTCGGTATGGAAGATGTATTAAGCCACAGAAAAAAAGATTTAAGCGGAATATTAAACGGGGTAGATTACTCGATATGGAATCCAAGTCTGGATAAGATAATAACCTATAGATATACTCATCAGGAAATACCGCTTAAATATGAGAATAAACGTGAACTGCTTAACAAATTTGATCTGAAGTATAATGAAAATGTTCCTCTTCTTGGAATTATTTCCCGGCTTGTCGATTCAAAAGGTATAGATTTAATCGTAGATTTATTTCCCAAGCTTATGAAAGAAGATTTACAGATGATAATATTAGGTGTTGGTGAAGAGAAATACCAGAAGTTCTTCCTGAACGCAAAGAAAAAATATCCGGGTAAACTGATAGTTGATATAGGATTTAACGAAGAACTTGCACATCATATACAAGCAGGTGCAGATATGTTACTGATGCCTTCTAAATATGAACCTTGCGGATTGAGCCAGCTCTATGCCCTGAAATATGGCACTGTTCCTGTTGTCAGGAATACCGGAGGTCTTGCAGATACAATAAAGGACTTTAAAAAACCGGATGGATGCGGATTCTTGTTTAATGATTATAAACCTGCTGATCTTATGAAAACTATTCAAACGGCACTTTCGCTTTATAGAAATAATAAGCCAAAATGGCATACTCTTATCAGGAATGGAATGGCACTTGACTTTTCGTGGAAAGTGTCAGCAAAAAAATATATGGATTTATATAAAGTTTTAGAATCTTCCAAGTAAGTTTTATTTAGTGCAAAGCAAAGCAATTTTTTTAGATAGAGACGGAACAATTAACCGAGAAGTTAATTATCTCACAAAGAAAGAAAATATTGATATAATAGAAGGTTCTTTAGAAGCTCTATTAAATTTCAGAAATTCCGGCTTTTTAAATATCGTCATAACAAACCAGTCTGCAATATCAAGAGGATTACTAACAATAGATGAACTTGAAGATATACACAGTGAATTTTTGAAACTGGTATCTTTCAATAATTCATCTTTAATTAACGATATATTCTTTTCACCGTATCATGTCGATGGAATTGTTGAAAAATATAAGATTTTGAGCAATGACAGAAAACCCGGAACAGGTTTGATAGAAAAAGCTGTTAAAAAATATAGCATAGATTTGAACAGTTCTTTTTTAATAGGGGATTCTTATGTTGATATGAAATGTGCCGAAAATTCAAATTTAAAGAGAATTATTGTTATGACAGGTCACGGTAAAAGCGAATTGATTAAATGTAAAAAAGAGAATATCTTTATAGAATATATTGCAGAAAATTTACTGGATGCAAGTGAATATATTCTGAATTTTAACCAAACGGGTTTAGTAAAATAAATTTATTAGGTTATTGAATTTTTGTTAATTCTGAAATATCTGAAAATTAAGCAATTCTGAAGAATAATTGAAAGTCTCGGGTTTTAAAGTTTATAAAATAATATTTAATGATTAAAAATAAAAGTTTAATTTGTTATTTGACTTCGTTTAAAATATCTACATTTCTCTTAATAATATTATTACCGGTAGTTATTTTTTTATCAGGCTGTGAAAACAGCCCTAATGATCTGGGTTTAATCTATATATCTCCTTTCGATACGCTGAACAAAAAAGTACTTGATTCCAGGAAAGATTCTATTTTGATTACAAGCACTAACACCTTAAAATATATTAACACAAGTATTTCTCCATATATTTTTGTAGGCAGGTATCAGACATATGAATCACGATCATTGTTAAAGTTTATCAGTTTACCAACAGGGTATGACAGTTTTACCGTCGTTTCGGCAAATCTTAAGCTAAGATATAATAACACTTTCTTTCAGGATTCTCTTGGCTTGAATTCATTTAACTGCTATAAACTGAATAGGTTTATAGATTTTTCTCAGGTCACCTATGACCAGGTTACAGCCTCTGATATCGGGAATACTTCTCTCGGTGCTTATTCAGGAGTATTAACCGATACAGCTTATGTAAATATTCCTTTCAATAGCCAGATAGTATCCGAATGGTTGAAAAATACATCAGATACAAATACTTATAAGAATTATGGTATTATATTGCTTTCAAATACAAACTCAACCACAATAAGGGGTTTTTATTCTGCAAATATATCCGGATTAGGACCTACGATGACATTGGTTCTGAATAAAGGTACACAAACCGATACAGTAACTTTAAATCTTTCATCCACATCTTTTATCGCAGATGCACCCGCTTCAATCATTCCCAATGGAAGGATTATTTTACAGTCAGGTGTCAGTTACAAATGTAATTTAAAATTTGATCTTTCAAAATTACCGCCAAATGTAATTATAAATGAAGCTTATCTTGAGTTAAAATTTGATCCGTCGAATTCATTCACATCCCAGAATTTTCAGGATAGAAGAATAGCAATTGCCATGCTGACAGATACTACACTTGTGAATATCGATGATAATTATTTCTATACAACCGTAGTTGATTCAGTAACATACGGAGTCAGACTAAATTCAATATTTCAGAGATGGAATTCCGGTACAGCGGTGAACTATGGAATCCAGTTAAGAAATATAACTGATGCAACCAGTCTGAATAAGTGTGCGATATATTCTCCGCTTGCAAGTGATGTAATCAAAACACCTTATCTTAGAATTCTTTACACAAAACGAAACTAAATTAATCTTAATGAAATATAAAGTTTTTTTAATCATATTAATTTTATTATTTTCGGGGATAATCTCGTATTCTCAGACTATTACTCAGATTAATGAGGAATTCCCCTTAGGCTCACCCTATACGTCCTTTGGTATTGGTGACATTCAATATTCATCGAGCATTAGAACCGAATCAATGAACATATTGGGGATTTCTCTGTATGGAGATTACGTGAACAATATGAATCCGGCGGCTAACACGAGATTATCTTTTACCAATGTCACTGCAAGCTTCAGGTATAATTTCCTTAAATCATCTGATAATTCGAAAAAAATTTCTGCTTCGAACGGGAATGTTCAGGGATTGAATATAGGAATTCCTTTTAATCAGAGTAACGGTTGGGTTTTAAATCTTGGATTTAATCCTCTAAGTCAGATTAATTACAAGGTTATTACTACAGGTAATTTATATGGAAAAGATTATACAGAAACATATGCCGGAAATGGCGGTATGACAAGAATAAATTTAGGAATGACGTATAAAATATTATCAAATATTAGTGTGGGTTTTGAATATAATTATGCATTCGGTGACCTGAAAAGAATTTCCTATCTGGATTTCAATGATGCCAATTACCAGAATTCATATATCAGAAAAGAAAACAATATTAATGGTTCATTTTTTAAAGGTGGTTTGATATTTGATATTGGAAAAATATTAAAAGCTAAGGCTATAGATAATCTTGTTATAGGGGTATTATACCAGTCTAAATTAAATCTTAAATCTGAACTTGATGGAATATTTGGTTCCAGCACCGGAGTGGATACTATCCGAACTCTGAACGGCGATATTGAAATTCCTCAGGCATTCGGTTTCGGTATCACGAATTCATTTGGTCGTGTTATAGTTTCTTCGGATTTCCTTTATCAGCAGTGGAGTGACTACAAAGAGAGCGGAAATACATTAGGCATTTACCAAAATACATTCAGGTGGGGGCTTGGTTTTGCAATTACTCCTCCGGTTAAAAAAGATTTGAGTTTTTGGGATGGAATTGAATACCGTTTAGGTGCATTCATTGATAATTCTTATTTTAAAATAAATAATCAGCAGATAAATGGCTATGGCGTAGGAATTGGTTTCGGAATTCCATTAAATCGATTTAATTCCATCGACCTTGGCTTTAACTTCTACACAAGAGGAAAAACCGACCTGGGATTCATTAAAGATAATTATTTTAAAATAACTGCAGGTTTGAATTTTGGTGAACTTTGGTTTCTCAAACGTGCAGAAGATTAATACTGAACTATTATGATTGCAATAGGAACAGACCACAGGGGATTTAAGATGAAAGAGGAATTAAAAAAGTTTCTTTCATCTGAGAAATTCGAATATAAAGATTTTGGTACATTTTCAGAAGAAAGTGTTGATTATCCTGATTACGCGAGACAAGTAGCCGAATCATTACAGAAAAAAGAATCAGAATATGGTGTTCTTATATGCGGCAGCGGAATGGGAATATGCATTCCGGCTAATAAATATAAAGGAATCAGAGCAGTAAATATTTTGACCGAAAAAATGGCTGAGATGAGCAGAAGACATAATAATGCAAATGTAATTTGTTTTGGTGCTGATTTCATAGACATTGAGACAGCAATAATTTGTTTAAAAAAATTCCTTACCACTCCGTTCGATAGTGATGAAAGACATGCGCGCAGAGTTAATAAAATTAATAACATTCCATAAACTTATAATTTAATTTAAATATATGATTAGAGATCTTGAATTAGCAGACATTGAAATTTTCGAAACGATAAGAAATGAAACAAATCGTCAGGCGGATAAGCTTGAAATGATTGCTTCTGAAAATTTTGTTTCACAAGCAGTAATGCAGGCACAAGGCTCGACCCTTACTAACAAATACGCTGAAGGTTATCCCGGAAAAAGATATTACGGAGGTTGTGAATATGTAGATGTTGCAGAGAATTTGGCACGGGACAGGGCAAAAGAACTATTTGGAGCTGAATATACAAATGTCCAGCCGCATTCAGGCAGTCAGGCGAATATGGCAACATATTTTGTTTTAATAAAACCTGGCGATAAAGTTATGGGAATGAATCTTTCTCATGGCGGTCATTTAACGCACGGTTCACCTGTAAATTTCTCAGGGCAGTTATATAATTTTATTCCTTACGGAGTACATCCGGATACCGGTGTATTGGATTATAATATTATTAAAGATCTTGCTTTAAAAGAAAAACCAAAGTTAATAACGGTTGGGGCAAGTGCATATTCCAGGAATATTGACTATAAAGCTTTCAGGGAGATTGCTGATTCTGTAGGTGCATTTCTATTTGCTGATATTGCACACCCTGCAGGATTAATTGCTAAAAAATTATTAAATGACCCGTTACCTCATTGTCATATTGTTACAACCACGACTCATAAAACACTTCGCGGACCCCGCGGTGGATTAATTATGATTGGAAAAGATTATGAAAACCCGTTTGGAATAAAAGCACCTAAATCAGGTAGAGTAAAAATGATGAGTGAACTTGTAGATTCAATGGTTATGCCGGGAGTTCAGGGGGGACCTTTAATGCACGTGATAGCTGCAAAAGCAGTAGCATTCAAAGAGGCTCTCGAGGATAATTTTAAAATTTATGCTGAACAGGTAATTAAAAATGCTAAAACACTATCTGAAACGCTTTTCAATTTAGGTTTTAAAATAATATCGGGAGGTACTGATAATCATTTGATGCTTGTGGATTTAAGGAGTAAAAATATTTCCGGAAAAGCCGCACAGGAAGCACTCGATAATGTCGGTATTACCTGTAATAAAAATTCCGTTCCTTTTGATGATAAAAGCCCTTTCATAACTTCAGGAATAAGGCTTGGTACACCCGCTTTGACAACAAGAGGTATGAAAGAAACGGATATGAAATTTATTGGTGAATTAATCGATAAGGTAATTTCGCATCCTTCTGATGAAAAGATTCTAAAAGAAGTTTCAAATGCTGTAAAAGATCTTTCTTCGAAATTTGCACTCTACGATTATCTTAAATAATAAAAAGTTCTATTGTTTAAAAAAGTAAATATAGAACCCCGGGTTGACTATACAGGGGAAATAGAAAATTCGAAAGATAAGGAAATGGGATTTCTTGACCATTTGGAGGAATTGAGATGGAGAATTATAAAAGCTGCTATAGGTGTAGTCATTGGTGGTGCTATTGTTGGTATCTTTATTAACTGGATAGTAACCTACGTTTTATTTGCTCCTGCAAAAGCCACGACGCCCCCATTAAATATCATAAACCTTAAACCTTACGGACAGTTTACTCTTTATCTTGAAGTAATACTCATTGGGGGCTTAATAATAAGTATTCCGAATATTTTTTACCAGTTTTGGAGGTTTATCGAACCTGCTCTGAAAGTGAATGAACGCAAGAGTATTTCAGCAATAGTGTTTTTCACTTCACTATGTTTTCTGGTTGGGATAGTTTTTTCATATTACTTTTTAATTCCCCCTGCATTAGGATTTTTTGCGAGTTTTGGAAGTGATTCAATAATTCAGGATAATATCGCCGCGAATGAATACCTTTCATTCGTTCTCTCTCTTGTAATTGCTTCAGGCTTGGTATTCGAATTGCCTATGGCTTCCTTTTTTCTTTCAAAGTTGGGTATACTTAAGCCGCAGTTTATGAGAAAGTACAGAAAGCACGCTATCATTGTGATTTTATTAGTCGCGGGCATTGTAACTCCGGGACCTGATATAACGAGTCAAATCTTTTTGAGTGTTCCCCTGTTAATATTGTATGAATTAAGTATCTTAATCTGTAAATATTCACAAAAAAAAGAAATAGCAGAATAAATAAAATAGTTTGAATTTAAAAAAGATTACAAGTCCGGTTAATGATGAATTAGAAATTTTTCAAAAGAAATTTTCTGGCTCACTAAAATCGAAAGTTGCACTGATTGATCTTATAACTAAGTATATTCTCAGGCAAAAAGGTAAAAAAATAAGACCAATATTGGTTTTGTTAAGTGCAAAACTATGCGGAAATATTAATGAAAGGACTTATATTGCTTCAAATCTTGTTGAGCTGCTTCATACTGCAACACTTATACACGACGATGTAGTAGATGAAGCCAAAACCCGGCGCGGTTTGGCTTCAATTAATGCAGTCTGGAAGAATAAAGCTGCGGTTCTGATTGGTGACTATTTACTTTCTAAAGGATTATTAATTTCTCTGGAAAACCGGGAATATGATTTTTTACAAACTACGTCAGAAGCCGTCAAAAGAATGAGTGAAGGCGAGTTGCTGCAGATTCAAAAAGCAAGAAACTTTGATGCTACAGAAGAAACATATTTCAAAGTCATATCAGATAAAACAGCATCATTAATAAAAACCTGCTGTAAACTGGGAGCATTAAGTGCAACAAATGACAGTAAAAAAATCGATTCCTTATCTGAGTTCGGTGAAAATCTCGGTCTTGCATTTCAGTTGCGTGATGACCTCCTCGATTATATCGGCAGGAAGAAGCTTCTAGGAAAATCAACCGGAAATGATCTGAAAGAAAAAAAATTCACACTTCCTTTAATAAAATCTTTGTCTAATTCTCCTTCTAAAAAGGCAAACGAAATAATGAAACTTATTAAAAGTGATTCAAAGAAAAAATTTGATGAAGTTTATTTCTTTGTAAATGAATTTGGCGGACTCGATTATACTCAAAATAAAATCCAATATTTCGCCGACATCTCTAAGAAATCCCTTGAAATCTTTTCGGATTCTGATTCAAAGTCCTCTTTATTAGAGCTGGTTCGGTTCGTATCCGAAAGAGAATACTAATTCAATATTTTTCATATTCGATTATCCATTTCCCGAAAATTATTTTTTTGAAAATTTATTTATTATTTTAACAATAGTTTAATAAAACTTTATTGTTATTTAATGTTGCAATATGATAGTTTTATGTATATATTGTTCACCAGTATATGAAAACTATTTTTTTTCAGGCGATAAATGCAAAATAATTTAGTATTTATTTCCAAAATTATTGGAATTATTAAACTTAAGTTAGCGTTTACATTTTAAAATCATCAATATAATTATAATTTGTTATTAATTTAAATAAACTTAAAAGGAGAACAAAATGAAACAAATCCTTTCCTTATTACTAACCTTCAGTTTTATATCTTTAGTTTCTACCGTCTCTTTTGCCGGTCCTAAAGATGGTCCTAACGCTCCGGGGCAATTGGCAATGCCGCATGTTGTTAATGCTTCCGAATTGCCTCCTGCACCTATACTCAATTTTCAAAATGATGTGCCAATTGGAAAAAGTCCATTTACTCCTATAGATTTCTCGCCATCTATTTACAATTCCACTGTAGTGCCGCAGCAAGTAAATATTAATTCACCTGACGCTCCGGTTGTTGTACATAAAAGCTGGTCCGGTCCTAACGAAAATGGATGGGTACCGGCAGATGCCGATATAGCAGTTAGTCCTTTATACGTTATGGTAGTTACTAATGAGCAATATCATATATATGACAGAAATACTAACCTGAATCTTTTGACGAGTGCTCAACTTCCCGCCTTTTTCAATCGACCCGGTAAAAGCATTTTCGACCCGAAAATTGTCTATGACCCATGGAGAGGCAGATGGCTTATGATAGCATTAGAAAAAGATGGTCTATTTTCCTATTATTGGGTTGCATATTCCCAGTCAAGTAATCCCACAGGTGCCTGGTGGTATTGGCAATTAAATGCTCACGTAGACGGAAGCACTGTCACAACTAACTGGGCTGATTATGAGGGAATAGGATTAACATCTTCAGCTGCTAATAATGATTCAGGAGCTGTTGTTATTACTTCAAATCAGTATAATCAGTCAAGTCAATTTCAATATGCAAAAATCAGATGTTTAAACGTAAAGCAACTGTTTAATGGTCTTGGTGTCGGCTGGTGGGATTTCGTGAATTTTAACGATGAAAATTCTGACAAAACCTTTACAATTAAACCCGCAGTTAACTGGTTCTCTACATCTGTTGGAAGAGCTTATCTCGCTAATTTCAAAGCCGGGGGCGGAAGTGTTGTAACATTATGGCAGATTGAGCATCCGTATTGGATAACAGGTGCAGGCCCTGCTTTTTCACGCCGGGCTACAGTTTCTACTTTAACTTATGCTGTTCCCCCTGCCTGTCCTACACCGGTAAGTGGTACAACAATGGCAGCAGGTGATTGCCGTACACAGGATATAATTTACCAGGTAGGAAAAAATACGAGCGGGGTTGCAAAAGAGTTCTTATACACTGCGATTCCTACAAAATATAACTGGGGAGCCGGAGATAATTGTGTTATATATGCTCCAAGAATAAATATTACGGATAATTCAATAAATAATGCCGCATATTTCGGTAATTCCGGAGAATGGTTTATGTATCCTAAAATGGCACCAAAATTTATAACTCCATTTACAGGTGATACTTGTGCAATATCATTTAATTATGGTGGAGCAGCAACATATCTTACCGCCGCAGTTATGGGTTATGATCAAGTAGGCGGTATAGGTGGGTTCACTAATACAAAAGCCGGAACAGCCAACTATGGAACCGGTTCTTTGCGAAATGGTGACTACAATGGAATCTGTATTGACCCGCTTCAAAACGGAAAGCTCTGGAGCGTTGGAATGTATTCGAAAGCCGGAGGCTGGGGCACAGGCATCGGCTATATGGGTTGGACTACTGCAAGTACAGGTGTCATCGGCAACAATGGTTTGACCCCGAATACTTATACTTTATCTCAAAACTTCCCAAATCCGTTTAATCCAACAACCACTATTAATTTCGCTTTACCGAAAGACGGATTAGTTAAATTGGTAGTTTATGATATTACAGGTAAAGAAGTCAAGGTTCTTGCTAATGAAATCAGAACCGCGGGATATCATTCTATTGCATTTAATGCGTCAAATTTGCCCAGCGGTGTTTATTTATATAAATTATCTGCAGGTAATTTTGTCGAGACTAAAAAGATGATACTTACAAAATAATTGATGTTTTGAAAATTTATAAAACCCCGGTATTTATATCGGGGTTTTTTTTATTGAAATTCTGGATATATAGAGATATTTTATATCAAATCTAATTATATTGAAAAGAATATTTACGATAATATTATTCCTTTCTACCAGCCTGTTTGTAAATTCGCAAATTACCTGGATTAAACAAATTAGTCCGACAAATGCTTATCTGAAAAAATGTGTGTTTTCTGATTCATTAAATGGATGGGCAATCGGAGATTCAGGAATAATTATTAATACAACTAATGGTGGTAATAACTGGTTTCTTCAATATAGAAAAACGGATCATTTTTTAACAGATATTTTTTTCCTTAATAAATATTCCGGTTGGGGTGTTGCTTGGAGAAATAATCAGGTAAATTACGGTTCTTTGATTTATAAAACTACCAATTCAGGAATTAACTGGTTTTATCAGGGATATCCTGATACAAATCTGTTTATTAACTGCATAATGTTTTTGAATTCTACTACCGGATTTATGGGCTGTTATGGAAGTTTTAATCCAATTTTAAAAACAACGAATGCAGGAATCAATTGGCAGCCATGTTCCATTGATTCTTCCGTTTATGCCAATTTTCCGGTTAAAACTATTCAATTCTCTAATCAAAACACTGGTCTGGCTCTTGGAGGATATTTTGACATAGCGGGGGTAATATGGAAGACGACAAATGGAGGTCTAAACTGGAACGTTAAATCTGTAGGACCTGAACCATTAAGTTGTGTCGCATTTATAGATTCTAACAATTTTATTGCTTCAGGGGGTGATTATGAATTTGGGGCAAGTATAATCAAAACTTCTAACGCGGGAATGAACTGGCAATATTCCACATTTAATGAATTCGGAATTGGATATAATATCTCTTTCAGAACATCTAATGAAGGATACATTCCATTAGGATTTGCAAGGACCATTTTGAAATCTACAAATTCAGGTGCGAATTGGTTCGTAACTGTTTCTCCGGATAGTTCATCTATATATTATATCAGTTTTGTTGACGCACTGCATGGTTGGGCAGTCGGGGATCAGGGTGCAATTTATAAATTCAATTCTGCTTCTACTCACATAAATAATATTACTGCAGAAATTCCGGACGAAATCGGTATGTTACAAAATTATCCGAATCCTTTCAATTCTTCAACCATAATAAAATTTTCTTTAAGAAATGAATCTGTAATAAAAATATCTTTATATGATATTACGGGAAAAGAAATAATGGAAATTCTGAATAAAAAATTACCGGGAGGTGAGAACAATATCAGATTCACAAACAGGAATCTTCCTTCAGGAATTTATTTCTATAAAATTAATGCACTCAATTTTAATATTCCTGCCAAATATGGTAAATTTGTAATTATCAACTGAAATTCAGAATTTTTATCATTTCATACACCGATATTCCATATGCAACCGAAACATTTAGGGACTGTTTTATCCCAAGCATTGGTAGTTCAATAGCGATATCAGCCAAATCAATGATCTCTTTTGATACACCCGTTATTTCATTTCCCAGTACGAGACACAAAGGAAAATCTTCTTTTCTCAGATTCCAATACATATTTTTTCTATCAGTAAGTTCAAGCACACAAATTTTGATTCCCTGTGCTTTAAGAGATTTTACAAGTTGTACGGAGTCTTTCTTATATTCCCATGGAATACTCAACGTAGCCCCAAGTGCAACCTTCTCTATTTCCTTTCTGGGTGGGTAGGGTGTATATCCTGTAAGATATAATTTTTCAATGAATGCGCCATCCGATGTTCTGAAAATAGCTCCAACATTAAATATACTTCGTATGTTATCACAAACAACGTAAATTGGATTTCGTTTATAAACATCAATATTTTCTAATTTCTTTCTTGATTCCTTAATTTCACTATGTGTTAATTTTTTCATTTACAAATTTAAAAAAATAAGTTAGTAATTTATAGATAATACATTTTCCACAATTCATTTATTTATAAAATAAATTAAAAAGAATTCTATTAAAACTTAAACTTTTAAATCCTATATTATTTAAAAATTATATTTGCATATGGATTTACGGAAGGAAGTAAAAGATTTTTTCTCAGAAACAGGAATACTATCTAATAGCTATAATAAATTTGAACATCGCTCATCGCAGGAGGAAATGGCGGTTGCCATACTTGATAATCTGGAATCACAGTCACATATATTTATTGAAGCACCTACCGGAGTCGGAAAAAGTTTTGCATATTTAGTTCCATCAATATATTATGCTGTTAAAAATAAGAAAAAAGCAATTATATCAACATATACCATAAATCTACAAGAGCAATTGATAGGAAAAGACATTCCTTTTCTGAAAAATGTTTTACCTATTGAGTTTAAAGCAGCACTAATAAAAGGGAAATCGAATTATCTTTGCCCTAAAAGACTCAGAAAAGCATTGGAAAATTCTAATTCGTTATTTGAATCGGAAGAAACTCTTTTTCTGGAACGAATTACCCTGTGGTCATCGGAAACTCAGGATGGAACTTTATCAGATATTTCCTTCCCTGTTAATAACAATGTATGGGATACTATTTGTGCAGAAAGAGGAATTTGTACCAACAAAACGTGTGGAGGGATAGAGGATACGGAATGCTTTTATCAGAAAGCCAAACATAGAGCTGCTGAAGCGGATATATTAATCGTAAACCATCATTTATTTTTTACATTGTTTAATGGAATGAAGAAAAGCGATTCTTCAGGGTATTTATATAAAAATGACTTCGTAATATTCGACGAAGCCCAGACTATCGAAAATGTTGCTGCGGAAAATATCATTCCTTCCGTTTCAAGGGAAATGATAAAATATAATCTCTTACGATTGTATAATGACAAAAAGAAAAAAGGTCTCCTTTTAAATTACCCTGCTCTTCATGTCTTACCAATGATTCAGAATTTAGTAGATTTGAATAATCATTTTTTTGAAAAATTACGAAAAATGTTTTTTGATTTTACTAATGAAAAAACACCAAAACTTACTTTAAGAATTTATGAAACAGGATTATTTGAAAACATTCTAAAAGAGGAAATATCCAGCCTTGTTAATTCATTAAAAAATCTTAAACAATATTCAAAAGATGATTTAGATGAAAATCAATTACAGGATTTTATATTAAAGTTTTCGGAAATAAATCATTTAATTGATAGTTTTATCACTCAGAATAACAATAAAGATAAGAATAATAAATATGTTTATTGGTTGGAATTATCTTCGATGAAACCATCTTCAAATATCTCATTATGTGTTAGCCCGGTTGATCTTTCGGAATACTTTCGGGAGTATATCTTCAAACCTGAAAACACGTGCATACTTACCAGTGCAACATTATCCATAGACAATAATTTTGATTATTACAAAACCAGGCTTGGAGCAGACAACTGTTCGGATTTACAACTGCCTTCACCGTTCGATTTTTACAGGCAAGTTCAAGTTTATGCAGTGAATGATATGCCGGACCCTCAATTCGAAAAAAGTAATCAATATACCGGTAAACTTAAATTCTGGCTTCAACATTTTATCGAACTATCGGGAGGAAAAGCTCTTGTTTTGTTCACTAATTTAAGTCTGATGAAAAAAATATATGACGAAATGAAAGATATTTTATTATCAATAAATATTAATCTTTATGTCCAGGGATTTGGAGATTCAAGGAAAAACCTGCTGACAAAATTCAAAAAAGATACAAATTCCGTTTTATTCGGATTGGATAGTTTTTGGTTAGGGGTAGATGTTCCGGGTGAATCCCTGAGTAATCTAATTATTATTAAATTACCTTTCCAGGTTCCCAATCACCCTTTAGTACAAGCCAGACTCGAATTCATAGAAGAAAAAGGTGGAAATAGTTTTATGGATTATTCGCTGCCTGAAGCAGTATTAAAATTTCGACAGGGATTTGGAAGGTTGATAAGAAGTAAATCAGATGAAGGAATAATTGTTATTTTGGACAGCAGGATAGTTACAAAATCATATGGCAGGCATTTTCTTTCTCAATTAGAAGAATGTAATATAGAAATAGTATAGTAAATTATATCTTTTTTTTGTCATGACTTACAATTTTGATTTAATTTCATTTATTATCTTTATTCTTATTCCTATCTTATAACATGTTAAATGAAGAACAATTAAAACTAAAGGAAACCGAAGAACCTAAAGAAATAATTAAAGAAGAAAAGTATTCCAAAGAAGTTCAAAAAGAGAATAATAAGGGGTATAATAACAAAAACTTATATTCAGATGCGCGTTCATGTGCCGTCAAAATTTTATGCAGAGTTGAGAGGACAGACGCATATTTGGACAAAGTTTTGGATTCTGAGCTTAAAATTTCAACACTTAATGATTATGACAAAGCCCTGTTAAGTGAATTAACTCATGGCGTATTAAGGTGGCTGCGAAGACTCGATTGGTTTTTAAATGGATTTTACCGGGGGCAATATGAAAAATGTTTGCCGGAAGTTAAAAACGCAATGAGAGTAGCGTTGTATCAGATTTTATTTCTTAATAAAATTCCTTACGCAGCGGCAGTTAATGAAGCGGTGGAGTTTGTTAAGAAGATTCGCGGGGAAAAACATGCCGGGGTTGTAAATGGATTATTAAGAACAATAATTCGTACTCTTGATAACCTGGTGTGGCCGTCACGTGAAATCGATGAAGTTAATTACCTTGGAATTATACAATCTCACCCAAATTGGCTCGTTAGAAGATGGATTAACAGGTTTGGTTTCGATGAAGCAGAAAAGCTATGTGAAGCAAATAATCGGCGTCCAATACTATGTCTGAGAGTAAATAAGCTAAAAACAACAACTGAAGAATTATTAAATTATTTTAAAGAAAAAAATATTACTTTTAGATCAGTAAGCTATCTGGATTATTTCTTTACGATAAAACTCATGTCAAAAATTTATACTGATGAGTTGTTTAAAGCAGGATATTTTACTATCCAGGATATTAGTGCAGGTCTTGTTTCACATCTTGTAAATCCAAAAGAAAACGAATTAATCCTGGATATTTGTGCGGCTCCGGGAGGTAAGACATCTCATATGTCGGAACTCATGAATAACCGGGGAAAAATTATTGCAATAGACAAATATTTATCCCGAACAGAAATTATGCGTT
This sequence comes from uncultured Ignavibacteria bacterium, assembly GCA_963806045.1. Lineage (GTDB taxonomy): Bacteria > Bacteroidota > Ignavibacteria > Tepidaquicellales > Tepidaquicellaceae > DATCHW01. The sequence goes on along the minus strand of CAWDWP010000017.1, from coordinate 16,653 downwards.
CAAATTTTGAAAGATTAGGAGTTCGTAATGCACTTATAATACACGATGATATTAGTAATCCATCAAATAATTTACTTAAAGAGGAGTTATTAGGTAAAGTTGATAAAATATTAGTGGATGCTCCTTGTTCCGGATTAGGAGTATTGTCAAAAAAACCTGATATAAAATGGAAGCGCGCAGTTGAAGATATTTCAAAATTACAGAAACTGCAACTTAGTTTACTTGAAAATTCTATTAAGTATTTGAAACCTGGTGGTTCAATAATATATAGTACCTGCACTGTGGAATATGATGAAAATTATGCTGTAGTTAAAACCTTTCTTGAAAATCATAACGATTTTGTATTACAGAATGCTAAAGAATTTATTAATTCAAAAATTATTAATGCAGACGGTTGTTTGGAAACATTTCCCAATATACACTATTGCGATGGGTCCTTTGGAGCCGTATTAAAAAATAAATTTTAATTTTCTGAATGTAGTTATTAAATTTTAAAATAAAAAAAAGCCTTTTGAATTTCAAAAGGCTTTTTTTATATTAAAAAATTAAAATTATCGGCTCTGGTCGAAGAAGTCACCCATCTTTAATCTCATATTCAACAGCACATTTGTGACAGTAAAAGTACCATTTGGATTTTTACCTAAACGTACCGAAGGACCAAAGGCAAATGAACTAAGTGAGAATCCCTCACCAATATTTGAAACAAATGTTTCAAGAAGAATCTGAAAATTACGTTTATCACTTTTCAATGTGAAGTCCGTTCGTATATCAAAAACAGAACCTGCAACTCTAAGTTCTCTTCCGGATAATCCGATGTGCGTTTCGCCTAAATATTTTGCATAATATACCTTTGCTCTTGTGGAACCGAATAATCTGAAAGGATATCTGAATTCAAAATTAAAATAACTGTTCAGTAATACATTATTTGGCATATACTTGTGATATATTGTATCAGATGTCCCAACAGCTGTTCTATTAATTCTTTGCATCGGAGGATCATAATCACCTGAATCCAGCACAGTATAATAGCTAACTTCAAAAAAGTTTCCAAAAGGAATTACATAGGATACATGTAAACCTAACTTTGGAGAAAATATATTGTTATAATTTTGTAAACCTGTGTTAGCATCTTCAGATTCATGTCCCAATCCTCGCACTCTGGCTAATTCTTTTAATCTTGTTGATACACCAACCGCAAGCCCAAGTAAATGGAAATTCGCACCCACAATATCACACTCTAATGGACCTGAATAGGGAGTTCCCTGGAAGAATGAAAATCCAAAAGATTGTTTAATTGGAATTCCTAATGGTTCACCACCGAATACTTGAAAATATGGATTTATATAAGCAGTAGTACTTTTAATTTCCCTGTATCTCGAAGGAGGTGCAATAAATTCTTTAAACTTTATGTTTTTAAATGCATCAAGAAATACTGATCCATAATTAAGTTTTTTCTTATTCAACCAGGTTTTATTTGCGCCTCTGTACCCGAGTAATACTTTTTGTACACCCGGAGAAATTGTACTCCAGGCTACTTGTGTTTTATCAGCTGATGATTCATCACCTATAACAATATAATGGTTTGCAGGATTTGGATCTAAAATACTAACAGTCAATGGATAACTTTCAAATGGGGGTGTGATTCCCATTTCATCCTGAACTTTTACAAACGTACTATCATCTTGTGCTCTTGCATCTATTCTGAAATACTTCCATGTTGCCGGATCATCTTCTCTTTCCTCTTGAGCATATAATCCTCCGGAGATAAACAACAGAGTAGAAAATAGAAATAGGAATAGTATATATCTTTTCATAGAGAATTTAATTTAAAGTTTTACAAAAGTATATGTTTTGTTTCTAAAAATAAACGTAATTAAAAGTAAACGTAATTATTTACCAATTCCCAAACTGTACAGTACCCATTCTTGATACAGTTTTCTTTGAAATTTTATCTGTTACAGTAATATTAAAGCTAGCTGTATACGGTGAATCCTTTCCATCAGTAAACCGGTCAAACTGATCCTTTGACCCGATAATATTTAATTTGACATCATATGCATTACCTTTTTGGCTGACTGTAACAGGACCTTTGAATGATACTTCTAATTGGTCAGGAAAATCATCGTCTATTGTGACACGCCATGCTGTCACTGATTGAATTTGCCTGATTGATGCATCTTCTCCGGATGGAGCAAGTGTTTGTACAGATACTACCTGTAATTTGTTCTCCCTGGTGGAAGCTGTACTGCTCTGACCTCCGCTTTTGAAAGTAATGCTTTTTTGTCCATTTAATGTGAAAGTTTGTGAACTTCCGGGAGATACCGTAGCAATTAAAGAACCATCTGCATAAATTTCCAACGGTAAATTCCCACGATTTGAAACAGTATTTGCCCGGAATTGCTGAAGTGTCTGAGCAACAACCGGTGAAACATTTGGTTCTTCTTTTATTTCAACTTGCTCTTTTGGCTTCTCCGGATCTACTTTGAGATCGGGTGTAATTTGAGGAGAAGTTGTAGTCACTGAAACACTGGCAATTTGTGTTCTCAGTATTTGTAGTTTTTGCTGCAATTCAGCTAACGATCTTACAGTTGTATCAATTTCAATTCTTGGCACAAGACCTAATGCAAGTAATGAATCAATATATCTTTTTAAGGAATCCGCATATGTCTTTTCTACTACTTTATCTTTGGATAATACTTCGGATAAGTCAAGGTTTGCTCCTTTTAAGGCAATAACACATACAACAAATATGTATAAGACCTGATAGATTATAAATTTAACATCTTTGCCTTTACTCATTGTTTTAAATTTTAACTTTTGAAAACAATTTTAATTAATATTTTAGACCTAGCTTCTCTAAGCTTCCGGTCCCAAGATTTAATTTTATCTTTTCCCTGCTAAATAAACAAGGTTATCAAGGCTCTTAACAGCGTTAGTATCTTTCATATTGTTCATCGTTTCTGATAAGAAATGGGCTGTAATTTGTAATTCTTTCATCACCTTTTCATCAGGTAATTTTACGTTGTTAATATCAACTACAATTTTACGGACCGAATCAAGATTTTCTTTTAAGATATTGGAATAATCACCGGACTTCTTTACAACTTCAGAAATACCGGAAAGAGTAGTTGCTAATGTTTGCGCTTGTTCAATTGTTACACTGTCAAATAATTTTGTTGAATTCAATTCCTTAACTATAGTTCTCAGGTTGTTTACATTATTACTGAAATTAGTAGTAATATCATGAGTCATTTTTACAAGGTTATAAACATGTTCGGCTTCTTCTTTAGAAATCCCTTTTAATTCAGGTTTAGATAATCCTTTTTCAACGAACTTATTCATGGCTTTAAGTTCATTTATTATTGAAGTTTGTAACTCTTCTTCTTGTTCATAATAATATTCTTTTTCTATCTTTTTAAGATCTTCATGAACTTCTGAGTATCTTAATGCTTGGGTTTCAAAGACAGAATTGAATAGCCTGGCTATAGCCAGAATTATTATTGATTTTATTTCGAAAGGAACTGAAAATCCTAAAAACAATGTTGGACCTTCTTTGATTGATACTAAAAGAAAAGCAGCACCAAGTAAAGGTAAAGCAGTACCTAGCCCGTCAACAATTCCACTAAATCTTTCAACTATTCGTGAAATAATTGCCTCTGAAGCACCTTTGGTCGTGACTTCTTTTTTAAGGCTTCTGTTTGCGAGAAATGCACAAAATACAAATAATATATATAAAACCACAGGAAGCCACCAGAATCTGATTGGTTCTACATTCTGATTAAGCCATTGTACGCCCGGGAAAACCCAACTTGCAAAATTTTGAGCCACTCTTCCTAAAACCGGAACATATGAAACATCAACAAAAAGAGATAATAAAAGCAGTAAGAATGATGGAAATGCTGCTTTTAATAAAATTGATGATCCTTCACTATCGAGTTTTTCTAAATGTTTACTGATAACGAATTGCTTGATTTGCTTAATTTCAGTATCATGACGCATTAAGACATTAATCCTGCTTTGCAAATCTTCATTTTCTTTAGTGCCGTTTTTTACGGCATCTTGTTTTTGTTCGTATGCTTCTGCCATTCTTTTGATTTATTTAATTTAATAAATAAATAATTAATTACTTTTTATAATTTATAAAAAACAATAGATTAAATCAATTTAAATTATTATAACAATATAGTATGTTTGGAATTAAATTAATAGAAACAAAATTATCTATTATTTAGACCGGAATCATTGAATTTTTCGTATGCTGCTATTATATCCTTAACTAACCGGTGTCTTACAACATCCGATTTTTCAAAATACACAAATGCAATATCTTTTACACCCTTTAAAATTTCCTGGATTTTTACCAGTCCTGAGCCTTCTCTTTTCGGAAGGTCAATCTGAGTTATATCTCCGGTTACAATTGCTTTTGAATTTACTCCAAGTCTCGTGAGAAACATTTTCATCTGAATAGTACTTGAATTTTGAGCCTCATCTAAGATAACAAAAGAATTATTTAATGTTCTTCCTCTCATATATGCCAGAGGTACAATTTCTATAATGTTTTTTTCTAAATAGGACTTCAATTTTTCGAATGGTATCATATCTTCTAGTGAATCATAAAGTGGGCGCAAATATGGATCAACTTTTTCGGAAATATCACCCGGAAGAAAACCAAGGCTTTCGCCAGCTTCCACCGCAGGCCTTACTAATACTATTTTGCTAACCTGTTTGTTTTTAAGTGCTGCTACGGCAAAAGCAACCGCCAGATATGTTTTTCCGGTTCCTGCAGGACCGATTGCAAACACAATGTCATTTTCCTGTACCTGTTTGAAATATTCAATCTGATTCGCTGACCTTGGCTTTACAAAATCGTCTTTCTTAAATAATATTATATCTTTGAAATCTCCGTTTGAGACACCAAACTTTTCCCTAAACTTAATTGTACTTTCTCCGGCTTCAAGTAATTCTAATACTAAATTAATATCATTTTCTCCTATACTTCCTTGTCTATTCTGCAAATAAATCAGTTCGTCGAACACTTTTGTAAGTATTTCAAGTTGCTTCTTTTCTGCTTTTAAAATCAATGAATCTCCACGAATAATTATTATGCAGTCATCAAATGCATCTCTTATGAGGTTTAATTTTTCTTCATTTATCCCTGTGAAGTCAAGGAGGTCGATTCCGGTCAGAGTTATTACTTTTTCGATTTTATTCAAATTCTATGTTTTTAAAAAATACAATTTTGAAACAATTAAGTCTATTATAAAAAAAGACCCATTATAATTAAAATATAATGGGTCTTCGAAATTAAATCTTATAAGAAATTATTTCTTTTTCAGATCGTCAGCTTTTTTCTTGTCAGCAGCTTTCTTATCAGCAGCTTTCTTATCATCAGCTTTTTCTTGTCATCAGCTTTTTTCTTGTCATCTACTTTTGTCTTATCATCTTTCTTTTCCATAGTTTCGGTCGTTACTTTTTTGCGAAGTTTATGATATCTGTACTTGTTCGCTTGATTCATTGCATCTTTCTTTTGTGCTTCAGTAAGTACCGGAATTTTTAATACCTGTCCTGGATAGATCCAGTGAGGATTCGGAATTGTTTTTTTAACTCTCGGTGGAGCAGAAATTACGCCGGCTTTATTGGCTTCCCAAATCGCGGGCCATAATTTTACATTTCCGTAAATTTCTTTCTTTCCGGCAATTTTGTATAAGCAATCACCTTTTACTACAGTGTAACCTGCAGGAGGAGGAGGAACTAAACCGTCAATGCATTTCCTGAGATCATTCCATCTGTTCCAGAATTCAGGTAAGCATTTAATTTTTGATTTATCTAATTCCATATATCTCTTATCTGCTTCTTCTTTCGTTACTTTCTTTCCTTTACAATCTTTTTCTAATGCTTCAAATTTTGCTCTCCAGTCAGCTACGCCGGCTTTTGTTGAGCCGACTGATGCATACATTTCGTCTTCAGCTTTGGTGATGGCTGCATCTTTATCTGCACTGGTTTTCTTTAAAGCATCAATTTCTTTGTTGATATCGCTAATTTGACCGTTCAATTGGTCTCTCTTAGCTGTGTATTCATCAATTTGCTTCTGCCATTCTTCCATTGTCATTTCTTCTTCTTGAGCAAACAAAGATACTTTTGTTCCAATGACTAAGGAGAAAGCAAGCAAGAATACAAAAATTTTATGAAATTTCATTTAAGTAATCTCCTTTTTTAATTTAAATTTTTTTAAATTAATTTTAAAATTGTTTTTTAAAATTACGGACATCTTTTTCTTACTTCAGCCGTTTGATTTTGGAACTCTTTTATCTTTGCATCTTTGGCTGCAATTTCTTTTTGTAACTTGTCTCTTTGATCTTTCTTTGCATCTAATTGCTTGGTTAATTCAGCAACTTCTGCCTTCAGATCTTCGAGTTGTTTTAATTGTTCCGGTGAAGGTCCACTGGAACATCCTGAAATCATTCCGCTTAGAAATGCGACTGTTAACAGGATGAAAAACAGATTCTTGATTTTTGCCATTTAAATACCTCCTGTATTTTTAAGGCGTTTAATAAAATAAGTTAATTTAAAGTTCGCACTAATATAAAGACATAATTTCCACTTGTCAAGTCAAATTCTAAAAAAGTAGACACTTTTTTTCGTTTTTTGTTCAAATTTTAGCAAGAAAAATATAATGTAGAAAAAAAAGGACAGGGAAATTTTCAAAATATTATTTGACAACATTATAGTTGGATTCACTATCTTATTGTTTCTAACTATGTTAGAGCGAAGTAATAATTATTTCCTTTAAATTGTAGGTTGGATTTTCTTAATAATAATGTAATTATCTTATTCCCATTCTATAGTAGCAGGGGGTTTCGAACTGATATCGTATACAACTCTGTTAACACCTTTTACACGATTTATTATCCTGTTCGATACTGTGGTAAGAAAATTTTTCTCGAAACCATAAAAGTCTGCTGTCATTCCATCAGTAGAAGTTACTGCTCTTAAGGCTATCACATTCTCATAACTTCTTTCATCACCCATTACTCCGACTGTTTTGATGGGTAGTAAAATTGCAAATGCCTGCCAGATTTTATCATATAAACCTGAACATTTTAGTTCATTTATAAAAATGTCATCTGTTTCCCTTAATATATTTAGTCTTTCTTTTGTAATATCTCCAAGAACTCTGATAGCAAGTCCGGGACCTGGAAAGGGATGACGATTAATAAAATTATTTGGAAGTTTTAGTTTTCTCCCTATTTCTCTTACTTCATCTTTAAACAGCTCTCTGAAAGGTTCTATTAACTTAAGATTCATTTTTTCAGGAAGTCCACCGACATTGTGATGCGACTTAATTGTCATTGATGGTCCTTTAAAAGAAACTGATTCTATTACGTCGGGATAAAGAGTTCCCTGTATAAGATATTTTATGTCTTTATTCTTTTTACCATACTCCTTTGCCTCTTTTTCAAATACTTCTATGAAAGTCTTTCCAATGATTTTTCTTTTTTTCTCCGGGTCTGAGACTTTGTTCAGGCGTCTCAGGAAGAGCTCACTGGCATCAATAAATTTTATATTTAGATTAAAGTTTTTCCTGAATAGAGAAATTATTTTCTTACTTTCATCTTTTCTCATTAATCCGTTATCTATATGAACACATAATAATTTCTTCCCAATGGCTTTTTGAACAAGTATTGCAGCTACTGAGGAGTCAACACCGCCGCTTAACGCACAGATTGCATAGCCATCTTTTACTTTTTCCCTTATATCATAAATTTTCGAATCAATGAATGACTCAGCTTTAAACAGATTTTTAATTTTACAAATATTAAATAAGAAATTGCATATTATCATTTTACCATATTCAGTATGCATCACTTCAGGGTGAAATTGCAGTCCGAACAGTTTTCTGTCATTTGACTCAAAACTGCTTAAAATATTATTTGTACTTCTCGATGTAGCTTCAAAATCTTCAGGTAGCCTGTCAATCGAATCTCCGTGACTCATCCATACGGTAAATTTTTTACCGGTCCCTTTTAACAATCGGGATTTACTTTTTATAATTTTAATTTTGGTATTTCCGTATTCGCGGACGTTAGATTTGTGGATTTTTCCTCCGTTTAAGTAAACTAAAAGCTGCAGCCCATAACAAATTCCTAAAATCGGTATTTCATTTTCTATAAGAATTTTGAAATTCTTTTCAGATAAAATAGGAGAATCTTTATCCAGAACACTCGATGGACCTCCCGATAAAATCACTCCTTTCAATTCATATCCGGGTTTATCCTTCAGGTATTTTTTTATATCAACATTAAAAGGTTGGATTTCTGAATACACTTTATTTTCTCTTGTTCTTCTTGCAATCAGCTGAGTGTATTGTGAGCCGAAATCAAGTATCAAAATCAAATCAGTTTTTTTTGTTTTATTTTCCATATTTATTTTTAGCAATTAAGCAAGCTCCAAACTCCGGGCTGTGTTTTTTTGATATTATATTTATTCTATTTCCAAAGTTTTTAATTATTTCCTTTTGCAAAATACCGGAGAAGAATTTGTTTTTTTCAATCAGGCTTCCGCTTAAAGCTAAATCCACTTTCTTCTTTTTTGATAATTGAAAAAATATTTTAATCAGTTTACATAATTCTGCGGAAGCATCCATTAATATTCCCAGACAATCTTTATCATTTTTTCCTGCAAGTTCAATCACGAGAGGCGCGATGGATTGAATGCTAAAGTTTTCCCTATAAATTTTATTTATAATATTTTCATTGGTGATGGAAAACTTAGACGAGAGATATTTTGCTAATCGGCTGTTAAATTTTTCTAAGTCAAATTCTTTTGTCAGTATTTTCAGTGCTTCTAATCCGATTTTGTATCCGCTTCCTTCGTCACCTAAAATTTTACCCCAGCCGCCAATTCTATATGATTTGTTTTTTATTTTTCCGAATAAAATTGAACCGGTTCCGCAAATCAGTAATAATCCATCCTCTCCTCCAAATGCTCCATATCTGGAAATTTCAGTATCAGTCTCAACTATCAGATTATTAAATCCAAGAATGTTACTGACAATTTTTCTTAATTTTTTTCTGTCCTTTTCATATCTCGCACCTGCAACTCCGATACAGATACCTTTGCAATTTGTTAAAGTGAATTTCCTTTGTTTTAATATTGATTCGATTGCTTCGCAAATATGATTAGCAAAGTTTTCGTGTCCGGCATTATTAAGATGTAGTGACTCTGTTGCGGCATCTAAATAGTATTTTATTGTCAGTGTTCATTGCAATTACATCATAGCTCGTTCCCCCGGCATCGATTCCCAAATAAAAATTTTTCATTTATTAAGTTAAATATTTTACAGCAAATTAAAAATGATAACTAATCAACTTTTAGCCGGATTTTTTTCTACATCATAACGGTATATATTTTTCGATTATTATTTTAACTTTAAAAGTTTGTTTATTGTTTTAATGAAAATATAATTGTATCTTTATTTTTATATTAAACAGCATTTTAATTAATCTAAAATAATAAAAACACTATGGAAGGACAACCTACACAACCGGTTAACCCTAATGTGGAACAAAAAGACTGGTTAACTACCTTATTACTATGTTTATTTCTTGGCGGTATCGGAGTACACCGTTTTTACACCGGACATACCGGAATCGGCGTAGTTCAGCTTTTAACTTTAGGTGGCTGCGGAATATGGTCACTTATTGACTTAATTACTATAATAACAGGATCTTTTAGAGATGCTAACGGAAATCCGTTATTGAAAAAATAGTTGAACAAAGTAATACGTTTTTTAAGGTCCTCAATTTTGTTTTCTTTTATAAAATTGGGGACTTTTTTTATTATACCTTTCCTCTTTTACATTATTCCAATTAGTTTTTTTGATCAATTCGGAGGTTTATGTCTGTTCAAGAGATTTACCGGTCATGAATGCTGGGGCTGCGGCTCCACTCACGCTTTTTATTCAATTATGCATCTTGATTTCGCGACGGCATATAATTTTAATAAACTTAGTTTTGTTGTATTTATATTGATGGTTTATATTTGGATTAATTTCATTTATAAGGAAATCAAACATATAAGGTTTCTTTTCTCTGAAAAATCGAAATTAAATGGTAGAAATTAAATTTGAAAATTATATATATTATAGATATTTTAACTGTTTTTCCCCAAAAAAACACTTGCATTTATAGAAATTTGAAATTATATTAATGCAGCGTTAATTATACATATGAAAAAATACTTACTGTTTTTAAAAGGGTTAGTAATTTTAGTATTGATATCAACTGCGGTTTATGCAGCTGTTACACTTCAATATTTTACTGCCAGACCAAATTCTGACGGGATTCTTGTTGAATGGAAAACAATCGATGAAGGGGGCACGTCAGTTTTTGAAATTGAAAGAAGTGCTAATTCTCCCGATAATTTTGTATCTATTAAATCAATAAATGCCACCGGAAACAATTCTTATTACACTTACCAGGATAATGGCGTAACAATAAAAACTTCCTCTATATATTTTTATAGATTGAAATGTGTAACTCCCGGCGGAAGTTACACTTATTCACAAATAATTTCCGCTACTCACTCCGTCTCAGGAATTAAAAGCACCTGGGGAAGTATTAAAGCCATTTTCAGATAGCAAACATACTGGAATATATTTTATTACCAACCGGAAAATTTTCCGGCTAAATATTTAGGTTTAAGTTTATAAATTTAAAAAAAGGAGAATAATAATGGCAGATACAACAAAAAGACAACTTACATTCACCGAAGAAGAAAAGGAACAGGGCAGAACTATGGCTGCTCTCGCTTATGTATTCTTTCTGATTCCTCTATTAGCTGCCAGGGAACAGAGATATGCGATGTTCCATACTGAACAGGCTATTGTTATCTGGATTGGATGGATTGTATTAAGAATAGGATATGCAATTTTACGCTCTGTGTTTTATTATGGAATGGGAATAGGATTCTGCGGTCTTGGTTTTATCGACTGGATAATCTGGGTTGCATTATTAGTATTCTGGATAATGGGACTTATTTCCGCATTACAAAAGAAAACTGAACCATTACCATTAATAGGCGATTTGGCTGCGAAATTTAATCTTGTAAAATAATTATAATAAAAAAATGACAGACGAACAAAACAAATATAATATTACCCCTGAAGAGATTCAGTCAGGTAAAGGGATGGCTGCAGTAGCATACATCTTATTCTGGCTGCCCCTTGTTATGGAAGAACACCGCAAAAATAAATTTGTGATGTTCCATACTTCTCAGTCCATTGTTCTTGTTATCGCAAGTGTTATCTGCGGTATCATTGCTTTCATTACTTGCGGCATAGGCTCTATCTTATTTATTCCTATACTCGTTTTTGAAATTATGGGAATAATTAATGCTACGCAGGGAGCAATTAAACCATTACCTTTGATTGGACAATTCGCTGAGAAATTCAATCTTGTAAAATAGCTGTATCAGTTTTATATCTTTAGCAATCATTCATTCTTTATGAATGATTGCTTTTTTTTATGTAATGTTATCAACGTAAAATTTACTCCATGTTCGAAAAATTAGAAAAAGTAAAATCAAGATTTCACGAAATAGCAGACTTGCTTTCGAAGCCCGAAACTATAAACGACCAGAATGAATTCCGTAAGCTTTCGAAGGAATATTCATCACTTACTGAAATCGTAGAAACCTTCGACGAATATAATAAATTAAAAATTCAGTTGGAAGAAAACAAAGATCTTCTTCATACCACAAAAGATACCGAACTGAAAGAGCTTGCAAAAGAAGAACAGGAATTACTCGAAAATAAATTCACTGAACTTGAACTTAAAATAAAAGACTTACTCGTTCCTGACGATCCCGAAAATGAAAAAAATGCAATTCTTGAAATCAGGGCAGGAACAGGCGGTGACGAAGCAGCGCTATTTGCCGCTGAATTATACAGAATGTATCAGAAATATTTTGAAACCCGAAATTGGAAAATTGAAGTTATAGATTTTAATGAATCTGCTATTCCCGGCGGAATAAAAGAAGTGGTCGTAAACGTAAGCGGAAAGCGGATTTACGGCGACCTTAAATATGAAGGCGGAGTCCATCGCGTTCAGCGTGTTCCCAAAACAGAAGCAAATGGACAGTGTTCATACGTCTGCCGCATCGGTAGCCGTATTGCCGGAAGCCGAAGATGTCGATGTTGAAGTTAATGAGAATGATTTGAAAATTGATGTTTTCCGTTCAGGTGGTGCAGGTGGTCAAAATGTAAATAAGGTTGAAACAGCAATCCGTATTACTCATCTCCCGACCAATATAGTTGTCCAGTGCCAGGATGAGCGGTCGCAGTTAAAGAATAAACAAAAAGCAATGAAAGTCCTTCGTTCCCGGCTTTATGAACTTGAATTGGAGAAACGTGATAAGGCTCTTTCAGCAAAAAGAAAACTTATCGTAAAATCAGGTGACAGAAGCGATAAAATAAGAACTTATAATTTTCCTCAAAATCGTTTAACTGACCATAGAATTGGTTTGACCTTATATAACCTTAATGAAGTTATGGAAGGGAAGCTTGATGAAATTATCGATAAGCTTAAAACTGCAGATAGGTCTGCTAAACTCGCAGAAAGTTCGTAATTATTTCGTTCAAAATGTATTTTGAGGCATTCTAAGCATTCTATTATCTTTGCACTTTGTGATTAGTTTTGTTAATTTTGTGTTTAAATTTTCGAGATTATGTATAATTCTATCGTATTAGTAAAGCAGGTTCCGGATACTGCAAACATCTCCGGAAAAGTTATGAAAGATGATGGAACGGTTAACCGTTCAATGCTTCCTGCAATATTTAATTTTGAAGACGTTGTAGCATTGGAACTTGCCCTTCAGGTTAAAGATAAATTCGGCGGAAAAGTTACTGCGATTACTATGGGTCCCCCGAGAGCATCTGATATCCTCCGTGAGTGTCTCTATATGGGTGCAGATGAAGTCTATCTTATCAGTGACAGGAAATTCGCAGGTGCGGATACTCTGGCAACTTCTTATGTCCTTAGCGAAACTATAAAATACATTGGAAAATTCGATTTTGTTTTTGGCGGCAGGCAGGCTATTGATGGTGATACTGCACAGGTTGGACCGCAAACCGCAGAAAAACTTGGCATTCCTCAGGTAACATATGTTGAGAAAATCCTTGATGTAAAAGACGGCAAAGCAAAAATCAGAAAAAAAATTGAAGGCGGATATGAAATAGTTGAATCAAAATTACCCGTACTGCTGACAGTTGTGAAAGAAGCTGTAGATCCCAGGCCATTTAAGGCAAAAAAGGTTATGAGATATAAGAATGCAAAATCGCTTACGGACCTTGAAAAAATAACCGAAGGCAATTCACTTTTATATATCGATAAACTTGTATTTGAATATAAAGAACGTAATCTTTTCATCCCGACCCTTACAATGGATGATTTGAAACTCGATGCAGAAAGATGTGGTGTTAAAGGTTCACCGACAAAAGTCTATAAAGTAGAATCAGTTGTGCTGGCAGGCGGCTCGCATATCAAAGTTGAGCCCAATAAAGATGGAATTGGAACATTGATTGATAATCTTCTTGAAGATCATATATTAGGATAATGAAGCAATTTTAACCGCAGTGCAGATTTACCCGGTTTATCGGGTTATCATGCCTGTTTTCGTGAATATAAAAAGTTTATTTTTTAAAAAATCAATATGGCAAAACAAACAAACGAAGTCTGGGTATTTGTTGAACAGAGAAACGGAAAACCGGCTGATGTCAGTTACGAACTTTTAAGCAAAGGAAGAAAACTCGCTGATAATATGAATGGTGTATTGAAAGCTGTCGTTATTGGCAGTGGTGTAAGGGAAATTGCAGTCGAATCTTTCAGGTTTGGTGTTGATGAAGTCTTACTTACGGACCATTCTGATTTAAAAATGTATAAAACAATTCCATATAGCAGAATACTTAATAATCTTATAAAAGAACATACTCCAAGAATAGTTCTCTTCGGTGCTTCCATCATTGGGCGCGATCTGGCACCTTGTGTGGCTTCGAATACGAAAAGCGGGTTAACTGCAGATTGTACGGATTTGCAAATTTCTGATGTTGAATATCTTAAAACGAAGTATGAAAAACTCCTTCTGCAAATCAGACCTGCATTCGGAGGTAATATCATTGCAACCATTATCACTCCGGATAATCCTGTGCAGATGGCAACAGTTCGCGAAGGTGTAATGGAAAAACATATTGTTAATAATCCTAAACAACCTAAGATAACCGAAATACCTTATGTTCACGATGATTCTGATTCTCTGATTGAAATTCTTGAACAGCACAGGGAAGAAAGCAAAGTAAATCTGAAAGCTGCTCCTATTATTGTCGCAGGTGGTTATGGATTAGGCACTAAAGGAAATTTCAAGTTAATTTATGACCTTGCAAAAGTTCTGGGAGCCGAAGTCGCCGGAAGCCGTGCAGCAGTCGATGCGGGATTTGTTACACCGGACAGGCAGGTAGGTCAGACAGGTGTTACCGTCAGACCAAAATTGTATATCGCTGTCGGTATATCAGGGGCAATTCAGCATAGAGCAGGTATGCAGGAAGCAAATAAAATTATTTCCATAAATACTGACCCCAATGCTCCTATATTTGATATCAGTCACTATGCCATCGTCGGTGACGCAAAGGATGTAATCCCGATGTTTATTGAATCTTACAAAAATAAATTGAAATAAAAAAATAATGTCAAATTTTTTCTTAGATAATAAAGATTTACAATTCCATTTCAGAAATCTCAATATTCCCGAGGTTGTAGCCTTCGCAGAAGATAATTATGAACAGGCTAAAAAGTATAATGAAGCACCAGTGAATTATGAAGATGCAGTCGAGAATTACCGTAAAGTTCTGGAAATTGTCGGTGATATCGCAGGAAATTTTATCGCCCCGAGAGCAGTTGATGTTGATGTGGAAGGCGCACACTTTGAGGATGGAAAAGTTGAATATGCAAGCGGTACAAAGGAAAATCTTGATAGGCTTGCACAGGCTGAAATGATGGGGATGATATTTCCAAGAAAATATGGCGGACTGAATTTTCCTTTTACAATCTATCTGATGTCAACGGAAATAATTTCCCGCGCTGACGCCTCATTAATGAATATATTCGCATTAATGGATATTGCCGATACAATAAAAAAGTTTGGTTCCGAAGAACAGCGTCAGGAATTCCTGCCAAAATTTTGTACAGGGGAATATACAGGTGCAATGGCTCTTACAGAACCCGACGCCGGCTCTGACCTTCAGGCAGTGAAGCTGCGTGCCTATCAGGATGATAACGGTAATTGGTTTTTAAAAGGTGTCAAAAGATTCATAACCAACGGTAACGGTAATATTCTTCTTGTCCTCGCACGTTCAGAAGCTGATATCAAAGATGGAAGAGGCTTGAGCCTGTTCGCTTGTTATGGTGATGACACTGTCGTTGTCAGAAGAATTGAAAATAAACTTGGTATTCACGGCTCACCAACCTGCGAATTGCAATTCAATGATACACCTGCTCAATTAGTCGGTCAGAGAAAATTCGGATTGATTAAGTATGTTTTCGATTTAATGTTTCGCGCAAGAATGGGAGTCTCGTCACAGGCACTTGGAATTTCACAGGCAGCATATGAAGAAGCTTTAAAATATGCAAAAGAGAGGGAGCAATTTGGAAAAGCAATTTACAATATTCCTGTAGTTGCAAATATGCTGATTGATATGCGTGTATTGCTGGAAAGCAACCGTTCACTTTTTTACAGTGCCGGGAAAGTAGTTGATTTGAAAGAATATCTTGAAGAGCATATGCAGAAACTCAAAGCCGAGGGTAAACCTTTTACTGATGAAAATAACCGCATTAAATATTTAACCAGAGTTGCAAACTTCCTTACTCCTCTGTCAAAATTTGTACTAACAGAGTCAGCAAACAAAATTACTTATGACTCTTTGCAGATACACGGCGGAACAGGTTATATGCGGGAATTCAGGGTAGAGCGGCTTGCACGTGATGCCCGTATTACAAATATCTATGAAGGCACAAGCCAGCTTCAGATTGTTGCTGCTATCGGCGGAGTGTTGAATGATATTCTTTCGGAATATTTCAACGAAAGAGAGAAAAAAGATTATAAAGGCGGACTTGAAAGGCTTGCAGACCATCTTAAAGAAATAAGGCTTATATTTTATGATTGCCTGAAATATGTAATAGATAAAAAAGATTCGGCATTTCAGGATGTCGCAGCTAAAGATTTGGTTGAATTATACAGCTACATTTATGTTGGCTATCTTCTTCTGGATGAAGCTGAAATTGAATCCAGAAAAATATTCGTTGCCAATCGCTATATCCTGAATTCTCTTTCGAATGCCCGTAAGAATTCCGAATCAATAAAAAATGAACTATTCTCTGATTTACTTCATACAGATAAAATATTAATTTAAAAGTATTAAAATGGAAAACAACAAAATATTTTATTACAGGATTTTTGATGATAAAGAAGAACTTGAATTTATAAAAACAGCACTTGAATACGAAAAAATCTCGGAGTTGATAAAAGAGTATATAAAAACCCACAGCGAATATTTCAATAAAGAATTCGTTGAGTTCCTGAGAAAAAAAGACCCCGGTGCCGAAA
>CAWDWP010000016.1:0-192679 GCA_963806045.1 uncultured Ignavibacteria bacterium | reverse complement strand
TTAAGCTCTGTCCAAATCTTTCGTCTAATATCACAAAAAATCCTCAATTTACATTCATCCCACTGAAATGGATAACAGTCCCAATTCAGTTTGTGAAGCGATGGCTTCAGGTCTTGTAGTTGTCGCTTCTAATGCAGGGGGTCTGCCTTCTCTGATAAAAAATAAATTTGACGGGTTTTTATTCGATAAAGATGACAAAGAAGGAATGGCTGACTGTACATCAAGTTTATATGATAATCCTGAAAAAATGGAAGTAATAAGTAAAAATGCAAGGAACCACTGCTTATAATAACTACTCCTTCCATTGCAGGAGAAATTACTTTGCAATGTTACAGAGATATAATTTCGAAAAACATCAACAACGTTCATAAATAATGAATGCACAAACAATATATATTAAATAAATATTAGTAATAAAAATGGAAATTGACAAAAAGTTATCAGATTATTACGATAAACAATACGATAACGATATAGCTGAATGGAGGCTTTTATGTTCAAAATATAAAAGCAAGAATATTATTGACATC
This sequence comes from uncultured Ignavibacteria bacterium, assembly GCA_963806045.1. Classification (GTDB taxonomy): domain Bacteria; phylum Bacteroidota; class Ignavibacteria; order Tepidaquicellales; family Tepidaquicellaceae; genus DATCHW01. The sequence continues at coordinate 192,149 of CAWDWP010000016.1, read as the reverse complement.
AGTAAGGGGAACAAATTTAAAAAGGTTTTAGATTTTGGAGCCGGGGAAAGGGTCAATTATTTCATTCCTTTCTAATTCAGAAATGTTCCTAGTTTCACTGCGGTTGATATATCGGAGAGTGCAGTTGAAACCCTGAAAAATTTAAAAATCGAGAAACTTGTCGAAATTAAAAAAATTGACGGTTATGAATTACCATTTGAATCAGATTCTTTCGATTTGGCATATTGCTCTCACGTTATAGAACATCTTGAATATCCAAGAAAAGTACTGAAAGAACTTCAAAGAGTAAGTAAGAGGCAAATATTCGAAATTCCTCTTGATTATTTTATCGATTGTGATAAAAATATTAAACATTTTATGGATTATGGGCATATAGATATTTATACTCCTACAACATTCCGGTTTCTTTTAAAATCAGAGGGCTTTCCGGATAATTAAAGACATTAAAACACCATCCAGCCTGAGATTCAAAAATATTTGCTTAATAAAGAAGATAAAAATCATTTTAAAAAAAATATCAAATATACAATAAATTATATAAAATATAAATTAAAGCGTTTTATCAGAAGCAAAAAGTGGTTTGAAGAATATGGGTATTCTAATTATACCGTTATGACAGAACGTTTAATTAAATAATATTTTAATTGTCTTAACGCAGTGTCAGTTTTTATTTGTTTACCCGTTTATAACAGAATTAATTATACATTAAAATGTATAGAGAGTATTCAACATCAGGAGTATAAAGATTACAAAATTATTATATGTGATGATGATTCGGATGATGGAACATATGATATTATCAGTGAAAAGATTTCCGGAAATAATATTAATAAAAGGTAAGGGTAATCTCTGGTGGACCGGGGGTATGAATTTGTGTGTAAAAGAAGCTCTGAAAACAGCAAAAGAAAATGATTTCATTTTTACACTGAACAACGATACAGAATTGTTCCCGGATACAATCGAGAATTTGGTTGATTATGCTACGAAGCATAAAATATTCAATTCTCGGTGCGGTGAATTTATTTTATTCGGAACCATCAAGAATTGAACCCTCGGCATTCAAGATAAAAAACAATAAATGGTTCTTTAAGAATCTGCATTACAGGATAAACGAGTTCGGCTGAACTATGAGCGTACAAAAGGAGTAATAGAAGTCAGTACATTATCAGGTAAAGGAGTTTTAATACCGTCGAGTTTTCCGAAAAATTGGTTTGTTTAATTATAATAAACTACCGCACTACCATGCCGATACTGAGTTTTTTTTACGTGCAAACGCAAATGGATTTAATATACTATTCTCTTACGATTCTAAGTTATTATCGCATCAGGATTTAACAGGAGAAGGTACAAAAGTATCCAATCCGAATATTATTAAATATATTAGGAGCTTCTTTACAATTAAATCCGTAAATCATTTGCCCGTCTCTTTAATTTACTACAAAACTCATATATAACAAATATCAAAAGAAATATTTTATTTCCTTTATTCAGTATTGAAATCCATTGGAGGGTATTTCAAACATAGAGTAAATACTTTTAATGAGTAAGAGGAATCTCAAAATATTATTCTCGCATTATGGTATAAAAGACGGTGACGGATTTGGCAGGAGCTTTATGCTCGCAACGAGAATTGAGCATGCTTGGGCAGACTGCTACTTTATCTAACAAGCCAATATAGGGAATTTAAATTTCCATTTAGAATAAGAAATAACGAAATGGTGTTAAGATTTACTCCTTTCCCTGACATAGTTCCAAATCGAATTCGAAAAGGCGGATTAGGAATACTAAATATATTTCTGAAATCTATATTCGTACTTTATTCAGGAGATATGATGTAGTACATTCAGATAGTGGTCACAGGCCTTCACTCAGGTATTCCCTGTGTATTAAACAGATTCTTCCATAAATCGATAGTACATTAGTGAATGGTGGGATTTTTTTGGAAAAGGGGGAATATATGATTTAATGCCGAATTGGTATCAATTATTACTAGGTAAATACGATACCTGGGCTGAAAAGCACAACAAAGAGATTGCAGATGGAGTTGTTGCATTATCGGTATTTACGAAAACCAGGACTATAAATATTGGGTAGCCAGAGAACAGAATATTAGTTTTAAATGGCGGAGCAGATACGAGAGGGAATGACTTTAACCCGGATACAACATTAAAAGAAAAATATGGAATACCGAAAGATTCGATTACCTTTCGGGTTTGCCGGAATGGACGAAGGTGAAATAGAAGACATAGAACCTTTCTTGATGGCAATAAATGGAATTAAGAAACGAAAAAAAAATTACCTGGTTCACGACAGGTAGAAAATTATCCCAAGAAACAAAGCAAAAATATAATATCGGAAATGAACTATATGAATTTGGCTGGGTAGATTATAAAATTTATTCGGAAGTATTGAGTTGTGCAGATTTATTTCTTTTGCTGCAAAAAGATAATAATATCAATAAAGCAAGATGGCCAAATAAAGTTGGAGACTATTTAGCAGCAGGAAGACCAATATTAGTTAATAAAATGGGTGAATTAACTGTTAATTGAAATACATCGAATATTATTCATTTAAGCTAATAGAATAAAAATAATATAGAAAACATTAAATTCTTGAAGCAAATAATGCTAACTTCGAACACAAACTATCCGGAATAAGAAAATATAGCGGAGAAATAAAAGTCCTGGCAATTGAAAGCGGAACAACTGAACTAATTTTAATCATACTATATAACCCAAAAACCAATAATTCATATCAAAACAAAATAATATGATAGACTATTCCAAAATTTCCCAAATGATCGAATTCCAGAAAAAAGGATATTTTCCTTTAAACAAGTTCAACCTAAACTCAAAATAATTAAATAATAGAAATTGATATTACGAGATATTTCTAAACAAAGGTCCGGTGAAATCCATATTAAAATGATAATTTTAAGTATCGCACTGAAGTCTTCAGAACTGGAACAAGAGGATGGGAATATCCATGGGTTATAGAGAATCTGAAATTAAATTTACAAGAAAATTCTAAGATATTGGATTGTGGTTGTGGGATAAATGGCTTTCCAGTGGAACTGAATAATTTGGGTTTCAATCATTTGGATTGGATTATTTTGTTGGAAATGATATAAAGCGAGCAGGATATGGGTTACCTCAAAAATACGTTGATAAATACTCTTCGAAAGTCACATTTCTAAACGGGGGAATGGAAAATATTCCCTCAAATGATAATACATTCGATGCGACAACTTGCATTTCGGTTATGGAACATGTAGTAATTGATCATAAAACGAATCCGGAATTTCACTTGAAATGTTTAAGCGAAATGAACAGAGTATTAAAACCGGGGGGGCTGCTTATATGCACTTATGACACTATTTTAAATAAAAATGTCGTTTATTCGGACAAATATGGATGGGGTGAGGATGGATGGTATTACGGGAATGATATAAAATACCTGGAATCGATAGGAATGAAACTTTTAAATAATTCAAAGGTCCCTTCAATAGAAGAAATATTAATAAATGAAGATACATTTTTTATTCCCCCTGATATTTTATTTTGGACTGGGATATGGTTCAGGGTTTGAAGAGTTTGGGAAATTATCATAGACTTACATCGGTAGGATTCATAATGAAAAAGCAATAAATTGAAAAATCAAAAAATATTAATTGATAAAGCGAAGAAAGATATCTTCTTTAATCAATTGGAGATTGCTGTAAATAAGTTTGCGGACTGGCTAAAGAATTACGGATATGAAACATACGACCTTTATGATCTGATGTCTACAAAAACCGGGGGAAAAATTAGAAAGATGTTTTATCATAATAATATTATCGGTTCAATATTGGTAGTTCCGATAATATTGATGGATATGTTTATTCCTTCTTTAGCAAGAACATTTATAAAAAAAAAGATTTGCCATTGCCGATGCTCATTTAATTATGGGTAATTTAAATTTGTATGATTATTATGATAATAAAGAATATTTAAATGAAGCGATTGAAATTGGCAACGATTTATTATTGCAAAGTAGCAGCGGATATTCGGGATATTGCTGGGGTTATCCTGTAAATTGGGAATCAAGAAACGGATTTTGGCCAAAAAGGACACCTTTTGTAAGTGTAACACCGTATTGCTTTGAGGCATATTTGAAATTATATGATCATACACGAAATCAAAAATATTTGGATATAGCTTCATCTATATGCAATTTTGTTAATTATGATTTAAATGAAGTTGAAATTTCAGAGGACACTATTGCTCTTAGTTATTCATCCTACAGATAAAACCAAAGTAATTAACGCAAGTGCCTATGGAGCATATATTTTAATTGAATCATATAATAGATTTGGTAATGAAACATATCTGGATAAAGCAAAAAAACTTGTGAACTTCATTATTAAAAGCCAAAGAGAGAATGGTTCCTGGCTTTATTCGATGGATAATCAGCAAGAACTATTTATTGATAATATTCATACATGTTTTGTGCTTAAGAATCTTTACAAAATAAACAAGGTTTTAAAAGATAAGAAAGTTGATGATTCAATCGTAAAAGGTTATGAGTATTACAAACATAATCTGTTTTACCAAAATGGAGAACCCAAACCATTTTCCTTAAAAAATAAATTTAGTTTTTTGAAAATAGAAATATATGATTATGCCGAAAGTATTTCACTGGGTGTTCTACTTAATGAACTCCTCGAAGATTCAATGACATTATCTTTAAACTTAACTTCCAAAGTCTTAAATAAATATCTCACAAGGAAAGGACATGCAATCACCCGTATTTATTTTCCACATAAAACAATTAAAATTCCGTTTTTGAGATGGGCACAATCACAATTATTTCTTGCATTAACTCAGATATTAATCCTGAATAAATAATAAATGTGTGGTATAACAGGAATATATAAATTTAATAAAAATGAGTCAATTGATGATGACTTATTAAAAAAAATGAATAACACGTTATATCACCGTGGACCCGACGGAGAAGGTTATTATGTTTGTCAGGAAGCAGGAGTCTGGTTTTGGTCACAGAAGACTGAGCATTATAGATTTGATCAATGGGAGCCAGCCCATGCCCAATGAAAATGGGGATATATGGATTGTGTTCAATGGGGAAATTTATAATTATAAAGTCTTGAAATCTGATTTGCAAAAGAAAGGCCATGTATTTAAAAATAATTCTGACACAGAAGTAATTATACATTTTTATGAAGAGTATGGACCTGAAGAATTTTATAAATTAAATGGAATATTCGCTTTTGCCATTTTTGATAAAAAGAACAATCATGTTATACTTGCCCGGGATCATATAGGCGTAAAACCGTTATATTATTATGTAGACCAAAATCAATTATTATTCGGCTCTGAATTGAAAGCTATATTTCAGGATAGAACTGTCAAAAAAGAAATAGATCATAATGCATTAAATAATTTTTTAACTTTTCGATATAATCCGTCACCTTATACTTTATTTAAAAATATTTACAAATTAGAACCGGGACATTTTTTAAAAGTAAATTCAAATGGAAAATTCGAGAAAAAATCTTTTTGGGAATATAAACCTGAAACGATTAACATTTCTTTTGATGATGCAATATCAGAATATCAAAGGCTTCTTGAAAATGCAGTAAAAAAACAAATGATGAGTGATGTTCCGGTAGGTTTATTTTTGAGTGGGGGAGTGGATTCTGCTATTATTGGATATTTCATGAATAAATATTCAAATTCAAAAATTAAAGCATTTACAATAGGTTTCGAAGAAGGTTCGAAGTATAATGAAATAGAAGATGCTATAACATCTTCACAAATAATTGGTGTAGAACATATTTCCACAACAATTTCTCAAAATCAGTTCAATGAATTTTTTCCAATATCATTTTCTTATCTTGAAGAACCTGTATGCAATTCATCCACTGCTTTATTTTTTCTGTCAAAATTAGTATCTAAACATTTAAAGGTTGTTTTATCAGGTCAGGGAGCCGACGAACTATTAGCGGGTTATAATAGATATAGGGGATTATCGTATTTGATTAAATATAGATTGTTTTATGATATATTGCGTAAAATTAAACTGGATAAAATAATTATTAGTGAAAAATTAAAAAGAATTTTATACGTATGCTCAGAAAATAATGAAATTGATATGTTCTTGGCAATATATACAATCTTCAATCCGATACAGAAAGAATTACTTGTGAAAGAGAAATATGATAAAATGAATACTGATGACAAAGATTTAATATCGAATTATTATCAATCAACTATTAACATGAATGATTCGTTATCTAAATTAATGTACATCGATACCCGAACAAGCTTGTCGGATTCTTTGTTGCTTTATGGAGATAAAATGACAATGGCAGCTTCTTTAGAGATGAGAGTTCCTTTTCTCGATATTGAGTTAGTTAAGTTTCTTGAATCTATACCATCGAAATATAAATTAAAAGGAACAACACATAAATACTTGCATAAAAAAGCGGTAAGTCAATGGCTGCCTGCTACTATTACCGGAAGAAAAAAAAAGGGGTTTGAAATTCCATTTTCTGAATGGTTTAAAGATCCAAAGTTTATGAATATGCTCGAAAGTTTATTAACTAATAAAGATTCTGCTTGTAATGAATATTTTAATGTTGAATATATTAAATTAATGCTGAAGCAGCATTTGAATAATCAAGATACATTTTTCTGGGAAATACTAACACTTTACTCATTCGAATTGTGGTACAATAATTTTTATCGAAAGTTATAAAGGATACATTTTAAATGCAAAGTAAAATCTATAATTATTCCCGAAAATATCTCTCAGAAGATGTACGATATAAAATTAAAAGCAGAATATCACATTTTAAGAATAAAAATAGTAAATATATTAAGTTTATCTATGGGACATTTAATTCAGAGGATTTGAAAAAAGAAATAATGAAAAATATTAATACTGATTTTGATATTTTGATGGTACATAGTTCCTTTGATGAGATTAGCCGGGCGTATAAAGGTAGCATAAGTGAAATACTAAATGTATTGTTAATGATTTGTAAGAATAAAACTCTTGCTATGCCGGCTTTTATACTTGGGAATAATAAAATTAACTTTTTACAATATTACAGGAATAAACCATTTTTTGACTCAAAAAGAGCAATATCGCGAATGGGACTTATTAGTGAATATTTTAGAAAACAACCGGGTGTTATCAGAAGTTTGCATCCATCTCACAGCGTTTGGTGCTACGGGTCCTTTAGCCGGAGAGATTACAAGTAAACATCATTTGACATCGAATTATGGTACTAATTCTCCTTTTGATATTATGACTAAGTATAAAACAGTGATTCTCGGTCTTGGAGTTCATTATTATCGCTGTCTAACTCAAGTTCACCATGTCGAAGATATAATGGGAGACAAGTTTCCGGTTAATTTTAATATAGACACTACTCTCGTAAATATTAAATCTGAAAATGAAATATTCAATTATAATCTTACCTATAAATATACTCCTCTAATACGACGAGTTGATTTGTTAGAAAAACTTTTAACAAAACAAGAATTATATCAATGGAAATTTCATGGTATTCCAATGTTTCGTGTAAAAGCTTCCGACATCTCTAACGGCGCTGATAAACTATGCCAATCAGGGAAAATCTATTTATTGTTGATAATATTTTTTAATGTTCAGGTCATAGAACTAATTTAGAAGAATGTTTTTCAACTTAAACCAATCAATATTTCATCAGGATTGATATGGATGCATTATTCACTAAGACTTTAAGCACGTTAAAAAAGATGTATGATGATGAAAGAAAGATATTTTCATTTTCTACAAAAATAATTAATAACAATTTTTATAATGATATAACAAATCCGCTTGCAATTAGATACTCCATCATTTGTATTGCTGGTTTATATAAGTTGTCAAAGTTACAAAAACTTGATTGGGATGTAAATAATTTAATTATGGATTTTATTAAACATAACTGGGATTCTATTCGAAATTGGGGTGATAAAGGTTTATTTTTGTCAGTATTGTCCTATTTCGATAAGTCAAAAGCGGATCAACTATTTAGTGACATTCATCATAGTTTTCAAACGGAAAAGGATTTTACAAAATTGAATTTGCAGGAAATAAGTTGGTTACTCATGGGTCTTGTTGAATATTCTAAAGTTCAAAATCAGTCCAAAGTATTGTCTTATACCGAAATTGTATATAAAGTTATAAAAAAGTATTATATAAATGTTAATGCTATTTTGCCATTTAATGAACCATATTCTCTTAGAAAAAGCTTTGTATCTTTTGGTGCTATCACATATTATTTGAAATCCTTATATGAATATGGAAAAGCTTTTAATGATGATGATGCAATAAATAATTTTAAGAAGATTACTCTTAGAATTATTAAAATGCAGTCTGATTCCGGAGAATGGGCATGGTTCTATAATTCAAAGACATCGAATATTTTAGACTGGTATCAGATATATAGTGTCCATCAGGATTCCATGTCAATTCTCTTTCTGCTCCCGGCCAGGGATTTAGGATTAGTAGAGGCAGACCAGGCGATTATTAAGAGTTATAGGTGGTTGTTTGGTTACAATAACAAAGGGTTTAAAATGATAAATGAAAATCCTTTTTTTATTTATCGATCTGTCAAAAAGAAAGGAAAATTTGAACGAGTAAAAAGATTGATATGCTCATATTATTTGAGTTTATTAAACACTAATGCTAACCTTGAAAATAAACATAACCTTGTAATTAATAAAGAATGTAGATCTTACGAATTGGGCTGGGTTTTATATTCCTGGGCTGGGTGCAAGGATTATAGAGAGTTCACTAATTTAGAATTATTATAATATCAAACAAGATTGACATCATGACTTATATTTATTTTTATTATGTTCTGGTTTGACTTAGACAATTCTCCGCATGTGCTTATTTTCAGACCGATATTTGATGAACTGAAGAATCGTGAAATCGAGTATTTAATAACGGCGAGGGATTTTGCACAGACAAAAGAATTATTGGAATTATGGGATATAAAGCATACTCTTATAGGTAAACATGGCGGAAAAAATAAATTTGGAAAAGTATTAAATCTATTTCAAAGAAGCTTAGAACTAAAAAAATTTATCAAGGGAAAAAACATTAAAACTGCGATAAGTCACGGTTCAAGAACACAGATTGTTGCAGCTAAATATCTAGGTTTGAAAACTTTAGTTATGCTGGATTATGAATACACAGAGAATAGAATATTCAATTATTTATCAGATTATATTTTGTTTCCTGCAATTATCCCCGATACGAGACTTAAAAAAGCAGGATTCAATTTAAAAAAAATTATACGATATAATGGTATTAAAGAGGAGATTTACCTCCAGTATTTTAATCCGGACCCTGAATTTAGAAAAAAAATCGGAGTAAAGGATGATGAAATATTAATAACAATCCGTCCCCCCGCTTTATCCAGTAATTATCACAATGAGAAAAGTGAGCAGTTTTTAATAGAATCTATTAAACACTTTACTACTTTTGAAAATGTACAAATCCTGATAACCTCCCGGACAAGTTCAGATAAAAACCATATTTTGAAAAATGTTCCTTCGAATAAGAAATTTAGATTTCTCGATGAACCTGTTGATGGTTTGCAATTACTTTATTGTTCGGACATAACTGTAAGCGGAGGTGGAACAATGAACAGAGAGTCCGCTTTGTTAGGTACAGATACTTATAGTATATTCACAGGCAAAAAGCCTTTTATCGATGAATATCTTTTTGAAAAAAAAATGCTTAATTTTATAGATAAAGTAGAAGATATATACAATATTGATGTGAAAAGAAAACCGAAAAGTGAATTTATACCAATAAATAAATTTTTATCACGGGATATTGTTGACATATTTATTAATGTTTAATATGAGGAGAATTAATTGCAAATACCTTTTCTAGATTTAAAAGCTCAATACAGATCCATTAAAGAAGAAGTCGATGCGGCAATCCATAATGTTTTGGATAATACCGCATATATCCTCGGTAAACCTGTTGCAGAATTTGAAAAAGCTTTCGCTGAAGCTCATAGTGTAAAGCACTGTTATGGCGTGAGTTCCGGCACTGACGGGAACCATCTTGTACTCTGGGCACTCGGAATAAAACCGGGTGATGAAGTGATAATACCTGCAGATACTTTTATTGCTACTGTTTGGGGGGCGACTTTGTGCGGAGCAAAACCAGTTTTCGTTGACTGTCATCCGGAAAGCTACAATCTTGATCCCTCAAAAGTCGAAGCTGCGATAACATCGAAAACTAAGGCAATTGTTGCTGTTCATTTATATGGGCAACCCGCAGATTTAGACGCACTTAACGAAATTGCCAAAAAACACAATTTGAAATTGGTGGAGGATTGTGCACAGGCACACTTATCAGAATATAAAGGTAAGAAGGTCGGAGGACTTTCCGAAGCGGCATCATTCAGCTTCTATCCGGGAAAAAATCTTGGTGCATATGGTGAAGGAGGTGCAGTTACAACAAATAATGATGAGTTAGCAGAAAAGTTTAAAATGATGAGAGAACATGGGTCTGAAAAAAAATATACACATTTGATATATGGTCACAATTACCGTATGGAAGGCATTCAGGGAGCAGTTCTCGGAGTAAAACTGAAATATCTCAATAAATGGACTGATGGAAGAAGAAGAGTTGCTGCGAAATATAATGAACTGCTAAAAGATGTTGAGCAAATAGTTTTGCCAAAAGAGATGGAATACGCAAAGCACGTGTACCATTTATTTGTTATAAAGGTCAGAAATAATAAACGGGAAGAATTAGCCCAATATTTGAATAATAATGGAATTTCTACCGGATTGCATTATCCCATTCCACTACATTTACAGCCTTGCTTTGCAGAATTAGGTTATAAAAAAGGCGATTTTCCGGAAACTGAAGAACTTGCCGAATCTTGTTTGTCTTTGCCTATGTTTCCGGAATTAAATGATGAACAAATTAATTTTATCTGTAAAGAAATAAAAACTTATTTCAATAAATAAATATTGAGATACCCTAAATACAAATATTTTATATTAGGATTAGATTTATTAGCATTAACTTTGTCATTTCTTTCCGCAAGAATAATATATGATTTTGTACACCCTCAATTATTTTTCAGTTTCAGTGAATTTTCAATAAATGATTTGTTATTAGGAATTATTGCGAATTCTTTAATAATATTTATTTTTCACTATAATAATCTCTACAAACTGAATTTATTTCTGACAAGAGCTTTACAGCTCACGATAGTAATAAAATCAATGCTTTATGGAATATTCTTTTTAATTATATTATTCTTTTTCCTGAAATCACAATTTTTTTCAGATTCAAGATTATTTTTGATACTTTACTTCGTTAGTTCAATATTTTGGTTTCTATTGATAAGGGTATTTTTTATACAGATTATTTATGCAAAGCGATTAAGTATTTCAGTATTTAAAAGAAATCTTCTGATAATAGGTGCAGGTAAATCAGGAGTTCTCTTTGCTCAAAAAATGCTGATTGAGAATATGTATGGTGTTAAAATCATCGGTTTTGTTGACGACAAAATCGAAAAGGATTCGAAAGTATTCAGACACTTGAAAGTATTAGGAAATACAAACGAATTAGAAAAGATTTCTCAGGTAACAAATTTTGACGAAATCGTTATATGCATCGACAATATTAACTATGAAAACTTACTCGAAATAATTGATAAATGTCAGAAAACAAAAGCCACTGTGAAAGTTACATCTGAGTTATTCCAAATAATACCTGATAAATTATTTTCAGAAGAATATTCAGACGTTCCGGTAGTAGACGTGTCAATAAAATTAAATGAAAATCTTTATATAATTGCTAAAAGATTGATTGATTATATAGGTGCTTTTATTGGTATTATACTATTAAGTCCTTTTTATATAATCACTTCGATATTGATAAAGTTTAGTTCAAAAGGTCCGATAATATACAAACAATTAAGAATAGGTAAGGATGGAAAACCGTTTAATATTTACAAATTCAGAACTATGAGAATGATAGATGGTGAAGATAAAATGAGAAGAGACCTGATGATTAAATATATTAAAAGTAATACTAATGATGGAAAAATTGTAAATCAGAAACGGGTAACAAAAGTCGGTATATTATTAAGAAAATATTCTCTTGATGAATTACCACAGTTCTTTAATGTTTTCAAAGGTGATATGAGCCTAGTGGGTCCAAGACCGTGTCTTCCCTATGAATACGAACATTATGATGAATGGCAGAAAAGAAGATTATCTGTTTTACCCGGATGCACTGGACTATGGCAAGTATCAGGAAGAAGTAACGTTAATTTTAATGATTCAATCGTTATTGATTTATATTACATCAATAACTTATCTCCCTGGCTGGATTTACAACTTATTTTTAAAACAGTTCCGGTTATGGTCTTCGCCAAAGGAGGAAAATAATTAATTCAATTTTCTGTAATCTTATACATCAAAATTCTAATCGAAGTAACGAATTAAAATATTTATACTAATCATTTAATCATTATTAAAAATTATGGAAGCAGCAGTTATTGGAGTTGGTTATTGGGGTCCAAATTTAATCAGGAATTTTCTCGGAAATAGTAAAGTTCAAAAAGTTCATGCGTATGATATAAACAGACAAAGGCTTGAGTTTATTTCTAAAAGATTTCCCGAAGTGGAATTGACAACTGATTGCGATCATTTGTTTAAAAATAAAAAAATTGAAATTATAGTTATAGCTTCTCCGGTAGATACTCATTATAAATTAGCAAAAAAAGCACTCGAATCCGGAAAACATATCTGGGTTGAAAAACCATTTACCTCAAGCTCTGCTCAGGCGAAGGAAATTTTAGAACTTGCCGAAAAAAAATCTCTAAATGTATTTGTTGACCATACATTTATTTATACAGGTGCAGTAAATAAAATGAAAGAAATAATAGATAGAAACGAACTGGGGGATATCCTTTATTTTGATTCGGTTCGAATAAATCTGGGATTATTTCAAACTGATGTTAATGTAATCTGGGATCTTGCTCCGCACGACCTCTCAATTATGTTTTACCTGCTTGACAAGAAAGCAATATCAGTTTCAGCAACCGGTATTGCAAATTATTTTGATCACGAGAATGTTGCATACATATCGGTTTATTTCGAAAATAACTGTTTTGCTCATTTTCATGTGAATTGGACTTCCCCCGTAAAAATAAGAAGAATGATTGCAGGAGGAACAAGAAAAATGCTAGTTTTTGATGATATGGAAAACCTGGAAAAAATTAAAGTTTATGATAGTGGAGTGGAGCTAAAAGAAAAACTTGGTATTTATGATGCATTGGTTCAATATAGAATAGGAGATATGTATTCTCCAAAAGTAAATCAAACCGAAGCATTAACGCTTGGTGTAGAAGAATTTATTAATTCTATTCTGGAAAAAAGAAAACCATTAACAAATGGTGATGATGGATTGAAAGTTGTTGAAATTCTTGAGGCAGCAGATAAATCTGTTAAGCAAAAAGGAGCTTTAATAGAGATTTAGTATGGAAAAAAAGAATATAAATAATGTAAAACTTGGGAAAGATGTAAAAATATTCGATTTCGTTAATTTATATGGATGCGAAATTGGAGATAATACAAAAATCGGAACATTTGTTGAAATTCAAAAAAATGCTTTTATCGGAAAGAACTGCAAGATTTCTTCTCATACATTTATTTGCGAAGGTGTACATATTGAAGACAATGTTTTTATAGGACATAATGTGACTTTTATTAATGACAAATATCCACGGTCAACAAATGAAGATGGTTCAATGCAAGATGGAAGCGATTGGAAAGTAGTTAAAACATTTATTAAAAAAGGGGCTTCTGTTGGGTCTTCCTCAACGATTCTTTGCGGAATTACGGTAGGGGAAAATGCCATAGTTGGTGCCGGTTCTGTTGTAACGAAAGATGTACCACAAAATGTAACTGTAGCAGGCGTACCTGCAAAAATTATTAAAAAAAATATATAATATATGAAAGTACCATTATTAGATTTAAAAGCTCAATATAATTCCATAAAAAAAGACATCAATGAAACATTAATAAACGTCGCAGAATCTCAGTATTTTATTCTTGGTCCGGAAGTTGAAAAACTGGAGAAGAGTATCGGAGACTATATTCAGTCGAAATATACTGTCGGTGTATCTTCAGGAACAGATGCTTTATTGATAGCTTTAATGGCAATTGATATTAAACCCGGAGATGAAGTTATTATTCCCACATATTCATTTTTTGCAACTGCCGGAGTTGTAAGCAGACTAAATGCAACACCTGTTTTTTGTGATTCGGATCCTTTAACATTCAATATTGATCCTGATAAATTAGAATCATTAATAACTGATAAAACAAAAGCAATCATTCCAGTACATCTCTATGGACAGTGTGCCGATATGACTCCCATTTTGGAGATAGCTAAAAAACATAATTTAAAAGTCATTGAAGACGGAGCTCAGGCAATTGGCTCTCAATATTCGGATGGAAAGTTTTCAGGAACTATAGGTGATATAGGATGTTTTTCCTTCTTCCCCAGCAAGAATTTAGGTTGTTTTGGTGATGGTGGAATGGTTTCAACAAACGATGAAGATTTATATAATAAATTGAAAATATTAAGAGTTCATGGAAGTAAGCCTAAATATTATCATAAAATAATCGGGGGAAATTTCAGGCTGGATGCCATTCAGGCAGCGGTTCTGAATGTAAAATTGCCACATCTTGATAACTGGTCTGAAAAGAGAAGAACTAATGCAAATCTCTACACAAAATTATTTATAGATTCAAAATTAGCTTCTCAGGAAGGTATTCTGCAACTCAGCAGCAGTGAAAAAGTACTCTTACCTAAACCTGTATATAAGAATGTTAATATCAGGAACTATCACATTTATAATCAATATGTCATCCGTGTAAATAAAAGGGATATGCTGAGGAAATATCTGAATGATTTAGGAATCGGATGTGAAATATATTATCCTGTGCCTTTCCACTTACAGGAATGTTATTCTTCACTGAATCATAAGGAAGGTGATTTCCCTGTTGCTGAAAGTTGTGCAAATTCATCCCTTGCATTACCGATTTATCCGGAACTCACAATAGAACAGATATCATTTGTAGTTGATTCAATAAATAATTTCATAAAAAATAACTAAAGTATGAATGTTGCAATAATCGGATCCGGAAAATGGGGAATGAACCATGTTAAAACGATGTCAAATATTTTAGAAAAATATTATAAAGGATGATTATTCATTAACGGTATGTGATGCTGATGAACGAAATGAAAAATCTGTCAAATCTGTTTCAGGAAAAATAATTTTTACGACTGATTTTAATACAATCCTGAAAAATAATAAAATAAATATTGCAATTGTTTCAACTCCCGCAGAAACACATTATAATATTACGAAAGCATTATTGGAATCAGGTAAAAACGTCTTAACTGAAAAACCATTAACCTTCATTTCGAAGGAAACAGAGGATTTGATCCGGATAGCGGAAGAACGGAAACTTAAATTAATGACAGGTCACGTTTTACTGTTCCATCCGGCCGTAAGAAAAATGAAGGAACTTGTTAATGATAATATCCTTGGAAAGATACACTATATTTATAGTAATCGTTTAAACCTCGGTATGGTAAGGAAACAGGAAAATATATTGTACAGTTTTGCACCTCATGACGTATCAATTATTCAATACCTTCTTGAATCTTACCCAATACACATATCAGCTAGCGGGGGAAGTTTTCTTCAGAAGGGTATCGAAGATTCCACAATTACAATTTTGAAATATCCGGATAATGTTCATTGCCATATTTTTGTCAGCTGGCTTCACCCTTTTAAAGAACAGCGATTTGTTGTGATAGGGGATAAAGGGATGCTGGTATTTGAGGATAGTTTGAAATCTGAAAAACTAAAGTTCTTTAAAAAAGGATTTAATATGGTCGATGGTGAACTTGAAAAATTTGATTCCAGCTATGAAATAGTTGAATTTGAAAATTCTCCTGCACTTGAAAATGAACAGCTCCATTTTATCGATTCAGTATTAAACAATAAAGTACCTTTAGCAGACGGGCATCATGCACTTGAAGTACTTAAAATTCTTGAGTCTGCTCAGGAATATTTAAAAAATATTTATTAATAAAAATTATAATTATGTCTGACTTTTATATAAACGAACATGCAGTAATAGATGATAATGTCGAAATCGGTGAAGGCACAAAGATTTGGCATTTCTCCCACGTTCAGTCCGGTTCCAAAATAGGGAAAAAAAGTATTTTAGGACAAAACGTAAATATTGGTAACAATGTTAAAATAGGAAATTTTGTTAAGATACAAAATAATGTATCTGTATATGAAGGTGTTGAACTTGGGGATTATGTATTCTGCGGTCCATCTATGGTTTTCACTAACATATTGAATCCAAGATGTAAGTATCCACAGGTAGGTGCAGAGTATTACATAAAAACAATAGTTAAAGAAGGTGCCTCTATGGGAGCTAACTCAACCATCGTATGCGGAGTAACAATCGGTAGATTTGCATTTGTTGGTGCCGGGGCAGTTGTAACTAGGGATGTTCCTGATTTCGCATTAGTCATAGGTAATCCGGCAAGAATAAAAGGATGGTACAGTGAAGCCGGAATCAAATTGAAATTTGACGAAAAAAATATCGCATTTTGCTCAAAATCTAACAAAAAATATGAGTTAAAAAATAATATTGTGATAGAAGTGAATTAAAATCTATATAACTAAGCTATTTCTGAAAAATCCTTTATCTTCGGGTAAAGGATTTTTTTTATGATGTTATTTGTATTTCAGAAATAATCGTTCTCTTATTTTCTGAATAAAGAAAAGAATTAAAGAGAAAACAATACTGACAATAATTGCAGGTACCCAGTAAATTTTATCAATATAATGTATCTCGTAGAATATTTTCAGAATTCCGAATATTCCCGAATCAGATTGAATTAACATCATCAAGATATATACTAATATTATAATAAGACCGTATGCTAAATACATTATTTTATTCACATTATCTTTTGTAAAAGTAACTGCCAGGAAGTTTGATACTGATGTGAAGATAAGTGTAATCAGCATAATCATCTGCATGTCTTTATGATCCGGAACATAGTATCTATTAGCAAAATAAATTGCCACGTATCCTGTAACCGTTAATATTAAAGAAGAAATAATGACAAAAGAAAACAGATCGGAAATAAATTTAAGGTTCTTGGATACATTCTTATTCTTGAGTGTAATTAAAAATGCAGGCAGACCTATTGTAAAGATATTAATTAATGATACTCTTCGGGGAGTTAGTGGAAACTCCCAAAACAGTAATAGCGATGAAAGACTTAGAAATATTACCAGAAAATTCTTTGTCAGGAAAAGCTTTGCAACCGAACTGACTGTATTTACAATTTTATTCCCTTCATTAAAAATATCAGGTAGAAGTGAAAATTTATTTTTTAACAAAACAATATCAGATATTTCTTTCGTAATTTGACTTCCTTCCTCCATAGAAATTCCCAAATCCGCTTCCTTTATTGCCGGCAAGTCATTCACACCATCACCAATCATTGCTGTATAAATCTTTTCGGCTTTTAGCGTTCTGATTATCTTTAATTTATGTTCAGGTTTAAGTCTGGCAAATAGAGATTTAGCCAGGACATATTCTCTGAATTTCTCTTCAGATAATTTATCTAATTCATTACCATTCGTCATTTCACTTTCTGAAATGTTCCATCCTATTTTCTGAACTATTGCCTGTATTGCATAATCCGCATCCCCGGATAGGATTTTAAAATTTATTCCATTACTACGGAATAAGTTTATAGCTTCAAACACGTCTTCTCTTATCTGGTCAGAAATCGAAATAATTCCATATGGTTCAATTTTAATTGAGTCAAGATATTGTTTATTATTACTAAATTCATGTTCACTGGTGACTTTGCCAAAAAGTAAATTCCGGTATACTTTTAGATTTTTCTCTTTGAAAATTCTGTTTGCGAAATCTTTTTCTTGATCACTTAATTTTTCAACAAGTATATCAAATCCTCCAAAGATAAGGATTTCTTCTTTTTCCTGGTTTTTAATTTTTAGTAAACTCATTTTTGTATCTGACGAGAATGGTATTTCATCAATCACATTATATGCAGGTAATTCATCATGTTTAATTTTAAAATCATATTCAGATACTGCAAGAATTGTCGCATTCTTGTCTGAAGTTAGATTGGAATACCAGTATAGATATTTCAATACATCCGTTTCATTCATTCCAAAAAAACTAATATTTTCTACCGCTAATTTATTCTTTGTCAGGGTACCTGTTTTATCCATACAAACAACCTGCACATTAGAGAACGATTCAATAGCATTCAATTTTTGAATTATTGCCCCAAGTTTGCTTATCCTGTAAACACCTATTGCAAATGTAACAGATGCCATTAATACTAAGCCCTGTGGAATAAGTGAAATCAAAATTGTGGCAATTTTTCTTACGAAATGAGTATTATCCAAACTCGCTTCAGGGTTGATGATTATTTCAAGAATGCATAATACCAGTGCTACTCCAAATAATAATTTCACTATAAGGTTTAATTTTTTCTGTAATGGAGTGGTTGAAAATTTATACTTCTTGGCAAGATCAGTTATATTTGCTGCAATACTTTCATTACCGACTTTTTCTGCTATATAATGTCCATTACCCGAAATGCAAAAACTTCCTGAAAATACATTATCGTTTATTTTTTTGAATATCGGAATCGATTCACCGGTAAGCAAAGATTCATCAATTTCCAAATGGTTAGATTCAATTGCTTTACCATCTACAACTATCTGGTCTCCCCGATTCACACAAATAATGTCATCTTTCACAATATCAGCTTGTTCAATATTTGATATTTCTCCATTACGAATTACGTTAACCCCCTTTTTAAGCAGTAAATTTACTTTATCTAAAGCAAGTTTAGCTTTTATCTCCTGAATTATCGCAATTAAAGTATTTACTAAAGCAATTGTAAATACTCCGATTGAATCAAGTAGTAATCTATGATCAAAAGTTCTTAAGTAGAAAATAATTATGCCAATAATTATAGCGAATATAATAAAATTGAAAAGAGAGAATATATTTTCTATAAATATTTCTCCTATAGTTTTGGTTTTCTTTCGCCTTACTTTATTAACGAATCCTTTTTGGATTCTTTCATTTACTTCATCTCGGGTAAGACCTTTGATTTGCATAATCTTTACTTTCTCTTTTTGCAGGCTGCGACGAATTCTCTGAATATAGGTTGTGGATTGATTATTCGCGAATTAAATTCGGGATGAAACTGGCATGCAATAAAAAATGGATGAATGTTCCTGGGTAATTCAATGATTTCAACTAATGTACCATCAGGGGATAAACCTGATAATATCATGTTGTGAGATGTAAGAACTTTTCTGTAGTTATTATTGACTTCGAATCGGTGTCTGTGTCTTTCATTTACAAATTCTTTTTTATAGCAATCATATGCAATCGTTTTCTTCTCAATTATACAAGGATATGAACCTAATCTCATCGTTCCTCCTTTTGTTTTTATTGTCTTTTGATATTCCATAATATCTATCACATTATACTTCGAATTCTTGAATTCTGTAGAGTTAGCATTTTTTAATTTGCAAACGTTCCTCGCAAACTCGATTACCGCGCATTGCAAACCGAGGCAAATTCCGAAAAACGGGATTCTATTTTCCCTGACATATTTAGTTGCCAGAATTTTTCCTTCAATTCCACGATCTCCGAACCCCGGACAAACGAGTAAACCGTGTATATCTTTTAATATTTCTTTTATGTTTTTGGGATTTCTTTCAATATCTTCCGCATCAATCCACTTCAGATTAACTTTCACTTCGTTATAAGCTCCTGCATGGACAAAAGCTTCCATAATGCTTTTATAAGCATCCGGAACTAAGTTATATTTCCCGCAAATCCCGATTGTAATTTCACATTTTGGGTTTAGAATTTTGTTTACCGCTTTTGTCCATTTAGTCAGATTTGGTTTTTTTGTTTTAAGGTTAAGTTTGGACAATACTACTTCATCGAATTTTTGACTATAAAAATTAAGGGGAACCTCATATATCGATTTAGCATCAATAGCTTCCATAACAGAACTCTCCTCAACATTACAAAATAAGGAGATCTTTGCCTTTAAATCTTTTGATAAATGTCTGTCACACCTGCAAAGTAATATATCAGGCTGTATTCCAATTTCGAGTAAAGTCTTTACCGAATGCTGAGTCGGTTTTGTCTTAAGCTCCCCTGCAGAGCCAATGAAAGGAATCAGTGTAAGATGTATGCAGATAGCATTATGTTTACCTACTTCGTGCATATGCTGCCTGATTGCTTCAAGGAATGGCAAGGATTCAATATCACCGACGGTGCCGCCAATTTCCGTTATAATGACATCATAGCGCTTAGTTTCGGCTAATAGCCGCATTCTTCTCTTTATTTCATCCGTAATATGAGGAATCACTTGAACTGTAGCTCCAAGATAATCTCCCCGCCTTTCTTTTGTTATCACTTCATAATAAACTTGTCCGGTTGTTAAATTATTTGCTTTTGATGTCTTTTCATTAAGGAATCTCTCATAGTGTCCCAGATCGAGATCCGTTTCAGCACCATCGTCCGTCACAAATACTTCTCCATGCTGGATGGGAGACATAGTTCCGGGGTCAACATTGATGTAAGGATCCAATTTCTGTATCGTAACTTTCAAACCTCTGGATTCTAATAGCAATCCTAAGGATGCTGATGATATCCCTTTTCCTAAAGAGGATACTACCCCTCCTGTCAAAAAAATATATTTTACATTCTTCAATTTTATAAAATTATAATTTATTAATCAATTTCTTATAAAAAAATATTTTGCTTCCGGATGATGAACAATTATTGCATTTGTAGTCTGTTCTGGAACCATTTGCCATTCTTCGGTTAATTCAACATTTATTCTTTCAGGTTTAAGTATTTGAAATAACTGCTTGTTATCCTCAAGATTTGGACAAGCAGGGTAGCCGAAGGAATATCGTGAACCCTGATAACCCTGCTGGAAAATTCTTTTAATTTCTTTTTCATCTTTATCAGCAATTCCCAGTTCTGATCTGATTACTTTATGCCAGTATTCTGCGAGTGCTTCTGCGGTTTCAACAGACAATCCGTGGAAATAAAGATAATCCTGATATTTGTTCTGTTTATATAATTCTTGTGCATATTCAGTGGCACTGTTTCCAATAGTCACTATCTGAAAAGCTGCGACATCAATCTCACCTGTACCTTTATCTCTGAAAAAGTCACTTATGCATAAATGTTTTTGCGAGTTTTGTCTTGGAAATGAAAATCTTTGCCATTCAACTAGTTCATCTGATTTAAAATCAGCTTTACTCCACTCACCATATAAATTAGTTTCATCGTCGTTTCTTTGTTTATATATTATCAAATCATCACCATCGGAATTTGCAGGAAAATAACCATAAATCAATTTTGGGATTAATAATTTTTCTCTTTTTATTTTGAGTTTCAGTTCATTGAATTTTGGAATTATTTCTTCCTTTATCAATTTACTATACTCTTCTTCTGTTTTCTTTCCTTTGTAAACATTCCAGCTGCCTCTGAACAGTGCTATTTCATTTATATATTCAAATATTTTATCAAGAGAAATATTTTCTACTACCCTGGAACCGTAAAATGGTGCTTTTGGAATGATGTTATCTGTCTTAATATTAGATTTAATTTTGAAGATTCTATTAGATTTATCATATCCAATTTCTTTATTTAAATCAGCTTCATCTTTTTGAATTCCCTGAAGATGAATTGATGTATCCATTGATGCACCGGTTTTTGAATTCTCTTCTGTAATTTCAGGAACAGATAAAGATTCATTATTTCTGGAAGAACGTGGGTCAAAATAAATTTCTAATTTTGGTTTTTCCCCGGTTTTCTTATACTGCATAATTTCCTGAATATATTTTAATCCGGCAAAGGCATCATTGGCATAATAAACGATTCCATTATATAGATTTCTTAAATCTCCTTCAACAAATCTTTTAGTAAGAGCCGCTCCTCCCAAAATTACAGGTATTTCTAATCCTCTCTCATTCATTACTTCCAGGTTTTCTTTCATTATCGCGGTTGATTTTACTAAAAGCCCGCTCATTCCGATTGCATCCGCATTATTTTCCTCAAATGCGGAAAGCATTGTTTCAATGGGACATTTTATCCCAAGATTAACAACTCTATAACCGTTATTTGTCAAAATTATATCAACAAGATTCTTTCCGATATCGTGTACATCACCTTTAACGGTAGCAAGTATTATCACTCCTTTTGAACTTTCCCCCTCGATTTTTTCCATAAAAGGTTCAAGGAAATTAACTGCTGATTTCATGCACTCAGCTGATTGCAAAACGAAAGGGAGCTGCATTTGACCGGATCCAAACAAATCTCCAACAACTTTCATTCCATCCAGAAGTATATCATTAATAATTTCAAGTGCAGAATATTTATTTAATGCATTTGTTAAATCTGTATCAATACCAATTTTATCCCCATCGATTATTCTGTTTTTGAGTACCTCCTCGATGCTTTGGTCTTTTTTGTCAATAATTGCTTCTTTTTCGGCTTTTTTCTCTGAATAATAGCTCATTAACTCATGAAGTGGATCATATGTGCATTTTTTATCGGTCATTAATTTAAATTTAATATTTCATTATAATTAAATTAGAAAATAATTTAAAGTTAAATTAATTAAATGATTATTTTAATGATTTAATCCTATTTTTAATATTAGTATATTCAAATAGAAATGATTTCGGATGTCATTTCTTAGAATAAGTAAAACTGTTGGGATTTCATTTAAATAAACACATTAAAATATTAGCATTATGAAAGTATTAGGTATTATTCCGTCAAGATATAAATCATCCAGGTTTCCGGGAAAACCGCTTATTAAAATTGACGGTGTTTCGATGATTGAAAGAGTATATAAACGAGCATTAAAGGCAAAACTAATCGATGAACTTATTGTTGCTACAGATGATAAAAAAATATTCGATGAAGTAAAAAGATTTGGCGGAAAAGTAATGATGACATCATCGAGACATCAGTCAGGTACTGACAGGATATCAGAAGTTGCCTCAAAAACAAACTACGAAATTATAGTTAATATCCAGGGTGATGAACCCTTCATCCCCGCAACTAATATTGATAAGGTTGTCACACCAATGCTTAAAGACAGACTACTTAATGTAGCTACACTGGCTTATAGATTCAAAGATATTTATGAAGTAATGGATATTAACAATGTAAAAGTAGTCCTGGATTTTGAAAGCTATGCGTTATATTTTTCAAGGTCAATTATTCCTTTCAATAGAAATGAATCAATTGTTAAATTAGATTTAAATAAAACAAAGTATTACAAACATATAGGTCTTTATGCATTTCGAAAGGATTATTTGATGAAATTTGCAAAAATGAGACCATCTGAACTGGAGAAAAGCGAAAAGCTTGAACAATTGAGAATAATCGAAAATGGAGAAAAAATCAAAGTTGTTACAACTACTCTTGATTCACACTCGGTGGATACAAAACAAGATTTGGAAAAAATAAAAAATTATTATAAATAACCGGAAGCAATTATTTTTCTTATTTCATTTAAAAAATTCTTATCCTTTTTGAATTCCAGTGGATTATGAATTATTACTTTCGCACTTCCGGGATTGATCTTCAATTTATTTTTCGACATTAATTTATTTGTTCCTATAATTGTCACGGGTACAATTTTAACTAACGCTTCATCTGCCAATACAAATGTACCTTTTTTGAAATCACCCATATTTCCATCTTTACTCCTTGTACCTTCTGGAAATATAGAAACTGATATTCCTTTTTTTATATATCTAACAGCCTCTCTAAGGCTTTTCAGGGCACTTCTCCCATCCTTTCTGTCGATAGGAATATATTTACCCAGATACATTGCCCAGCCGAAAATCGGTATATTAGTTAACGATTTTTTATAAATAAATCTTAAATTATTTGGAATACATCGCATAAGAATCGGTATATCAAAAAGGCTTAAATGGTTAGATACAATTATGTAAGTTTCTGACGGATTGAGTTTTTCAATTCCTGTTAGTTCAATCTTTACATTTGCAATAAAAAGAATACCCGCAGCAAAGATTTTTGATAACTGATGGACAGTCTTGCCTTTGGGATCAAATGGTGAAACAATTATCGTAAATATTGCTATGAGGAGGCAATGTACTGCGATTAGGAATATCTTTAAGTAAGTTATCAATCTTATTTTACAATTTTTGAAATTGCTTTAAATTCTTCAGTTCCTGATACGTCCATCAGTTCGAATAATATTGATTCATAAGTTGATATTATAGCTCCTTCTTTTCTCATTCTTTCAATTGCAATAATCTTATCATTTTGCTTTCTTGAAGATACGCAATCCTCTATTATTATCGGCTGATACCCATTTGCTACAAGATCAATAACAGTCTGAAGAACACATACATGTGACTCTATTCCTCCGATAATTACATTATTCTTCCCGGATTCCTTTAAAACTTGATTAAAATCATTTAATCCACAGCAGCTAAATGACATTTTCTCCAAATGATTATACGCACCAATTGCTTCTTGTATCGGTAAAATAGTATTTCCCAAACCTTTTGAATATTGCTCCGTAACTATTATGTCAATACCAAGAACTTTTAATCCCTTGATAAGTCTGACTAGTTTATCTGTTAAAATTTCATTTTCAAATATAAAGGGATATAATCTCTGCTGAACATCTATAATGACAGCAATTGTATCATTTCTCTTGATTCTCATAATTGTGTTGAAATAGTATTTTGTAAACTTAAATATAGTATTATTAAATCAAAAATTCATTTCAATTAAAAAATCATTAAGAATTTGTGTGGAAATGAAATTAAAAACTTTAGCATAAATATTTATGTTTTTATAAAGATAATATTTCTTGATTTTTGAGTTGAATATACAATTGTAGATATTTAGAATTAAAAGAAAAAATTATATTTTTCTCAATTATAATATTAGTATTTCTCTTATTTCAGTTTGTAGTTTTTAAAACTTTTAGAAATTTTCTTAATGAAAAAAAATTAAATTCAAAATTCTGGAAAAGAATCTCTCTTTATCCATTTATTGTTTTTTCGTTACCATTCATATATATGTTTGCATTCAGACACTTCGCTTTGCCAAAGCTGATTTATGATATATACTTGATTCCATTTTTTATTTTCCAGAGTGCAATATTATTAATTGCCCTTTACCTGATAATAGGAAAAATAATTAAATTCCCGTTCTTAATCATAAAATTTATTCTGGTAAATATCAAACCACTAAAAGAAAGATATCAAAAACTCCGTACTAAAAAAGTAGTTGTCAAATTCGATGAATCAAGGCGTGCATTTATAAGAACTTCGACTGTTTTAATGACGGGTGTTGCATTTACAGGAGCCGGAATAGGAGTTATTAGAAAAGATGATTATGAAATTAAAAAGCATTCTATTAAAATTTTTGGATTGCCCGAAGAGTTAAAAGGACTCAGAATTATTCAGTTTAATGATATTCACTCCGGTCCTTATATGGAAATAGATCAGATGACAAATTATTGCAAAATAATAAATAGTCTTTCTCCTGATCTGATAATTATTCCCGGCGATATTACGAACTCTTTATCAGCAGAGATACATCCATTTATTGAAGCATTTAAAAATTTAAAATCAAAATATGGTGTTTATGTAACTCTTGGAAATCATGATTATTTCTCTGATCCTGACTATATAGCGGGGAAAATATCTTCGGATACTCCCTTTAAAATGCTGAGGAATGATTCGGAAATTCTGAATATCAATGGAAAAAATCTGATTTTACTGGGAGTAGAAGATACGAGAAGCAGTGGTTCTCAGCCAAGTCCTGTTTTATTAAAATATCTTGATGAAACTGTATTAAAAGCCGCTCAATTAGCAGAACAATATAAACTTGAATATAATAATACTCCAAAATTAATGTTATTCCATAAACCTTATTTCTTCAAAGAAATGCTGTTCAAAAATATAGATTTGATTTTTAGCGGACACACACACGGAGGTCAGGTTGTGCTTGCAAGAATAGGGGATTTGAATTTATCAATTGCGGGTGCTGTAAGTCCTTATATAAGTGGCTTATATCAGGAAAAAAATTCTCAAATGTATATCTCAAATGGTTTGGGTACAGTGGGAATACCAATCAGATTAAATTGTCCTCCGGAAATAACTATCTTAACTCTTGAATAAAACTATTTAACCAGGATCATTTTCTTTACTTCCCTGAATTCATTCACTTTCAATAACGTAAAAATACACCCCACTCGAAAGGTTTTTTCCGTCAAATTCAATAACGTTTGTTCCTGGGCTTTCAAGTTGATTAATTAATGTTCGTATTTCTCGTCCCGTAATATCATAAACTTTCAAAGTTACAAATCCCGATCTCGGCAGGGAATATGTTATTTTTGTTACCGGGTTAAAAGGATTTGGATAGTTTTGTTTTAATTCATATTTATCGGGAATCTGGTTGTTGGTATTTAACGGTAGAATTTCACTTAATGGATATAAAAAAGTTTTCCATTCACCCGGGGAAGATGGCGCAAACGGTAAAGTAGTTGATAAAGCAGTTGCTAAAATCGAACCGCCTTTATCGAAAATATTTGTATATGTTAAACCTCCATCGGTTGAAATATTTATTTTCAGGCTATCGGCATAATTTGAAAGATACTGAGCATATGCATAATCAAATTTAAGTGTATCAGTTGGAAATACATCTGAATACACAACTGAAATAAGAGTATCTCTTTGCCCGATATTTGCATTATTATAAAAAGGCATTTGCATGCATTTGAATCCTTGCATCAAATTCCCGTTAATTGAGCTAATTTGATTGAAAGTAAATCCAATATTCTTGTTTATCAAAGTCCAACCTGTTGGCGGGAATAATGCTTCTTCAAAAAACTCATATTTTAAATCACCATAAATAGAATCAACATTAACCGAATGTATCATGTATTTAAAATTTTTCAAATTAATATTTGGAATAATATCAGGTTTAATTTGTGTTGGTATAGCCGCAATATTATTTGATTTGAAATATGACAACAAAATGTTTCTGCCTTTTGCTGAGTTTATTATCTCTTTAGTATTATCATTTTGGATGAATGCAATTGTATAAATCATTGAATCGATCCAATTTGGTGCACGCTGGTATTTATAAATATAGCTATATCTGCCCGAAAGGGGACTAATTGTAAAACCTGAAGAATCTGTTAATGAGGTTCTGAATACATCATAGAATGTCTGCTCACCATTTAAACCCGGAGGATTTTGATAATTTACAACTCTTTCAATTACCATAACTCTCAGTTTATAATTACCTGAACCAAGATTTTGAATTATACGAAAATCTATTGTAGATTGTATTGTATCACCCGGAATTCTTATATCATTCACATCTAAAAATATTGGACTGCCATTCAATAAAAGTTTTATACTTTGATTTAAAATACTTGAATCAGAATTATATGGAGTCTGAACAATTTGAGCACCGTCTAAAATAGTAGTGGGTAGCGAATTAATACCGTAATATGCCCTTCGTTGATCTTGTGGAATTGGATTTAACAGGTACATAGAATCATTTCCGGGACTCGGATATCCTAAATGATACTTGATTGCACAAATATCAGTAATGTTATTATTAATAAATGTATCTAAAAAAGAATTATTATTTGCACAGGCTGGTGACGTTGTACTTGTCCACTCTTCAAGAAGTATTTTTCTTCTTGCCCCTTTCAGCATTAGAGAATTTTGAACAATTGTATCGTTGACTCTATTGGAATCAATAAAATTAGAATATAATTTCGCTTGAAAAGGAATGTTAGGAATAATTTGTAAAGGAGCAAAATTTGCCAGAACGCTTTGCCCGGAACTTAAAGGATCTAAAGTCGTATCACAATAATAGTTTAAATTAGGAATACTAAGAATTACGTGAAAAATTAATGGAATATTTGTATAGCCTATATTGGTAACTTCTGCCTGGGGAAAAACAGTAAGCGTATCAAACCCGGGGGAATAAAAAGTATCATTAGGTATATTCATCAGGGATGTCAAAGCTATATCAACCATTGGTCTCTGGCCTATCATCAGATTATCAATATATAGATTGTTACCGAATCCATTATAAGTAGAAAACTGAACTAATACCTGATATGTTTGCTTCGGTTGATTTATCTGGTTGTAAGCACTGAACAGAAAGCCTGATAAAGTTATTGCTATGAAAATAATTATTTTTTTCAAAATACTATAAACTTATTTCTGTTTTCTTTGTGTTTCTAAAAAAGAATCTATAAAATATAAATTCAATAGTTGATAGCAAAATCAATGATAAAGTATCTTTCGGTAAAAGCAGCGCCGAACCATCACCAAGAGGTCTGTAAATACCTGTTAATTTTAAAAAAACAAGTAAAACCGGATTATAACCTGCGTAAAAAATATAACCGTTATCGCGAATAAAAATTCCCATAATTAAGTCGGATAATGTCCAACCCACAGAAAATAAGATTATAATAAATGCAAAATTCAAAAATGCCTGCATCCACCCGTCGTTCTGATATGACTTTGTAAAAGCCCATACCGCAAAAATTGCATGAACGAAAAATATTAATACCGCAACCATTTAGTCAGTTTTTAAGTTATTATAATGCACTTTTCGAAAATAAAACTTCTTTCAATGTTTTAAATATGATTTTCATATCAAAAACCAATGACCAATTTTCAATGTAATAAATATCATAATTTATTCTTGTTTGTAAGGAAGTATTTGCTCCTCTGAACCCATTGACCTGAGCCCAACCGGTTATGCCTGTTTTCACACGATGCCGTTCAAGATATCTCTGGATTGAATCTTTAAGCTGATTAATGAAATATTCTCTTTCGGGTCTTGGACCGACTATGCTCATTTCTCCTTTTAAAACATTTAAAAATTGAGGGAGCTCGTCAATGCTATACTTTCGCAAATATTTACCTATTCTCGTATATCTTTCATCATTGGTCGATGCTAATTTTGGACCTGTTTTTTCAGCATCAGTTTTCATCGAACGGAATTTTATAAGCCAAAACTTTTTTTCGTCTAACCCAATTCTCTCCTGTTTATAAAATATATTACCTTTAGAATCAAGTTTTATTAGCATCGCTATCAATAAGAATATAGGTGAGAATATAATTAAAATGATCAATGAAAAAAAGATATCAAACAAACGTTTCGTAAGTCTGTTCCACACATTCATCGGTATCGATTTCAGCTTCATAAAAGGAATTCCGTCAATTTCTTCTAATCTCAGTTTATTAGTTATTATTCCGAAGTAATGGGGGATAGATAGAAATTCAATGTTTACACCTTCACATTTTGACATAATAGTGTATAGATCTTCACTATCTTCAAAATTTAGTGAAATAAGCACTTTTTCAAGATTATACTCCTCAATAATGGTCTTTAAATTATTATAATCTCCAAGATATATTTTATCTTTTTGATTGATTTCAGGTTTATTTTTTGAAAAATATCCTATAATATTAAATCCTGTAAATTTATCTTTTGAATATTTTTCGTAAATCCGGTTTGCCATGTCATTATCACCAAGTACCGCTACATTTTTAACTCCTATGTTCTTATTATATAATGTTTTTTCAAGCTTTAAAAGAAAATAGCGGCAAAAAGTAATTAATAAAATTGAAACAGCCCATAACATCAGGAATACTATTCTGGAATAAGGAAACTCCCTGAAAAAGAATATTACTCCGATTGATAAAAGAAGGCTGATTGTTACACATTTTATGATAACAAAAAATTCGTCAAATATAAAAACATTCCTGTTTATTCTGTACATTTTGGATGCCTGAAACACCAATACCCAAACAGGAATCGTAATTATGCCAAAAAATAAATAACCCTTAATATCAGGAATCCCATACGTAACAGGAATTATCTTATCAAATGGGGATAGAAATCTGATTTGATAAGCAATAAAATAAGCAGCAACAATGCATATTGCATCTGAAAATATTGTAAGCAGCGGCAGAATAAATTCTAACTTTGAACTCTTCATTCTCAAAACAGATTCCTTTTTATTGCAAAATATAACTTTTTTAACAAAATCTAAATTTATTAATTTATAATTTTATGCTATGTTCATTAAATACATTGATTCTTTATAATATTTACTAAATACATCTCTTATAAGTTTGTGTTCGGGACTTCTGAGTTGAGGATCTCTTTCAATTATAGAAAAAGCAATTTTCCTTGAAGTATCCAGTATATCCCTTATCTTTGTTAAGATCAGTGCAAGTAAAATTCAGTATTCCTGATTGTCTTGTCCCGAAAAATTCCCCGGGACCCCTGATTTCCAGATCTTCTTCTGCGATTCTGAATCCATCTGTAGTTTGTGTCATTATCTCTAATCTTTTTCTGGAAATATCATCAAGGTTTTTCCCTATTAATATACAATATGATTGTTCTGCCCCCCGGCCAACTCTGCCTCTTAACTGGTGTAATTGTGATAATCCATATCGTTGTGCGTCCTCAATTATCATTATTGTTGCATTTGGAATGTCAATTCCGACCTCTACCACCGTAGTTGATACCAGAACTTTTATCTTACCTTCCTTAAAATCTTTCATAATTTCATCTTTTTCATACCATAACATTCTTCCGTGAATCATTCCAACATTAAATTCTTTAAATTCGTTTTCTTTTAATAATTTGTAATTTTCCTCTGCTGATTTTAAATCAAGTTTCTCAGATTCATCGATTAAGGGATATATTATAAAAACTTGCCTTCCATTTCTTATCTCTTTTTTTACAAAATCTACTATTTTATCTTTATCTTTTTCTTCCCTCAGAAAAGTTTTAATTTTAATACGTCCTTCCGGCATCTCATCTATTACAGATACGTCCAGATCCCCGTAAAAAGTTAAAGATAGTGTCCTTGGAATGGGTGTTGCTGTCATAACCAAAACATCCGGATTCAATCCTTTATCTTTTAATTTTCCTCTTTGCATTACTCCGAATTTATGCTGTTCATCAATAATTACGAATCCCAGTCTTTTAAATTCTACGGATTCTTGTATTAAAGCATGTGTACCTATTATTAAATTAGTTTTACCACTTTTTATGTTATTTAGCAGTTCCTCTCTTAACTTTTTTTCTGTCCGCCGATTAATAATATCTACTTTATAATTCTCTCCCGATATTTTATTATATTGCTCCACGAAATTTGTAATCAGATTGGTAATGCTGCTCAGCTAATATTTCAGTCGGGCACATAAGCGCGGACTGGTAGCCATTCTTCAAAGCCACGAGCATGCAAAATATAGAAACAATGGTCTTTCCGCTTCCTACATCTCCCTGAAGTAATCGGTTCATTACTGTTCCCGATTTCATATCTGAATATATTTCATTAATTACCCGTTTTTGTGCATTAGTAAGTTTGAATTGTATTACTTTATTAAAATTTTCTGTTACGGATGTTATATCAGTATTGAATGAAATTCCTTTCTTTTCATTTTTTGTAACAGATTTTTTTAAAGCAAGAAGTAACTCCAGGTAAAACAACTCTTCAAATGCAAGTCTCTTTCTCGATATTTCTATGTCTTCTTCTTTTAAAGGAAAATTTATTCTTAGAACGGCATCTTTTTTTGTAACAAGATTATAACTAAGAAGCATATCTTCAGTTAGAGTTTCAGGTAAAATAGATTCACTGCTGTTAAATAAAGTTAGAAAAGCGTTAAAAACAATCTTTGTTAATAGAAGTGGTTTTATCCAGGTTTTTTTTAAGATACCTGATAGTTCATAAATAGGTATAAAATTGTATTTTAAAAAATTCTGGTCATTTGGTAATAATTTCATCAAGTTTTAAATGATCCCTGTAATCGAGCTTCCATTGTGATTGATATCCTTCGCCAACTTTTCCCCAGAATAAATATTTTTCCTTCAAACGGAATTGCTTTGCACGGAATTCTGTCCCGCCAAACATTGGAATTTCGACGGTCCCTGTTCTATCATAGACAAAAATTCTTACAGGTTGATTGGATCTTTTAGGATGTTGAACATCTATTACTTCCCCGTAAACAATTACATTTTTATCCCAATATTTATTTAAAATATTAATTTTAATTTTTGGGATGTATATGCGGGGTATGAAACTTAAAAAGTCTTCAAGTTTGTTGAATACCGATATTTCTGAATGCATTTGCTCTTTTTTCACCGACCCCTTTTAAATATTTTATATCCAATCTTTATTACAATAAATTTTTATAAATTAAATAAATAAATACCTGAATAAAATATAAAACCCCGTCAAAGGATTCTCTGACGGGGTCAAAAAGTATAGATATTAAAATGCTACATTATAAGATAAGCATAATTTTTTTATTTCGACAAATTCTTTTGTTCTAATTTATAATAATACTGCTCGCTGAATCTGAAGCATTGAAGTCAACTATAAAATTTCCTGATGATTTCACATCATTTACAAATTCGGAAATTTCTCTTCCCAATACTTACTTCAAGTAATAAGAAATTATTGATTCTCCATTTCAAGAATCATCATCTGTTAATAATATTCTTTTACTCTTTGTAAATTTCTTTTGATGTTACTCCTTTATAAAAGATCAAGAAATAAAAAAACAATAAGACACGCAATTATAACCATTGAACTAATCTCAAATTTTGGCGATTTAACCAAAACCGTATTTGAATTTGGCATTTTATTAGCCTTTCTTGTAAATTTTTATATTCGTCAGTATTTCTTGCAAACTTTATGCCGAAAATGATCTGCAGATTTGATCTAATTCCCTATATTGCAGGGCTTTGCATCTCAATTTGAGAAAATAACATTCTCAATTTGAGATGAAGAAATAGAGATTTTCAAGATTATCAAGTAAAATTTTGAAGGAATACATTACAAAACATATTAAGAAATATTTTATTTTAAATACTTATTTTAACAAATAACATGTTTTGCAGAATATCGAAATTAAGACTGAATTTAAATAAAACCATTGAATAAAATTATTAAATTGCATAATTTTAATAATATGCCTTTATAACCAAATAATAAAAATTAAAAAAATGTTCAACAAGAAATTACTACTATTCTTATTACCCATTCTGTTGTTAACTTGGTCTTTAAATATTTTTGCTCAGGATAAATCTCAGGAAAAATATTCAAAGGTAAAGATTCATGCAACAACTAATTTCGATTTCAATAGAATATCCCAGGCAGGTCTGAATTTTGATGGTGGAATTTACAAACCCGGATTATATTTTGAGACCTGGCTTTCTGAAAGTGAAATCAAAATGTTAAGAGCCTCCGGGGTTCCTTTTGAGATTACAATCAATGATTGGTTACAATATTATAACAGCATTCCTGCAATGACTCCTCAGCAAATTCAGGAGCAAATGAAACAATCTGCAGATGATTATAACGTCACTCACTCAATTTATGGCTCTATGGGTGGACATTTAACATTTTCTCAAATTGCTAATAAATTAGATTCTATGAGAATGGAATACCCGAGTTTAATTTCTGCAAAATTTTCAATAGGTAATTCAGTCGAAAATAGGCCAATGTGGACTGTTCGTGTTACTAAAAATCCGGATGTTACTACGGGAAGACCGGAAATATGGCTTAATGGTGTAACACATGCACGAGAACCGATGGGAATGATGAATGTTTTTTATTATTTATACTGGCTTTTTGAAAATTATAATATAGATCCGGTTGCAACTTATATTTTGAACAACCGCGAAATATATTTTACACCGCTTATTAATCCTGATGGTTATGTCTATAACGAATCAACTAATCCTACAGGGGGTGGTATGTGGCGTAAAAACCGGCATAATTTTTCCGGAACCTATGGAACGGATTTGAACAGAAATTTCGGAACTTATAATTTTTGGAACTCATCAAATGGAGGTTCTTCAACTTCAGTATCAAGCGATACTTACAGAGGTCCAAGTCCATTCTCTGAACCTGAAACACAAAATTTCAAGACATTTTTTAATTCAAGAAATTTCAAGGTCAATCTGGATTATCACACTTACGGAAATCTGCTTATTAAACCATGGGCTTGGTGTGACCCGACCCCGACTCCTGATGATGCTGTATTCAACGAGTTTGGTGCTGATATAACAGCTGATAATCATTACACATTCGGGACTCCTTTCCAAACAGTTAATTATTATGTCAGAGGTGGTGATATTGATTGGTGTTACAGCAATGACTCTACAGGCCATACAAATCACGTTTTCGGTATGACCCCTGAAGTTGGTGTGATTGGATTCTATTCTGACCCCGCACACATTCTTCCCGAAGCTCAAACTTGTATGTGGCAAAATATCTATATATGCCTGGTTGCTGGTGCTTATCCCGGTTTAAAGAATGTTGCTTTCAACAAATCTAATTATACACAGAATGAAACAGGTAATGTAAAAGTTGTCTTCAGAAATAAGGGATTAATGAATGCTCAAAATATTAAAGTTGAATTTACACCTCTGAACGGTTATATATCAATTCCTGTTCAATTATACACACTAGCTTCGATGCCTTCCAGGGCTTCTGATAGTGTTACTTTTAATTTCACAATTTCCGGTTCATGTCCAAATGGTTATGCAATACCGACAAGAATCAGGATAAAACAAAATGATTCTTTGATAGTATTTAGCCAAAACTATAATGTTTTAGTTGGAACCGGTGTTACAACATTTGCAGACAGTGCTGAAAATGGTACTGCAAACTGGACTTACGGAACAGGATGGGCTATAAATACAACCAATTATCATTCTCCAACACACTCTTTTGCGAATCCGAATTATGTTGCTAACATAAATAGTTCACTATCTTTGAGTTTTCCCTTAAATCTATCTTCATATCCCGTTGCGTATCTTGAATTCTGGCATCGGTATGGTGTCGAAAGCGGATATGATTATTGTTATGTGGAAGTATCGAGCGACAATGGGTCTACTTGGCAAAATGTTGCAACATATAACGGAACTATGTCTACCTGGACAAAACAATCTTTTGATATATCATCAATGGTAAATTCATCAAGTAATTTTAGAGTCAGATTCAGGCTTACAAGTGATCAAAGTCAATCGGGTACAGGCTGGTTTGTTGATGATATAAAAATTACGAATTATCAGGGTCAACCGACAGGTATTGGAAACATCATCGGAAATTTACCGGAAAAATATTCGCTTGAACAAAATTATCCGAATCCGTTCAACCCAACAACAAATATTAAATTTGCTTTGCCAAAGGCAGGGTTTGTAAAGTTGACAATATATGACTTAACCGGTAGAGTTGTGAATAATTTATTGAATGAAACTAAAGAAGCTGGCTCTTATTCAATTTTATTTAGTGGCGAAAACTTAGCGAGTGGTGTTTATTATTATAAATTAGAAAGTAATAGTTTTGTTGATACTAAGAAAATGTTATTAATTAAATAAATTTTAATAATGAAGGAATTTAAAATAATCAGATCCATAGCATTTTATGTAATAATTGTTGTAATTTCATTCACTATGTATAGTTTTGTGAATTTACCTTCGGCAAAATATCAAATGATGAATTCAGTTGTTATTAAAAGGCTTGATGATGGTGCACTTTATCTTAAAGGATGTATCAATCTGAAATTTAAAAATCAGATTTCTTCTTTTGGAAAATCCACTTTCGGGATAGAAAAGCTTGACAAATCTTTAGCTTATTTCGAGCCTGCTGAAGTAAAGCAAATATTCCCGGCTGATAAATTAAAGAAGAATTTAATCGGTGATAATGAACTTGTTAAAATATTTTCTCTGAAGTACAACTATAACATCGACCCGGGTGAACTTTCTAAAAAGTTAATCGATGAAAACAAAGATATCGTTGAATGGATAGAGCCTGATTATGTTTATGAAGCGGACTTCACTCCTAACGATCCTTCGGTTGGTATTCAGTGGTTTCTTAATAAAATCAGCGCATATACAGCCTGGGATATAAGCCAGGGTGACACCACTGTTTTAATAGGAATGGTAGATACAGGCAGTGACCTTGACCATCCGGATTTAGCTGCCAATATAAAAATAAACTGGGCGGAAAATCCAACAAATGGCATTGATGATGACAACAACGGATATACTGACGATTGGCGTGGCTGGGATTTCGCGGGTGCACATTATCAGACTTTAAGTGAAGATAGCGATCCGAATATATACGGCTCAAACTGTGACCACGGTTCTCATACTTCCGGATGTGCCTCTGAAATAGCTAACAATAGCTTAGGAGGAGCCGGTATCGGATTTAAATGTAAATTATTAATTTGTAAACATGGAGCTGACGATGATTATACAGGTTCTGGTGGTACATCTTATCTGTATCATACTGATTATGGAATTATGTATGCATATCAAAATGGTGCAAAAGTTATTAATTGCAGTTTCGGTGGAACAAATTCCAGCGGGTTTACTCAAACTATCATAAATGCTGCCTGGGCAAATGGTACCATCGTTGTTGCTTCCGCAGGAAATGACGG
Source organism: uncultured Ignavibacteria bacterium (assembly GCA_963806045.1). Classification (GTDB taxonomy): domain Bacteria; phylum Bacteroidota; class Ignavibacteria; order Tepidaquicellales; family Tepidaquicellaceae; genus DATCHW01. Next base: position 155,422 of record CAWDWP010000016.1, on the reverse strand, counting down.
TATTAATGTTGCACGATATCCCGCATCTTATACTAATGTTATTTCTGTTGCGGCTACCAATTCAAGTGACATAAAAGCCTCCTGGTCAAATTATCATTCAACAGTGGATATTTGTGCTCCGGGAACTTCAATATACAGTACATTGTGGAATAATACTTACACCTATTATGAAGGTACTTCAATGTCATCTCCAATTGTTGCGGGTACTGTTGCATTAATTTGGTCAAAATTTCCGAGCTATACTGCTACTGAGGTGGTCAACAAGTTGTTAGCCGGTGTGGATAATATTTACAATGTCAATCCGAGTTATCAGGGATTGTTAGGTAGTGGAAGAGTCAACGCTTACAAATGCGTGTTGACTACAACAGGGATTTCAAATTATAACAGTATTGTTCCTGCAAATTATGCTGTATCTCAGAATTATCCGAATCCTTTTAACCCGACTACAAATATTAATTTTGATTTACCCAAAGGTAATAATGTTAAGTTAAAGGTATATGATATGTCAGGCAAAGAAGTAGCTGTATTGTTGAATGAATATAAATCTGCAGGAAAATATACTTATACCTTTGATGCAAATTCTCTTTCCAGCGGAGTGTATTTTTATCGTATCTCTGCCGGAGATTTTTCTGATACCAGGAAAATGATGCTGGTAAAATAAACGGATTTTTAAATTTTAATATCTTAAGCCATAGTTTTATAAACTATGGCTTTTTCATAATATGAAAACTCTTTTAAGAAATGCTAAAGTATGGATGAGTGAAAACAAATTCACAGATTCTGTAGGTTTTGATTCTTCAACCGGGAAAATAATATTTTGTGGTAATGAAAATGAAATTTCAGCCGGAGAATTTAATGAAGTAATCGATTTAAAGGGTAAACTTGTTTTACCCTCATTTACAGATGGTCATGTTCATCTTGTCGCAGGCTCTATGGTAAATTCACAGATAAATTTCCGTTTTGCATCTAAAAAAGGAGATTTTCAAAAGGAAGTTTCAAGGTATCGGCAGCATATTAAATATGGAGATATCATCGTCGGAGGTTATTTTTCTGAAGCTTATTTTAAAGAGAATTTTAAACTGGAAAGATATTTTCTCGACAGTATTTGCGGGGATATTCCGATGGTCATTTTAAGAAATGATCTTCACTCTTGTGTTCTAAATTCGAAAGCAATCGAATATCTTGGAATTGAGAACACTTTGAAAAAATTTCACCCGGATGAAGCACCCAGGGATTATATTGGAAACCTGACAGGGGAGTTTATGGAGAATGCATTCACTTTTATCAGAAAAATTATTCCGCAAAAATCGATAATAGAAAAATCAGAGATACTTAAAAAAGAAATTGAAAGGTTGCATAGCTTTGGAATTACTGCAGTCTCAGATATTAGTTTCATTGAAGACCTTGATATCTACGAATATTTACTTAATAAAAAGGATTTAAATCTGAAAATTGATTCGAGAATTCCAATCGAAGAGTTCGGGAAAATTGATACTATTAAGAACCGCTTCGCTAATTATCAGGAATGGATTAAGTTTAAATCCGTAAAAGCATTTTATGATGGTTCTTTATCAAGCCGGACAGCTTATTTCTCAAAAAATTATAAAGGAACGGATTATAAAGGCCTAAAGACGGATTTGGTGAATACTGGTACGTTTTATAAATCGGCGATTGAAATAGATAAAGCCGGTTATCAGCTTTCTGTTCACGCCATCGGAGATCTTGCTGTAAGTGAACTTCTCGATATACTGAAAGAGATTGAAATTAAAAATGGCATAAGAGACAGACGGTTCAGAATTGAACATGCTCAGCATATTAATAAAAAAGATTATTCAAAATTTAAAAAACTTAATGCAATTGTTTCTGTGCAACCGTCACATTTAAATTTTGACGCTAATCTGGCAAAAGAAAAAATTGAAGATTTGAACTCTACCCACAGATTTAAACCATTAATTGATGATGGAGTTACGGTCTGTTTTGGGACTGATTTTCCTGTTGTTAGTGAAAATCCTTTTGAAACAATATATTATGCAATGACGAGAAAAGTTGAAGGATTTCCGGAAGGATTTAATACGGAGTTTAATCTTGACCTTGAATCATGCCTTAAAGCATATACAATTAATAATGCTTTTGCTTCTTTTGATGAAAACAAAAGAGGAACTATTACTGAAGGCAAAGATGCAGATATAATAGTGGTACAGGATGATCTGTTCTTAGCTGAACCGGACGAAATAAAGAACTCGAAAATTGAAATGACGTACCTGAACGGGAAAAGAGTATTTTGATGTATTAATTGAGGTCTATGTGCCTTACTCAATATTGTATTTATTTTCGTTTCATCGTGGTTTATCTTTAAAAGTTTAAATTTGACAATGAATAAATATAAAATCATTTTTGTCTTTCTGATTACAATCTTCATTATTCAATTTGCTGATGCCGGGCAAAAGCATTTTATAATCAAATTAAAGAAAAACACTCCTCAAAATGTTATTAATATCTTTAAGAATAATTCTTTTCTAGCTGATAATAATTCTCTTTCAAAAACCTGCAGGGAGCAAAACATTAACAATTCCCGTGTATTATTTAAAAGTTCCTCTCTGACAAATATAAGTAATTATAGCGGGTTTGGATTAGACAGAATCTTTATATTATCAACTGATAGTTTAAACCTGAAAAGTAGTATTTCCCTGATTTCTTCGAACGAATATATTGAATATGTTGAACTGAATAATGTGTTAAAGATTGAAGGAGATTATTCTGCAAATTTTGTCCCTAATGATCCATATTATTCTTATCAATATTATTTATCACTTATCGGTATGCAGGATGTTTGGGGAAACTCAGTTTGCGATTCTACCATATTGATTGGCGTGATTGATTCAGGTTTGGATTTTTTACATCCTGACTTACAGGAAAGTTTTTTTATAAATTACGGAGAATATGGTAATGGCAAAGAAAATAACGGGATAGATGATGATGGAAATGGATTTATTGATGATTGGCGTGGTTGGAATTTCGTTCATTATTTTGACGGAGGGAATTTAATCGGAGGGAATAATAATCCTGCTGATGATAATAAATTTTCTCACGGAACAGCTGTTACAGGAATTATCAATGCTAGCACCAATAACGGAATAGGAATTTCTTCAATAGCTCCGAAGTCTAAAGTTTTAGTTTTAAAAGCTTTTGATGCAGACGGAAACGGGGATGAAAGTGATGTAGCGGTTGCAATACTTTATGGAATGTCTGCTGGCATTAAAATTTTCAATTTCAGTTTTGGCGATTATACATATAGTAACTTGTTGAGGGACGTCATCAGATTTGCATATTCGCAGAACATATTCATTTCTTGTTCCGCAGGAAACGATGCGTCATTTAGGCTGCATTATCCTTCTGCTTTCGATGAAGTCACTTCTGTAGCTTCATCAGATGCACTGGATTCGAAATCTTCATTTTCTTCATATGGAACAACAGTTGATATCTTTGCACCCGGTTCACTGATTCTGTCAACGACCAGGATTGGGAAAGGAAATCAGCAATTCGGTAATGATTATGATTATGTTAACGGAACATCTTTTTCCGCTCCCATTATTGCCGGAGTTGCTGCACACTTATTAAAACAAAATCCAGGATTAAAACCTGAAGAAATGAGAGGAATTCTGGTTTCATCTACAAGCTATCTTAACGGTCAATCCGGTTGGAATTTCGAGCTTGCCTCAGGTAGAATAAATGCAATTAGTTCATTAAATAATTCCTTTAATCCTTCGATAGCCAGAATATATAATCCTTATCAGGATTATTCATTTGCAAATGATACCGTTCCAATTTGTATTTCTGCTGCGTCCCCGTTGTTTTCATCATACTCAATCTATTACGGCATTAGCGAATATCCTCAAAACATTATCCCTTTGGTTACCAATGTCGCATCGCAGGTTATTTCCGATACAGTTTATAAATGGAACACATCATCTCTCGCAGATACATCTTATACTTTAAGTTTAATTATCAATCTTCAGAACGGCAGAACCATTCAGCATAGTCAGGTGATTTATAAAGACAGGAGTAATCCTGTAATTCTTGATTATTCTTTTGGGAATTTAATTGATAAAAATAATTACTCTGAATTGGTTGAATTTACAACTAATAAAAAAACTCTCGGTAAAATTTATTTTAAAAGGAAAAATATTAATGAACCTTTTCAGTTTATTTATGCAGACGGAGGCTCGAATATAGGAGTAATTACGCAATCTCATTCCGGATTAATTAAATGTTCGGATTTAATTCCCGATACGGATTATGAATTTTATATTGAAGTAGTATCTCTGAATGGGAAAAGCACGGTATTGTCTAACCCGGCTTTCCTTTTCAAAACAGGAAGGGAGATAAACAGTTACGGATTTGTGAGGAAAAGTTATTCGCTTCCTGCATTGCAAATATGCAATAAAATTATTGATATTGGTAATGGAAAAGATAATTTATTCGCAAATGAAATAAATAATAACTTAAGAACAGGTGTTTACACATTCAGTAGTGGAATTTTCCAGAGAGTTCCTGGTAATCAATGGAATGATTTTATTATTGCAAGGGACCTCGGTGATGTGAATTCTGATTCAAAAATTGAAATGCTTGCTTCGAAGGGTAGAAATGGATTCTTGTTTAAACCACCGTCTAATTCGCAGGTCCCAACTTCTTTGGTTTGGTCTGATACGCTTGGTAATAATTTTTGGTCTTCAAGAATTGCAGATACTGATGGTGATAGCTTAAAAGAAATAATTGGTTTTGGTAAAACAGGATTACGAATTCTGGAAAACACAGGAAATTTTAATTTTGTGGAAATTGCAAACCTTCCCTATGAAGGAGGCGCTTCTTCAGAACCTAATTCCCAAAATGTATTGGTAGAAGATTTTGATAACGATGGGAAACTCGAGATAGTATTTACAAATTTAATTTATAATAATCCATCATCATCAAGCCCCAATACTGTTCTTCAGGTTTATAAATGTGTTTCAAATAACACATATTCCAAAGTATTTTCTTATACATTCGACAGATTTATCAAAGGTGAAAACCTTGTCTTCGGGAGATTTCCTCGGTGATGGAAAAAAGGAATTTGCGGTTGGTACGGTAACTAATGATAATAATCCCTCTCAATATTATTCCTTATATGTTTTTAAGTATCAGAACGGAAATTATAGCATTGTAGGAAATGCAGATATATACAATAATAAACCCACTGCTCAGATATCTACTAAATCCGGTAATATTGATAATGGTTCTCAGGATGAAATTTTAGTAAATACCGGTTTATATTTCTATATTCTTAAATATGATGTCACGAGTCAGTCATTTAAACCCGTATTTTATTTAAATGATATTAATTCTTTTAACCAGTTAGTATATGATTTTGATAAAAATGGTGTAAACGAAATTGGATTAAATACGAATAATGATACGCTTTTCTTCTATGAGAAAAATGTTGCAAATCAAATACCGCCTACACCTTTGAGTCTTAAAGTGTTTGCCATAGATTCCAATAAAGTTACCATTAGTTTTGATCCGTCTGCGGGAGCGGACTATTATAAAATATATAGAAGTAGTTTTGACTCGCTTCATTTCGTACTTTTGGATTCAGTACAAACTCCGGGATATATGGATATTAATCTCTTAAACAGGAAAGATTATTTTTATTTTGTTTCCGCTGTAGATACCAGTCTTCTTATCAGGGAAAGTCAGCCTACGGTAATAAAAAAGGCATTTACACACAATAAATCAAGGTTACTTTCAGCAAGTTATCTTGGAAATGGTTTTATTCTTACTGTTTTTTCTGAAAAAGTGAATTACCTGATTCCTCCGATGAACTCCTTTGTTTTAAGTAATGGTTTAGGTTCACCTAAAAATATATCCTTTAAGAACGATTTTGAATATTTATTGAGTTTTGGGCAAAGAATACCAAATGGAAATTATTCAATATTTTCAAGAAATTTGTCGGACTTTTATGGTTCACCGGTCGATTCAAATATTGTAAGTTTTCAGGCAAGTCAGTCAGATACTCAAAAATTTTATATGCAAAAATTATCTCTTGCCGGAAAATACAGACTTCAGGTTGAATTTAATTTACCGGTTGATTCTTCTTCTTTAAGCAATTTAAATAATTATGTATTTGAACCTTTCTTCCAGAAAGTAATTTCAGCAGAACGGGATAATTCTAATCCTTCGGTCGTTTATTTGAATCTTGAAAATAAAGGTTACATTGGAGCTTCCGGGAGAAATTACATTCTGAGGGTTTTTAATTTATATTCTCAGAACGGGATTAAAATTGTTGAAGGCGCCGGGAGTTTCCTTGGACTTACATTCAACAAGGAAAATCTTGAAGAAGTTACGGTTTACCCTAATCCATATAAAATAAATTCCGGGAAAAATATTATCACGTTTGCGAATTTGACTCCTGTTGCTTCGATTTACATATATGATTTGACGGGGAAATTTATAAGCAAAGTAGACGAGCTAACTTCTAATGGGGGAGCTGATTGGGATTTAAAAGACCAGGACGGAAATTTTATTCCATCAGGTATTTATATTTTCCGGGCAACGGGTAAAGATTCCAGAGGTATTGATGTTAAGGAAAAAGTCGGAAAATTTGCAGTCATCAAATAAAAAAAGCACTGCCTTTCAGCAGTGCTTCTGAAAAAATTTATAACTAAAATTATTTCTTACCGTTTACAAAGTTTGCAAATTCTTTTCCGGCTTTGAATTTCGCAACTTTCTTCGCAGCAATTTTAATTTCCTTACCGGTTTGAGGATTTCTTCCGGCTCTTGCTTTTCTATTTCCCCTCGAGAATGTGCCGAATCCTACTAACCCGACTTTATCACCCTTCTTTACTGCTTTTTTTACTGCATCCATAAAAGATTCTAATGCAGCTCTTGCGCTTACTTTAGTGATTTCTGCATCACCAGCAATTTTGTCAATGAGTTGTTCTTTGTTCATTGAATTTCCTTTTTTTTAATTTATGGGATTTCTTGGCTTAAGATAATAATGTATTCGAAAAAATGCAACATACGTAAAATGCACTACTGACTTAAGTTACATAGGGGCACTCCTTTATTAATTTTCCGAATTTGAGTTCTTTCTGAACTTTTTTTTATAAAATTACGTTAATCCTTTTGATTAGAGAAATTAATATTTAAATTTAGAAAATGTTTTTTTAAATAAATTTTATAATTATGCCTAACTTTGTTTCTAACAGGGATGAGACAGTTCCTTTGTTTAAAAATCCGGTTTTGGAATATTTTTCGCATATACATCCTGCAACTCCGCTCGTAGTCTACATCCCGGTGGTATCAGTTGCGGAGTATTTCGGATTCAGGCAGATTGATAAAATTATTAATGGAGTACTATTTACTCTGCTTGGCATTTTTTTGTGGACTCTGCTGGAGTATATTATCCATAGATTTGCCTTCCACTATAGTCCGAAAACCGAAGTTGGCAAGAAGCTTCACTTCCTGGTTCATGGAATACATCACGATTATCCTCGGGATAGCACAAGGTTGGTAATGCCGTTGCTCGTAAGTATTCCCTTGGCTTTAATTTTCTTTTTCTTCTTTAAATGGGTTTTTGGTATATATTACCTTAATGCATTTAGCGGTTTGGTTCTTGGATATGTGGCTTATGATTCCATACACTATGCGACACACCATTTTAAAATGAAATCGGGAATACTGAAATATCTCAAGGAATACCATTTAAAACATCACTACTATGGGGAAGATTCGGCTTACGGTGTAAGTAACCCTTTATGGGATTATGTCTTCAGAACTGTTCCATCATTTCTTGAGGCCAAGGATGAAAAAAAATAACAGGTTTATTTTTTACAAATGTTTCCAAAAGGTAGACTAATTTATTCTGTCCTTTTTTTATAAGTTAATTTATTGTAGTTCATTTTTTATCTCTTATTACTGATTCTTCATTTCTCATTAACAGTTCATCATTTCTCATTAATCGTTGTATAGCGTCGGTCATATTTGCTACTAACTACTGACTACTTTTTCCATTATTCATTACTCATTAATCATTTTTCATTCTTCAATTGTTATGTATTTTTCCTCTCGCTAACGATGCAAAAATACCTAAAAAACACAATACACTGAAAAGTAAAAATGCTAACCTTATGCCGGAGATAAAAGCCTCTTGATTATCGGCAGTTATTTCTCCTTTTCCGATAAATATTGAAAATATTACAATCACAATACCCATGCTAAACATCTGACCAACCATTCTCATTGATGAAAGTGTTGATGATGCCACTCCATAGTATCTTTTGTCAACAGAACTCATAACAGCATTTGTATTAGGTGAGGAAAACAAAGCAAATCCAAACCCAATTATTGCAAGATTGACGATTATTAATAAATAACTAAAGTCCACGTTCAGGAAGGCAAATAAAATTAATCCTCCTGTCAAAAATCCCATTCCCAAAGAAGCAACTTTTTGAGGCTCGATTTTATCCGATAATTTACCCGCAAGAGGAGAAAACACTGCCATCATCAGAGGTTGTGTAACTAATATAAAACCTGCGTCCTGAGAAGTTAAACCCTTTATATTTTGCAGATATAAACTCATTAGAAAACTTATTGCGAAAGTTGCACTGTAATTTATCAGAGCCGCTATATTAGAATATGTAAATGTTTTATTGGATTTAAAAACGATTAACATTAAAAACAGGATTCTCCTTTTTCTTTTCATATAAATAAAAAACATAAAGCCCCGTTAATCCGGAAATCAGTAAAATGGCACCTGTTATTTGGGGCAGAAAAGTGAGTCCCAGCATAAGAGCAGTCAGGGAAAGTATATATATGATTGAACCTGTCAAATCAAATTTTTCATCTTCAGCTTCAATCCAGTCAGTTTTCAGTTTCATAAATACGAACAAAATTAGAATCGTTCCTATAATAAAATTGAAATAAAAAATATACCTCCATCCAAGGTAATGGGAAATAATACCGCCCAGAAATGGTCCTGTAGAAAGACCGGTATAAACGGATGTTATATAAATTCCAATTACTTTTCCTCTTTCGTTAATCGGAAAAACGGAAACAAGAATTGCAGCAGCTGTGGTAAAAATCATTGCCGAACCAATACCCTGAAATAATCTTAAAATTAAAAGTACAATTCCGGAATTTGATAATCCGCAAAGAAGTGAACCCACTGAAAATATTATTATACCTGCCTTTAAAAATTTTCCTCTTCCGTATATATCGGAAAGTTTTCCTATAGGAATAAGTAAAACCGCTGTGGTTAATAAGTATGCAGTAGCAAACCAGCTTAATAATACAGCACCAGCATTAAATTCTTTTCCTATGATTGGAAGAGCAACATTTATCGCTGAACCCATAAATGCTGTCATAAATGACGACAGCGTAATTATGATTAATATATATAATTTAAATCTCGATTCATTCATCATATCGAACTAATTAAATTAATTCTTGTTATAAACTCAAGTCAGGATTAAAATCTGTATAAAAAAATTTTATATAATAGCTGGTTTGTTGAAGTTTTTAATAAAAAAAGCAGATTATTATCTGCTTTTTTTATTGTTTATGCTTTCTCTGCAGAGAGTGCGGGATTCGAACCCGCGAACCAGTTCCCCAGTTACACACTTTCCAGGCGTGCTCCTTCAACCACTCGGACAACTCTCTGTAATTAAATACTTAGTTTACAAAAATATAATAATATAAGTATTGATACAATCTTAAAATAGATAGTAATCAAATATTCCTGTTAAAATCATCTTTCTTCTACCATAAATATTAACTTGTTATGCTGTAATTTTTTTCTTTGATAATTTATGTCTGATATATTTAATAATAATTGGCAGGAAAGATATAAATATAATTACTGCAATAACTTTTTCTATGTGTTTATCAATATCCGGAATATTTCTGCCGAGAAAGTAACCGAGTAACGTCATACTTGAAATCCAGGTAATAGCACCTATCATATTAAATCTAAAAAACTTCCAGTAACTCATCTGTCCTATTCCTGCTACCGTAGCTACGAACGCTCTGACAATCGGCGTAAACTTTGCAAGTATTAATGCAATACCGCCGTATTTTTCATAAAATTCGTGTGTTTTTATCAAATAATCTTTTCGGAAAAATAAAGATTGTTCTTTTTTAAAAAGCTTTGGTCCTGCTTTATATCCAATTAAATATCCGGTGTTATCACCAAGAATCGAAGCAGGAATTAGCAGGAGAATTAAATATACAATATTCAGGTAATGAACATCCGGAGTAGCTGCCGATACGGGAGTTGCAGCTAAAAGTCCCGCAGTAACCAGTAGTGAATCACCCGGTAAGAAAAAACCTAATAGCAATCCGGTTTCCGCGTAAACAATAATAAATAACCCTATATATCCGCCCCACATTATCAGATTTTTAAGAAAATCCTTTTCGGTTACAATGTTATATATGTCTTTGAAAAATTCCAATTTTATCGTTTTTAGTTTTTAAATTATTTTGTATCACTTAGTTTTAATATGTAATTCCATAATTCCTTAGAAACCGGTACAACAGTTAGTCTGCCTTCTCTTACTAATGCAAAGTCTGAGAAAACTTTATCTGATTTGATTTGAGTTAACGTAATCTCTTTAACCAGTTTCTTCAATGGTTTAATATCAAATACAACTAACCTCTCATCATCTGATTTGGGGTCTTTATAAGGATTTGATACGATTTCTGAAATGCCGGTAATGCATTTTTCATTTCCTGTATGATAAATGAATGCGAAATCTCCTTTTTGAATACTTCTGATAAATTTCAGTCCGGCATTGCTCGTAACTCCATCCCAGCAAGTCTTTCCATCGCTTAATAAATTGTTAAATGAATAAACAGAAGGTTCTGTTTTTAATAACCAGTAATTCATCCTGATACCCTCATTTTTGCATATTTAAGAATAATTTTTATAACGCCTATGTCATCGAAATATATCTCGGCTTTCTTTTCTGTTCCTCTCCCCGTTGTTGAAACTACAGTCCCGTTACCAAATTTTTCATGATAAATTTTGACACCTTTAGATATTTCAGGGAATTTGTCATCATCTTCATAAAAATTTTCATGTTGTTTTATCTTAATTGATTCAAACCGTGAACCTTTAAAATCTAAAAGTCTTTTCCCTGTGCTTTTGTTAACAATGTTTCTGCCGCTCTGGTTAAGCTTAAAGCCATCATAAACAGTATTCGCTGTTAATACTTCCTGGTCAATTTCTTTCAGGAATCTGGATTTCATCTGATATGATGGAGTGCCGAATCTATGACGCTGATTTGCAAAAGAAATATAGAGTTTTTCTTTTGCCCTGGTAATTGCAACATAAAATAATCTTCGCTCTTCTTCAAGTTCTTCTTCACTTGAAATCGAACCTGTAACCGGGAATAAACCTTCTTCTAATCCCGTTATAAAGACTACGGAATATTCAAGACCTTTAGCGGCGTGGATTGTCATCAGAGTTACTGCATTTTTTTTATTATCAAGGTTATCAATATCCGCTACTAAAGAGACTTTTTGGAGAAAATCTTCAAGCTTTGCATCTTTATCATCTTCTGAAAACTCGACAATTGCCGATATCAACTCGTTTATGTTGTTTAATCGCTCTTCGGATTCCGGAGTTCCTTCTTCTTTTAATTCTTTTATTAATCCAATTTCGTCTATCATCGCTTTGCAAAGCTCAGAAAGCGATATTTCATCTTTAAGATATTTATATTTCTGAATATAATCGTTAATCTTTTTTAAGCCCGATTTTATTTTGGCACCAAAAATTGATTCTTTTGATATTTCACTTAATACTTCGGAAAGACTTATTTTTCTATGCTCTGCAATTGTATTGAGTTTATCGATTGTGGTTTTTCCGATTCCTTCTGTAAGATTCAACACTCTTAGTATTGATTCTTCATCGTTTGGGTTTACAATTATTCTGAAATAACTTAATACATCTTTAATTTCTTTTCTCTGATAAAATCTTATACCTCCGATTATTAAATATGGAATATCATTTTCTCTCATTGCATCTTCAATAAGCCTTGACTGGGCATTTGTTCTGTATAGAACAGCAAAATCTTTAAAATTGATTTTGCTTTTGTGAAGCTCTTCTTTAATATATCTCGCAACCCGGTGAGCTTCATCCCTGTCGGTCATAGTTTCTATTATTGTGATAAATTCTCCGCTTCCATTCTCCGTCCATAATGTCTTTTCTATCTGCTTTTTGTTTTGCATTATCACATTATCCGCAAGTGATAGAATCTTTTTTGTTGAACGGTAATTCTGCTCAAGCCGGAATAATTTATGGTTGTTAAAATCAGATTCGAAATCGAAAATATTCTTAATTTCCGCACCCCTCCAGTGATAAATTGATTGGGCATCATCTCCAACAACGGAAATATTTTGATTTTTTGCCGCCAGCATTTTTAAAACGATATATTGAGCTCTGTTAGTGTCCTGGTATTCGTCAACTAAAATGTATTGAAATCTGTTTTGGTATTTTTCTAATATCTCCGGTCTGGTTTCAAATAATTCTATAGGTTTCAAAAGTAAATCATCAAAATCCATCGAATTACTTTTCCTTAAATAAACCTGATATTCGTAATATATTTCACTGACCTTTATTTCGAATTTTGATTTAGCAATAGAAGCAAATTCATTTGGATAGATAAGCTTATTTTTTAAATTGCTTATGCTGTGATGTATCGCTGCAGGATTGATTTTTTCCACCGATAAATTCTGACTAACCATTATTCTCTTTATTACGTTTTGAGAATCATCAGAATCATATATGGTATAGTTTCTGGTATATCCTATTAATTCAGCTTCAATCCTGAGCATCCTTGCAAACATTGAATGGAAAGTTCCAATCCAGAGAGGGTCAATATTTATTGGTGACAAAGAAGCTACTCTGCTTTTCATTTCTTCGGCAGCTTTATTAGTGAAAGTAAGAGACAGAATCTTGTAAGGATTTATTCCGGATTCTATAAGATAAGCAATTTTATAAGTCAGGACTCTGGTTTTTCCGCTTCCTGCACCGGCAATTATCATGCAGGGACCATTAATCTCTTCGACTGCTTTCTTTTGTTCAGGATTTAAATTGGATAAATCTAACAGCATCAACTCAGTTATGAAAATTTAGGAGTGTTAAGATAAAAAAATTATTCATCATATTAAATCAAGTTATTTATAAAAGTGTAAAATAATTCATCAAATTTATTATTTCAATTTTTATTTCATTTGCGATATGTTATTTTTTAGTATGAAAAATATTTATAATTTTACTCTTGATGACCTTTCGGGCGAATTATCAGACATAATAGATTATAAGTACCGTTCTTTGCAGATATTTATCGCATTACATAAATTGTTAACTGATAATTTTGACAATTTGCGTGGAATTCCAAAGATTATCAAAGAACAGTTAAAGGATAAATATTTTATACCGTCATTAAAATTGATAACTGTGTCAAAATCAATTGATAATACACAGAAATTTTTGTTTGAAATTCCGGATTATAATAATAGCGGTGATAATCACAAAATTGAAACAGTTCTAATCTCAGAAGATAATAGAAATACAATTTGTGTTTCAACTCAGGTTGGATGTAACGTCGGTTGTGAATTTTGCGCAACAGGGAAAATGGGATTTCTGAAAAATCTCGATTTAAGTGAGATAATTCTACAGGTTTATCTTGTGAAAAAAATTACCCAACTTCAGCCTACAAACATTGTTTTTATGGGTATGGGTGAACCTTTTTTAAACTTTGAGAATCTTATTAAAGCTTTGAAAGTACTTACCGATAAAGATGGCTTTGGACTCTCATCAAAAAAAATTACCGTTTCGACAGTAGGGTTTAAAACTAAGATTAGAAAATTTGCGGATATACTTGCCAAAGATGAGAATAGGAAGATAAAAAATACTAAGCTTGCTCTGTCTCTTCACACAACTGATCAGGGATTACGTGAAAAAATAATTCCGGCTGCAAAAATTAATAAACTTTCTGATATTTATCAGGAACTAATTTATTTTTACCGGAAAACTAAAACAAAAATAACATATGAATATATTTACTTCCATAATCTGAATGACGGGGTCAATGATATTAACAGGCTCTCAAAATTATCGGGAATGGTACCTTGCAATTTCAATCTGATTCCTTTTCATCCAATTCATTCTATACTCAAACCTCCTTTGGATATTTACAGGAAAGAAGAATTTTATGAAAACGGTAAATATAATTCACTTTTAATTAATAGTTTAAATTCGTTTATTACAAAGTTGAAAAATAAGAAAGTTGTCGTTAACTTACGTTCTAGCAGTGGGGTTGACATCAATGCTGCTTGTGGACAACTTGCTACTCTGTATCAAAAATAATATTGAATTTATGCATCAATTACTAATTTTCGGGCCTCCGGGTGTAGGTAAAGGAACGCAAGCACAATTAATTTCTGAAAAGCTTAATCTTTTTCATTTATCAACCGGTGAAGTATTAAGAGCTTCCGCAGAAAAAGGAACTGAATTGGGTTTGAAAGCAAAAGAATTAATGGACAGGGGAGAACTTGTTCCCGATGATATAATGATAGGAATTGTAAAAGAAACCTTGTTAAATGGTTCGAAAACAACATTAAATGGTTTTATTCTGGATGGTTTTCCAAGAACTGTTGACCAGGCTAAAGCTCTGAATGATATTTTTAAAGAATTGAAATATTCAAATTTTAAAGTGATATATTTAGATGCTGCTGAAGATGAACTTTTAAGGAGACTGCTTAAAAGAGGTAGAAGTGATGATAATGAACAATCTATAAGGAAAAGGTTTAAATTATACAAAGAACTAACTTCTCCGGTATTGGAATTTTATAATAGTATTTCGGATATTATTAAAATTGACGGTCTGGGCGAAATAAATATAATCAGTAAAAATATTCTTCTAAAACTGGAAGTTTAGGCGGATTTTTTAAAGAATAACCAATTTGTTAATTGAATATTTCATATTATTAAATTATTTTATTAACTTATAAAATAAAAATATATGGCAAAAATTAAAGTAACTGAACATAATGAAAGAGACATTGTAGTAATCCAGCCGAAAGGAAATTTTGTTGGCGGGGATGAAACTGATGAATTACGTGATTCCATCAAATTACTTTCCGAGAAAGGAAATAAGAAATTGATAATTGACCTTGGTCAGGTTTTATATCTTAACAGCACAGCGTTAGGTGTTTTAATTTCTGCTCATGCAAATTACACAAAAAGAGATGGCAAAGTCGTCCTATGTCAGCTTAATAAAAACCTTGAAAACCTTTTCGTAATAACCAAATTGTCCTTAATTTTTGATTCCTTCCATTCGCTAGAAGAATCATTAGCGAGTTTTAAATGAAATTGAATTCTCTTAATAAAATAGATTAATTTAAATAAATAAAAATTAAACGGAGGTCGAAAAATAAATGAAAAAATCGGGAATGTTTAGTGCCATATTGATATCAGTTGCACTAATTGCTGCTATTGTTATCTTTTTCTTCATATTAGGAAATCCTAACAATTTTGAACCTGGAACAATGACTCCTAAAAAAGGAAATTATTTTGGAGTTATTTACCTGGGTGGCTGGGTAGTTATGCCTTTGATTGCTTTATTAATTATGGTTTGTACCTATTCAATTGAAAGAGCACTTTCACTCGGCAAAGCAAAAGGAAAAGGCCCAATCGAACCTTTCTTGAAAAATATACAAATTACATTAAAAGACGGTGACATCGAAGGTACCATCGCATTATGTGATAAACAAAAAGGTTCTATTGCAAATATTCTTAAGCAAGGTCTTGAAACGTACCAGGTTATTGCAAGTGATAAATCAAAAGATGCGGAAAGTAAGTTAGAAGAAGTAAAGAATGCAATTGAAGAAGCAATGGGTTTGGAACTTCCGCTTCTGAATAGAAATCTCTCTGCTCTTGCAACTATCGCTTCCGTTTCCGTTTTATTTGGTCTGTTTGGAACAGTATTAGGTATGATCAGATCATTCCAGGCTCTGGCTGTTGCAGGTAATCCTGATCCGACAGCATTGTCGAATGGTATATCCGAAGCTCTTATTAATACAGCTTTTGGACTGGGTGGTGCAATCATCGGTACTATTTCTTATAATTTCTTCCTTACAAAAGTTGGTACCATTACTTATATGATTGATGAAGCGACTTATAATCTGTTGGCAATAATCGCTTATAAATCCAAGTAAATCAATTTTTTTAAAAATACAGAAATTTTTTATAAAGAATATTTAATTTTCAGGTATGAAAAAAGTAAGAGATATTAAGAAAGCTGATATTAAAATTGATATGACACCCATGGTTGATGTTATCATGCTTCTTCTGACATTTTTTATGCTTACAGCGACTTTTAAAATAGTCGAATCGGCAGCAGTTGAAGTAACTCTTCCAAAATCGTCTGATGCGGACACGAGCAAGGTGCCTGATACAAAATTATTGACTATAACACTTACTAAAAGCGGAGATATCTTCCTCGATGTCGATAATCCGGTTCTTAGAAAAGAATTATTCGGTGATGAATATGGTATCGGCGTATATCATCCGGATTCTTTAACACAAAGCGAATTCAAAACGTCTGGAAAAGTCGGAGGTCAGGACTTCAAACGGCCTGTTATGTTCCTCCCTTCAAAAGCAGAATTTGAAAAAAAGCTTAGTGACATAAAAGCAAAAGGACCGAGAGATGAAAAAGGAAATTCTGCTTTGAGGATAGTTGTTAAAGGTGACCAGGATGCGGATTTTGGTGCTATGGAAGATTTGATGGCTTCACTAAAAGAAACCAGAAATACGGTGTTCAATATGCTAACACAGCTTAAAAGAGAAAAAAACTAAATAAAAACTTAATTTAGGAGTTTAAATAATGTCAGGAACAGATTTCGATTCCCCGGATGCAGGGGGAGGACGCGGTAAGCAACACAAAACCGTCAAAAAAGCCGGTGTAAAAATTGATATGACCCCTATGGTGGACGTAATAATGCTGCTTTTAACTTTCTTTATGCTAACAACTACACTTTCAAAACCTCAGGTAATGAGAATTAATTTACCTAAAGGTGAAGAGAAAGATAAATTAAAAGTTGATATGGGAACTGTTTTGTTTGTTAGAGTTTCTGAAAAGGGCAACATTTATACCTTTAGAGGTAATTCTGATGGCTCAGAACAGCCTGTTGAAAAAGTTGATGTAAAAGATATTAAAGTTAAACTTGAAACAGTAGCAGCATTAAACAAGCAAAAAAATCTAGACCTCCTTGTTCTTTTGAAATTTGACAGAAAAATGAAATATAAAACTATGGTTGAAATACTTGATCAAATCAATATGGCTAATATTGACAAGAAATATGCATTCTTGAAGATGGAGGAAGAAGATTTGAAAAAAGTAAATGAAGCTGGTGGTTAACAATATTGATTTTTAGATTTAAGCGGTCTGGAATTTGATTCAGACCGCTTTTTTTATGCTTAAAATTTTTATATTTATTATGATATTTGTTTTTATCAACTTTATATAATATAAATTAATAATATATAAGTGCTTAATAGAATAATTTTAATATTGATTTTGCTTGCGGTTCCTTTCATCAATTCTTTCCCGCAAACAAATACTGAAAAATCCCTTTCGGAAAATCCAACGGTCATTAAAAAATACGTTGTAGATGAAACTAACACGCTTTCCTCCGATCAGATTAATGCACTTCTGAAAAAACTTGTAGATTTTGAAAAACAGACCAGCAATCAGATTATCGTTTATGTAATTGAATCGCTGAATGGAGAGCCGCTCGAAACTGTTGCTTATAAAATTGCTACTGCAAATAAAATAGGAAAAAAAGATAAAAATAATGGCGTTCTCCTTCTTATCGCTTTGAAAGACAAAAAAATGAGAATAGAAGTTGGATATGGGCTTGAAGGAGTGTTAACCGATGCAACATCTTCTTCGATACTCAGAAACGAAGTCACACCGGGTTTTCGTGAAGGAAAATATTATGAAGGAATTACGAAAGGGGTGGACGCAATTATCCTCGCAACAAAGAACGAGTATAAAAATACTGATAGTAAAAATAATTCAAATCAAAATATTTGCTTCGGGCTTCCAATATTTATCTTCTTAATATTTGGTTTTATCTTCTTAATGATATTCATTTCTATCATTCAAAGAATCTTTGGATTTGGGAGAAGACATTATACCGGAGGAGGTATGGGTGGAGGATTTTGGGGCGGATGGGGCTCAGGAGGTAGTTCTGGAAGCAGCGGAGGCTCGTTTGGCGGCTTCTCCGGCGGTGGGGGCTCCTTTGGCGGCGGTGGTGCAAGCGGCAGCTGGTAAATCTTAAATTAAAATTTAATTTTATGTTTATAAATTATATTAAAAAATATCTTTCCAAATCAGACTTTCAGGAGATTGCGGATGTAATTAAAGAAATTGAAAAAACCACTTCGGGGGAACTAAGGCTCTATGTGAAATATAAAATAGAATGGCATGAAAAGAAAAACTCTTCAAGAGAACTTGCTGTAAAAGAATTCTACAAGCTTGGAATGGAAAAAACTAAACACCGTACTGGTGTGCTGGTTATGATATTATTTAAAGATAAGAAATTTGAAATTATTGCTGACGAAGGAATAAATAGTAAAGTTGATTTTCAAGCTTGGGAAAATATTGCCGCTGAATTAAGCGGACATTTCTCAAAAGATAATTTCAAAGATGGCATTATTAATCTGTTAAATTCTATTGGTTCAATACTTGCCAGAGAATTTCCCCGCAATGAGGATGATATTGATGAGTTACCAAATGATGTTGTTCTCAAATAATCAGGTATTTTATTTCTGAATTTGCAAAGATACTTTTACATATTGTTTCTTCTTTTAATGCCCGCTATATCTTTTTCTCAAATTGGAAAAGATTCTTTAAATATCAAAGACACTATTGCAAACAGGGATTCTTTAAAAACCTTAATTGACACTTCTAAACAGATTAAATCCGATATTGATGCCGTAATTGATTATTCTGCAAGGGATTCAGCCGTGTTCAATATAAAAGAAAAAACTATACATTTGTTTTATAATGGTGTTCTTCTTTATAAAGATTTAAAACTTAATGCCGGGCAAATAATTGTCAATCAGGATACTAAAATTCTTGAAGCAACAGGTATTGATTCTTCCGGGCAGGGGAATATAATTCAACCGCCATTGATGTTTCAGGGTAGTGACAAATATGAGGGCTCCAAACTTACGTATAGCTTTGAAAATCAACAGGGAACAGTTTCAATGGGTTACTCAGATGCAGATGTCGGATATTATTTCGGGGACAAAATAAAAAAAGTGAACTCTCAGGTTTATTTTATACAAAATGGCTTATACACAACTTCGACGGAGAGGATAGACCCTGAATATTATTTCTTTTCTCCCAAAATGAAAATGATACCTAAAGACAAAATAATAGCACAATCTGTTTTTCTTTATATTGAGGGTGTTCCGGTTTTCTGGATTCCATTTGCTGTTTTTCCTAATCGTACTGGCAGGTCATCGGGAATCATACCGCCAACTTATGGAAATGATGCAACCTACGGAGTTTATTTTTCAAGATTTGGATATTTCTGGGCAATAAATGATTATTTGGATGTTAATAGTACGGCAAGCTGGTTTTCTAAAGGCAGAATTGATTTAAGCGGAAGGTTCAGATATGCTCTCAAATATAATTTTAATGGGGAAATCAATGGAGGGTATTCAAGAATTAGAGTTGGTGAAACCAAAGACCTTGATAAATTTTCTTCTGATGCCTGGGCTTTGAACTTGACACACAACCAAAAAATTGACCCGACGACATCATTAAGCGGAAATTTATCATTTGTCAGCGGTAAAAGTTATTATGATAATAACAGTAACAGGTTAGGTGAATTATTACAACAAAACGTTGTTTCAAACCTCACATTATCAAAATATTGGGAAGGTACTCCGTTCTCAGCGACGTTAAATTATTACCGTGATCAGAATCTTCAGAATGGAGATGTTCTTGAACGGCGTCCTTCATTTAATTTCTCAATTTCAGAGAATTATCCCTTCCGTAAAGATTTAGCAGCTGTAGATAATCTGAAATTCTACGAGTATTTTTCTTATTCATACAGCGGTTCTTTCAGAAATGATAGAATTAAGAGAACTGTAAACGACTATCTGGGGCGGCTTGACAGTACTTACAGAGATTCAAGATATGGAGTTCAGCATAATGTTAACCTCAATTTTTCACCGAGTAGTAAAACAATTAATTTCAGACCGTTTCTGAATTATACAGAACTTTGGTATTTAAAATATATCACCAAATCTTTTAATCCGCTCGATAGCACTGTTCAGGTTCAGGATAATGATGGATTTAAAGCTGTCAGATATTTCCAGACTGGAATTTCATTAAATACAAAACTCATCGGTATCTTTAAACCGAATTTATTTAACATTACGGGAATTAAACACACTATCACACCTTCTGTCAGCTATGTCTATTCTCCTGACTTCTCATCTGATGCTTTTGGCTACTACGGTAAATACAGAGACGCTTCCGGTAATATAGTGAAATATTCTCTATTTGAAAAAGAATTATACGGTGGTGCTCCGATAGGTGAAAGCCAGTCGTTACAATTTAATTTTGGAAATTTATTTGAAATGAAAACTAGGGTAAATGATACTACAGAAAATAAATTTCAGCTTATAAATATTAATTTCGGCATTAACTATAATTTTGCTGCTGATTCACTGAAACTGTCCGATTTACGTACTGATTTCAGAACACAAATCGGAAATCTTCTTAATATTGGCGGAGGTGCAACATTTAATTTTTATAAATTTGATCAGTCTGTTAATTCGAGAATAAATCAGTTCCTCTGGTCAACAGACAAAAAGATTGCTGATATGACATCTTTCAATATTAATTTATCGACATCATATAACTTTAATATCCGGAATTATGAAAAATTAACATCAGATACCGCCAAATCAAAATCTAAAGAGGATAAATATCCTGACAAAGCTGTAGTTGATATACCCGTTTCAGGAACTATAAATTACAATTTTTCTGAGTTCAAACCTACCCCTTTTATTACATCAAGAACATCGAACCTAAGTACTACAATTGTATTCAGTCTTACTCCCAAATGGAAATTCACTTTTACAGGGGGATATGATTTGGTAAATAAGCAGGTTTCCGCTCCTTATATCACTGCATATCGGGATCTTAATTCATGGGAAATGAATTTCAACTGGTATCCTACAGGTTTTTTCAGAGGATTTAGATTAGAAATAAGAATAAAAGCGCCCCAACTGAATGATATTAAAGTAACAAAACAAACAAGTGGTCGCGGTGTATATGGAACATTTTAACTTTTATTTGAGTTAAATCGTATTTAAATTTAGATAACTTAATTTTTTCAATTATTGTATGTATAGTTTTGAAATGCAAAAATATACAGGTGCCGGAAATGACTTCCTCATAATTAATAATCTTGAGAATTTTATTCACAATTTTGAGAATATAACCAAAGAATTTATTTCCTTAGATGGAAACTCAGGTCTTGATGGTGTTATTTTTGTTGAACAATCAGATTTTGCAGATTTCAAAATGAATTATTATAATAAAGATGGAACTGGTAACGCGCTGTGTGGCAATGGGCTGAGAGCGACTATTAAATATTTACTCGATAATAAATTATCATCAGAAAGCCTTATTAACCTGGAAGCAGTAAATAAAATTTATCAGTGCAAAGTCCTCGAAGACGGAACAATTTCAGTGAGCTTCCCTAAACCATCAAAAGTTAAATTGAAATTTAAACTGAAAGTTCATTTTGCAGAATGGTGGCAGATGTTAACAGTTTCGTATTTCGATGTCGGCTCTCCGCATATTGTTGTATTTATTGAGGATATCGAGAATCCTATAGTGAAACACATTGAAGAAGTTGATATTATTGAATGGGGAAGAAATATTCGAATGCATAAAGATTTAATGCCGGAAGGTGCCAATGTTAATTTTATTGAAATCGTGAATCCTTCTGACGGAGAACTAAAAATCCGGAGTTATGAAAGAGGTGTCGAAGGTGAAACCCTTGCCTGCGGAACCGGTGCATTATCAGCTGCCATTGCAGCTAATGTTCTTAAATATGTTTCAAAACCTGTTAAAATATTAACGCAATCCGGAGAAAAATTAATCGTAAATTTTGAATTATCCGATAATTCAATTAAAGCTCTTTCTTTGACCGGTAGTGCAAAAAGAATTCTATAACAAAATTAGTGTTTAAAATTTTATGAAATTAAACGAATATAGAGCAGAACCTAAAATCAAACTTGCAGATTTTCGTACTGATGATACAGGTAATTTTAAGTCTAAAGAAGAGGCGAAAGAAGTATTAGGGGAGAATATCTTAAAGATGGTAGAGTATCAGGATAAACTTTTTGCGCAAGGGAATTATGCCTTATTGATCATTTTCCAGGCTTTAGATGCTGCAGGTAAAGATGGAGCCATAAAACATGTCATGAGTGGTTTAAATCCCCAGGGGACCCAGGTTATTAGTTTTAAACAACCTTCTATGGAAGAATTGCATCACGATTATTTATGGAGAATAAATAAGGGTCTTCCTGAACGTGGAAGAATAGGTGTATTTAACCGGTCGCATTATGAAGACGTTCTTGTTGCAAGAGTTCATAATTTGATTAATTATCAAAATCTTCCCCGTGAAGTTATTCAAAATAATATTTGGGATAAAAGATATGAACAGATCAGAGATTTTGAAAAATATCTTTATCAAAACGGAATAATACAAATTAAGTTTTTCCTGCATTTGTCTAAAAAAGAACAAAAAAAGAGATTTCTTAAAAGATTGGATGATCCCTCAAAAAACTGGAAGTTTTCTGCATCAGATTTGAAGGAACGTGAATGCTGGGACGATTATCAAAAATATTACGAAGAAGCTATTAATGAAACCAGCGCGAAGTATTCCCCCTGGTATATAGTCCCGGCGGATGTAAAATGGTTCTCTCGATTATTAATCTCACAAATAATCAATGATACCCTGGCGAAGCTTGATTTACATTATCCGGAAGTAGATTCCGGACAGAAAGTTATCCTTGAAGATTGTAAAAAGAAATTGTTAGCAGAATAATATTTAAAAATTTAAAAAATAAAAATATGAAAAAATATTTAATTTTATTTTTGCTTTTCGCTGCAAATTTATATTCTCAGAATGTTAAAGTTGGTAAAAATGAAATTTTTAGCCGTTTTGGAAATACAATCCAGTCCAAAATTGTTACTATTCCGCAAAGGGCTGACGGAAAAATTGATAATCAATATTCTGTCTTCGATTTTTATAATCCTAACACGAATGGTTCCCTTATAAGATGGGACTTCATAGACCCGATTGCTATAGCTGACTTTACGAAGATAAGTGGAAATGGTCAATATAGTATTGATGCCTGGGATTTGAATTCAAAAAGAATATCTCTATACGGGAATACTAACAATACACCTATATGGGAATATACTTCAGTCCCACAGGAGACATGGTATAATTATATTGCAATTTCTGATACAGCAGGTTATATAGCGGCTGGTATATATACAAATATATATATCTTCAACCGTCAGAGCAATGTTCCAATCTTTAATTTTGACCTTACTGTACTCCCTGATACCGGAACTGCGGGTCCATTGGACATTACAAGTGACGGCAAATTCATTGTTTCTTGTGCTAACAGAAATGATACTAGCACTATTTTTTGTTTTAGTAAAGATACAAATATTTCGGTCTGGAAATATAAAGTTCCTACAGCTATTCAGGGTATTAATATATCAGGAAACGATTCTCTTGTGATAGTTAATACTTATGGCAATGTATGGGTATTCAAAACTTATACCGGTCAGATGATATTCCAGACCTCAAATACTGCCGGAACACAAACAAAACAAGGCATTAGCGGTAACGGAAACTTGATCGCATTAATAAATTATCAGGGCTATCTGAGAGTTTTTCAATGGAATGGTTCGACATATAACTTCTTATGGTTGGATCAGGAACTTCCCGGAACTTATTATAACTGGATGACAGCGGTTGATATTTCGTATGATGGACAATATATTGCTTGTGGTACGCTCAATTTTGTATCCTCTACTACGGTTGATGGAAAAATAAAATTATTTAATTCGTCTAATTCCACTCCAATCTGGACTTTAGCCGGCTTAGGTGATGAAGTCCAAGCAGTTGCTATATCAAAAAATTCCAAAACATTAATTGGTGGTTCATGGGGCGATTTAAATAGTGCACACGATGACTTTGAAGTTTTTAGAATTGCAGATATGTCACCGGTTCCAATTTTTTCCATTAATACTCCTGGTTCTGTATTCGACTGCACAGTATCAGACGATGGAACATCCGCGATTGCAGGTGGAAAAAAGGTCCATGCCCGTGCATTCGGAAATGGAGGAGAATTATACAATGTTTTCATAGATACAGCAGGGAACACATCCGGAATTACGAATAACGGAACTGTCCCGGTTTCATTCAAACTATACCAGAATTATCCCAATCCATTCAATAATCAAACAAGGATAGAATACGATGTCCCCAATAGTGGATTCTATAAAATTGCTGTTTATGATTTGCTTGGTAGGGAAGTTCAGGTTTTACAAAACTCCTATCACAAAGCAGGTAATTATTCTGTTCTCTTCGATGCAAATAATTTAGCAAGCGGTATTTATATGTATAAAATATCTTCCGATAAATTTAATGATATTAAACGAATGGTCTATCTGAAATAAATAAAATTACTTTAAAACTCTTCCCACCTCCTTAAAAAAGGAGGTGGGGTTCATTATATATTAATAATTGATTTTGTAATCTCATTGGCTATCCATTCTTTCTTTCATGCTCTTTCTTTATTTATATATTATAAATTGAATTTGTAATCATATTGCCTATCCAATCTTTTATTTTATGCTCTTTCTTTAATTACTAATTATTAATTATTAATTGATTTTTAATAATTAAAAATAAGTAAATACCCAATTCAAGAAGTGGTCGCCCTGATAACGCTGAGAAAAGAAAACTTTCAATCCGTTTTGAACTATTAATTTATAAACATCTACATTACTTTTCTTTAACAATATTTCATAATTAGCATCCGGAAAAACAGCAACGATGCTCCCGATTCTGTAATTATATACTATCGTATCTTTTTTTGCCGTTGATATAGTTTTGGATTTTAATTTAAGTGTATCTGTAAGTTTTGCTTTCAGACTGTCTGCTTTTGTTTTCAGTGAATCTTGCTTAACTGACAGTTCCAGGACATCTGGTTTTAAAAGCTTTATGCCTTTATACATTAATATATCTTTATTGTTTTTATTATCTCTGATTCTTAAATCAAGATTATAAACTCCGCTTTCAAATGGCGAACCGCTAAATTTATTTGTATAATATAAAAGTGCAAATGGCTTAATTACAATTATCTGTCTTATATTATTATAAGCTAATAGATCTTCAATATTCTTGTCGGAAAAAATTCTTTTATTTTCAACGTAAACCAATGAATCATTTTTCATTGTCCTGATTTGTATTATCGAATGAAACCTGTCAAACTCATAATTATCATATTCTAAACTGTCTATAATATTTTTATTCACTGAATAGAAATCTAATGTAATAGTCTGTGGATTTACACCGAAATTAGTATTATCAATTTTTATATTTTTTACGGCTAAGAGTTTCCCGAAATTTATGTTATCAGAATTACTGTCTAGGTTTGACAGATTATTTGCAAAAAGTGTTACTGTTGAATCATTTAGATTGGATTCCCTTTCTTTAATATAGAATATCTTGTAATCACCGATTTCCTCACTCCTGAAATTCATTTTTCGAAGTTTATCGGCATACCCGTCGCTTTTGACAATTGCCAGATTAATTTTATTTTTTTGAAGATAATTCCGAATATCGAGAATATTAACTTCTTCCTCAGAGAGTTTACTGGATTTCTTGCCTTTGGGTTTTCCGATTGAAGAAATTGTTGCTGGTAAATTTCCGAGTATGAATTTTGAAGGATTATTCGAAAGTGCTTCGACAGCGAATGTATCATAGAAGCCTTCTATTTCTTCAAAATAAATTTTGTCTTCATCTTTAAAACTTTTGTTATTTAAGTAATACTTCACAAAATAACCAATTTCAAATGTATCTTCGCGGAATGGCTGAGGATAATAAAAGCTCCAGATGCTGTTGATGATTAAAATCGATGTGAATATAAAAACTGTAATATATTTTCTGAATTTATATATTTGATAAACGCTCAAAGGAATAAACAGTAATGCATTTACAACAACGTATCGTGAAATCATATTCGTGCCGCCTGTTCCGGCTAGGCCCTGAAGCATAAGTAATATCAATTCTAATATGTTAAAAACAACAAACACTTTTAAAAGATGGTTGTTTTTTCCCATAATAGAATCCCAGATTATTTTAATTGCGAAGAAACTGGTAATTGGAGCAATATAAAAAATAAAAATCGGATATTGAATAAATTTCTGAAAGAATTTTACCGAACCGTAGGTATCATAAATTTTAGATGTCTCTTTTGCAAAGAAGAAAAAATCCTTATAATCTAAATAGTTTAAAATTAACCACCATATTATAGAAATCAAAGATATGAGCGAGATTGCAATTTTAAAATATTCCCTTTTTGGAGGTTTTTGTTTATAAATTCTATATGTCACTAAAATTACCAGTACAACACTGAATAACCATCCTTCATATCTGAATAAATTCGATAATCCAATCAAAATTGAACTTAATACCAAATATATGGTTTCAGAATTTTCAGATATTTCCCATTTCAAAAGATAATAAAATCCTGCAATTACAAAGAATATGAAAATTGATTCCGGTAATCCTGATATGCTTAGCCAGACCTGGAAAGGAAATAAGATAAAAATTAGTGAAGATATAACTGCGGTTTTCCTGTCGAAACAAATCTCAGATGATTTATAAAAGTAAACTAAAGTTAGCGATGAAAATAGAATATTTACAAATGATGCAGCAAAAATTATATTTTTAAAGAAATATATGAAGAGACCATTCAGCCAGAAATGGGGTGAAAGCCATACTCCAGAGCTGATTTCAGGTTTCTGAAGCCATTCGAATGACTTTACTGTGCGGCAATAGTCATCTGCCGAAAGCCATCTGTATCCGGATTGGAATAAAATGAACTGGAATAAAAGTTTTAGTATTAATAAGGCTGTAATTATAGAAAAATTACTTGAGAAGAATTTCAAAAATACTTCTTTAGCAGTTAAGATATTATCTTTAATGTATCTCAAAAATATTATTTATTCAGTTTGATTCTGAAAGTCGTTCCGGCTCCCGGATTGGATTCTAACACATTTAATTTACCCTTATGATAATCTTCAATAATTCGTTTAGATAAACTAAGCCCTAATCCCCATCCTCGTCTTTTTGTTGAATAGCCGGGTCGGAATACATCTTTCTTGAATTTTTTATCAATGCCTTTTCCATTATCATTTACGTCTATGAATAATTCTTTTTCTTTTACGGAAATAGTAAATACTATACTGCCTATTGGCTTATCGATTGCATCCAGAGCATTTTTTAATATGTTTTCAATAACCCATTCAAATAATTCTTTATTTATATAAGCTGTAATGTCTTTCTGAGAATTTAATTTAACCTGAACTTTTTTTGCTTTCTTGCCATCAATTGTAGTTAGTGTCGGTATCCTTTTTTCGAAATATATTATTACACCCTGAATTACATTATAAAGATTTTCTTCGGTAAGTTCGGGCTGGGAACCAATTTTGGAAAATCTTCCTGCAATTTTACTTAATTTTTCGATATCCTTTTCGATTTCATATGTTATGTCATTAAGTTCATCACTTCTTGGCTGTATATTTTTTAAGATTTCTACCCACCCGTTCAGGGAGCTTAAAGGCGTACCAAGTTGATGGGCAGTTTCCCTCGATAATCCTACCCAAATATTACTCTGTTCTGTTTTCTTAATATATGAAAAACCTATATAGCCTAATAAAACAAACAATCCTCCAACAATAATTTCAACTATCGGAAAAAACTTTAACTGCGTTATTAAACTTGATTGCCCGTAATTTACATATTTAAGTATCAGTGTATCGTAAATCGTAACTTTAATGGGATTATTTATACTTGCCATTTTCTTAGCTTCCTTTATCATCAAATCATTTTTCTCTTTATTACTTAAATTGGCAGTGTCCAAATCTAAATTAATGAAGACATCGGCAATTTTATAATCTTTATCAGTCAATATTATTGGAAAGTCGATTTTTTGTATAATCTCGTTGAAGATAAAATTATATTCCCCCGTAACACTCTCATCCTTTGCAACATATTCAAGCGATTTTGCATATAGATCAGCAATTTGAGTTTCTCTCTCCTGAATTTTATTCACAATAATTTGTGTATAAATAAGAATGATGATGGATATTATAACACCGCTTAAAAAAATTGCCAGTTTAATATTTAAAGAACCAAATTTGTTCATTACATCTATATTATTACAAAGTTATTTTAATAATAAATTTTTGTAGTTGCATAATAAAACTCTTATATTACTGGTTTCCTTTTTATTATTGATTGTTGCAATAATCTTATCCTTAGCACTTGGCTCTACGGGTATCAGATTTTCGGAAATATTAAATATCTTTTCATCTGATAATGAAGTTACCAATAAAATCTTATTTGAATATAGACTGCCGAGAGTCCTTAATTCCATGATCGTTGGTGCAGCTTTGTCCTGCTCAGGGTTTGTACTGCAATCTCTTCTTCGCAATAATCTCGCTGAACCCGGTTTACTCGGCATCTCAGCCGGAGCAGGTTTAGGCGCAATCGTAGTATTTTCTTTTATTAATGTATTTCCATTTGCATTTTTAACACCTGTATCTTTCATTTTCGCGTTAATTACAACCTTTATTATTTTTCTAATTGCCAATAGTTTATCTAACAAATATAGCAATTTTATTTCATCAAATAAAATCATCTTAGCGGGAATAGCAATTAATGCACTAATCTCCTCAATTAACGCTTTTTTTATGATTAGGGCAGGGAATAATGTTTCTCAGATTATTTACTGGCTCAATGGGGGATTCAATGGGAAAGGCTGGAGTGAGTTTTCTCTCGCAATTGCTTTTATTCTGCTCGGTCTTATAGGGGCATTATTCATTGCCAAAGATTTGAATATATTAAACCTTGGTGAGGAAGTTTCAATAAATTTAGGCCTTAATATGAAGAGGATTCAGATTTTATCAATCATTATATCGTCTATTTTGGCAGCAGCAGCAGTCGCGGTAGCCGGCATAATATCATTTGTAGGATTAATTATTCCAAACATCGCCCGGTTAATAATCGGAGCTGATTACAGGTATTCTATACCTTTCTCTATTTTACTCGGTGCAATCTTTCTAGTAATTGCTGATTTATTATCACGAACCATAATTGCACCATCGGAAATTCCGGTTGGAATAATAACCTCCTTCATTGGGGCTCCGGTTTTCATTTGGTTAATTCTTAAACGAAAAAATATATAGTTAATGGATACCATAACCGCAATATCAACACCTGCAGGAACCGGCGGTATATCGGTTATGAGAATTTCCGGTGAAAATGCATTTAGTATAATTTCAGGAATATTTTCAAAAAGTCGCAGGAATGATAAATATTTTGATGCGAATCTGGTCCCAACTCACACTATTCATTTTGGATATATATTCGATGATAATTCTATTGTTGATGAAGTCCTGGTATCAATTTTTAAAAATCCAAATTCGTATACAGGTGAGGACTCCATCGAAATCTCATCACACGGCGGCAGACTTATTGCAGAAAAAATTATAAATTGCATTTTGAAAAAAGGTGCCAGCTATGCCCAGCCCGGTGAATTCACCCAAAGGGCTTTTCTTAACGGAAGAATAGATCTCGTTCAGGCTGAAGCAGTTGCCGAACTTATTAATTCGGAAACAGATATGGCTCATTCAGCCTCAATTAACCAGCTCGAAGGAAAACTTTCGGAATATTTAAGTAAAATTCGTCAGGATATAATTAATGTCACCTCCCTGATTGAACTCGAACTTGATTTCGCGGAAGAAGACGTAGAATTCGTTAAAAAAAATGAATTAATAAGTTTGATTAATAATATAATCGATGATTTAAATAGAATTCTGGAAACCTATATTTCCGGGAAAATAATAAGAAATGGCGTTCAGCTTGTTATAACCGGAAAACCTAATTGCGGAAAATCATCATTATTTAATTCTCTTTTGCAATCCCAAAGAGCCATTGTCAGTGTGATACCCGGGACTACTCGGGATTTTATACAGGAAAACTTAATTATAAATGGGATATTATTTAACCTCATTGATACTGCAGGTCTAAGAATAACTGAGGATGAAATTGAGAGTGAAGGCATAAATCGAACATATGGAAAAATCAAAGATGCTGATTTGATTCTTTATCTCATTGATTCTTCGCAAAATCAGGAGGTATTAAAAAAGGATATTCTGTCTTATGAGAACTTTATTGAAAAAGATAAAACTTTGAAGATATTCTCGAAATCAGATTTATTAAAAAATCCTGAAACCTTTGAAGGTCGTAAAATTTCAATATATGATGACAGTTCTATTGAGAATTTGAAAAAAGAAATGTCATTAAAATTCAAATTCGCGGAAGACAGATTAGAATCTAATAAAACTATACTAACAAATTTAAGACATAAAATCTGTCTCGAAAAAGTTATTGAATCTCTGAAAATTGCATTACAAACTTTAGAAATGAAATACTCCGGTGAATTCATTTCAGTCGATTTAAGAAACGCTTTAAACAGTCTGGGCGAAATAACCGGTGAAGTCACAAACGATGATATTTTGAATAATATTTTTTCCCGCTTCTGCATCGGAAAGTAATTTTTTATTTAACTATTAACTTTAATATAGGATTATGACTATTAATAAATGTATTTATTGTAGTAGTGAAAAAATAACTCATAAAGTACAGGTTTATGCCGATAATGGTTCCAATACTCCTCTCAGATTTTATTTCGAGAAAGAGAAAAAATCATTTTTGGTGTCTAAAAAACCGGAATATCTTTATGCAGATGTGTGTGATGAATGCGGTAGTGTAATACGGTTCTATGCAGAAAACCTGCATGATAAAATAATTACAGGAGATTATTAATTATTTTGCTTTCAAAATCACCAATATGATTTCTGAATTCCAGCTGGAGTTTAACCGTATGCAATTGTTGCAGACATCCCAACCCTCCCCCTTTCTCGCCCGGAATTTATCCAGAATTTTTGGGAAAATGGGAAATTTAACAAACTTAACAAATTTAATGAACTTTTTTTAATCATCTTAATCAGTTTAATCAGTTTTTTCAGTGATTCGTTTTACATTATTTATCATTGACTATTTTATAATAAACCGCTATTTTTACGATTTATAGATAAAATTTTTCATGAAAACAGCGATAAAGAAATCAATCAGAACGACTAAATTTGCAACAACTAAAGAAAATCCGCAGAAATGGTATATTGTTAATGCTGAAGATAAGGTTCTCGGAAGACTTGCAAGTGAAGTGGCAAAAAGAATAAGAGGAAAACTCAATCCTCAATTTACTCCAAATTCAGATACCGGTGATTTTGTTGTTATTATTAATGCAGAAAAAGTTAAAGTAACGGGAAAACGCTCAGAACAAAAAGAATATTTAACCCACTCCGGATATCCCGGCGGTCAGAAAACAAGAACATATAAAGAACTTATTGATACCAGGCCTGAAAAAATTATTACACTTGCGGTGAAAAGAATGCTTCCAAAAACTAAACTTGGAGCAAAATTGATTACTAAACTCAAAGTATATAAGGGTATTGAACATCCGCATTCAGCTCAAAAACCTATTGAGTTATCTGTTTAATTAAGATAAGATTATTAGAAAAATAAATTAATATATGCAATCAAATACAACAATAACCGTAGGTCGTAGAAAAACATCTGTAGCACGTGCTTATGTAAAATCCGGCAGCGGTAAATTCCTCGTCAATCATAAGGAAGGCCAGAAATATTTTAATATAGGTTCCTCATACGAAGAAGTTTTGATTCCCTTGAAAATTACTAATGCTCTCGGTACAGTTGATATTAACATCAATGTAGCAGGCGGCGGTTTCAATGGACAGATAGGTGCCGTTCAGCTCGCTATTGCAAGAGCTCTTGTGATGATGAACGAAGAAAATAAACCTATATTAAGACAGAATGGGTTTATGACTCGTGATCCGAGGATGGTTGAACGTAAGAAATACGGAAGACCAAAAGCAAGAAAGAGATTCCAGTTCTCGAAGAGATAAGATTTTTTATAAATTAATTTTTAAAAATACATATTCCCGGATTTTGTTTCGCTTGTGTCTCTTAAAAGGAGATGCGAAATAAAAGATGAAAGGAATAGAAGAAAAACAAAAGCCGTTTTTACCTCAGAAAGCATTATCGAAAATACCTCGTTGCTTTATTAATGGTTGGATCAGGCTTTAATAAAGGAGATAAAATGTCAAAAGTACAAATCGAAGATTTATTGTTAGCAGGTTCCCATTTTGGACATCTGACAAGAAGATGGAATCCCAAAATGAAGAAATACATCTTTATGGAGCGGAATGGAATCCATATTATTGACCTCAAAAAGACACAGAAATTATTAGAAGAAGCTTGCAATGCTGTCTCAAAACTTGCCGCAGAAAATAAAAAAATTCTTTTTGTCGGTACTAAAAAGCAGGCAAAAGCAATTATTAAAGAACAGGCGGAAAGATGCGAAGCATTCTATGTTTCTGAAAGATGGCTTGGAGGAATGTTGACAAACTTTAATACTGTCAGAAAAAGTATTAAAAAGCTTACAACGTTACAGAAAATGGAAACCGATGGGACAATTGATAAATTCGTGAAAAAAGAACGGTTAATAATGTCCAGGGATAAAGAAAAACTTGAAAAAGTTCTTAACGGTATAGCTTCAATGATAAAATTACCCGGCGCTTTATTTGTTGTCGATGTTAAAAAAGAGCATATCGCCATAGATGAAGCTAGAAAATTAAATATTCCCATTTTCGCTATAGTTGATACCAATTGTGACCCTGAATTATGTGATTATACTATTCCCGCTAATGATGATGCGGTGAAATCTATTGAGATAATTACGAGAGCAATCGCAGATGCATATGGAGATGGAATTCAGGCAGCAAAAACAAAAATAAGTGATGAATCAGATGAAATGAAAGAAAAGCAGGAACAAAATAATTAATAAATTAATATTTTTAATATGGAAATAACTATAAATTTAATAAAAGAATTAAGAGAAAAAACGGGTGCGGGAATGACAGACTGCAAAAAAGCGCTGGTTGATTCAAATGGTGATATAACAAAAGCAGTTGAATTTCTGAGAAAAAAAGGGGCAGCAACTGCAGCTAAGAGAGCAGATAAAGCAGCAAAAGAAGGTGCTATAAAATCTTCAATAAGTGAGGACAGAAAAAAAGCTTCTATAATAGAAGTGAATTGTGAAACTGACTTTGTTTCAAAAGGTGAAGATTTCCAAAAGTTTGCACAAAATATAGCAAATTCTGCATTGGCGGTTTTCTCAGACAATAAAGAAGATGTCTTAAAAGTTAAAGATTCGGATAATCTAACTGTCGAAGATAATCTGAATGCCATGATGGGAAGAGTCGGAGAGAAAATTGAATTTCGCAGAGCTAAGGTATTCAAAATTGAGGATGGATTTATTTCCAGTTACATACATTTCGGCAGTAAATTGGGTTCCTTAGTTGTTATTAAAGGTAATAATACTCCGGACTCCGTCGAACTTGGAAATAAAATTGCAATGCAGGTTGTAGCAATGAACCCTCTTGCTTTGAACCGCGATGGTATAAATAAAGAGCTTATCGAGAAAGAGAAAGAAATATATACATCTCAGGCTAAAAATGAAAAGAAACCTGATAATATCGTTGAAAGAATAATAAATAATAAGATAGAAAAATTCTTTCAGGAAAATTGTCTGCTTGAACAGGAATTTATCCAGGAAGCAAATTTATCTGTTGGGGACCTGGTTAAAAATTTCAATAAATCAAAAAACGAAAATTTAAATTTAGTTGACTACGTCCGTTTCCATTTAGGACAAGATTAAAAAAAAGGATTATCATTATGAAAACCCGCTTTAAAAGAGTTCTTTTGAAGTTAAGTGGTGAATCCCTGATGGGGGATAAAGGTTTCGGAATTGATTCTGATGTTGTTGACCATATTGCTAATGAGATTTTGAAAGTCGGTAAACTGAAAGTTCAGATTGGAATAGTTATTGGTGGTGGGAATATTTACAGAGGGTTATCTGCTTCCCAGCAGGGAGTTGACAGAGTAACCGGAGATACGATGGGAATGCTGGCAACAGTGATTAATTCCCTTGCACTTCAGAATGCACTTGAAAAGAGAGGTATTTTCACAAGAGTTCAGTCGGCAATTAAAATGGATGAAGTTGCAGAACCATTTTTGTTGAGAAGAGCAATCAGGCATCTGGAAAAAAACAGGGTTGTAATATTTTCAGGAGGTACCGGAAGTCCTTATTTTACTACAGATACAGCCGCAGCCTTGCGAGCAGTAGAATTAAAAGCTGATATAATTCTTAAAGGAACACGGGTAAATGGAGTTTATGACACTGACCCTGAAAAAAATAAAAAAGCTAAAATGTTTAAAAAATTATCTTATCTTGAGGTTCTTGAAAAAGGTTTGAGAGTAATGGATTTGACTGCAATAACACTTTGCCAGGAAAATAAACTCCCAATTATGGTCTTTAATATGAATGTAAAAGATAATTTGAAAAATCTTTTGATGGGAAAAAATGTAGGAACAATAATTAAATGATTAATTTTTTCTGATTTCCTGTTTAAAAAATAATTTTATAATTAAATAAATAAAATTATGATAAAAGATATCATAAAAGTTGCTTCTGATAAAATGTCAAAAGCAGTAGAGCACATTAGAACTGAGTTCATAAAAATAAGAACCGGCAAAGCATCTATTGGTATTTTAGATGATATAAAAGTGGATTATTATGGTAACCCGACACCTTTAAATCAGGTTGGTAATATTTCTACCCCTGATTTTCATACTATCACAATTCAACCCTGGGATAAAACAATCATTTCAGTAATCGAAAAAGCAATATTAAATTCGAGTCTTGGATTGAATCCCACTAATGATGGAAATGTAGTTAGGATTCCTATCCCACCTCTGACAGAAGAGAGACGAAAAGAAATTGTAAAAGTTGTAAAACACAAAGCAGAAGAAGGAAAAATTGCAATAAGGAATATCAGGCGGGAACAGATTGACCATCTCAAAAAAACAGAAAAAGAGGAACATATTTCGGAAGATGACAGAAAACACGGCGAAACTGAAATTCAAAAACTGACAGACAAATATATTAAAGAAATTGATGAAGTTCTTTCAAAGAAAGAAAAAGAGATAATGGAAGTTTAGCTTTAAACTTCCGGTTTATATGAATAAATTTTGGTTCCTTATATATAATATAGTTATCATACCTATCATATGGTTTTTATTTAACCTATCAGCAATATTTAATACTAAAATTCGAGAGGGATTATCAGGCCGAAAAAATCAGAAATTCCCCTTATTTCCCAGGGGGCAAAAAGTTGTTTTAATACATTCGTCCTCTTTAGGAGAATATCAGCAGGCATTACCTCTCGTAGAAGAATTTCTGCAGCTTAACTATAAAATTATTCTTTCATTCTTCTCTCCATCAGGTTTCATAAATGCTAAAATACAAAATGAAAATGTCACTAAATTGTATCTTCCACTTGATAGTTATTGGAATATTAAAAAATTTATTGAATCCATTAATCCTAAGATACTCGTTCTGATGAGATATGATTTGTGGCTTAATCTTCTTTATATATGCGATAAAAAGAAAATCGATATAGTTTTGGCAAACGCAAGATTCGATGAGAATGATAAATTTTGGGATTTTTTTATATCAAAGTCGTTTAAAAAGTCTCTCTATGGATACGTTAAAAAGATATTTGTTATAGATGATCAGGATGAAGCTTCTTATAAAAAATTATTACCCTCTACGGAAGTAATCAAAGTAGGGGATTCTAAATTTGAAAGAGTCTATGAGGCTTCAAAGAAAATTACAAAAAAAGACGTTTTACCGGAAAATATTCTCAAGAATAAAAAAATATTTGTCATTGGAAGTTCCTGGAAGCAGGATGAAGATGTCATTCTACCCGTCATAAATAAAATTGTAAAATTCGAAAAAGACTTGTTAACAATTCTTGTTCCGCACGAACCTAAAGAAACGAAGATTAAAAAAATTGAAAGTAACATTGAGAATAATTATGAAAATTTAAGTTATATTAGGTATTCTGAAATTAATAATTTCAAAGGGCAAAACCTTATAATTATAGATTGCATAGGTAAGTTATTAAATTTATATTCAGTTGCATCTGTAAGTTACGTTGGCGGGGGTTTTAAGTCGGGTCTTCATAATGTTCTTGAACCGGCAATATTTAATATCCCGGTTCTTTTTAATAACCTGGTTAAAAATTCTGACGAAGATGAAATGATGATAAAATATGGATGTGGAATTATAATTCACAACAAATCGCAGTTTTACAGAGTGATTAGAAAACTGCTTCAGGATGAAAAGTTGAGGTTTGAAACCGGTGAAAAATGTAAGGATTTATTCAAGGAAACATTAGGAACTGCAAAAAAAATTATTGAAAACATAACTAAATAATAATTATTATGTTTGATTCAAAAATCTTTATTAAAGAATCATTAATAGAAAGTTCTGAGATTAAGTTAAATGTCTTAAAGCATTGCAGCGAAGATATTTTAAAAGTTTCAGAAATATTTATTTCTGCCATAAAAAAAGGAAATAAACTTCTATTTTGCGGTAATGGGGGAAGTGCAGCAGATTGCCAGCATATTGCCACTGAGTTTATGATCAGACTTTCACATGATATTGCTCGCCCGGCTATACCTGCAATTGCAATTACTACAGACTCTTCAAATTTGACTGCCGGAGGTAATGATATCGGTTTCGAGAATATTTTCAGCAGAAATGTTGAAGGTCTTGGAAATAAAGATGATGTTTTAATCGGTATTTCTACGAGCGGAAATTCAATAAATATCATCAGGGCATTTGAAAAAGCAAAAGAAAAAGGCATTACATGTATTGGATTCCTGGGTAATGACGGAGGGAAATTAATTAATTATTCAGATTATTCAATTTGCATCCCTTCTTTAAATGTTCAGCGAATTCAGGAATGTCACATCACAGTTGGACATATTTTGTGTGAAATCACGGAAAGAGTTTTATATGAAAAAGCCTGAATTTTATCAATTCAGGCTTTTTCACATGAATATTTAATTTATAAGTTATTTAGATATAAATTCCTTACCTGTATTGTCCTTCACAGTAAAATAATAATTAATGCTTGAGATATCTTTTACTCCTTTTATAAATGCTTTTCCTTCGTATGCATTATCTCCGGGATCATTTATGCTTTTTAATTCCATTTTCACTTCACTATTATTACTTCCTGACAGCGTATAAAAACATTTAGCTGAATTTACATCAATTGGATTTTTAGAAGCGAATCTTGTTTTGATAATTAATCCGTCCCCCTGTACTTCAGTTACTAAATATTTTCCCCAAACAAAACCAAATGAAAGTATTGCATCGTATGCATTAACTAATCCATATCCGTAAATATTATCGGGATTGTTTGCCTGGCTTGAAGTTTTTCTTAATGCATTTATTATTTCCATAGGTGTTAACTCAGGATGCGCTGACAATATCAGGGCACAGACTCCGGCAACTATAGGGCAGGATAGGGAAGTCCCGCTCATTCCGGTATAAGAACTATCGTTTTTTGATAATGTCGGATCCAGAGCAGAATATATTCTTACGCCCGGTCCAACGAAGTCCGGTTTAATCCTTCCATCACTTGATGGACCATTTGAACTAAAGGATGCTATTTTACCGGTAAAATCGACAGCTCCCACAGCTATTACGGAATCAGCATCTCCATTTGCTATTGATGGCTCGGTTGTTTGTTGATAATTACCGATCGAATTACATACTAGTACTCCGAGATAAGCAGATCTGCTTGCTGCAATTGAAACGATAGTTGTTCTTCCGTCATAATCTGAATACTGATATGAGTTCTTTGAAAAGGGATCATCCCATTTTTTATATCCTAATGAACTTGTGATAACATCCACTCCTTTAGCTTCTGCCCATTCGGCTGCTTCCAGCCAGAAATCCTCTTCCATCGGAGTCTCAGTTGCTGTATACTCAGTTTTCCCTAATAAAATGTCTGCACCAAATGAAGGTCCAATTAATTTTCCATCCTTATAACCGCAAGCAGAGGATAATGTTGCTGTTCCATGTGTCCCTTGTTGAGGTGAATCCTTATATTTTTGATTTTCTTCTTTCGCAGTTACATCATCATTATTTACAAAATCATGCTCACCAATAATATGCAAATTCTTTAACGCTTCATGGGTTCTCCATTCAAATCCATCATCGAAACTTGCGAACAAAACACCTTGGCCTGTAATTCCTAAATTATGTACTTTCGGTACATTTACCATGTTATCTTGTTTCAATGAATTACCATAATTATATAAATTTTTATCATCTGGAGGTGTATACAAACTGACAGGTTTATAAAATTTATTGAAAATTGGTTCAATGAAATAACTATTTTGAGTTATAAGTTTTTTAACAAGTTTTAATCCTTTCACATAATCAAGTTTAAGTATCTGCTTAACCTGTGATTCTGTAAGATATGCACTTACCCCGTTTATCCATCTCGATTTTGCTATGATGTCAATCCCTAAACCTGATATACCTGAAACGTACATTTCATTCAAAGGTAAATCCGGATAATCAATAAGTTTATCATCTGATAATACTTTTAATCTTCGCTTAACAGCTCTTTCTGATAATAGATTTATTCCGGCATTATATGCCTCTGAGCCCGGAGTAATGGTTTCTTCTGAATTAAAAGTTCCTTTATCTTTAAAAATTATCCAGTATTTTGTATCAGCAACTTCCTGTGCATAGATATTATATGACAGTAGAAACGATAATAATAATAAATAAATTTTCAAAATGTTTTTTTGTCTATACATATATTTCATTTTAGGTTTTATAATATTTTAACTAAAAATTGTATTACAACAATATTATTTATTTCACTTAAGTAATTGATATTTCTTCTCTGAGTTTATATTTGATAATTTTCCAGATAATGTGCTATTCTCATTACAAATTGTCCGCCTAAAGCTCCATCTATCAGTCTATGATCAAATGATAAAGTTAAATACATAATCGGTTTAATCACAACAAAATCTCCATCAGGTGTCTCAATTACTGCCGGACGTTTTTTGACTGCTCCGATTCCGAGTATTGCAACCTGAGGTTGATTTATTATCATAGTCCCGAATATATTACCAAAAACTCCAAAATTTGATATTGTGAATGTTCCACCCTGAATTTCATCTAATGTTAATTTTTTTACTTTTGCTCTTTTCCCTAAATCATAAATATCTCTGGCTAATCCAATTAAATTCTTTCCATCAGAATCCTTAATAACAGGTACAATTAATCCTCCGTTTTCCATTGCAACAGCAATACCAAGATTTATTTTACTTCTCATAATTGCCCTGAAAGGTTTTGTAGATTCATCGATTACTGAGTTTACAAGTGGAAAATCTTTTATTGCTCTTACAACTGCATCAGCGATGAATGGCATATATGTAAGTTTAAATCCCTCAGTTTTTTGAAATTCAAGCTGGAGTTTGTTTCTTGCTTTTTCAACATTGGTCAAATCTACTTCAGCAAAGGCATTTACATGTGGCGATATAGCGACGGATTCGACCATATGCTCAGCCATTTTTTGTCTGATATTATCAAATTCAAGTACGCTTAAACCGTCTTCATTATAATCCACAACTTGTTTTTGAGTAATTTCATTTCTGTCTTTTTTAATTTCCGGTTTGGATGTCATAACAGGCGGAGTACTGACAACATCCTTCGTTTCAGGAACAGGTTCTGATTTTATTTGTTTCCCATCTTTAATAAAGTCCAGAATATCTTTTTTGGTTACTCTTCCCTCAGTTCCAGAGCCTTTTATTTTCTCAAGATCCGCTAAAGAAATACCTTCTTTATTAGCAATATTTAATACAAGTGGAGAATAAAACTTATTGCTTTGTGAGATTTCTTTTCCAGCTATTTCCGCCTCGGATTTTTTGGGTTCTTCTTTCAGGACAGGTTTTTCATCACTTATTTCACTTTTGGCTGGAGGTGCAATAGCAGGTATTTTTGTATCTTTTATTTCAGCTTCGGTACTAATTTTTGCGATCACTTTTCCCACTTCGACTACCTGGTTCTCTTGAAACAATATTTCGGAAATAATCCCTGATTCGGGAGCAGGTACTTCAGTATCAACTTTGTCAGTCGAAATTTCTAAAATTGATTCGTCCCGCTCAACTTTATCACCCGTTTTTTTAAGCCATCTTAAAATTGTACCTTCCATTATTGATTCACCCATTTTGGGCATTACTACATCGATGATCATTTTAATTTTTTCTCCTGGTTTTTAGTAATTAATTATTATATCAAATATCCTTTATGTATAACAATAATTTAGTATAAAAGATTTATTAATTTACGTCAAAAAGGGAACTTATTGATTCATTTTTATTCGTACGGATTATGGCTTCCGCAAAAATCTTTGCGACAGAAAGGACTTCTATTTTAGGAGATTGAATTTTTAAAGGAATGGTATCTGAGACAATAACTTTGGTAACTGCAGAATTATTTATCCTTTCGAGTGCATCACCGGATAGTATTGGATGTGTACAAGCCCCATATATTTCTTTTGCTCCTTTTCCCTTCAATGCTTCAACAGCATTTACAAAAGTTCCTCCTGTATCCATTAAATCATCTATAATAAGTATATTTTTATCTTTAACCTCTCCGATAATATTCATTACTTCTGCAACATTCTGCTTGGGTCTGCGTTTGTCAATAAGAATTAGATCAGCCTGGAGTCTCTTAGCATATGCCCTTGCCATTTTTATGCTTCCTACATCCGGAGAAGCAACTGCTAAATTCGGAATGTTCATTTTTCTGAAATAATTTAAAAATACTCCGGAGGCGTATAAATGATCGACAGGTATATCAAAAAATCCCTGAATCTGGGAGGCATGAAGATCCATCGTAATAACTCTGTCTGCGCCGGCAGTCATTAATAAATTTGCAATTAATTTTGAAGTAATGGAGACTCTTGGCATATCTTTTCTGTCTTGCCTTGCATAACCGAAATATGGTATTACCGCATTGATTTGAGCGGCTGAGGATCTCCTAGCTGCATCAATCATAATCAAAAGCTCCATTAGATGATCAGTTGGCGGAAAAGTCGATTGCACCAGGAACACATCGCAACCTCTGATGTTTTCATTATATTTCATCCAGATTTCACCGTCGGAGAAAGTTTTTATTTCGCAATCACCCAGTTTTATATTTAATTCCTCAGAAATTCTGTGACTGAAGTAATATGAAGATCTTCCGGAAAATATTTTTAAAGTCGCCATTGTATGAATGATAATTATTGTTGTTAAATTATAAAATTAAGATTACACAATCAATTTTATAATTTATGAAAATTGTTAATTGACTAAACAGTCATTTTAAATTATTCTGAATGTAATTTATAATAATATTCTCAATTTTATTCAAATCAATCATACTGATGCATTCGAGATTATATGGACATTCTCTTTTCCAGCAGGGAGAACATTCCAATCCTTCCGGTATTAATTTTTCTCCTCTCCCGTATAATTCGATTTCATTTGCACACGACAATCCGAACCAGGCTATAATATATTTTTTTAAAGCTATTGCTAAATGTAAACCGTAACTATCCCCGGTTATAACAATATCCGGGATACTCATATAACATGCACCTTTTCTTAAACCTTCGGATGTTGGAGTATTTATTATTCTTTTCTTTTCTATTTTATCAAAAGCATCATAAATTGCTGAATTTCTCTCGCTATCTTCTTTTCCTCCGAGAAGAATCACAATAATATTTTCTTGTAATAATAATCTTTTTATTAGTGCAATGTGCTGGTCAATGGTCATTTTCTTATTAGGGAATAAAAGCGAGCATCCTGTATTAAAACCTACATAACATTTTTCATTATTATAATTTATTTCCTTTTTGTAGTTATCAATAAATGTTTTTTCATCTTCATTAAAGTTAAATTCATATTCATCCATTTTGTATTCCAGTTCAAAAACCTCGTGAATTATTTCAACACCTGTTTTTTTGTTTTCTTTGAATTTCAATTGGTCATTTATTCCCAAAAGGTAACTGTACATCGCACCTTCATTTGCAGGAATAATTTTCCCATCCTGATTTAATAAAAATCCAAGTTTATTTTTTGCTTTGATTTCATTTGCGAAAGCGCAAGCGTAATCAGATTTATCTGCATTATAAACGTAATCAAACTCAATATTTCTCAGAATCATCCGGCTCTCATCATCCCAGGAATATACTTTATCGATAAATCTTGAATTGTTTAATATTTTCTCTGCATTTTTCATCGTAATCCAGTAAATTGTGCTTACAGGAAATTTTCTTTTTAGTGCAGGTAATATAGGTGTGTTATCCAAAACATTTCCCATCGCATCAAGAGAGATAATGAGAATTTTAACACCTATTTTATTGGAATCATTATCCTCGACACAACCATTTTCCAGGCAGTTTTTATATGAGTAACAAGGTTTATAACCTGAATACCGTTTACACTTTGGAATCTGAATTTTGTCAATATTCATTGGAATTAATAATTATAAAATTTTATAAAATATCGTCTTATCTAGCTTAATCGTCATATTTTCTTAATAGTTAAGCCATTCAACTCAATAAGCTTATTAAGCTTAGACATGATATTTTCTTTCGGTAATTTAGTCATACAAATATTACCAATTTTACATTCTATTAAATCGCAATAAAGACACTTCAGCCCTTCATTTACTACAGTCATATTTTTCTCTCCATAAGGTCCTTGAAGCATAGGTTTTGTAGGACCATAAATTCCTAAAACCGGAGTATCAACCGCCACACCCATATGAAGAGGTCCCGAATCATTTCCGATTAATAAATCGCATTCTTTAATAATAGCTGCTAAATATCTAATGGGACTTTCGGGTATCAGGAATGTATTAGTTTTAAGTTCGTTGTGAATTAATTCACATTCTTTTTTTTCAATTTCATTACTCCAAATAAGAATGAAATTTACATCATAAATCAGGTTAATTGCTTTTAGCAATTCAATGTAATCATTTGTTTTATATTTTTTTGTTTCCCATTCACCGGTAAGGCAAACACCAATTACATTCTTTGATTTAATACTGTTCACTTTAATAAATTCCTCTGCAAATTCTTTATGTACAATATTTATACCCAAATTTAACCTTGTAGATATTATTGGTATCTCAAGTTTTCTGAGTGAATCCAGATTGAAATCAACGTTATGAACCTCTCCACCGCGTCCGCGTGTTTTTATATTATATGCATAGTATCTTCCTTTAAATTCATACCCGAATCTGTATTTTGCTCCGCTCAGGAATGTTATTAATGCTGTTCTCGGGTTACAAAAGAGGTCTATTATCAGATCAAACTTTTTCTTTCTGATATTATTAATTAAAAACCACGAAGAATTTGTTCCGGGAGAATATGTTAAAATTCTTGAGACATAAGGATTATCCATCAATATATCTCTCGAACTTTTTAACGTGAATATGTCAATTTCGGCATCAGGAAAATAAGCTCTTAAATTTGGTAAAATCGGAGTCATCAACAGAAGATCTCCAATCGTTCCGAATTTTATAATTAGAATTTTGCCTATTTGCTTTTTATCAATAATCAATATTATATATAGAGAATTAACATTTCAAATTTTCGAACATTATGCTTTCGTTGTTTCTTTTCTTTCAAGCCTGATATTATTTTTCGCTAATAATTTTTCAAATGAAATCATTATTTTGCTCTTTGGTAAATCTGTTAAACATTTGCTTCCTATCGGACATTCCAATAAATTACAAAATATACAATCAAGATCCTCAATATAAACATATTCATTTTTTTTACCATATGGACCCTGCAAAAGAGGATTTATAGGACCACATATTTCAAGTACCGGATTTCCGGAGGTAACGGATAAATGCAAAGGTCCCGAATCATTACCTATCATAACTGTACAATATTTAAAAAACTCGGTCAATGTTTTTAAATCTAATTCAGGAGCTATAAAGCAGTTATCTCCGATTCCATTATAAATCTCTTCACATTGTAATCTCTCTTTTTTATTACCCCAAATAAGCAGATAATTAACATTGTATTTCCTGCTTATTGTTTTTAATAATTCAATATAATCTTTAGGCCTGTATATTTTTGATTCCCAGCCGCCACAGACAACGATAGAGATTATTTGTTTTAAGTTTGCTCCTGTTTTTTTGAACCAATCAGCTGCTGTTTGTTTATTAATTTCATTCGTTTTTACAAATATCTTTTTTGTAGTAATAGGAATTTTAATAGTCTCCAATAATCTTAAATTAAAATCGAGATTATGAATATTACTGCTGTATCCATTTGCTTTAATGTTATAAAGGTACTTTCTCAAACGGAAATCGAATCCTACCCTGTATTTTGCATTACTGAAATATGTTATTAAAGCTGTTCGGGGGTTTCCATAAAAATCTAAAACCAGGTCGAATTTATATTTTCTTATTTCTTTG
Source organism: uncultured Ignavibacteria bacterium (assembly GCA_963806045.1). Taxonomy (GTDB): domain Bacteria; phylum Bacteroidota; class Ignavibacteria; order Tepidaquicellales; family Tepidaquicellaceae; genus DATCHW01. The sequence continues at coordinate 110,457 of CAWDWP010000016.1, read as the reverse complement.
TAAAATGAGGAATTATTATTTGTATCGGATGTAAATGTAATGTAATTATGTATGTTCGGATTGCCTTCTATTATATCTTTTGCTTTTTTCTCAATCAGAACCGTAATTTCAGCATTTGGAAAATATTCATGAATATTTGGAAGAACCGGAGTAAATAATACAACATCACCAATTCCACCGAATTTGATAACTAAAATTTTCTTTACCTTATTTTTGTCAATCTTCAAAGTTTATATATTCTCCAGTATTAAGAAGTTATTCGATATTAAATGCTTTTTAGGATTATGATTCTCAGTCTTTTTGCTATAGCCACAATAATCATATATCAGACAATCATAACATAATGGTTTGACTGCTTTGCATATCTCCCTTCCGAATTTTATCAGACTTGTATGAAATGCCATTTTATATTTATTGGGAATTATCTCTTTTGATTTATCAAATGTTCGTACCGGGGTTTTAGTATTTACAATTCCTATTCTGTTAAGAATTCTATGTATATGAGTATCAACAGGGAAAACTTTCCTTTTTAGCGAAAACCCAAGAACACAGCTGACTGTTTTCACTCCTATTCCTTTATATTTCAAAAGTTCATTATAAATCTCTTCATCTTTCAATTTCTTTAAAAAATTCAAATCTAATTTGCCATATTCTTTTCTCATTTTTCTCAGCATATCCTTTATTTGGACAGCTTTTGTGTTCATTAATCCGCACATTCTTATTGAAGATTTAATATTGTTCAGGCGGGCATTTGCAACATTATCCCAATTTCCAAATTTTTCTTTCAGATTTTTGAATGCTATATAAGATGTTTTATCAGTTGTATTCTGTGATAGTTTTGTCGCTATCAAAACATCAAGGATGGGCACTTTTGAATCGGATTTTTTTGCCGGATATTCTTTATTAATAGTTTTTATAATAAGGTTTAAATCTTTTGTGTTCATGATTTATTTATAAATGTTTCATTATTATTTTTACTATTCTTTTCGCAGCGTTTCCATCCCATAGTTTTGGAATGCTTCCTTTTTTATATCGTCCTGAGTTAATATTCTTTATTTCTCTGAAAATTAATTTTGAGTTCAAACCACATATTGTATTTGTTCCAAGTTCACAAGTAATTGGTCTTTCAGTGTTTTCTCTAAGAGTCAGACAGGGGATTTTTAGAAAAGTTGTTTCCTCCTGTATTCCACCCGAATCGGTCAAAACATATTTTGCATTTAATATCAGATTTAAAAAATCAAAATAACCAAGTGGTTCAGTTATTACCAGATTATTTATGCTGTGAAGCTCTTTTAAAAGTCCGAATCTGTTGAGCATTTTTAAGGTTCGCGGATGAACCGGGAATACAATATCTATTTCTGGATTAATTTTATTCTGATATTTGAATATTTCGATAATCTTTTGAAAGTTTTCTTTATTATCAACATTTGAAGGGCGATGAAGAGTTATCAGTCCAAAATTTCTTTTTGTAAGACAAAGTTCTTGAAGGATATTTGATTTATTCGCTTTAGGTAAATAATGAACTAATGAATCAATCATTGTATTACCAACAAAAAAAATATTATTTTGGCTGAAGCCGGACTTTTTTAAGTTTTCCACTCCGCTTTTTTCTGTGACAAACAGAAATTTAGAAAGAAAGTCAGTGAGTACTCTATTGATTTCTTCCGGCATTGTTTTATCGAAGCTTCTCAATCCGGATTCAATATGAGCAAGTGGAATAGTCTCATTTTGATTTTTGAATATCTTAGCACATACTAAACCTGCTGCAATTGTAGAATTCACATCGCCATAAACTAAAACCATATCAGGTTTTTCTCTAAGTAAAACTTTTTCAAGTTTCACCATTACTTCCGCTGTTTGCTCAGAATGTGATTTTGAACCGACATCAAGATAAATATCAGGCTTTGGAAGGTCAAGTTCTGTGAAAAACACGTCGGATAGTTTTTTATCATAATGCTGTCCCGTATGAACAATTTTATGAATGATTTTCTCTTTATGTCTTTTTAATTCTTTATGAATAGGAGCCATTTTCATAAAATTCGGCCTGGCTCCAACAACAGAAATTATTTTCTTCAATTTCTCCAAAATTAATTACACAATTTACTCAAAATAAATATTAGTTAATATGAAGATAATCCGAAACTTATAAGAAGAAAAGTCTAACCTATTATTTACAGGATTCATGCAATATAAGGATATTATTAATTTCATCTCGGAAAAGCAAAGATGAGATACGCGCAAGTATGAGAAAATAAATCTATTATATTTATTCTTAAATGAATTTTATTTTTTTGATGCAAACATGCAATATAGTGCATGATATGGTTTTTCCTTTGAAATTGTTTACTAAAATGTTTTATAGTGCAATATATTACACTATAAGTTGACAATTAGAGAATTTTTTATTACTTTTAATCTAAAGTGCAATATAACGCACTATTTAATTTAATAATATGGAAGAATTAATAAAAATCGGAGTAGAAATAAAAAAAAGAAGAAAGTTACTTCAAATTATACAACCTGATCTTGCAGAGATAGCTGGCATTTCATTAAGGAGTTTAATAGACATTGAAACTGGCAAAGGTAATCCAACATTTATTCAATTACTGAAGGTTTTGAATTCTATAGGATTAAGAATAAAAATTGAATCAAGGAGCGCAAATGATTGAACAAAAAGCAAACGTATATTGTAATGAAGACTTAGCAGGATATTTGGTTAAAAAAGAAAATAGTTACATTTTCACATATAAAGACGAATATTATCAGGACAAAAATAAACCGGCAATATCAATATCCTTTCCTAAAAATATAAAAGAATATACTTCAAAATATTTATTTCCGTTTTTTTTTGGATTACTTACTGAAGGTGTTAATAAAAAATTACAATGCAGAACACTGAAAATTGATGAAAAAGATTATTTCACCAGATTAATAAAAACTGCCGGTATTGATACCATAGGGGCGGTAACAGTAACAGAGGTAATATGAAAATAAATTGTTGTCCATCATGTCTAAAAACAGGTAATGAATCATTTTGTAAAACTTGCAAAAAAAAACTATTCAATGGTAGAAAAGTCAGCCATATATTAACTTTTTCAAAACCCTTTTATGAACAAACGGTAATAGAAAAGGGGGCAAAAATTTCTATTTCGGGGGTACAATCAAAACACTTATTACGATTAAATGGAAATAAACTCGAACTAACAGAAGAAAATGGAGAATATATTTTAAAACCTTGTCCAAATGCAATCATGCAGAATGTTGAACAAGTCCCGGCAAATGAACATCTTACAATGCAAATTGCTTCACAAATATTCAAAATTGACGTTGCCAAAAACACATTATTATTTTTCAAAGATAGTAACGAACCATGTTATTTGACAAAAAGATTCGATAGAAAATCGGACAGAACGAAAATAAATATGGAAGATTTTACACAAATTGCAGGGAAAACCGAAGAAAATGATGGCATTGAATACAAATATAAATTGAGTTATGAAGAGATTGCTGAAAATTTGAAAACTAACTGCAGCGCTTACCCAATTGAAGTTGAAAAATATTTCAAGGTTATTATATTTAATTTTCTAATAAATAATGGTGATGCGCATATGAAAAATTTTTCGATGTTAAGGAATGATTCATATAAAGATTATTTATTAAGTCCGCTATACGATTTGTTGAATACTAGGATTCATTTTCCGAAGGATGCTGAAATAGCATTAGATCTTTTTAAAAATGGTTATGCAACAGATAGTTTTAAAATTAATGCGCATTATTTGTATCAAGATTTTTTTGAATTCGGAATAAAGATAGGTATAAAGGAAAACAGAGTTAAAAAATTCCTTTCGGAGATAATTTCCAAATACGATGAAATTGAGAATATCATTCAGCGATCTTTTTTAAATGAAAATACTAAAAACTTGTACCTGGAATATATCCGATTAAGTATTAAAAAATTATTACCGATATAAATAAATACTTTCTAGATTATTTTAATAATTATAATTCTGATTTGAAAAATATTAATGATGAGATTTACAAAATATAATGATTGCGTTGAATATTTGTTTGGATTAGAGAGAGCCGGGGTGAAATATGATTTAATTAACATTAAATCTATTCTGAAATTTCTTAACAATCCTCAAAATTCATTCAAATCAATTCATATTGCCGGAACTAATGGTAAAGGGTCAGTTGCTTCTATCATTAATTCTATTTTGATTGAAAAAGGTTTTAAAACAGGTCTCTATACTTCTCCCCATATTCTTGATTATAGGGAAAGAATTATAGTAAATAGCGAATATATTTCTAAGAAATTCATTCTTGATTTCACTAATAAAATTTTCCAATTCATTAAAAATTTAGATATCAGCTTTTTCGAAGTTTCGACTGCAATGGCTTTTGAATATTTTCGATTTAAAAAAGTTAATTATGCTGTTATAGAAACCGGCCTTGGTGGAAGACTGGATTCCACAAATATTTTAAAACCAATTATTTCTGTAATTACAGGCATATCTATTGACCATACAGAATATCTTGGTAACACTCTTAACAGTATTGCAAATGAGAAAGCCGGAATAATTAAAAATAACACCCCTTGTATTATCGGTAAAGTTAAGAATGATATTAAGCAAGTATTCACTTTAAATGCTAAAAGAAAAAATTCTAAAATTATTTTTTCTGATAAATTTATTAAACCCACTTTGCTTGGTCAAGACTCCAACGGGATTCATTTTCAGGCATTTAATAAATTCTTCTCACTTAAAAATATTTTCTCGCCTATTATTGGTAAATATCAACTGAGAAATATAGCAACAGTTCTGACAGCTCTCTCAGAAATTCAACAAATTGAAAATTTAAAATTTAATTTGACTGAAATACGTAACGGCTTTAAAAATCTGAGAATAAACTCAAAGTTTTTTGGAAGATTCCAGCAAGTATCGGAAAAACCTAAAATAATTGTAGATGTTTCACATAATGCTGAAGCTATTAAAAACCTTGCGGATAATTTGGATAATATTAAATATAGAAAATTGTTTGTAATCTTCGGAATTATGAAAGAGAAAAATTATTTAGATTGCCTGAAAATATTGAAAGGTCTCAATGCCTTTATTGTTTTCACTAAAGCCAGGTATAAAAGGGCATTGGACCCGGTTTTATTATATAATGATTTTGGGAATAAAAATAAATCAATGCTGACATTTTCCTTAAATGAAGCATATGGAAAAATTAAAATAAGAATAAAAACAAAGGATTTACTTTTAGTGACAGGCTCATTTTTTGTAGTGAGTGATTTCTTAAAAGTTACTAAATTGAACTTATATTAAAACATTATGATTAAAGCAATAATATTTGATTTAGATAATACCTTGGTCGATTTCATGTTAATGAAGAAAAGAGCCGTTGAAGCAGCGGTTTACGCGATGATAGATGCCGGGATGGAAATATCTTTTGAGGATGCTATTAAGAAAATCAAAGATATTTATGACAGGGAAGGAATTGAGTATCAGCAGATATTCGATGAATTTCTTCATGACCAATATGGTGAAGTTAATTATAAAATCATATCAGCGGGAATTGTAGCATACAGAACCGCGCGTGAAGCTGCATTAAAACCTTACCCTAACGTTTTTCCTACTCTTATTGAACTAATTAAATTGGGTCTGAAATTAGCAGTAGTATCGGATGCTCCATCAAAGGAAGCCTGGTTAAGACTTTCTTATATAAACTTTCAGCATCTTTTTGACGTTGTAATCACTTATGATGAAGCCAGAGAGAAAAAACCATCAGCCGTTCCGTTTAATCTTGCTCTTGAAAAACTCAATCTGAAAGCCGAAGAATGTCTTATGATAGGGGATTGGGCTGAAAGAGATATGGTAGGAGCTAAAGCAGTTGGCATGAAGACGGTGTTTGCAAGATACGGAGATACATTTAATACTGTTCATCCGGGTTCGGATTATGATATTAATAGTATTTCTGAGTTAATCGAAATAATTAAAAAAGAAAATAAAATTAAATGATTAAAGGAATTGGAATTGATATAATCGATATTAAAAGGATACGAAATATATCGGAAAAATTCGGAGAAAAATTTTTTCAAAGGATATTCACTGATAACGAAATAAATTATTGTAAATCATATTCGAAATCGTATCCTCATTTTGCTGGAAGATTTGCAGCCAAAGAAGCTTATTCTAAATCCATTGGAACAGGTATCTCAAAAGATTTTGGCTGGAAAGATATTGAGATTCTAAATGATAATAGAGGAAAGCCTTATATAACTCATATTAAAGAAAATGACTATTCGAAATATAAATATCATATAAGTATTTCTCATACCGATGAATATGCTTGTGCTGTCGTAACTTGTGAGGAATAGTGAAATAGTTAATAGAATGCATAGAGTACATTGAGCGTATAGAGTGATTAGAGTGTTTAGAGTGTATACAATTATATTTGTATTCAATTATTACTGACTAATTATTATGTCTCACGTCTCACGTTTGACGCCTGCCCTCCATCTCGTTGGGAGGGTTTTACTTTCCTGAATTATTAATTACTAATTATTAATTGTTTATATCATTCTTCAAATCTGGTTGCACTTAACACCCCGGACTGAGAATTTATTTTATCAATTATCGATATTAATTGCTTTAGATTTTCAACTGTAAGGATTAATGTTCCTTCAAACATTGCCCCTTTCGTATTTACATTTATGCTTCTGATATTGACATTAAAATTTTTGGAAATAACCGAAGTAATATCTTTGATAAGTCCCGGTCTGTCTTCTCCGATAATTTTTATACCTCCTGAGAATTCACCTTTTTCCGTTTCTCCCCAGTTGATTTCGATAATCCTGTTTGGCTCGTGCAGGTATAAGTTAAGTATATTCTTGCAGTTGCGTCTGTGTATTTTTATCCCTTCATTAAATGTAATGAAACCAATCACCTCATCACCGGGAATCGGATTGCAGCATTTAGCATATTCATATTTTAATCCTGTCATTTTTTCAAGTTCGCCTGCCATACCTAAAGAAATTCCCGTATCGGCTGCTCTTGCTTCAGAAATGAATTTATTAAAGTTTTCTGTATCGGTCGAAGCTACTGGTTGTAATTTATCAACCGTAGTTTCTAATTGTTGGATTTTATTTTTGTCGGAAATTATTTCTATCAGTTCTTCCAGCTTACTCTCATCTTTACCTGTTTCATAATAAAAAACACTTAAATCTTTAAATTTTAGTTTTTGAACTATCTTCAATAAAGTATCATCGTTTATATGAATTTTAAGTTTTTTTATTTTCTTGTCAAGAAGTTCTTTCCCTGTTGCAATAAACTTTCTCTTTTCTATATTGAAGTATTTCTTTATATCAGACCTTGCTTTATGAGTTATTACAAATTTCTCCCAGTCTTTCTTGGGTTTGGGAGTTTTTGATGTAATTATTTCAACCTGATTTCCGCTTGTTAATTTCGAATCAAGATTGACAATTTTTCCGTTTACTTTTGCTCCGATGCATCTCATTCCCACTTCTGTATGGATTTCAAATGCAAAGTCAACGGGGGTTGCACCTGCTGGGAGAATTTTAAGTTCGCCTTTTGGGGTAAAACAATAAATTTCATCCTGATATAAATTCATTTTAAAATTTTCTATCAGTTGGGTCGAGGTCTCTTCGTCTTTAGCGGTATTTTCAAAAGTATCCCTTATCCATTGCATCCAGTATTCAAGGTTCTTGTCGTCTATGTTTGTATTTTCTTTATATTTCCAGTGTGCGGCAACTCCTTTCTCGGCTATTTCATGCATATCCTTAGTTCGTATCTGTACTTCCACCATTTTACCTTCCTTGCTCACAAGGGTGGTGTGGATAGATTGATATCCGTTTTGCTTAGGAAGGGAAATATAATCTTTAAATCTTTCCGGAACCGGAATATATATTTCGGAACATATTCCGTAAACAGAAAAACAATCATTCTTATGTTCAGTATCGAGAATTATTCTGACAGCAAACAAATCATATATTTCATCGATTGATTTTGCTCTTAAATTTAATTTCCAGTATATACTATATATAGATTTTGCTCTGCCATAAATCTCGAATTTATAATTTTCTTCCTTTAATCTTTCTTTTATGGGCTCAATGAATTTCTTGATTAATCTTTCCCGTTCTCTCTTTTTCTCTTTAAGCTTCTGAGAAATCTCTTCGTAAGTTTGTTTGTTCAGATATTTGAAAGATAAATCTTCTAACTCAGATTTGACATTTGATAACCCAAATCTGTGTGCAAAAGGAGCATAAATATCTAATGTTTCCTGGGATAACCTCATTCTTTTATTTTCGGGAAGAAATTCAAGAGTTCTCAAATTATGAAGTCTGTCCGCAAATTTTACAAGCATCACTCTGATATCGGATGTCATTGACAAGAGAAGTTTCTTGTAGGATTCTATTTGTTTTAATTCATAGTTATCAAAAATTCCTTCTATTTTTGTGGCGCCATCTACGATTTCAGCAATTTCATTTCCGAATTCTTCTCTTAAGTCTTTTATCGTAAATTTTGTATCTTCAACAACGTCATGCAACAGAGCCGCAGTTACAGAAGTATCATCGAGGGGGATTTCTTTAGCAACTATTAAAGCAACTTCATATGGGTGAGAAAAATACGGCTCTCCGGAAGCCCGCTTGTCATTTTTATGAGCTTCAAGGGCAAACTTGAATGCTTTCGAGATTATTTCTTCCTTTATCTTGTTTGATGGAAGGTTTTTCCTGCAGTTTAAAAGCAGTTCATCAAGCTTTTTCTTATAATAATTGCTTAACATTTTTCAAAAATATTTACCCGTGTTAAGTACCAAACAATCTGTCTCCTGCATCTCCAAGCCCGGGAATGATGTAACCTTTTTCGTTAAGCTTTTCATCGATATTACAGGTAAATAATTTTATATGTTTTTTGTCACTGCTTCCAAATCTTTTTTCAATTGCCGTAATTCCTTCTGGAGCACATATCAGAGAAACTACATTGATGTCCAGAATATTCATATTTAAAAGGTATTCCAGTGTAAACATTATACTTCCGCCCGTTGCAATCATAGGATCCAGAACAATCACTTTAACATTTTTTTTATCTTTAATGTTTGGAAACTTAAAATAATATTTGATTGGTTTAAGAGATTCTTCGTCACGGTATAACCCTATGTGGCTGACAATTGCATTCGGAAATAAATTTCTGAATCCTTCCGTTAAGCCAAGTCCTGCTCTTAATATAGGAAGAATTACGACTTTTGTCTTTATTTTTTGCCCTTTTGATTTTTTAAGGGGTGTAAGAATTATTTTATTTTCGGTCATTAAATCTTCATATACTTCGGCTGCCAGCAGGTACGATATTCTTTCTAAATTAGCTTTAAAACTAACAATATCTGTTTTTTTATCTCTTAAATTTGTCAGATAATGTGCTATTAATGGGTGCTTTGAAACTTGAATGTTTATCATATTTTTAAAAAACTATTATATTATAATAAGTCAACGTTTAGCTTTAAAGATGTTTCCCTGATTGTTTTCATGGATTGTCCCCTTGATGAAATCCTCGCTGTCATTTTTACACTTTGCAAGGTTTCCTTTTTAATCATACAGCCTTTTGAAAAATTAAATTTCATAGTTCCTGTACCTCCTGCATTTACATCTTCTATCTTCATCGAGCCTTCTTTAGTTTTATAATCTTTATCAATAAATTCAATATCTAATTTCCCATCGATGGTGACTATATTTTGCCCGTCTGTTTTTTGGACATCACTCACTTTATAGCTGACAATGTTTTTAAATCTGAAAGGAGGATTGTCTGAAGTCTTTGTTAATGTCCAGCTTGAATCTTTTGGAACTTCGTTTTTCGGGAATTCCTGATATTGACCGGTTAATACGTCCTTTAAGGAAGTTTTTAAGCTTTCCTTAATCGCATCCTTTGTTTGTTGTGTGATGGTATCTCCCAGTTCTTTGAATAATTTATCATATATCGCTTCTAATTCATAAGGTTCTAAGAATTCATTATTTGCACTTACTCTTATTTTGAAATAATTCCCAATCATATTATTATATACCAGGAAGTCTTTCATAGAGCTGACGCTGTCTTTAACATTTGAATTATAAACTACTGTTTTTGTATCTTTACTGTCAGATTCTTTGACCGTAACACCTACGCTATCATATTTCATCTTAAGTGTAACGATTCCTGATTCATTTACTTCAGTTACTTCCTGAGTATAGTAATAAACTTCAGTTTGTTCTTGTGACATCTTGATGTCCGGTTTTGATGCATCAGCACTCGATTCTGAAGAACTCTTGACCATTTTATATTTGAAAATATCTCCAACTTTCGGTTTTAGTTTCAAATCAACTCTTACATTTCCTTTTTCATCGGTTTTTATTAATTCAGAATTATCCGCGGGTTTGGTTTTCTTATCATCTTTGATGTCTGCTTCTTTTTTCCCGCAATTCATATAAAGTAATGGTAAAACTGCAATCAATATTACTAATAAAACTCTTCTGGATTTATTAACCATATTAAAAATTTACTCCTTTTCTTTGAAAATTTAGAAAATATACTGATATTAAATTGCATATTCAAAGCAATTGAAAAGCAGCCTTCGGTTGATTTCAAATGTATTAAAACTGGTTTGAAATTAAGCATAATTAATGATATTTTTGTATTCATTCTTATAGGGCGATTAGCTCAGTTGGTTAGAGCACTTCGTTTACACCGAAGGGGTCTGAGGTTCGAATCCTTAATCGCCCACAAATTGGTATAATGGTAAATTAAATCCTGATTCCTATTTTTATCAACCATAAAAATAAAGTTTTCTTTGTCATTTCCATTGTATTAGTATTCGTTATTAGCCTTTTTGAATCTTCAATCGATACCTTCTATTTCCGTCTAATAATATATATCGGGATAAATATAATTCTTGCATCCAGTCTGAATTTAATTAATGGGTTTACCGGACAATTTTCATTGGGTCATGCAGGATTTATGGCAATCGGAGGGTATTTATCTTTAGCTTTATCTACTTATTTTGCTCCTTTTTTCCAAAGAACATTCGGTACTGAAGCATTTGGTAGTACTATCACGTTTATTTTCCTTTTATTAAGTGCCGGTTTTGGAGCCGCAATAGCAGGTTTTATAGTTGGGGTTCCTTCTCTTAGATTGAAAGGAGATTATCTGGCTATAACAACACTCGGCTTTGGAGAAATAATAAGGGTGATAATCCAGGGACTTGATGTAGTAGGCGCTTCACAGGGATTTAGCAGGGTTTATGTTTATAGCAGTGGGTTGAAAAGTCCTCAACTCATCGAAGGTCTGAATGAAAGTTTTGCAGTTTATAATGTTCCAAAATACACAAATTTCTTCTGGACATTCTCGGTGGTAATCTTTATCGTTTATTTTATCTATAGTTTAATAAATTCGACTTATGGAAGAGGATTTCTGGCAGTTAAAGATGACGAGGTTGCCGCAGAATCTATGGGTATCAATACAACAAAATTTAAAGTAATTGCATTTGTAACCGGAGCATTTTTTGCCGGTGTAGCAGGTTCACTTTATGGACATTTTAATACTTCTTTAATTCCCGAAGAATTTAATTTTCTTAAGTCTGTAGAAATAGTTGTAATGGTTATTGTTGGCGGAATGGGGAGTATAACAGGTTCTATAATCGCAGCAATAATATTGACATTACTACCGGAATTATTAAGAGGTGTTCAGGAATACAGAATGATATTATATGCACTGGTACTGATTATTATGATGTTAACGCGTCCGCAGGGTTTATTCGGATTAAAATTAAAACTTCGAAAAGCAAAGAAAATATAATTTGTCACTGTTAGAAATAAATAATTGTACGATGCAGTTTGGTGGTCTTGTTTGTGTTGATGATTTAATTGCATCTGTCAACAAAAACGAATTGGTTGGTATGATAGGACCCAACGGTGCCGGCAAAACTACTGTATTTAATATGATTACGGGCGTATATACTCCAACGAAAGGTGATATTCTGTTCGAAGGAAAAAGTTTGATTGGAAAAAAAACTTATGATATCACCAAACAAGGAATTTGCAGAACATTTCAGAATATTCGTCTTTTTAATAGTCTCTCAACCAGAGACAACATAAAAGTCTCATTTGTCTCAAGATTAAATTCAGGTTATTTTTCTTCAATATTACAGCTTGGTGGTTTTCATAAAGAGGAAAATATCATTGATGATAAAATAGACGAATTGATGGAAATGTTCGACCTATTAAAATATAAAGATGAGATGGCGAAGTCATTGCCTTATGGACAGCAAAGAAAACTTGAGATAGTTAGAGCTCTGGCAACCTCACCTAAACTGCTTTTACTCGATGAACCGGCGGCAGGAATGAACCCGACAGAAAAACATGATTTAATGAGTTTGATAAAAAGTCTTATAAGTAAGTTTGATATAACCATATTATTGATAGAGCACGATATGAGTGTGGTAATGGGAGTTTGTGAAAGGATATTTGTTTTGGAATATGGCAAAAAAATTGCTGAAGGAAATCCTTCGGATATTCAAAACGATCCAAAAGTTATAGAAGCTTATCTTGGTGATGCTAAAATAAAAATTAATAAATGATTATATGCTCACTTTAGAAAATTTGAAAATTAATTATGGTGCGATAAAAGCTGTTCAGGGTGTAAACTTGACTGTTAAGGAAAAAACAATTGTCACTCTGATAGGTGCAAACGGAGCCGGCAAATCAACAATTCTCAGAACTATTTCAGGTGTCATAAAGGCTTCATCTGGGAAAATAATATTTGAAGGGGAAAACATTACTAACATTAATCCCAGTAAAATTGTCGTAAAAGGAATTTCACACGCTCCCGAAGGGAGATTGATATTTGCTAATCTTTCTGTTTTGGAAAATCTGGAAATGGGAGCTTATACAAGAAAAGATAAAAATGATATAAAAAATGATTTGGATCTTGTTTTTACTCTTTTCCCTCGTCTGAAAGAAAGAATGAAACAGCCGGGAGGCACACTCAGCGGAGGTGAACAGCAGATGCTTGCAATATCAAGAGCAATTATGGCAAAACCAAAGCTTCTTTTATTAGATGAACCATCACTTGGTATTGCTCCGATATTAGTAAAAACAATATTTGAAAAAATTGTTGCACTTAATAAAAATTCGGGAATCACTATCTTGCTGGTAGAACAAAATGCAAACCTTGCACTTTCAATAGCAGATTACGGATACGTTCTGGAAACGGGAAATATTAAGCTTGAAGGAAATGCAGGTGAACTTGCAAAAAATGAAGAAATTAGAAAAGCCTATTTGGGCGAATAAAATAACAAATTCGAAAAACTTAAAAATAAAAATATGAGATTAGCAAAAAGAATGGATAACCTGGGAACTGAAACCGCTTTTGAAGTACTCGCGAAAGCAAAAAAGCTGGAAGCAGAAGGTAAACATATCATCCACCTGGAAATTGGTGAACCTGATTTCACAACTCCGGATAATATTATTCAAGCTGCTATTAAATCCCTGCAAGCAGGGGATACACATTATTCAGCTTCAAACGGTACAGTTGAATTAAGAACATCAATTGCTAAATATATCAGCAAAACAAGAGGAATAAATGTCGTTCCTGATGAAGTGGTAGTTACTCCGGGCGGAAAACCAATTATGTTTTTCACAATTATTGCTTTAATTGAAGAAGGCGATGAAGTGATTTATCCGAATCCCGGATTTCCAATATATGAATCTATGATTAACTTTATGGGTGGTAAAGCCGTTCCTATACAACTCAGGGAAGATAAAAGCTTTGCTTTTGACCCGGAAGAATTACGGAAATTAATAACACCTAAAACGAAGTTATTAATAATTAATAGTCCGCAAAATCCTACAGGTGGTATTCTAACGAAAGAGAATGTGATGAAGATTGCAGAAATAATTAAAGATAAAGACATTATGGTTTTAAGTGATGAAATATACAGCAGGCTGGTATTCGAAGGTGAAAACTTCAGTATAACTCAAATTCCGGGATTTAAGGAAAGAACAATTATTCTGGATGGTTTCTCAAAGACTTATGCTATGACAGGATGGAGAGCAGGTTATGGAATTATGAATGCAGACTTAGCTCAAAAAATTGCAAGACTTAATGACAAATAGTAATTCTTGTAATAATGCATTTGTACAGAAAGGCTGTATCGAAGCATTAGAAGGATCCTCAGGATGGTGCACAGAAAATGAGAGAGGAATTTATTGCAAGAAGAGAAATAATTGTTGACGGTCTTAACTCAATTAAAGGTTTCTCCTGTATAATGCCTCACGGTGCATTTTATGCATTTCCGAATATAACGAAAACTGGATATAAATCAAGAGAACTAAATGACCACTTACTTTACAAAGGAAATGTTGCTGCATTATCAGGAACCGCTTTCGGTGCATTTGGAGAAGGTTATCTGAGATTTTCATACGCAAATTCAAGAGAAAATATTAAAGAAGCAATTAAAAGAATTAAGGATGTATTATAATTAGATTGCGTATCAACCATTAAAATTAATACTTTATTTTAAGATTAATCTAACTATTTTATACTATAATTCTCTTTTTAAATAATCATTATAAACTAATCATATTAAGGAGGGCTAAATGTCCGATTACGTAAAAGATTTATTGAAAGAAGTAAAAGCAAAGAATCCCGCAGAACCTGAATTTCATCAGGCAGTTACAGGAAGTAGTAGAATCATTATCACTAGTTCTCGAAAAACATCCTGAATACCGTGCAGCAAAAATTCTTGAAAGAATTAGTCGAACCTGAAAGAGTAATTATGTTCAGAGTTCCTTGGGTTGATGACCAGGGTCAGATAAGAGTAAACCGTGGTTTTAGAATTGAAATGAATAGTGCAATTGGACCATATAAAGGTGGTTTAAGATTTCATCCATCAGTAAACTTAGGAATTCTTAAGTTCTTAGCTTTTGAACAAGTATTTAAAAATAGTCTGACCACACTGCCAATGGGCGGTGGAAAAGGTGGTTCAGATTTTGATCCAAAAGGAAAAAGCGATTTAGAAGTTATGAGATTTACTCAGTCATTCATGAGTGAATTATTCAGACATATCGGTGCAAATACAGATGTTCCTGCAGGTGATATTGGTGTAGGCGGAAGAGAAATTGGATTCTTATTCGGTCAGTACAAAAAATTAAGAAATGAATTCGTAGGTGTATTAACCGGTAAAGGTTTAAACTGGGGCGGTTCATTAATTCGTCCTGAAGCAACTGGATACGGTGCGGTTTATTTTGCAGCAGAAATGCTTGCAACTCAAGGAAAAAACCTTAGAAGGTAAAAAATGTCTCGTTTCAGGTAGTGGAAATGTTGCTCAATATACAATAGAGAAAATTACCCAACTCGGTGGTAAAGCAGTAACATGTTCAGATTCAAATGGTTATATTTATGACGAAGACCGGAATTAATGCTGAAAAATTGGCATTCTTAATGGAACTTAAGAATGTAAAAAGAGGAAGAATTAAAGAATATGCTGATAAATTCAAAAATGCAGTTTATACTCCTATAGATAGTAATTCCGGCAGTAATCCTCTATGGAATCATAAAGCAGATTGTGCATTCCCAAGTGCGACACAAAATGAAATTAATGCAAAAGATGCTGCAAATCTTGTTAAAAACGGAGTTTATGTTGTGTCTGAAGGTGCAAATATGCCAACAACTATTGATGGTGTAAATATATTCTTAGATTCAAAAATACTTATATGGTCCCGGAAAAGCTGCCAATGCAGGTGGAGTTTCAGTATCGGGTCTTGAAATGTCGCAAAACAGTATGAGATTACCATGGACAAGAGAAGAAGTTGATAACAGATTACAAATGATTATGAAGAGCATTCACAAGACTTGCGTGGATTGTGCAGAAAGATTCGGAACACCTGGAAACTATGTTAACGGTGCAAATATTGGTGGATTCCTTAAAGTTGCCGATTCAATGTTAGATCAAGGTGTAGTATAAGAAAAATTTGATTTATTATATTAAAGAGATGTCAAATTTGGCATCTCTTTATTTTTAATATTTAATTTTTACGGATATAACATGCCTCAAAAGGAAAATGATGTTCTGAACTATCTTGATCCGTTATGGGTTGAACATGGATACGGGAATAGATTCCAGGGCTTTCAGAATCTGATGCGCCTGAGGATTCGCGATATACTTCTCGTGTCAAGCCTTTATGATTTATATCTGTTTGAGGAAGACGGAAGATTATACGAACTTATCAGAAATGAATATCAGGGACTTACATCTAAGCCATTCACCGGAACTTACGCGTGTATCAAGCGGACAAGAAGCTATAGCTCTCGCAAAAGAAGAGAACAGATTCGATTTAATAATAACGACTTTGCATATTGAAGATATGACTTCAATTAATTTTGCAAAATTAGTTAAAGAATCCGGACTTTCAATTCCTGTCATACTTCTTGCACATGATAACAGAGAATTGAAATATCTTCTTCTGAATCCAAATATGAATGTGTTTGATAAAATTTTTATTTGGCAGGGTGATTTCAGAGTTATTATTGCAATTGTAAAATATCTTGAAGACAAGATGAATGTGGACCACGATACGCGAATTGTCGGTGTCCAGTCCATAATTTTAATTGAAGATAACGTCAGATATTATTCTTCATTTGTACCTATCATCTATACTGAACTTTTAAAGCAGTCTCAAAGATTGATATCCGAAGGTATTAACCTGACACATAAATTCCTACGTATGAGGGCAAGACCAAAAATATTGCTATGCTCTACTTATGAAGAAGCCTGGAATTATTATGAAAAATATAAAGAATATATTTTAGGTATAATATCAGATATTGATTTTCCAAGGAATGGAGTTCAGGATCCTTTTGCAGGCGTTGAATTTGCTAAGAATGTCCGGGACGAACAGCCTGATATACCTATTCTCCTTATGTCGAATATGCATGAAAATGAAATCCCTGCAAAAGAAGTCGGCTCTGATTTTGTTCTTAAAGATTCTGCTTTGCTATTAAATGAGCTCAGACAGTTTATGTTCAATTATTTCGGATTCGGAGATTTTGTTTTTAAAACTAAGTCCGGAGCTGAAGTTGGAAGGGCATCTGATTTAAAAAGTCTGGAAGAAAATTTGAAATTAGCACCTGATGAAAGTATTTTATTTCACGGAGAAAGAAATCATTTCTCCAACTGGTTAAAAGCCAGAACAGAATTTTGGTTGGCTCACCAGTTGCGTCCGAGGAAAGTTTCTGATTATAATTCTGTAACAGAACTAAGAGAAGATTTAATAAACTCATTAAATCATTACAGAAATATAAGGCAGCGGGGTATAATCACAGATTTCGATAAGGAAACTTTTGATCCAGAAAGCAGTTTTGCACGTATTGGAGGCGGTTCATTAGGAGGAAAAGCCAGGGGACTTGGGTTTGTTAACACTTTAATGAATAATTATGACATACGGAATAAATTTTCTGAAATTCAGATATTTGTTCCGCCTGCTGTTGTTATTGGTACTGATATATTTGATCAGTTTTTAGATGATAATAAACTTCGAAAATTTGCTATGGATTGTGATGACGATATCGAAATTACCAAGCGCTTTCTTGAAGCAGAAAAATTTCCTGATGAAATTCTTGGGGAACTTGTAGCATTTCTCCAATTAATTCAAACCCCGCTTGCAATTCGTTCATCAAGTCTGTTAGAAGATTCTCAGTATCATCCGTTTGCAGGCGTTTATGAAACATATATGATTCCAAATAATCACGTAAATTCACTGGTAAGATTAAATGATTTGTTGAATAGCATCAAAAGAGTATATGCTTCCACATTTTATAAGAGTGCTAAGGATTATATTAAAATTACATCTTATAGACTTGAAGAAGAAAAAATGGCAGTAATAATTCAGAAAACAGTTGGGACTAAATATGATAACCGATTTTATCCTGACTTTTCCGGAGTTGCTAAATCTTATAATTTTTACCCGATTGCGCCGCAAAAATCATATGACGGGGTTGTAAATGTGGCACTAGGATTAGGGAAGCAGGTTGTTGATGGAGGAAATACAGTAAGATTTTGTCCAAAATATCCGACAAATCTCATACAGTTTTATTCTGTAAAAGAAACATTGAATAACAGCCAGAGAGATTTCTTTGCTTTACAACTCGACGGTAGTTCTGATTTTGGTTATGATACTTATGACAAACTTTTAATCAAATTTGAACTTGATGTTGCAGAAAAAGATGGGACACTCAGCTATATTGCCGCGACCTATTCACACGAAAATTATGCTATATCTGACGGACTTTCGAGAGCCGGACCTCGGCTTGTTACTTTTGGACCGTTACTCAGGAATAAATTATTTCCTCTTCCCGAAATATTAAATCTTTTACTCGATATGGGTACCTGGGGGATGGGAACACCTGTTGAAATTGAATTTGCTGTAAATCTGAATATTGGTCAAAATAAACCAAAAGAATTTGGTCTATTGCAAATGAGACCGCTTGTAGTAAGTTTTGAATCTGAAGAGTTGAATCTGGATAACAATGATAAAAAGAATTTGATTTGTCAAAGTAATCAGGTTCTGGGTAATGGTTCGATAAAAGATGTTTATGATATCATAATTGTTGATTATCATAAATTTGACCGAGCAAAGAGCAGGGAAGTTGCTAAGGAAGTAAGTACTTTTAATAGTCAGTTAATTAAAGAGAGAAAACCGTATTTGTTAATTGGTGTTGGTCGCTGGGGAACTCTTGACCCGTGGCTAGGGATACCTGTTACCTGGGATCAAATTGCCGGAGCAAAAGCAATTGTTGAAACAAGTTTTAAAGAAATGTCGGTTGAACCGTCTCAGGGTTCACATTTTTTCCAGAATATCACATCGTTTATGATAGGATATTTTACTATTAATGAAAACGACTTTGATTTTGTTGATTGGGAATGGTTATTGAAAAAAGAGTCAATTGAAGAGATGAATTATACTAAGCACATTCGTTTTAATTCTCCAATAGTGATTAAAATGAATGGACATCAAAATAAAGGAATAATTTTGAAACCGGAGGAAGAAAATTGACTACAAACGAAAAAGATCTAAAAATAAAAGTTTTCGATAGCTGTCCTCATTGCGGACATGAATTAAGTCCCTGGGAAAAGGTGCTGCTCAGTGTTGATAGAGCCTTAATGTGCAAATATTGCTGGTATAGGATTATACTGAATCAGGAAGATTTAAAAGAAAATCAAATTAATGATAAAAACCAGAAAAAAGAGTAGAAAAATTATGGAATCATATAATTCATTTATAGTTGCACAACAGCAGGTATTGGAAGCTGCCAAACACTTGAATCTGGACCACCCTACAATAGAGTTGTTAAAATGGCCTCAGAGAGAATACAAAGTTACCTTACATGTCCGAATGGACAGCGGAAAAGTAAAAATATTTCACGCATATAGAATCCAATATAACTTCGCTCGGGGTCCTGCAAAGGGCGGCATCAGGTTCCATCCCGATGAAACAGTTGATACTATCCGGGCTCTGGCTTCCTGGATGACCTGGAAAACAGCAGTTGTTGATTTACCTCTCGGAGGAAGCAAAGGAGGGGTATGCTGTGACCCAAAATCTCTCTCTGAAAACGAATTGCAAAATATATCCCGTGAATATATCAGGGCAATAGCTCCTTTAATCGGATCTGATATGGATATTCCCGCTCCTGATGTTTATACGAATCCACAGACTATGGCGTGGATGATGGATGAATACGAAACGATATTATACCGCCACAATGCAGGAGTTATGACGGATAAACCGCAGCAAATCGGTGGAACTGAAGGTAGAAGAGACGCTACAGCCAGGGGTGGAGTAATATGTGTGAGGGAAGCTTGTAAACAATTGAATATAGATGCTACCGGAAGTTATGCTATACAAGGATTTGGTAACGCGGGGCAGAGAGCCGCACTTTTGCATCAGGAAATTTTGGGTGGTGGAAAGCTAATAGCTGTGAGCGATTCACGGGGTGCAATTTATAATCCCAAAGGAATTAATCCAAAGGAACTGGTTATGCACAAACTAAAAACCGGTTCTATATTAGGCTTCCCTGATACAAAAGTAATTTCACACGAAGCATTGCTTGAATTAAAAGTTGAAGTTCTCTATCCTGCAGCATTGGAAAACGCGATTAACGGAATCAATTCGAAAAAAATAAATTCAAAAATTAGTTTGTGAACTTGCAAATGGTCCTACTACTCCTGCTGCAGATTTAATATTGAACAAGAGAGGAGTTTATGTAATACCTGATATTCTTGCGAGCGCTGGAGGCGTTACAGTATCATATTTTGAAATGGTTCAGGATAAATACTCTTACTTTTGGGAGGAAGATATCGTGCATCAGAGACTGGATAAAAAACTGACAAAAGCTTATCATTCAGTTCATGAAGCAATCAAAGAAAAGAAAGTTCATCCCAGATTGGCTGCAATGATTGTAGGCGTGGCAAGAGTTGCTGAGGCGTGTAAATTAAGAGGATGGGTGTAACTATATTTCTTCAGTTTTTAATCTTCGGGATATATCTTTTAGTGAAGTCCAGCTTTCGAGTAGTTCAGGTAAATATTCGGTCGCTGTAATAAATGTCCATAAATATGCCACCACCGAATAAATTTCTCCGGCAGATAATCCATCAAGCACTATTGAAATATATAGAACAAGAAGAAAAATAATCAGCAAAAAAAACCTCATTATACCGAAGTTGAAAGCATTCCAGGAACCTATTCGTTTTTGAGGATATGCATAATTAACAAAATATTGTTGTATCTTTGTTGGATCTTTTTCAGAAAAAATATCAAACATGTTTTCGTAGTTATCATGAAATTGTTTCTGATAAATTGCAACTTTATTACTGTAAAATTTACTTAAAAAGAATAGCGGTAAAATTATTCCAAAACAGGTTAAAGATATTCGGTAATCAATAAAATATAAAGCAATTATAGCTCCCCCGATAGCAATAACATTTTCAATAATCTCAGGCATCCTGAATTCAAAAAATATTATATATTCATATGATAATTGTGCTCTCGCAGTAGTTTTAGAAATCGAATAATCTTTTTCAATTGATTTTGCAGAAACAGAAGTTCCTATATCCGCGAAAATTTTCATAAAAATTCTTGGGTCAACAAACCTTCTTATAGAACCCACGCCTGAATTTATTAAAAACATTGCGGTCCACCATGATAATGGTATTATAATTCCATACCACCAATCATAAGAATAAAATACAGCATCTTCATCAAATATTGCATCGATTACTTGTCCAAAAAAAGTAGGTTCAATAATCCATGCAATATTTTCTATGATTACAAGAGAAATTGCAAATATTATACCACTTTTATGCCTTTTAAATAAATCGATTATGTGCATTTCATGAATGTGTTTTTATAAAATTAATAATACGAAAATAAAATTTAAATGAATATTAAATTTAATACGGATTTCATGTAAATAATGATATTATTAAAAAACAGATGTTTAAATTTGTCTTGAATCTAATACCATTTATATAATTTACTGTTTTATTATTAATTTTGTTTCAATTTATCGAATTTTTCTCACTTTAAAAATGTTTTTATTGTAGGTAAATTTAAACATATGGAAACAGATTATTTAATTATTGGTAGTGGAATAGCAGGCCTTTCTCTTGCGGTCAAATTAAGTTCACTGGGGAACGTATTGGTTATAACGAAAAAACAGCGTTCTGAATCAAATACAAACTACGCCCAGGGTGGAATAGCAGCAGTAATATCAGATGAAGATAATTTTAATCTTCATTTTAATGATACCATAGAGTGCGGAGCCGGATTATGTAATGAAAAAGCTGTGGAATTAATTGTCAGTCAGGGTCCTGAAAGAATCAGAGAATTAATTCGATTAGGCGCTGAATTTTCTGAAGAACATGGAAAGTTAGAACTTGGAAAAGAAGGAGGCCATTCAAGACACAGAATTGTACATTCAAAAGATTTAACCGGGCAGGAAATTGAAAGAGCGTTACTTCACTCAGCTTATACTAATCCCCGAATTAAGATATATGAATATTATTTCGGAATTGATTTTCTTACTAGAAAAAATTTGAAAGAAAACTGGACTCCTGAAAAATTAGAAAAATTGAAAAATTTTAGTTGTGGTGAAAATGAATGTTTTGGCATATATGCTTTGAATGTATCTACAAACAAAGTGGAAAAAATAATTTCAAAATATACTATCATAGCTAGCGGGGGTTTGGGGCAAGCATATCTTCACACAACTAATCCTGCAATTGCTACCGGTGATGGAGTTGCAATGAGTTACAGAGCAGGTTGTGAAATTTCTAATATGGAGTTTGTTCAATTTCACCCGACAACACTATATAACAGTATGGATGATGTTAATTCACAGGTATTTCTAATCTCTGAGGCAGTTAGGGGAGCAGGGGCAGTCTTGAAGACAATTAATAATGAAGAATTTATGCATAATTATGATTCAAGAAAATCACTTGCTCCGAGAGATATAGTAGCAAGGGCTATTGATAATGAAATGAAAAAAAGCGGAAACCCATATGTTTATCTGGATATAACACCTATTGGAATTGAACATTTTAAAAAAGAGTTTCCACACATTTATAATAATTGTCTAAAGTTTGGAGTAGAAATTGAGAAAGGATTAATCCCGGTTGTTCCTGCAGCACATTATGCTTGCGGAGGCGTTAAAACAGATTTAACAGGTAAAACCTGCCTACAGAATTTATATGCATGCGGTGAGGTTGCTATGACGGGAGTTCATGGCGCAAATAGACTTGCATCCAATTCTTTGCTTGAAGCTGTTGCTTTTTCGGATATTATTGAAGAAGATTTAGTAAAAATATCTAAATCTTCTGTTAATAAGAACCTTTTTATAAAAGAATCAGATGTATTGGACTGGAATGATGAGGGAACTGAAAATAACGAGGAATGGATATTAATTTCTCATGATAAAAAAGAAATTAAAGAAGTCATGAGCGACTATGTTGGAATTGTGAGAAATTCATATCGTTTAAAACGAGCATACAGAAGAATAAAAATGATAAAAGATGAAATTGAAGAATTCTATAAAAAAACTAAAGTCACGGTAGAACTTTTAGAGCTTCGCAATCTTGTTACCGTTGCATATCTTATTATCAAGTCAGCGATGAAAAGAAAAGAGTCCAGAGGTTTGCATTATATGCTGGATTATCCTGATAGAGATGACAAAAATTTTAAAAAGGATACCATAATTTATATTAAGAATAATCTTATTTTGAAATAAGGATATTCATTAGAAAAATCAAGGTTCAGATGCAAAATATAGAATCCTCAAATATTGATTTATCAATAATAATTGTAACCTGGAATAGTGAGGAAGATTTAC
Source organism: uncultured Ignavibacteria bacterium (assembly GCA_963806045.1). Lineage (GTDB taxonomy): Bacteria > Bacteroidota > Ignavibacteria > Tepidaquicellales > Tepidaquicellaceae > DATCHW01. The sequence goes on along the minus strand of CAWDWP010000016.1, from coordinate 87,031 downwards.
CCGAATGCTTGAATTCAATTCTTGGATAATAATTATAATTTCAAATTTGAAGTAATAATTATTGATAATAATTCATCTGATAATTCAGCAAAAGTAATTAATAACTTTATAGATATATATGGTTCTGATATTAAATTAATAATTAATAACGAAAACATTGGATTTACAAAGGCCTGCAACCAGGGAATAAAAATTTCGAAGGGGAATTATATCTTATTATTAAATCCTGATACGGAAATAGTTGAAAATTCCTTAAATTTACTTTATAATAAGTTTATACTGGAAAACTCTTTCGCAGCCATTGTTCCTCAATTACTGAACGCAAATGGTACTATACAATACTCTTGCAGAAAATTACCTCGTTATATTGATTTATACTTTGAAATTTTTCTTTTATCCTCAATTTTCTCAACTAGTACATTTTTTTCCAGGTGGAAAATGAAATATTTTTCTCACGATGAAGATAGCTGAAGTTGAACAGCCAATGGCTGCTGCTTTCATGGTAAGAAAAAGTGTACTAGATGTTATAAATAATTTTGATGAGAGTTATTTCATGTTTTTCAATGATGTAGATTTATGTAAAAAAATATTTAATAAAAATTATGAAGATATTGTTTTACCCGGAAGCAAAAATTGTACATAAAAAAGGTATAAGCATCAATAAAGATCAGGTCAAAGATGATAAAAGCTTGGAATTCGGATTGTCTGAAATATTTTAAAAAATATCATTATAGTTTCGTTAAGTTTTATGTTCTAAAAATGTTATTGACAATAATCTATCCCATTAGAATTTTAATTAAACCATAATATGAAAATAGCTGTTGCACAAACAAATTCGCGACTCGGAAATTACGATAAAAATTTGGAGAATCATTTACGATTTTGCAGCGAAGCAATAAAATATAAGTCAGATATTATTGTTTTTCCTGAACTATCATTAACAGGTTATTCCTTAAAAGATATAAATTTTGATATCGCTGTTAACTTAAAGAATACTTCGAAATTGGAGAAGCTTCTTAAAATAAGTGAGAAAATTGATATTATATGCGGATTTGTTGAAGAGGATGATAATTTTAAAGTTTTTAATTCTTCTTTATATTTATCCGGTCATAAAATTTTACATTATCATAGAAAAATATATCCTCCGACATATGGAATCTTCGAAGAATCAAGGTACTTCTCAAAGGGAAGAGACTGTAATTCATTTGAAACAAATAATGGTAAAGTCCGGATTATTGATATGTGAAGATATATGGCATATTTCATTACCATATATTCTTGCAATGGATGGTGCGAAAATAATATATGGATTGGCTGCTTCTCCAACCAGATTAAGCGTTAGAAGCAAGGAATTCAGAAATTATGAAATAAATTCAGAGCACCATAAAACTTTTGCCAGGCTTCTTTCAGTTTATTTTGTTTTTGCAAATAGGATAGGGTATGAAGATGGAGTTAATTTTTGGGGTGGAAGTGAAATTGTGGATCCGTTTGGAAACGTTCTTGCTAAAGGAAAACTTTTTGAAGAAGATTTGCTATTTGCAGATATTGATATGAATAAAGTAAAAGAAGCAAGACATCAGGCTCGACATTTTCTGGATGAAGATATTGATAATACGATATATAATCTTAATAAAATAGAGATGAAATAAAATTAAGAATATTTTTTGAATTTTAAGTATCATAAGGAATATGTAAATTAAAGGTTATTAATGATGAGTGAAATTTTATCACATAGAGAAAAAGAAATTCTTAAATACATAGTTGAAAACTTTGTAAAGTCTGCGTTACCAATCGGTTCCCGGGCTGTTTCAAAGCAAACTGATCTGAATCTTTCATCTGCTACGATTCGAAACGTGATGAGTGATCTCGAAGAATTGGAATTATTAAGTACACCACACACTTCCGCGGGAAGGATACCTACAGATAAAGGATACAGATACTATGTGAATTCACTAATGTCTAAAGAAAATCTAAGCGAAGTCGAAATAAACTATCTGAAGTCTCAGATTGAAGAAATCCATACCGGTAGTACTGATAAAGATGATATTTATATCGAAACATCAAAAATATTCGGCAAAATTTCACATCAGCTCGCAGTTGTAAGCCAGCCATTCCTGAAAAGCGGAGTTTTAGAAAAACTTGACATTATAAGACTATCTTCAAATAAACTTTTAGTAGTCATTAATATACAATCGGGCTTTGTGAAGACCGTGATATTGGAAATTGATAGTGATATTACTAAATCTAAACTTGAAAAGCTCACTGTATTCCTGAATGAAAAATTACAGGGTCTTAAACTTAAAGTTATAAGGGAAACTTTTGCAGATAGAATGAAGGAATACCCGTATCAGGATTCAGAACTTGTACAATTATTTATTAATTCAATCGATGAAATTTACAGTGAAGATGTAAAAGGGAATCGGATTTATATTGGCGGAACCGGTGAGGTAATAATGCAGCCGGAATTTGATGACCCGAAAAATTTCAGAAATATTATTGAATTAACAGAAGATAAAAATCTGGTTCTGCACATATTCCGGAATATTGACGAAGAAAAAGTTTCGATATCAATCGGGAATGAAAATCCGGATCAAAAACTAATCGATTATAGTGTTATATGTTCTAATTACAGTATAGGTGAAATAAAAGGAAACATAGGAATTCTCGGACCTAAGAGAATGAATTATTCAAAAATGGTTTCTTTAATTGAATATACTTCTAAATTAATTTCTGAATTATATACAAAATCAAAATTTTAAAATGAAAGATAAGGACAAAAAGAATAAATCGGATGATAAAAATAATGATAATGTAGTTATCAATGTATCTGATGAAAAAGATAAAAATACTGGAGATTCAAAACCAGTTAATGGTGAAATAGAAGATATCAAGAAGCAGTCAGAACAATATAAAGATGCTTTATTTCGTAAAGCCGCAGAATTTGAAAATTATAAAAAAAGAACAGAAAACGAAATATCTAATTATCTTAAATATGCATCCGAAAAATTAATTAAAAAATTATTACCGGTTTTTGATAATTTGAATAGAGCAGTTGAATCAGTTGAAAAAGGTGAGACAAAAGATTTTGAAGATTTGAAAAGAGGCGTTTTTTCAATAAAAGATAATTTAAAAAATATTCTTGAAAAGGAAGGATTAAAGGAAATAGACTGTTTAAATAAAGAATTTAATGTCGATACAAGTGACGCACTTCTTCAAATTCCAAAAGAAGATGTCAAACCTCATACGGTAATAGAAGTTGTTGAAAAAGGATATTATTTCAAGGATAAAGTGATAAAACACGCGAAAGTGATAGTGTCTTCTGAACCCGAAATAAAAAATCTTCTAACAGATGACATCCAAAAGAGATTATTACGAAATATTAAGTGTTAGCAGGAATGCAACTTCAGATGAAATAAAAACCTCTTATAGAAAACTTGCGATGCAATTTCACCCCGATAGAAATCCCGGAAACAAAGAAGCTGAAGATAAATTTAAAGAAGTTGCTGAAGCATACGAAGTATTATCAGATCAGCAGAAAAAACAAGTGTATGATCAATATGGTCATTCAGGTCTTAATTCGACCGGATTTCATGGGTTCGATAATATTAATGATATATTTTCCCATTTCGGTGATATATTTGGAAGTTTTGGAGGAGGGGGAAGCATATTTGATGAATTTTTTGGTGGCAGCTCATCACGTCAGCGAAAAGACAGAAAACATCAGGGTGAAGACCTTAAAATAAATTTGAAATTAACTCTTGCCGAAATTGCTGACGGAGCCGAGAAGAAAATTAAAATTAAAAAGTTTATCAGATGTTCAAACTGTTCAGGTACTGGAGCTAATTCAGGTACCGGGTTTGTTACTTGCACTTATTGCAGTGGTTCAGGTGAAATCAGACAGGTTTCGCGTTCCATATTCGGACAGTTTGTTAATGTCAGTGTTTGCGCATATTGCGGTGGGGAAGGAAAAATATTAAAAGATAAATGCAGTGTGTGTACAGGAAGCGGAAGAGTGAAAGAAGAACAAACGGTTACCGTTCAGATTCCACCTGGAGTTTCTGAAGGTCAGTATATACCTTTAAGAGGGGATGGTAATATTGGTATGAGAGGTGGAAGTACAGGTGATCTAAGAATATATATTGAAGAGCTCGAGGATGAGAATTTTGTTAGAAATGAAGATGATATAATTTATAATCTAGACTTAAGCCTTATTGATGCTGTATTAGGAACCGATATTCTAGTTCCTACATTAAAAGGAAAAGCAAAGCTCAAAATTGATCCGGGAACACAACCTGGAAAAATTTTAAAAATGAAAGAAAAAGGAATTAAACATCTGAATGGATATGGCAGGGGAGACCAGCTTGTCATTGTAAATATTTATATTCCGGAAAAATTATCTTCAAAGGAAAAAACAATTTTTAAAGAACTTTCTAAATCAGAAAATTTTAAACCTAAATCAAGTTCATCAAAGAACAAAGATTCTAACTTCATAAAGAATTTGTTTAGTTAAAATCTTTAACCGAATGCAATAAAATATTCATTTTACTCTAATTTAGTCATCAATAAATCATTTAGCGAAGAATATTTTTCCATATAATCTTCATGACTTCTTCTGATTATTTCAAATGCCTCCTCACGGCCATAGACATGTGTAATTTCACAATTTCTATTTTCTGCTCCCGGAGCTTCTTTGTAAGTAAGGAAGTAATGCCGAAGTCTGTCAATTAGTGATGAGGGTGAATTGCTTATGTCTGTCCATCCTCCGAATACAGCATCTTTTTGCATTACAGCAATAATCTTATCATCTGCTTCATCTCCGTCAATCATTGTTAATCCTCCTATTGGTACGGCTTTTAAAAGTATATCATTATGTGTAATAGATTTTTCACTTAAAACACAAATATCAAGAGGATCTCCGTCTCCTTTTATGCCAATCTTCCCTGTTTTATCCTCACAAAATTTCCCAACCCTCTCTCCGCAATATGTTTGGGGAATAAATCCATATAAAGTAGGACAGACATTTGAAAATAATTGCGGCCGGTCAATTTTCAGGTATCCGCTTTTTTTATCAACTTCATATTTTACAGTGTCGGTCGGGACTATTTCGATAAATGCATTAACACATCCTGGTTGACCTTCTCCAATTGATACTCCATGCCAGGGATGAGCTTTTAGTAATAATCTAATATCTTTCCAGAATTTTTCTAAATTTTCCATATATTTTACTTCATGAAATTAATTCAAGTGATTTTTTTATAATTTCTTCAGTTGTTAACTCAATGGATTCATTTAATTTTAATACCTCTCTTATTAATTTTTCTGCCTCATTCCTTTGATAGCCAAGATTCATTAAGGCTGTTGCAGCTTCTAATCGTGATTGATCCCTCGAAGTGATATCAATAGATTTTGATTTCAGTTCTTCTTCAGTTTCCGAGTCAATTGAAAGTTTCAATATTTTATCCCTTAAGGCAATTGATATAAGGTCAATTTTTTTTGAACCAATCCCCGGGATTTTAATATTTCTGATGTTCTGTTTGTCTGTTATAAGCCCGATTATTTCTGCAAAACCCGCATAGGAAAGTATATTGTGCGCAGTTTTAGAACTGATTCCGCTTACAGTATTTAACAGTTTAAAAATTTCTTTCTCCTTTTCATCAAAAAATCCATATAAAGTAAGGGAGTCTTCTTTTACATCAAGGTGAGTTATTATTTGAAAATCTTCACCAATCGGGCAAAGGTTATCAATTACTTTTTTAGAAACGAAAATCCCATAGCCAATTCCATTTACCTCAAGTAAAATTTTGTTTTTTTTCTGTTGTCTCAGGATTCCTTTTAAAGTCTCTATCATAAGTTTAAGTTCTTTTATTTAATATTTTCCCCGGATTTTTGTCTATATATTCTTTCCAACCTGTTTTGTTTGATATTTTATTTTTTAATTCGACAGGATATAAAGTATTTCTTGAAATACAAAAAAAATGGCACAGTGCAATAGATAAGGCATCTGATGCATCATAAAATTTTGGTTTCTCTTTTATTGAAAGAATACTCTTAACACTGGATAGTACTTGCTGTTTAGAGGAAGCGCCGTTTCCGGTTACCGATTTCTTGATTTCCCTGGGTGAATATTCACTGATTCTTAATTTGTAATTTTTTGCTGCAACTATTGCGGCACCCCTCACTTGTCCTAATTTTAATGTCGACTGAATATTTTTTCCAAAAAACGCTGTCTCAATTGCAAATTCATCGGGTTTAAATTTGATAATTTTTGAAATGCAGAAATCATAGACTTTTTTGAGCCTGTCGCTCATTGCTTCTTTTGAAGACATTTTTAATGTATCAAATTCTAATAAAGATATCTTATTACCGGAAATTTCAATAATACCGGTTCCTGTAATTACTGAGCCCGGGTCGATTCCGACTATTATCAAGACATGTGGTTATGATTTCGGAAAATCAGCATTTGAATATACGTTTTGAACGTCTTCATGTTCTTCAACAGCTTCAAGAAATTTTATTACGTCAGTGGCACCTTTATCATCTATGGCAATTAAATCTTTTGCAACATATTGTAGAGAAGCACTTTCAAGTTTGTATTGTTTTTCTTCAATTGCTTTTCTCACTTTTTCAAAATGTTCTATCGAGGAAACAATTTCAAAAAAACTATCTTCATCTTTTAAATCATCAGCACCGGCATCTAGTATGACTTCCATGATTTCATCTTCAGAATGATTTCCTTTCTCTACGAAAATGACTCCCTTTCTCTCAAACATCCAAGCGACAGAACCGGACTCCCCAAGATTTCCATTATGCCGGCTTATAAGGTGCCTTAATTCTGCAACAGTTCTGTTTCTATTATCAGTGACGCATTCAATAAATACAGCAATTCCATGAGGAGCATAAGCCTCATAGTTTATTTCTTCATAACGTACACCTTCGAGCTCTCCTGTGCCTTTCTTAATTGCCCTGTTGATATTGTCCTGGGGCATATTACTTGATTTGGCGCTCGCTATAGCAAGCCTGAGTCGCGGATTACCAATCGGGTCTCCTCCTCCATCTCTTGCTGCTATTGTGATTTCTTTAATAACTTTTGTGAATACTTTTCCCCTTGCTGCATCAGTGGAAGCTTTTTTTCGTTTTATGGTTGCCCATTTTGAGTGTCCTGACATAACTAAAAATTTTAAATTTATTAAATAATTATAAAGTATTTTAATCTAAAATATTAATATCTTTTATCTTTAGCTTATAATTTTCAACATTATTCCAAACGTTTTTTTCGACTGCAAAACATACGTCACAGAAAGCTCCTTTTACAATTTTATCTTTGTATTCTCCCGAAGAGAAAAAAACCGCATCAATAGTTTTGTGAGATTTATATTGTTTCAATTTGAAAAGGTGCGTATCACTTTTTGCAAATTTCACATCTCCGACAACCTGAACATTGCGAGATACAAAAATTGGAGGCATATTCCCAGGTCCAAACGGTTCGAAAAATGACAATATCTTTTTCATCTTTGGCGTTAAATCGTCTAATTCGATTTCAGAATCAATTTCGATTTCCGGCTGCAAGTGCTGTTTCATTATTTCGACGGTAGCAATTTCATTAAATTCCTTACGGAAACCATCAATTTTATCAATTTCAATTTCCAATCCCGCTGCGTGATAATGCCCTCCGAATTGTATAAGCCAGTGTTCACATCTTTTCAGTGCTTCATATATATTAAATCCGTTTATGCTTCTTGCACTGCCTTTTGCGATTCCTTTCACAGTTGTAAGCACAATAGACGGTTTATTGTATTTTTCAACAAGTCTTGCAGCTACAATTCCTATAACACCTGAGTGCCACTCACCATTATGCAATACTATTACCTGGTCATCTCCATTTGGGTTTGAAACTTCGTATAAATTAAAAGCTTCTTCAGTTATACATTTATCAAATTCCCTTCTTTTATCATTTTCATCATTTAATGTTTGTGCAAGTTCTTCCTGTTTATCAGGATCATCGCTTGTAAGCAATTCAACTGCTCTCTTAGCATCTCCCAGTCTTCCAACAGCATTAATTCTTGGTGCCAGAGAAAATACTATATTCGTAGTGTTTATATTCCCAATTTTCAATCCGGCAAATTCAATTAGTGTTTTCAGAGAAGGTCTTGGTTTGTCATTAATCATTTTAAGACCTTCATAAACGAAAATTCTATTTTCGTCATAAATTGGAACGATGTCAGATGAGGTTGCTATTGCAACGAAGTCCAATAGTGATTTTGCGAAAGCTTTTTGGTTAAGTTTACCGCAGACCGCTTGAATCAATTTGTATGCTACCCCTGTTCCGCAGAGAAATTTGAATGGATAATCACAATCTTTTCTGAGAGGGTCCATAACAGCAAGTGCCTCCGGAATCTTTTCGGGAGGTTGATGGTGATCACAGATTATAAATTCCATTCCCAGTTTATTTGCATATTCTACTTTATCTGTTGCAGTAATTCCGCAGTCGACAGAAAGAATAAGTTTTATGTTCTCTTCTTTAGCAAGGTCTATTGCTTGTTCGGAAATACCATATCCTTCTTCTATTCTGTTAGGGATGTAAATGAAAGAATCTATCGAAAAATGTTTTAAAAACAGATATAGCATGGAAGCCCCGCAGGTACCGTCAACATCATAATCACCGACTATCATTATACGCTCATTGTTCTTAATCACTTTTAGAAGTCGTTCACAGGCAACATCGCAATCCTTCATCAGGAATGGATTGTAAGCACGTTCATAAGTGGGTTTAAAAAATTTGATTACTTTTTGGTAATCCGTTACACCTCTTGAGTAAAGTAGTTTTAAAACTAATTCAGGAAGCTGAATTTTGGTTTTGAGGTCCCGCATTTCTGACACAAAAGTATCATAATCACGGTCTAATATTATCCCGTTTTCCGGGAGTAACTTCTTTAGTTTCCAGATCTTTTTCAATTCTCATATATTTTGTTTTTTTGTGCTCAAAGGGGGACTCGAACCCCCACCTTAATAACTAAGACTGCACCCTGAATGCAGCGCGTCTACCAGTTCCGCCATTTGAGCTAATTTTTCGGAAAATAACTATTTAAAGAAATAATATCAATGAATTATAAATGCTTATAAATGGATAATTTATATATAATTTGAACTCATAAGACTTGAAATTATTAATTTAATTTTTGTTTCTTTTAAATTTTATTTAAGCTAAATCTTTTATAATTTGCAGTTATATGATTGAAGTTAAGGGTCTCACAAAGAAATATTCTGATGATATTATTGCACTTAATAATATTTCATTTAGGATTAACGAAGGAGAGATTTGCGGTTATATAGGAGTAAATGGTGCGGGGAAATCTACAACAGTAAAAATCTTAACTGGAAGTTTGAAATTTGACAGTGGTGACATAATTGTATATGGTCTGAAATTACCGGAGAATGAAATTGAGCTTAAAAAAATTTCGGGATATGTTCCGGAGTCTTCAGCTCTTTTTAATTCACTTAAAGTGAATGAATATTTTGAATTTATAGGTGATGTATATAATCTGCCTGCAATAACATTGAAAAAACGTGTCAATTATTTTTCTTCACTTTTCGATTTTTCGCAGTACATTAAAGAATCAATAGGAATTTTATCAAAAGGTAACAAGCAAAAAGTTTTAATTACATCAGCACTGCTTCATGACCCGAAAGTGATATTTTTGGATGAACCTTTAAATGGTCTAGATGCCAATTCTATAATCATTTTTCAGGATATAATAAGCAAGCTTTCACAAAAGAATAAAACTATTTTTTATTGTTCACATTTGCTTGACCTAACAGAAAAAATTTCTACGAAAATTATTATAATTGAAAAAGGATTAATAAAACTTGATAAAAGCTCAATAGAGCTTAAAAATTCAGAGGATTATACTAACCTGGAAAATCTGTTCAAGGGGATGTATTCCGAAAACTCCGTAAGAAAATTTTCTTATGAAGAAGCTTTTTCTTAGTATTATTATGCTGAATATCACGTGTTCGATATGTTACTCCCAGTTATTTGATACCTATAAAGATTCTACAAATTTTCTTTTCACAAATTTTGAGAACAACGTCAATAATGCTTTACTCAGAACCAATCTGAAAATCAATAAACAGTTTAATAAGTTTTATTTACTTTTGTCTGGTAATTATGCTTCAGATGTTTCTAAGTTAAATGAAAATTTCGCAAAAGAAATGTCTGATATGGATATGTCCGTAAATTACAGTATAAAAAAAAATACAGGAATAGGATTGGGATTCCACACCAAAAACCTTTCTGATAACAGAAATACTGAATTGAATCGGAACAGGTATGATTTTATGTACGCTAATTTTGATTATTATCCTATCGCCGGGATTAATTTTAATTCAAAAGCAGGGTTTAAAAGTGATGAGCAGATTGGAGAAAAAACGAACGGTTTTAGTGGAAGTATTTTGGGGGAAGCTCATGATTTATATATTCAGGATTATATTGCAAATGCACGGATGAATTTAATGTATGAAGATTTAAGCCCTAAAGTTAATCACAATTATGAAATTGATGCATCTTTAGCGAAAAAATTTTCCGAAAATTCCCAGAATTATGGCGAGCTAAAAGCTTATAATAGTAAATATTCATTTTATATCCCTGCAACTCCAAGTATAATAAATGAATATAATGTTAATAATAATATACAATCCAGAACAGAGAATCTTTTTTCGGTTCAAGACAGGCTGAATTATATTTTCACTAAAGCGTTGATTGCCACTATAACAGGCCTTTATAGTACCAGAAATGTAAATTTGGAATATAATTATAAATCCAATACTTCCAGTTTATTAATCGATAATATTTATGATACAAAAATGTCAGAAAATATTTTCGGAGCATCTGGAAAATTGGAATTCAAATATAATAATTTATTTTCTTCTGCAAGTCTCGCTTATTCCGAAAGATCAGAAACTCATAATTTGATAAATAGTGACGCTCTAAATCCTGCTCAGATAAGAGATATAGAGAAGGTGGAGAATAATAAAAATAATAACAGCAGATTTACTACATTATTCCTGGAATTACAATATAAACTATCTAATACGAATTATTTTAAATTTTATAACACATCCTCCATTTTGAGGTATGATACTGAAAGCAAAGACAATTTTGATGATAGGGATGAAGCAGCATTCATTTATTCGGTAGCGCATGTATATGATAATCTCAGGAATTTTATGATAGAAACAACATTTGATGTGAATATTTCAAACACGAAGTATATTTTAAAAGAAAAGAGTGCAAATAATAATACGAACAAAATATATAAGCTTACATCAAGGAGTTACTATGCCCCAATTCCAAACCTGGTGACCAAAAACCAGTTTCAGGTATTGGCAAATTATACTGTTTATGATTTTGAGGATGTAATATCACAGATACAAAGCTTTTCTTTCAGACAGCTGAATTTAAGAGATTCTGTAGATTATCAAATTACAAAAAGAATTGGAGCTGAAATTATAAGTGATATCAGGCTGTATGAGCAGGGGGAATTCAGACAAAAAGAATTTTCGGAGCGGCCTATAATGTACTACGATGAAAAAAAAGTAAGTTCACAAATAAGTTATTTATTTTACGATTTTTTAAATTTATCTTTTGGATACAGGTATTTTATTCAAAAGCAATTTGAATTTGATAATGGAGAAAAATTTTTGAAGAGAACTATAAAAAGTTATGGACCGTATGCGAGGTTTACAGTTAACTTGAATAAAAAATCAAGTATTAATATTGTAGCCAGCCGTGATATAACGTCATCTAACCTTAGTTCATTCAGTAATAATTCTGATAACCTTTATATATATGTAATGTGGTATTTATAGTATAAAAATTTATTTTGAAAGAATACAATATTATAATCAGTAATAGAAATGAAATCTCAAAGGTTGAAAACCTTATATTTGAGATTAATAATGAATTCAAAGCAGATGAGATGAAATATGTTAATTTTCTTATTGCTGTCACAGAAGCTTGTGTTAATGCAATTGTACATGGAAATAAAAACAATCCTTCTAAAAAAGTAAATGTAAATTTATCGTATGATGAAACCATATTTTGCGTTAAAGTAAAAGATGAGGGCGAAGGGTTTGATATTAATAAGATACCGGATCCAACGACAGAAGAGAATCTGTTTAAAGAATCCGGGAGAGGTTTATTTCTGATCAAATCACTTGTAGATAGGGTAGAAGTTTTTTCGAGCACAACAGGTACTTTAATTGTTATGACAATGGTGAAATAGTTAAATCATTGATAATATTTTGTCTAAATAAAAAAGGGAAACTCTTTTGAGTTTCCCTTTTTTATTATAATTCTATACTTCTTTTATTTTTTCTTAGTATTACCGCTGTCCATTTTTTTCAATAATTCTTTAACATCTTCAGCGGACTTGTCAAACGCTTCAGTTTCTTCTTTTGTTAATCTCATCGGTACAATTTCTTCCATACCATTTCTACCTAATTTAACCGGAACACCCAGACAAACATCGCTGTGACCATATTCACCCTGTAAATATACACAAGCAGATAATATTCTATGCCTGTTATTCACAATGGTATCAATCATCTGCACAATGCTTGCAGCCGGGGCATAAAATGCGCTTCCTGTTTTAAGGTATTTTACTATCTCGGCTCCGCCGTTTCTGGTTCTGTCGATAAGAGCTTCCAGCCTGTCTTTTGGAAGAAGATCAGCAAGAGGAATACCTGCAACGGTAGAATATCTTACAAGCGGCACCATGGAATCTCCGTGACCTCCCAATACCAGAGCATTGATGTTCTCAATAGAAACATTTAGTTCCATACAAATGAACGTTTTAAATCTTGCAGTATCAAGTACACCCGACATTCCTATAACTTTGTTGCGGGGAAAATGGCTTGCTACAAATGCAACATAAGTCATTACATCCAGAGGATTACTGACAACTATCACAATACAATTAGGAGAATATTTTACAATTTCCTTCGTAGCAATTTTAACAATATCTGAATTGATGGAAATCAGGTCGTCTCTGGACATACCGGGCTTTCTCGGGACACCTGCAGTAATAACAGCAATATCTGAATTAGCCGTAGGTTCATAAGTGTTAGTTCCAAATATTTTAGTATCAGAATGCTGGATTGCAGCAGACTGATAGATATCAAGAGCTTTTCCCTGAGGGACTCCTTCAACGACATCGAGAAGTATCACATCATTTGCAAGATACTTATCAACGATAATCTGGGCTGTTGTTGCGCCAACATTTCCGGCTCCAACGATTGAGATTTTCATTTTGATTTAATTTATTTTATAAAAGAGTTTAAACCAAAATTAAGCTACGGGTAATACGTTCACTTTCTTTCTGTCGTTTTTATCTGTGAACTTTACAACACCATCAATCAGAGAGAAAATGGTGTAGTCTTTTCCTAATCCGACATTATCACCCGGTAAGAATTTTGTTCCTTTTTGTCTGATAATAATCGTTCCTGCCAAAACACGCTCTCCACCGAATCTTTTTACTCCGAGTCTTTGTGATTGCGAATCTCTTCCGTTTTTAGAACTACCTAATCCTTTTTTATGAGCCATACTTAATTCTCCTTAATATAATATTCTATAAAACTTAATTAATTGATTTTATCGATTTGAATTTCGGTAAATTGTTGTCTGTGACCTTTTCTAACTCGGTATCCTTTTCTTCTTTTCTTCTTAAATACTACAATTTTATCATCTTTAACCTGGGATAACACCGTCGCTTCCACCTTCTTTTTTAATCTTGGAGTACCAATTTCAAACGTAGTACCGTCCGGTGAATACATCAAAACATCGTCAAAAGACACTTTTGAACCAACTTCTTCCTTTAATTTCGGTACAAATAACTTATTATTTTCAGCTATTTTATACTGTACACCTTTGATATTTACAATTGCAAACATTTTAAAAATATTAATTTAGTTAACTCAAAAAATTTTCGTAAATATGAAATATAGATATTTTTATATTAAATAAAAAACCAAATATAAATCTATTAGCTTTAAAATTCCATTAATCTTTTAATAATAAGCAAAATGAAAATTTTTCCATTTAATAAGTTTTCTGTTACAATTATTTTTGAAATACAAAATATATGATATTCAGTAATAATTCAATGGTTATTTTATCAAAATCGAATGAATAATATGCATAGGATCACAAATCATCCAATCTTAAAAATTGAAAACAATCCCAAATTTATAAATTTCAGATTCAATGGAGAACAATTAACCGGAATTGAAAATGAACCTGTGTCTTCCGCATTATTTGCGAACGGTATAAAAGAATTTTCTATACATCAGGTTGAAAATGCACCACAGGGCATCTTTTGTTCCAATGGACAATGTTCCCACTGTACTCTGATAATTAATGGAATACCTTTAAAATCTTGCATAACACCCCTAAGAGAGGATATGGATGTACGAAAACTGATACATTTTCCTGATTTGCCGAAAGATGATAGTGAATTTATCGGTTTCGAGCTTAAAAAGTTCAAATGCGATATCCTTATAGCCGGAGGTGGACCTTCAGGATTGACCGCTGCAATAGAACTAGCAAAATTGGGATTCGAAATAATATTAGTCGATGATAAAGATAAACTTGGAGGAAAATTACTTCTTCAAACTCACAAGTTCTTTGGCTCAATCGAAGATTGTTATTCAGGAAAACGCGGTATCGAAATCGCTGAAATTCTTGAAAAAGAAGTCAGGACTTTTAAAAACATTAAAATTTTCACAAATACAACCGTTGCAGGTCTTTATAAAGACAAAAAAGCCGGATTATTTATTAATTTCAAAAATTATGCAATTGTTGATTTTGACGGAATAGTAATTTCATCCGGAGCAAGAGAAAGAAATGTGATATTTCCCGGAAATGATTTACCGGGAGTATATGGAGCCGGAGCTTTTCAAACACTCGTAAATCGTGACCTTATAAAAGCTTCTGATAGAATATTTATTATTGGTAGTGGTAATGTAGGCTTAATTGCTTCATATCACGCTCTTCAAGCTGGAATAACTGCTGTTGGAATAGCAGACATTTTAAATGAAGTTTCCGGATATAAAGTCCATTCTGACAAGATTAAAAGAATGGGGGTGCCCATTTATCTCAATAATACAATTCTTACAGCCGAAGGCGATGGAAAAGTTGAGAGAATAACGATTGCGGAAGTTGATGAAAATTTTAATCCTATATTAGAAACAGCTAAGACATTTTTAGTAGATACACTTTTAATTGCAGTTGGATTAACTTCAATTGATGAATTTTATAATACTGCTGTACAATTTGGAATTACTGCTGTAAAAACGGGAGATGCAGACGAAATAGCAGAAGCGTCGTCCGCAATGTTCGGAGGAAGAATTGCGGGATTACAGCTTGCCAAAAAGCTTGGAAAAAATTTATCTATTGATAAAAGTTTTTACGAAAAAGCAGAGATTTTAAAATCAAAACCTGGTGCGATATTTCAGTTAACAGAAAAAGAAATCAGTGAAGAATATACACCTATATTTCATTGCAATCAGGAGATACCTTGCAATCCCTGTACTTCTGTTTGTCCTTCTGATGCAATTAGATTAAATGACAAATTGGGAAATATTATGGATTTGCCTGAATTTATAGGAAAATGTACAAAATGCGGGCAGTGTGTTGCTGTTTGCCCCGGATTAGCAGTCACTTTAACAAAAAAATTATATGGGGATTTCGCAGAAGTAATTTTGCCTCACGAATTTAAACCGGATTTCAATGTAAATGATTTTGTTCCGCTTACTGATATAGAAGGAAATTATCTTGAAAAAGGTGAGGTGATATCAATCAATTATAATAAAAGGTATAAAACATATCTCATATCTTTTAAAGTGCTTCTACAAAATGCCGGAAAAATTGCCGGTATCCGAGTACAGAATCCCGAAAAAACAAAACCACTTGAAAAACCCGTTTTCAACTATCTACCAGGTAACGGAATTGTATGCAGGTGCGAAAGAGTTACAGTTAACAAAGTCGTCGATTTCATTAAGGAAAATGACATTCTCGATGCTAACCAGTTAAAACAAATACGTGTGGGAATGGGTGCCTGCGGGTCTCGCACTTGTTCTGTTCTATTACCCCGGGTATTCAAAATGGCAGGGACCGAATGGTACGAGGTTGCTCCTGCAACAAAAAGACCTTTGACAATCGAAATTCCAATGTGCTCACTCGTGAATGAGAAAGGAGTTTAAAAAATAATTGAGAACATTTGATGTTGTAATAATCGGAGCGGGAAGCATAGGATTACCAGCCGCTTTTTATCTTTCACAAAAAAAACTTAAGATTGCGGTAATTGACAAATTTGCATCTGAAGGTAGGGGTCAAAATAGAGCAGCAATTGGCGGCATTAGGGCAACTTTTTCTGACCCTGCTAAAATAAAAATATGCCGTTATTCGATCGATGTTATCAAAAGTATGAACGAAGAATTCGGCAAGGATGTTGACTGGATACAAGGTGGATATCTTTACCCGGCTTATAATGACGAGATAGAAAACTCACTTAAAAATCTATTAGTTAAACAAAAACAGTTCAATCTAAATATAGATTGGGTTTCTGCCGAACAGGTGAAAGAAATTGTCCCGGGAATTAATTCAAATAACCTTCTTGGAGGAATTTTTTCACCGGAAGATGGCTCTGCATCACCTTTGAAAGTAGCCGGTGCATATTATTCTATGTCACGCAAAAATGGTGTGGAATTTTTTTTCAATCAGAATGTAATTAATACTGTTATAAACAAAGATAAAAGTTTTATTATAAAATCAGATAAAGATGAATTCAGCACAAAATTTGTTATAAATGCTTCAGGAGCCGATGCACATGCAATCGGGAAAATGGTTGGAATAGATTTACCGGTTATTCCCGACTCCCATGAAGCGGGGATAACAGAACCGGTAAATCCAATTTTTAAACCGATGATAGTTGATATAAGAGCAGATGCTGAATCTGCGAACTATTATTTTTATCAAAATAAGGAAGGACAGATAGTTTTTTGCATAACTCCGCGACCTCCAATAGTTGGAACTGATTGTGATAACACGTCAGTATTTCTGCCGCTTGTAATAAGAAGGATGCTGGAAATATATCCTCGGCTTAGAAACATAAGAGTTCGAAGAACCTGGAGAGGTTTATATCCAATGACTCCGGATGGATTTCCTATTGTAGGGCTTACGAAAGAAGTTGAAAATTATTTCATTGCTGTTGGAATGTGCGGTCAGGGATTTATGATTGGACCAGGTCTTGGAATCATAATTGCGGAAATTATTGCGGATAACAGTAAAGCATATGATTTTATTTTAGATCAGTTATCACTTTACCGTAATTTCGTAGGTGATGAAATTTTGAAATGATTTTAATTTAAATTAAAATTGGATCAAATTATTCAAATCATATAAATAATTGAAATTAGTTTAATTATATTTATAAATTAAATGTATTGTATTAATGACTTGAGATTAGGGTTTTTATATTCTAACATTGTAAAATTTTTTTAATCAATCATCACTTAATGGGTATAAAGAAAATTTTACTTTTTTTAGTCACATTTATTACAATTTCCTTAAATACTTCATATTCACAATGGTTAGTTAATGCATGCGGACTCCCGTACAATTCAACTTTTCCCTCTTTGATTATTGATACTTCCAGTTATTCATATGCGGCCACACAGTTTGGGGTATTTTCAAATTCTAAAGAAGGAGAGCACTGGTCTTTAATAAGCAGAGAAATTCAGGATAGCATAATCAATTGTTTACTGAAAAAAGAAAATTATATTTTTATGGGTACCAGCAAAGGGCATATTTATTATACTACGAATCATGGTGATAGATGGGAAATGGCATACAGTGGTATTCCATCGAGTAGCTCCGTTAAAAGCTTAGCACAGAATGGCAATGTAATGTTTGCAGGGTTATCTGGTAGATACGTTTATATATCTCAAAATAATGGTTCAACCTGGACTAATTCAAGTAACGGTTTACCGTTGTCTGCAAATGGAAATGTTAATCTTATCGTTAATAGTTCTTCAGTTTATGCTCTAACTGATGGTGGTGGTATTTTCAGAACTCAGAATAATGGATCGAATTGGCAGAATATAAGTTCAAATTTGACAAATCAGAATGTTCGTTCATTATGTTTCTTGGGTTCAGATATGATTATTGGTACTATCGGAGGTGGAATATTTATCTCATCAAATTCGGGTTTATCCTGGCAGGAAAAAAATTCAGGTTTAGAAAATTTGAATGTAAATGCTGTAACGGTAGTCAATTCACGAATTGTTGCAGGTACCGACCACGGTGTTTACATATCTTCAAATAATGGAGTAAGCTGGTTTGGAAGAAATGAAGGATGGAGCAATCCTAAAGTCTTATGCTTCTCGATGGGCTCGTGTTTGAATGTCGGAACAGATAGTCTAATGGTGTGGATGAGGACTGTTGAACAAATTGTATCAGTTCAGAATATTTTATCCTCTGTTCCTGCCGAATTTTCTTTAAAACAGAATTATCCTAATCCGTTTAACCCCACAACTAGAATAAGATTCGACATAGCAGCTCATTCCGTAGGACAGACATTCTTGTCTGTGTATGATATCCTAGGCCATGAAGTTGCAGTACTTGTCAAGGATTACCTGAAGCCCGGAAGCTACGAAGTTACATTTGATGGGACAAATCTTTCAAGTGGTATTTATTACAACAAACTTTCATCCGGAGATTTTACTCAAACAAAGAAAATGTTTTTAATTAAATAACTACTTCCAATATAAATAAAGGATAACCAAATTTTCATCTTGTTATCCTTCGTTTATTTAGTTTGAATCTTTTTTAGAAAATAAATTCCAGTCCAGCACCGCTTGTCACGAAACTATCACTTCCGCTGGGTGTAAATATCATAGTGTATTTACCTTTTACTAATATTCTTACCCTATCTGATAATGCCATTGATGCACCGATTCCGGTATTGAGCCCGACACGGGTATTTGTTAAACCTGCTACCTGGGTATTTCCAATTGTTAACGTATTATTGCTGAACGTATACGCACCTATTCCTCCTTCGAGAAATATATTGGATTTTAGATTTTCATGATTAAAATAATATCTCGGTCCTAAACTTATTTCATAATAATTTGCATCAGAGATATTATCCTGCTTTGAATTCAATCTTACATACCCAAATTTAGCATATAGACCTACTTCTTTATTTGCTCGATAACCAATATCCATACTAAATGCAGGACTAGGTCTATAGTTGTCATTAAGAACACCTGTAGGTATTATTACTCCTGCATAAGGACTTATCATAAATTGCGGATAAGGACTTTTGTATTTATTATTCTGCATTGAATTATTATCCTGGGCAATGGCAACATTAATAATTATAATTAATAATACCATTATCGAAGTTAACTTTTTCATTTTTTTTCTCCTTTTCTAATTTATAGTTTAGTTTATTTTACCGAAACAGATTATTAAATCAATTATCTTATTCGATTTGATAATTTGGTACTCAATTTTTATGCCAATCTTTAAATACCAATTTTTATGTTAAAAACTAAAAAATAGAAGTTTTGGGATATGTGTTATTTGACAAATTTGTCAAGTATTTTATGACAAAAATAACTTTGCAGGAGAATGATAATAATTTATTATTAAATTTTGAGAGGTTACAAAATGTTATTGCATGATGCCGTCATTAGAAATATCAAGGATTTTGATTTTCCTATAGAATGTGCGTAAATTCATTTTAAGCATTTTAGCTGCTTTTGTCTTGTTCCAGTTATTTTGATTTAAAGCATCAATGATTATTTCCTTTTCAGCTTGCTTCGAAGACGAGTCGAATGATTCTTCATTACTTTCAGAATTTTTGTGATAATCAGAGGTTGAATTAAGAATAAAGTCAATAGAATTTATAACTTTACCTCCTGACAAAAGTACCGCTTTTCTGATTACATTTCTCAGTTCTCTAATATTTCCAGGCCAGGAATAGTCAATTAGATTTTTCAGGACAATATCATCTATTTCAGAAACCTCCTTGTTTAATTCTGAATTCGCATCTTTTATAAACTGTTTAATTAAATCCGGTATATCCTCTTTTCTTCTTCGCAGTGGAGGAACAATTAATTCAAATTCATTTAATCTGTAATATAAATCTGCGCGAAAAGTGTGGTTATTTACTGAATCAATCAGGTTTGAATTAGAAGCTGTTATAATTCTTACATTTATATCTTTTACATTATTTCCACCCAGCCTTGTGACTTTACGGTCTTCGATTACTCTAAGGAGTTTTATTTGATTTGCATCTGACAAATTTAATATTTCATCCAGAAATAAAGTCCCTTTCTGGGCCAATTCGAACTTTCCCGCTTTTGATGATTTTGCATCAGTGAAGGCTCCTTTTTCATAACCGAATAATTCACTTTCAAATAGTGAGTCCGGAATTGCTCCGCAGTCGACCGCTATGAAAGGTCCGTCATTTCTGTTACTCAATTTATGAATTGAGCTTGCTATTACTTCTTTACCTGAACCACTTTCACCCTGTAGCAAGACAGTCATATTTGTCGGAGCAACAATTTTAACTTGATTAAATATTTCTTTCATAACATCACTGGACACTATAATTTCAGATCTATAATAGGATTTATTAAATTTTTCCTGCAATAAATTGAATTCTTCTTTTATATATTTATTTTTTAATACTTTTTGAATAGCAATTATCATTTCCCGGTTATCGAATGGTTTGGTGATGTAGTCATCAGCACCTTTTTTCATTGCATCTACAGCATTTTTAATATCACCAAATGCCGTAAGCATAATAACAGGTAAATCAGGTTTTAGCGATTTAATTTGATTTAAAATATGAATTCCATCTTTATCAGGTAATATATAATCAAGGATAACAAGACTATAATCAGCATTATTTATTTCTTCAATTGCTTTTGTTCCACTATTTGCCGTTTGAATTAAATAACCTGCATCAGTAATTACATTTGATAATGTATATAGCATAGATTCATTATCATCAACAATTAATATTTTCTCCATTCAGATTTCCTTTCGTAAAGGTATTTTAATTTCAATGGTAGTACCTGAATTTTCTTTGCTTTTTATTTTTAGTGATCCCCCATGAGATTTTATTGTTTGCAGTGCAAGTCCCATTCCAAGACCCGTACCGGTATTTTTTGTTGAAAAAAACGGTTCAAATATTTTATCTAAATTTTCTTCAGGAATCCCAATACCGTTATCTTTTATTTTGAGTAATATAGATTCTTTTAATCGTTTTGAAGCATCGAATATTATGATTCCGCCTTCAGGTAATGCATCTATTGAATTTGTAATAAAGTTCATAATAGCATTTTCAATTTTTATTTCATCGATATAGATATATGGAAGTTTTGGTGAAATTTTTTTTATAATTTTTATTTTTTTTTCAAGAATCCTGGGCTCTGCTATTTCCAAAATCTTATTGAGGAATTTCTCGAAATCCATGTATTTGAGATTTAATTCATCAGAAGAAGCATAATTTAAGAGATTAGTTATTATTTTATTCGCAATTCTGGTATTTTCAATTATATAACTCAAATGTTTCTTATTATTTTCAATTTTTTCATCTTTAAGTAACAACTGAGATAATGCGCTGATATTTGCAAGTGGATTTCTAAGCTCGTGAGCCATACCTGCGGAAAATCTGCCCAATGCTGTAAGTTTTTCATTAACTTTTGTAGAATTGAATGTTTCAATCCGGTCTAACAGACTTCCAATTTCAAGACAAATATTACTGATTGCATACATAATTTCATTATCAACGCTTATATCGCTATCACTGAAAAACTCAAGAACCCCTGCTGCATCCTTATTAATCATTATTGGAATCCAAATTCCGGATTTTATGCCAAATTGTATGATATATGAGTATCTTTTGAAGGGATAAATATTTTCCAGTTCATTTAAGTTTAGCCAAATTGGTTTTGCTTGTTGAATACATTTTCGCGGCATCCCTTCTTTAGTTATATATGTCACTTTTTCAGTATAGTTCTTAAATGAATTATACTTCTTATCAAGGTTTGAATTCCATATTTTTGTTGAAATGAGTTTATTGTTTTTCATAAGATAACAATGGCCTATATCCCATAAAGTATATTGACACACTTTATTAATTGCATGTTTTATTGATGGTTCAGTATCCGTAGATCTATTGGTAAATTTTATTACATCATTAAATAAATTTAACAAACTATTTCTTTTGTTCGATAAATCGTCAGATACTTTTAATGCCGTAAGATCCCTGCAGGTACCAATTATAACTTCTGACCTGTCATTATTATTTTTTAATAAATTCAGAGAAATTTGAACATTGAAGTCAACTTCTTCACTATTTTGATATATAATTTCATCTTCCCATTTCCCTTGAGAAAATAGTTTTTTTAAAACTATGTTTTTTTTCTCTATAAATTCTTTTGCCAAAAATATTGGTAATATTTTTCCGATAACATCTTTTTTCTTAAATCCGAATGACATTTCAAATGCGCTATTAATATAGAGTGTGGTAAAATTTTTCTTTACAACAAATATACTCTCCTTTAAAATATCAAAGATATTATAATATGATAAACCCACTTTTTGTTTATCAATATTTGTTTTTATTGATGGTGATATTACTTCGAATAAATCATTATTTGAAAAATCCCTGTTCATTAAATAATTATTATTTATTTAAGTTTCGAGCTATTTAATTCATTTGTAAAAAATTACTGTCCTTTAAATACTATTTAATCAAAGTTATAAACAAAATGTTTTTTTTAATCGTTTAATAAAGAATTATTTATCAATTTAAATAATTAATTATCTCCGGTTTTTATGTAAATATTGTCGCATAAAATGACAATTATGACACACCCAAAATGATAAATCCTTAAAAATAATTCAAAAAATAGTGGCATACTTTTTGTAATTATGAAAAACAAAAATGAAAAGTGATAATATGAAAAAGAAAAACCAGGTTCTATTAGTCGAAGACGATAAATATATGAATGAAATTCTGAAAGAATTTATAGAATCTGAAGGTATGAATGTAGAAACAAGCATAAATTATAATGATGCTGTAAAAAAGATTTCAAACAATAATACTAATTACGATATTCTGATTTTAGACTATAATTTGGATAAAAAAGAAGGAAAAAACGGAATCGATATTTATGAAAAAGTGAAATCTATTAATCCCGGGGTTAAAGCCATTATGATTTCTGCATACGGAAATAAAATAATAAAAAAAAATGCATATAATAAAGGAATAAAATATTTTTTAGATAAACCTTTTATGTTCGAAGAATTGACTTCGATATTATGTGAAATAAAATAATAAAATTTATAAAAATAAATTATAAGAAAGGAAATCAAAATGAAAAATTTAATTTTAGTTATAGCGATATATGTGTTAACGCAATCAGTTGCATTTTCTCAGTTAAAGGAGGGTGATAATATATTAGGACCTTCATTCGGTTTATATACTTCGCCGAATGTGCCGACTTTTGGATTAAATTATGAACACCAGGTAACACGTCTTGACAATTTTGCTACATTAGGGCTTGGGGGAGTTATAAGGTATACTACCTTCAGGGATAATTTCCCTTTTGCAGATTACAACGATTATAATTATTTGACTTTAGGTTTTCAGTCTAATTTAAATTTCAATACCATCGGCGATGGAAGCTTCATTCCCTTCGTAGGTTTAGTTTTAGGGTATAATAATGTCAGTAATTCCTATGTTAGCAATAGCGGCAGAGTATATACATCAAATTACTCGAGCGGATTATGGATTTGGGGACAAGCAGGTTTCAGATATTTCTTTAGTCCCAAAGTTGCGGGGGGTATCAGAATAGGTGCCGGTAATTTTAATTTCAATGATCTGGAACTATCACTCGATTTCAAACTATAAATTAAAAAAAATTAAAAATGGAGGATGTCATGAAACGAATTAAAAAATTAACGTTCAGTAGTTTGTTAGTATTGGTATTTTTGATGTACTATGGATATTATTCTTATAATGTGCTTGGTTTGTTAAAAATAATTAATGAAGATAAAAATAAAAATGATGCTATATCTGCATTAGATGCTCAGAATCCTGATAATGATATTGCCAAAAATGATCAGGACTTACTAAATGTGGATTACAAAACTTTTTATGATGATCTAAATCCATATGGAAAATGGATACAGGTTAATCTATCAGATACAAGTAAAAAAAATTCGGTATCGAACCATAAAGAAAAGGACTTGTCTAATGTAATAAGAAAAGCATTAGGAATAGAAGATGCAAAAGCAGATGTAGATGTATCCTGGGGATTATTGTATATCTGGCAGCCATCTCCGTCAATTGCAGTCAATGTAGTGGCAGGGGACCCTGCTCCTGCTGCCTATATTCCATATACAAATGGTCAGTGGATTTATTCTGACTATGGGTGGTATTTTAGAGCGGGTACCCCCTATGAAGAAATTGTTCACCACTATGGTAGATGGGTCTACTCTTCTTCTTATGGATGGGTATGGATACCCGGTAGTGTCTGGGCTCCTGCATGGGTTGAATGGGAAGCTGATGACAATTACATAGGCTGGGCACCTTGTGTTCCAAGTGTTTATTTTGAAACCCATTTTTTCCACGAACCTTTTTATCGTGATTATAATCTTGTTGTAGTAGAAAGAAGTCATTTTCTTGATCCTCAAGTTTATAGAACCTCCCATATTTTTTGGGACAGGGACAGGAAAAATGATTTCCGGGACATGAAAAGATTAGATGGTTTAAAGTTTCATGATAGAATGGCTTTTAATCAAGGTCCGGATGTAAATAGGATTTCAAAAGATATGGGGGAAAAAATAAGACATGTCAATATTAATAAGGTTTCGGATAAAAATGAAGTACGTTATAATAATAATAATTATAGCGTTTATACCCCTAATATATCTTACAGAAAAAATTCATTGGTAAATACAAATGAGAATAAAAATGTTTTATCTAAAGGTGACAAAAATGTTGAGGGTAAAAATAAAGAAAATCCTGATTTAAATAAGAATAATACTAAAAATGGTTCGAATAATATCGATAAAAATAATCAAACCAATAAAGAGACTAATAAAATCAGAAATAATAATAGTAGTAAAAATCAGGATTCAAAAGTTACTAATCAGAGAAATAATGTAACAAAGAATAAAGTTAATAACGGTAAAATAAACAGTAACAACAGAATCGATAAAAATAATAATACGATAAAATCTGACAAGAACTCATATAAAAATAATAAACAACGGGGAAATAATAACAAAAATAATCAAAACAAAATAAATAATAACCCCGGAAAAAACACTAATAATAATATTTCAAGACAGAGAAATAACGGCAATAATACAAATGGCAGAAATAACAATAATCCGAAAGGTAACAATAATAATAACAATAATAATAGCAATAATAATAAAAATAATAATAAAAATAATAATAATAACAATAGAGGCAACAAAAAAAATAAATAATTAAACTTAAAAAGGAGAAGAAAATGAAGCAAAAAAATCAAATCGTTTCAAAAAAAGTTAATTTATCTTTTTTAATCTTAGTTGTACTACTTTTGACCGGAATTTTCGGTTGTAATACCGGTAATAACCCGATGCAACCTTCAGGTATGTCATCGAATAATTTGGATTTAAGTGCGGTAACAGATAATACGACAGTTGGAAATTTATTGGTTATCAGTGAAGCAAAAGTTATGATAAAAGACATGAAAATAGAAATGGAGCAAGCAGCAGGCGGAGGGGAAGGTGAAGATGAAATTTTCAAGACCGGACCGTTTGTAATTGATTTAAGATTAGATGCCGGAATTAATCTTATAACGAATGCATTTTTAAAAGCGGGAAAATATGAAAAAGTAAAATTTGAAATTCACAAACTTGGACCTCAGGAAATCCCGCCTGACCCTGATTTTAGTGATGACTTTGGTCGTTATTCGGTTGTCGTTAAAGGTACTTATAGTGGTACTAAATTTATTTACAAATCGAAAATCTCCGCAAATCAAAAGCTTAATTTGCAAAAAATTCTATCAGTGACAGCGAATAGTGCTAATAATTTAACATTCAAGGCAAACCCTTCTCTGTGGTTTCTTGACGATAATGGACAAATATTAGATCCATCACTTGGAATAAACAGACAAATTATTGACCACAATATAAAAGACAACTTAAAGCATAATATTAGAATTTTTATAGATGATGACCATGATGGTAGACCTGATAGTTAAAGAAAATGTTTTATTTGGATTAAAATAATATTTTAAATATCATCTAAAGCCGGAATTATTTCTTCCGGCTTATTTATTTTTTCATAATCAAAATGATTTCAAAATTAAATGGTATTAAAAATTTGATTGATTCGCAATTAGTCTGTTTTAGGGTTATTTTTCGATATTAATTTTATTAAAATTCGAATTTTTACAACATTTATAATGTTGAATTATTATATTAAAAACATTAACAGAATTTATGAAGACAATTGTAATTTCGAATAGGTTACCTATGACTATCGAAATAATAAACGGAGATATTGAAATAAAAGAAAGTGTTGGCGGACTTGTTTCCGGAATCAGTTCATACCTTAATTCAGTTAAATCTACTTCAAAAAAAGACTCCGAATATAAATGGATAGGCTGGCCTGGTTCTTCTATATTGGAAAAATATCAGGAAGCAGTCACGCAAAAAGTAAGTTCCAAAAATATCGTCCCTGTTTATATCAATGACAAACTAATGGATAAATTTTACAATGGTTTTTGCAATAAAACCATATGGCCTCTTTTCCATTATTTTTCCGAATACACAATTTACGATAATGAAATGTGGAAAACATATAAACTAGTGAATGAAATGTTTTGCAACATTATAAGCAAAAATGTTGAACAGGATGATATTTTGTGGATTCAGGATTATCATTTAATGCTGTTACCCGGAATGCTTAGAAAATTAAATCCTGAAGCTAAAATTTGTTTTTTCCTTCACATCCCATTTCCGCATTATGAAATATTTAGGTTATTGCCTCCTGTCTGGCGGAAAGAAATTCTTGAAGGTCTTCTCGGAGCCGACTTAGTAGGATTTCATACATATGAATATACGAAATATTTTATTGGGTGTACGCTAAGAATTTTAGGTTATGAAAATAACTTCGGTGAGATTCAATTGAATGACAGAATAGTAAAGACAGATACATTTCCGATGGGTATTGATTATAATTTATATGAAAATCTGAATAACTCCGCAGAAGTAGAAAAAGAGAAAACAGAATTAAAAAGCAGTATCGGTGATAAAAAAATTGTTCTTTCAATAGACAGGCTTGATTATTCGAAAGGGATAATTAACAGGTTAAGAGGTTACGAACTTTTTTTAAAAGATAATCCCGAATCGAAAGGACTAGTAACATTGCTTGCAGTTGTTGTTCCGTCCAGAATTGGGGTTGACCGTTATTACAATATGAAAAAAGAAATAGATGAAACTATTGGTAAAATAAATGGGCTTTATGGCACATTGAACTGGACACCGATAATATATCAGTATAAATATTTACCGATAAATGAACTCGTTGCAACTTATAATGTAAGTGACATTGCATTGATAACCCCATTGACGTGACGGTATGAATCTCATAGCGAAAGAATATATTGCAGCTCATCCGGATAATAAAGGTGTACTGATTCTAAGTGAAATGGCAGGAGCTTCAAAAGAACTCGGAGAGGCGTTAATTATTAATCCTAATCACATTGAAAGTATAGCAGATGCAATAAAAAAAGCTCTCGAAATGAGCGATGATGAAAAAATTCATAGAAACCTGGTTATGCAAAGAAGACTTAAAACCTATGATGTATTTCAATGGGCTGACAATACCTTAAATACATTGATGTATATCAAGAATAAGCAAACGACATATAGTAATAAACTTCTTGATAAAAATGCCGAAGAATTATTAATAAAAGATTTTCAAAAAGCAAAAAATAAAATTATTTTTCTCGATTACGACGGAACTCTTATGCCATTTGCAGATACACCCCAGCTTGCTTTTCCTGACAGCAGCCTTCTTGAACTTCTGGCAGGCATCACAAAACTAAAAGGAGTTCACCTGGTACTGGTAAGCGGAAGAGATAAAGAAACTCTCGAGGAATGGTTTCGTGGTATTGATGTAAGTTTTGTGGCCGAACATGGTGTCCTGATAAAAGAAAAAAATAAAGATTGGAGGACTGCAAAAAAAATTGACAACATCTGGAAAGTTCAAATAAAACCGATATTGGTGAAATATACGGATTTGCTTCCTGGTTCCTTCATTGAAGAAAAAAGCAACACTCTTGTCTGGCATTACAGGAAAGCAGACCGACTGCACGGTGAATTTATCACAAACTATTTGATTGATAATCTGCTTAACTTAACTACTAATATGAATTTACAGATTGCAACAGGCAGTAAAACAGTGGAAATAAGGAATATTGATATAAACAAAGGAACCGCAGTTCAGGATTTTATTTCAGACAATAATTATGATTTTATATTATCAATAGGGGATGACTGGACTGATGAAGATATGTTTAAAGTTCTGCCCGATTATGCGTATTCAATAAAAGTTGGAATGATTAAATCTTATTCAAGGTTTAATGTATACAGTTATAATGATGTCAGAAAATTATTAAAATCGATTATTAATGTCTAAATCATTTCAGTTTTACTCCGAATACAGTTTACCGCTATTACTCGGTATCAAAGCAGGGAATTTAAATGAACTTCTGGAAGGAATTAAAACAGTACCTGAAGCTTCTATTTATTTTCATACTCATAAATTTTTAAAACAATACCATTTTCTTGTTCCTGAACCCCCGAATGATTTTGCTTACTGGATAAGAAATGTGCAGAAGCAGCCTGAAATAGGGGAAAGAATTGCAAGCATTAATATACCCGAATTTATGAACATTGGAGATTTAAGAAATAAATTTGTTGAGCTGCTTAAATCCTATCAATCCCCTACATATGGAATAAATTGCATGGAGGGAAATGAATTTCAGTTTATGTCGTGTAAATCCTTTTTTTATCCGTTAAAATATAAAGCTAAAAGCCTGAAGCAATTTAGTGAAATATTAAGTAAAGTTAATATCAGTTCTTTTTATTATCACATATTTGAATCGAGATTAAGGAGAAAACAAAAAAGAAATGATTTTGCAGAATGGTTTGAAAGAATAGGGGAAAAGAAACTTGCCGAAGAAATGTCTGAAATTGACCCGTATACATCTACTCTTGAAAGTCTGAGAAAACAAATTCTAAAATTAATAGAAACATATGCCGGAAATAAATGACTATATACCCATTGTAGGGCAGGATGTAATTGATGATTTATATCTTATATCTGAAAAACTTAAAAACAGAAAGATTTTAAATATCAATTCGACTTCTGTTGGAGGTGGTGTTGCGGAAATATTGACAAGAATGGTGCCATTAATGCAGCAACTGGGAGTAAATACAAAATGGGATGTAATTAAAGGGGACGAGAAATTTTTTAATATTACAAAATTATTTCACAATGCTCTTCATGGTGTCAGCGAAGTAATTACAAAAGAAGATTATGAGTATTTCGTGGAAGTAAACAGAAGAAATGCAGAGGAAATGAATTTCGAATCTGATATGGTATTAATTCATGACCCGCAGCCGGTATGCTTAATAAATAAGAAGAAAAAATTCGGGAATAAGTGGGCATGGCGTTGTCATATTGACTTTACAAAACCAGACCCCGATGTAATGAAGTTTCTGGCGCAATATATAGAACAATACGATTGTTCTATATTTTCTGCTCCTTCATTCTCCAGGAAATTAAATATCCCGCAAATATTAATATCACCTTCGATAGATCCTTTGAGTGAAAAGAATAAAGATATTCCTGAAGAACAAATTAAAAATATCGTTGAAGGATATGGAATTGATATGAGCAGACCAATCGTGACCCAAATTTCCCGTTTTGATTATTTAAAAGATCCCGTTGGTGTTGTAAAAGTTTATAAAAAAGTAAAAAAATATATTGACTGCCAGCTTATTCTCGCGGGCGGCGGGGCAACGGATGACCCTGAAGGAATAAAAGTTCTTGAAGAAGTAAAAGAAGCTTCTGTTGGTGATGATGATATTCATATATTGTTTTTACCCCCGTCGAGTGATATAGAGATAAACGCTCTTCAGAGAGCCTCAAATGTTATTCTACAGAAATCATTGAAAGAAGGTTTCGGTTTGACTGTCGCAGAAGCTCTGTGGAAATCAAAACCAGTAATAGCCGGTGCAGTCGGCGGAATTCCATTGCAAATAAAACATCAATATTCAGGGTTGCTTAGTTATTCTATTGATGGAACCGCTTATTACCTGAAACAGCTTTTAAATGAACCAAGATATGCCAAAGAATTAGGAATAAATGGCAAGGATCATATTAAAAGTAATTTTTTAATAACCAGGGATATTAAAGAACATTTACTATTATTATTATTTTTATATACGAAAGGTGATATCTCAACTATTTAATTTATATAAAAAAGCCCAGGTTCATTGGGCTTTTTATATTTTGTGGAGATAAGGAGGATCGAACTCCTGACCTCTTGAATGCCATTCAAGCGCTCTACCAGCTGAGCTATATCCCCAAAAGAACTAATAGAAAATTAATCAAACACCGATATAAATTCAAACCAAATAATAATTTAATCTCTTTTAATTATTTCATCTCGTGCAGGACCGGTCGAAACGAATTTAATCTTAACCTCAACAAATTCTTCTATAAATTTTATATAATCCTTGAAATGAATATTTAGTTTCTCGAAATCATTTATTCCTCCAAGTGAAGATTTCCATCCTGTAAACTTCTTATATACAGGTTTGGCTTTTTTAAGTATATCACAATTCGTTATAAACTCTTCCGTTTTAAATCCTTCTATATCATAATGAGTGCAGGCATAAATCTCATTAAAATTTGAAAGAACATCAGATTTTGTTATAGCAAGTTCATTGACTCCATTTATTGTGCAGGCATATTTTAGGGCAACTAAATCGAGCCAACCGCATTTCCTTGGCCTTCCGGTAGTTGCGCCAAATTCATTTCCTTTACTAGCTATAGTTTTTCCTGCCTCATCGAACAGTTCAGTAGGGAACGGACCTTCGCCAACCCGTGTCGTATAAGCTTTTACAATACCAATTATATCAGTAATCTTGTTAGGAGGAATTCCTGTCCCTGTGCAAGCTCCACCGGCTGTTGGATTTGATGATGTAATGTATGGGTAAGTTCCAAAATCAATATCAAGTAATGCACCCTGTGCGCCTTCAAGTAAAATACTTTTGCCACCAATAATCTGTGTATTGAGATACATTTGCGTATCGGCTACGTATTGTTCCAATTTTTTATAGCTTAGCATTGAATCATTTAATATGCCTTTGACATTTAACTTCTTCAGTTCGGATGAATTAGGGAATATTCTTTTTAGTAATTCAAGATTGTTTTCTATCTTTTCCTTTAAAATACCGGGATTTTCAAAATCATTTACCTTAATCCCTCTTCTGGCATATTTGTCAAAATAAGCAGGACCGATTCCTTTTTTAGTTGTTCCGATCTTATTTTTATCGCTTTCATTTATTGCATCTATTATTTTGTGATATGGAAGTATTACATGAGCATTATCACTTATTAAAATCCGGTTTTCTGTTGAAATATTTTCTTTATTAAGTAAATCAATTTCTTCATTGAGCGCAGGAAAATCAATTACAGTTCCGTTTCCAATCACGCAAATAATCCCATTGGTAAATATTCCCGAAGGAATTAAATGGAGCACAAATTTTTTCCCGTTAATAACAACCGTGTGCCCTGCATTTGCTCCCCCCTGGTATCTGGCAACGATATTATATTCCGGACTTAGAATATCAACAATTTTTCCTTTACCTTCATCTCCCCATTGGAGACCTACTAAAACTGAAATTTTATTTGACATATTCTTAAATAAAAAAAATCTTCATTATTTCTTTCTTTCGAAGATAAATGAAGATTCTAAAAATTAATTAATTAAGTATTAATCCAGCTCAAAAACCAAATTGAGTTTAGTTATAATAAATATTTTCTTGATTTTCTCATTGATATTAATCAATTTTAAGGCACCTTTATTATCTTTAACCAGTTTAAGGCAGCTAATCAGAATTCCAAGACCGCTGCTATTCACAGTTTTTACATTTTTCAAATCAAAAGCTATATATTTGTTTTTTTTCTCAAACTGCTCATTGATAAGTGATTTCAAATCTCCGGATTTCACAAGTCCAAGGTCCTCTTTGCTGAGTTCTAAAACAACAAACTCTTTGTCTTTAATGACAAATATATTATTAGTCTTTTTAGCCAATTTATTTTGCAGTAGATAATTTTGGTTTACCTTTTACAAATTTATCATGAACTCTGTTTTTCCAGTCCACAACAATCGAACTTGCGACGAATACAGATGAGTAAGTTCCCGTAATAATACCAACTCCAAATGTAAAAGAAAATCCTCTTAATACTTCACCGCCGAATAAAAACAATACAAGTATAGTTAAAAATACTGTTCCGCTGGTTATTATCGTTCTGCTTAATGTTGCATTTACACTTTTGTTCATAACAGTCTGAATATTTTCATTCTTAAAAAGTTTTATATTTTCACGTATTCTGTCAAAAATGATAACAGTATCGTTTACTGAAAAGCCAATCAATGTTAAAAAAGCCGCTAACATTGTCTGGTTTAATTCTAATTTTAAATTTGGTATTATCAAATCAAATAATGCTACAGCCGATACAGTTATTAACACGTCATGAAATAGGGCTATTACTGCTCCTAATGCATAAATGAATTGGAATCTAAATGCCAGATAAATTAAAATACCTAGTAATGAGAATACGACTGCAAATAATGCTTTAGTCCTTAATTCTGACCCGATTTTAGGTCCTACTTTATCAATTCGCTCTACCGAAAAATTATTGTTCGTGAAGCTTGTCTTTAAAACACTTATAATTTTATCGGATACAGTCTGACCTTCACCCTGCAAAGGTGTTCTGAGTAATACATCTTTTGAACTTCCCATGGTTTTTATTTCCATTCCGGGAAAGTCATTTTTATCCATTTCATTTCTAATATCTCCAACATCAATTGGATCAGCAAATTTGACCTGAAGTTCTGTACCTCCAAGAAAATCGATTCCTAATGGTATAGGTTTAAGATACAGTACTATCATTCCTAATATTATTACAGTAAGTGAAACGATATAAAAGATTTTTCTTTTTCCTAAAAAATCTAAGTTTGTGTTATGTAAAATCCGCATATTTCTGAATTTAAATTTTCTGTTTATTAAATTTTAGCCAAAACTTAATTTTTTACCCTTTTCTAATAATATATCAAATATAAAGTGTGTTATAACTATAGCTGTAAAGAGGTTCACCACAACACCAATTAATAAAGTCAGTGCAAATCCCTGAATTGGACCGGATACCAAATTGGTATAATATAATTCCTGTGATAACACTTGTAATGTGAGAGTCAATGATTGCAGAGAATGCCTTTTTATAGCCAATTTCTATACAGGTTTTCAATGGTTTCCCTGAATCAAGCTCTTCACGAATTCTTTCAAAAATCAGAACGTTAGTATCCACAGCCATACCTAGTGTCAGTATCAATCCTGCGATACCCGGCAATGTTAAAGTTGCTTTGAATGCAGCCATAACTCCGACTACGAATAGTATGTTGATTATAAGAGCAGTATCTGCAATACTTCCGCCGAATTTATAGTACCATAGCATAAACAAAGCTACTAATATTAAAGCGCCTAATGATGATGTCAAGCCTTTGTTGATTGAGTCTTCACCAAGTGATGGTCCAATGGACCTCTCTTCGATGATTTTCAAAGGGGCAGGAAGCGCACCTGCTTTTAATACAATTTCAAGAAGCTTTGCTTCCTGAATATTTGCCATTCCTTCTATCTGCGAATTACCGCCGGTAATTTTACTTTTAATAACGGGTGCAGAATATACAATTCCGTCAAGTACAATCGCACATCGTTTATTTATATTCGCTCCTGTGATTCTTGCCCATTCGCGGGAACCTTCAGAACTCATTGACATAGAGACAATCGGGCTGTTAGACTGAGGATCTATGGTAGATTTAGCATCTTCAATCACCTTTCCAGTTAATTCAGCGTCTTTCTTTAAAGCGTACAATATGTAATATTTTTTACCTTCTATATCAACGGTTTTCTGCGACCAGAAAAATCCCATATCGGAAGGAATGATTGCTTTTATATCAGGTCTCTTCAATATAAACTCAACTTTTGGTTTGTCATTTTCTTCAACGTATCCATCTGCTCCACCGCCTTCATATAATTTCACTAACATGAAAAATGGAAATTTTTTCTTCTTTTCCTCATCACTCATATTGGCAAGTGAATCCTGTACGCTAGAAGTATCTTTTAAACTTGCAGTATCTTTATTTTTAAGTGAATCTTTTGTTTTACCTGTTTTTGTTGTGTCTTTCTTATTTTTAGCAATTTATCTTTTTTATCAGATGATTTTACTGATGTAGTGTCTTTCTTAGTAACTTTTGTTGTATCTTTTTTGGTCGTCTTAGTCGTATCTTTTGTGTTAATCGTTTTTGAAGAATCTGTCATTGAAATCTGAGCGGTGTCACCTGCTAAAACTTTATTAATAGATTGCATTACTTTATAAGAAAATGCAGGATCTTTCATTAACTGAAATTGTAATAATGCAGTACCCTGTAATAATTTTCTGACTTCATCAGGATTGTTTACACCCGGTAATTCAACAATAATTCTTTTATTTCCTATTTTCTGAAGTTGTGGTTCTGCAACACCGTATTGGTCGACTCTTGTCCGCACCACTCTCACGGCTATATCAATTGCATTATCAATTTCGTCATTGAGTTTCTTCTCAATGGTTTTAATATCATCTCTGTCACCTCCATAATAAGATTTCAGTGTCAGTCCTTTTGCATTTAATTTCGCGACTAATAAATCAATAACCGGTAAATCTGTCGTCCTGGTTTGTTCTTTAAGTTCGGCAAGAATTCCCGATAAAATATCATCCTTTTTCTTGGCAATATCTTCCAGGAATTTTATAACATCGACATCGAGTACAACATACATTCCGCCTTTTAAGTCCAATCCGAGTTTAATTCGGTCTTCACGCGCTCTTTTTAATTTATCACCGTAAGTTGTAATATAATCAATGCTATCCTGTCCGGATTTAGCGGATAATTCCTTATTTAAGCTGGCTAATCTCGGTACGTTGGATAAATAAAATAAAACGCGAATAGAATAAATACACCGGTTAAAACAATTCTTGCAAGATTTTTCTTCAAAGCTAATCTCCGTATATTATTTAAAATCTAATTAATTAATTTTCTAGAAAAAGACAAACTTCAAAATAATTTTATTAATGTAGAATGTCAATTCACTTTACTCTATAGATAACAGGAAATCTTTTAAAAATCAGAAGTTTACTAGTTGTAGAATTGAATAAATTTTTTAAAATATGCTATTTTAAAATTACTTATTAAAAATCAGATTATAAATCTTGCTTATAGAATATTTTTTTAACTAATCGTTTTTATAAACTAACCAGGATTATATATTATTGAATAAAGTTTTAATCATTTCTTATTATTTTCCCCCCATGGGTATGGGAGGTGTTCAAAGGACATTGAAATTTGCAAAGTATCTATGGAGATTATGGCTGGCAGCCTTATGTACTCACAGAAAGTCCGAAAAAATACTACGCATTTGATGACATTCTCCTAGAGGAAGCTCTTGATGCCGGAATAATTATTGAACGAACCGGGAAAGGAATAATCAGTTCCAATCAGGTCATAACTAAAATTCCAAAAGAAAGTTTTAGAAAATTAAAAAGCAGAATTGCCCAGTTGTTTTTTATACCTGACAGTAAAATACTGTGGAAAAAGAAAGCATTGAAAAAAATTGATGAACTCTGGAAAAAATATAATGGATTTGATTTGGTATTTGCCACAGCTCCGCCGTATACTGACTTTCTGATAGGACAGGAGGTAAAGAAAAAGTATAAAATACCTCTGGTTATTGACTACCGGGACGCATGGGTCGACAGTAATGTCCTTAATTATTATCCGACGTTATTTCCATAAGAATTCAAATATGAACAAGGAAAGAAAAGTAATAAAGGATTCGAATATAGTTATTGTTACCAATAGAAGAGTTAAAGAAATGATAATAACACGATACAACAACATTGAATATAACGATGTAAAAATTTTTCCTCATGGATTCGACCAAGCCGATTTTGATTATGCTAAAACAAGAAAACTGCCGCTTACGAATAAAATGAGAGTTACATATTCCGGCAGTTTCTATACGCGAAATCCGAAATTTTATTTTGAAGCTATTAAAATATTCTTTCAGCGTTATCCGGAATTAAAGGATAAAGTAGAATTTTGTTTTATAGGTCATTTTGCAAAAGAACATAATAAAATTGCTAAAGAATATAAAATATTGGATTATATAAATGCAACCGGATATGTAAATCATATGGAATGCATAAAATATATTTTATCATCAGATGTTTTGTTCTTAATGATTAGCCGTGGAGAAAATGATGATGCTGCAATGCCCGGCAAAATGGGAGAATATATCGGCAGCAGGAAAAACATTCTTGCCTGCATTCCGGAAGGTGTAACTAAAAAAATTCTTGAAAAATACGATGCAATCAAATTCGTAGATAAAGAAAATCCATCAGAAATTGCAGATAAAATCTATGAATATTATAAATTATTTGATATTAATAAGATGCCGGTACCTGATGAAGATATGGTTGTTCAATATGACAGGAAACTAATGACATCAGAATTATCAAAGGAATTTAATTACCTTCTTGATATTGAATAATATGAGGATATTAATCGTTGGTAATGGGGGACGGGAAAACGCTATTGCTTTTTCTCTATATAACTCCGAATCATTTCAAGACATCAGAATCTAAATTATATTGCACTATTTCTAATCCCGGAATATCAGCTTTCTGCAGAAAGCATAAACATTAAACCTGAGAATATTAACGGCTTGATGACTTTTTGCAAAGATAATAAAATTGATTTTACGGTAATTAGGACCCGAGATTCCGCTTGCATCAGGAATCGTTAATTCGTTTACGGATAATAATCTAAGGATATTCGGACCTAAAAAAGAAGCCGCTGAAATCGAAACGAGTAAGGTGTTCTCAAAAAACCTTATGAATAAATATAATATTCCTACTGCAAAATATAAAAATTTTAATCCAGGTAATTACAATGATTGTTATAAATTTGCAGAAGAAATAGGTTTTCCCTGTGTTATTAAGGCAGATGGACTTGCGGCAGGAAAGGGAGTTGTAATAGCGGAAAATAAAAATCATCTGGAAAAAACCGTTAAAGAGTTTACTGAAGCAAAAATATTTGGTGAATCAGGTATAAACTTTGTCCTGGAGGAATTTCTGAACGGATTTGAACTTTCCGTTTTTGCAGTTACCGACGGTGTTAATTATATAGTTCTTCCGTAGTGCACAAGATCATAAAAAAATAGGAGAAGGTGATACAGGAAAAAATACAGGAGGAATGGGTGCTTATGCTCCTGCGGATTTTTTAATAGATGATATTGTGATGAATAAGATAAAATCAAAAATCATAACTCCAACTTTAATGCCCTGAGGAAAGAAAATAGACTATATAAAGGCTGTTTGTACTGTGGTGTAATGATATCAAATGATTCTGTCGGAAGCAAAGAACCTTTTGTTATTGAGTTTAATTGCCGATTCGGAGATCCTGAAACCCAGGCAGTTCTTCCGCTCATCAAGTCAGATTTTTTGCAATTATTATTATCATCATCAGAAGGAAAAATAAGTGAATATAAATTAGAAACAAATAATGGTTATGTTTGTTGTGTCGTTCTTGCTTCAAGAGGTTATCCTGACGCGTTCGAAAAAGGAAAAACCATTTCCGGACTTGATAAGGTACAGATTCAGAATGTTTAATATTCCATTCAGGGACAAGATTTGATGGTAAGAACATTGTAACAAATGGTGGAAGAGTATTATCAGTAGTATGTAAAGGAAATACACTTAAAGAAGCAATTAACAATTGTTATAAGAATACTGAATTAATTATGTTCGAAAATAAATATTTGCGTAAAGATATTGCTTTAAAAGGATTAAGGGCAACAGAAAAAATATGAATATATTAGTTACAGGGGGAGCTGGCTTTATAGGATCACATATAACAGATAAATATCTGGAGCAGGGTCATAATGTAGTCGTTGTAGATAATTTATCATCCGGTTTGAAAGAAAATGTTAATCCAAAAGCAAAATTTTATGAACTTGATGTTACTCATGATAATTTATCCAATATATTTGACAAATATAACATTGAGATTGTCAATCATCATGCTGCGCAAATCGATTTGAGGAAATCAATTGAAGATCCTGTTTTTGATATGAAAGTTAACATTGAAGGTTCACTGAAATTATTTGAAGTTTCCTGCAATCATAAAATAAAAAAAATAATTTTTGCCTCTTCGGGTGGCGCGATATATGGTGAACAGATATCTTATCCGGCAAATGAGCAACATCCAACAAATCCAATTTCACCATATGGTATTTCGAAATTATCTGTTGAAAAATATCTGAGGTTTTATACTGATAAATTTCATATTAAAACCATTTGTTTACGCTACAGTAACGTTTATGGACCTGGACAGAATCCAAGAGGTGAAGCCGGTGTTATCTCGATTTTCTGTCAGAAAATATTAAAAAATCAGCAATCAGTTATAAATGGTGATGGTGAACAAACAAGAGATTTTGTTTTTGTAGATGATGTAGTTAATGCAAATCTCCTGGCACTTCATTATGAAAATTCTGATATTTTTAATATTTCAACTAATATTGAAACATCCGTTAACAGAATTTACGATATCATAAATTTTCATTTCGGAAATAAATCTAAGAAAAAACAAAATCCAGAAATTTTTGGTGAAGTAAAAAGAAGTTTGATCGATAATAATAAAGCATTAACATTTCTTAAATGGAATCCGGTTTTTGATATTAAAAAGGGGTTGGAAATTACATGTGATTGGTTTAAGCAAAATGTTAATAACTGAAAAATTGAAAAATTATAGTTTCTATATTGATGGAATTTTAAATGATGATAAAAGATCTATCGCAAAAGCGATAACATTAATCGAAAATGAAGATACTGACAGTGACTATCTGCTTAGGGAATTATTTAAACATTCCGGTAAAGCACATAGAATTGGTATAACCGGACCTCCGGGAGCCGGCAAGTCTTCGATTACTAACTGTCTGGTAAAATTATTGATTAAAAATAATTATAAAGTCGGAGTAATAGCTGTTGACCCAACCAGTCCATTTACAGGAGGAGCACTTCTTGGGGATAGAATCAGAATGCAGGAAGTTGGGACACTTGATGGAGTTTTTATCCGTTCAATGGCGACAAGAGGAAGTCTTGGAGGACTTAGCAGAAAAGTGGTTGAAGTTTGCGATATTTTGGATTCTGCTGGAAAAGATTTTATTATTATTGAAACCGTTGGAGTCGGTCAATCTGAACTTGACGTAGCAACGACTGCGGATACAACACTGGTCGTTCTTGTTCCTGAGTCAGGAGATGCAATTCAAGCAATGAAAGCAGGATTGATGGAGATTGCGGATATTTTTGTACTCAATAAAAGCGATAGGGAAGGTGCCGATGGAGTTGCAGCAACAATAAAAAATATTATTCATTTAAAGCCACCTTCAGAAGATAACTGGACTGTTAATGTTTTAAAAACAATAGGTTCTCTTAATAAGGGTGTGGAAGAACTCCTGGATGAGATAATTAGGCATCGTAAACATTTATTGGATTCAGGTTTTCTTCATAAAAAAAGAAAAGAAAATTTAAAGAATAAAATTTTCGAACTCGTTAATAACAAATTATGGGTTAAATTCTGGGATGAAAATAGATTGGAAACATTGGAAAAAAGTCTTGAAGAAATTTATAGGAGGATTTCAGATCCCTATACTTTTGTAAAAGAAATAGTTGATTTTTCTAAATTAGGATAGGTAAACTACATTGTTCATTGAAATTACAATAAAAAAAATCTAATTTCATTGTTTGTAAATTTTGAAAATTACAATAATTAAAGGAGTCTATAAAAGTAATGGCAAAACCTAAGGCACAGAGAAGCACGGGAATAATGAATAAAATGCGCGATAAAATGCCCATTATTATTATATTTTTGATAGTAGCTTTTTTAGGAACGATTATTTTTGAATGGGGTATGAATTATCTTGGATTAAGAGGCGGCGGTGAAAATGTCAAATTTGGTAGTGTTAACGGAAAGGACATCAGTCCACAAGAATTCCAGACTGAAGTCAATAAACGAATTGAAAATCAGAAGCAACAGTCAAAAAAAGCAGATTTGGATGAAGCCGCAGTACAGCAAATCCGGGATCAGGTTTGGAATGAATATGTTAACCGAATCATTTTGGATGATGAATGCAAAAAGCTCGGGGTCAAAGTTACTGATGAAGAAATTACTGACTGGGTATACAAAAGTCCTGAGTCATTACCTGATGCTTTGAAGAAATATTTTCAGGATTCGACCGGTAATTTTAGAATGGATATTTATGAGCAGGCGTTAAAAGATACGAGACCTGAAGTGAAAGAATTCTGGGTAGCAGTTGAAGAATATCTGAGGCAGACTTTAGTTCAAAGCAAGCTATATTCGGTTGTTGCAGGTGCAGTGAATATTTCAGAGGGAGAAATGCTTCAGAAATATAAAGACGATAATATAATTTCAAATTTTGACTATATATTGTTGGATCCGAATTCATTAACGGATACGACTCTTTTTAATGTAACAGAACAGGATTTAAAAGCTTACTATGATAAAAACAAAGATGAGTTTAAACAGGATGAAGCTGTAAAATTTAAGTATGTTTTGTTCTCGGATTCACCAACTCTTGATGACTCAAATTTCACAGGTAAAGATTTAGAATCTTTAATTCCTGATTTAAAATCAGCCATGGAATCCGATTCAACATTGATAAGCCTTGTGAATGAAAATTCACAGACTCCTTTTAATGCCGGTTTTCAAAAGGCCAGTACTATCGCAAAAGGTGTATTAAATTTTCTATTCAGTGCTAAGCAAAATGATGTATCAAATCTGATTATCGATCAGGACGGATATCATGTAGCAAAGTTATTGGATTCAAAAGAAGGAGATGAAACATATATAAATGCAGAACATATATTAGTAGGATTCGGAACAGATACAGCAGCTGCCAAGAAAAAAGCGGAAGACATTTTGAAGAAGAGTAAAAGGTAAGGATAATTTCTCAGACGTCGCCATCGAACTTTCGGAAGATCCATCCGCGAAACAGAATAAAGGAGACTTAGGTTGGTTCACAAAAGGTTCTATGGTGAAAGAGTTTGAAGAAGCTTGTATGAAAGCAAATCCCGGTGAAATTGTTGGTCCCATAAAAACAAATTTTGGTTTTCATATAATCAAAGTAAAAGGCAAAAGTAAAAAAGAATTTAAGTTTGCAGATATTAAAAAATCAGTTACCGCTAGTTCCACAACAAAAGGTATTGTAAGGGATAAAGCAAACGAGTTCTATAAAAGTATTGATAAAGGGGATAATATTGACACCCTTGCAAGAAAATATAATGTAATGGTGATGCCGACCCCGGAAGTTGTAAAAGATGGATTTGTACCGGGAGCGGGTCAGAATAAAGCAGTAATTAAATTTGGTCTTTCGAACGATGTTGGAAAGGTTGAACGTCCTGTAAAAGTACAGGGCGGGTATGCGGTCTATCAGATTACGGCAAGAATTAAAGAAGGATATAAGGTTTACGATTCGATAAAAGCAGCTCAGATTAAACCGAAAGTTATTAATGAAAAGAAATTTGAAAGAATGCTTGTCAATGCAAATGATATGAAAAGCAAGATACAGAACAATGATTTAAATACTCTTACGGCATTTTTTCCTCAAAGCAAAGTTGAAAAGGCAGATAGTGTAAGCATTTCAAAGCCAAATGCACTCATTGGACAGGATTATGCATTGATGAATGCTGTTTATAATCTGAAACCGGGAGAAGTTTCTGCGCCGATAAAAGGTACGAGAGGATACTACATTGTTAAAATGAGGGAGATATCCGCATTTAATCAGAATGATTATACATCAAAATCAAATGAAATAAGAAAACAGCTTTTATCTACAAAACAACAAAGTGCTTATCAGGAGTGGATGACCACACTTCAAAACAAGGCTGATATTTTAGATAACCGGGATATGTATATGTAATATAAATTTTTGCGCGATTTTAAAATAATCCACCTTAATATTATTTTTACTTAATATAACGTGGATTTTTTTTATATTCTTATATGTTTAAGAATCTGATAATATTAATTGTTTATATTTTTTGTTTCAGCAGCGAAGGACATACACAGGGTTTATTGAAAATTAATTCTGAAAATATTCAGTTATCCGTTCTTGGAAACTTTGTTTCGTCAGCAACAATTGAGTTAAATCCTTTTTCGAATAACTCTATTGATAAATTTGCTTCAGAAGATATCAAAGGTGGTTATGGCTTTGGTTTCTCAATTAAGAAAAGGTTTTTCTCTGAAAATTTTTACATTAGTTTAAGCACGGAATATATTAAACTGACTGATGACCAGAATTCGGAATATTTGTATTATAATGATACTAATTTTCTAAAAGTAAGAGTATACGAAACAATTTGGATGGTACCGGTTGAGCTTTCAGTTTTATTTGATATACCGAGTATATCAGATGAATTAAAAATTTATCTCGGTGGAGGAATCGGGGTCTATTTTGGCGACAGAATCAGAAGAATAATTAATTTTGAAACTGAAACAATTAGTAGAACTCCGAAGTTAAATTTACAGGTTCTTTGCGGTATGGAATACAGATTAACAAAATATCTTTCGGCGATATTACAGGTGAACTTCAGGACTGCGCAATTTAATGTACAAAGCAAATATCCCGCGGATAGGTTCACATATCAGGGATATGATTATTTATTTTCAAGGGATTTAAACTCTAAAATTTATATTGATGGTTTGAAAGTTTGTCTCGGATTTGGATATAATTTTTAAAAAATATGAAAAAATATATTTACATTCTCGTTATTTCGGCAATGATTTTTAATTTTTCTGACTGCGTCACCAATGAATTTGTTGATAAATCACTATATACAAAAGATAAATTCATAATCAAATCAAAGTTTGATTTTCCAATATCTGAAGCAACAGGGGGATTTTCGACTATTACAGGGCAGAAATCTCTCGACGATAAAAATCTCAAATATAAAATTAAAAATATTAAACAGATTTTCAGATTTAATAACTTGAAGAATGATATTTATAATAAATTAGAAATGTCACGCTATTATTTGCTGTTTCTTGACACGTTGAACACTTATGATATAACTGATATAATTAAAGAATATTCAGCAGATACTAATTTAGTATTCTGCGAACCAAATTTTATCGGAACGTCAGCCGGTGAAAAAGGGTATGGGTATGAAAGTTTTAACGAAAGTTTTAAAATTCCAAATGATGAGATGTTCGGGATGCAATGGTATCTTCAGAATAATGGTAATATATCACCAACAGGTGGTTCCAAA
Source organism: uncultured Ignavibacteria bacterium (assembly GCA_963806045.1). GTDB lineage: Bacteria > Bacteroidota > Ignavibacteria > Tepidaquicellales > Tepidaquicellaceae > DATCHW01. The sequence continues at coordinate 43,211 of CAWDWP010000016.1, read as the reverse complement.
TCTAAAATCGGGGCGGACATTAGTGCTCCGGAAGGCTGGGATATAGAAACCGGTAGTGAGGATATAATAGTAGCTGTCTGCGATTCAGGTATCCGCGATGACCATCCTGATTTGAAAGAAAGAATATGGATTAATAAAAAAGAAATCCCTAATAATAATATCGATGATGACGGTAATGGTTATATTGACGACGTACGAGGCTGGGATTTTGCATATAATACTAATGAGCCTCGTGATGGATTCGGACACGGGACAAACATTGCAACTGTAATTGGTGCTGTAACGAATAATCAAATCGGATTTGCGGGAATAAATCAAAACTGCAGACTGATGAATTGCAAAGATTTGGGAGACAATAATTATGGAGAATATGAATGGTGGGCTGAAGCCGTTCAATATGCTGTTGATAATGGAGCTAAAGTTATTAATATGAGCGAAGGCGGCTCAGATTATTCCAATACATTAAAAACTGCTTGTGAATATGCTTATGAAAATAATGTTGTCGTAGTAGCTGCAATGATGAATAAAGGCAACAATTCAAATAACTATCCTGCTGCATTTAAAACTGTCATTGCAGTCGGAGCCACGGACACTGATGATAAAAGATCGGTTAGATTTTCCTGGGGAGGAGGAAGCTGCTGGGGAAAACATATTGCTGTCGTAGCTCCCGGTAATAAAATATATGGTCTGGATCACGATGACATTTTAAATTATGAAACATTTTGGAGCGGGACATCCCAGTCAACGGCTATCGTAAGCGCTATTTCATCATTACTGCTAACGCAAAATCCAAAAAGAACTCCGGATGAAATACGAAATATAATTTGTAAGACTGCACTCGACCAGGTAGGTGACACTGAAGAAGATTCACCGGGTTGGGATCAATATTACGGATGGGGCAGAGTAGATTGTTATCGTGCACTCACAATGGATACTTCAAAAAAATACAAAACAATCAGAAAACAAGATAATAATGTCATAACTAATCGTAAAAATATAAAATCCGACCAAAGCGGAGGCGGACCTGCAAAATCAAATAATCCAAGAAATAACAAAGCAAAAGAAGGAATAAATCGTAAACCGGAATAAAAGAACTTCGCTGAACTCGATTTAAATACACACTGCATTTCATACCCATAATTTTGGTTCATTATAATTCATTACTATTATGAATTATTTATTTTATTTTGTTGCAACATTTTCATATGAATATAGATTTCATTAAAAGAAGACTGATTGGAAACAAAATCCTGGAGGATATAATTTATTTTGAGGAAATAGAATCTACCAACACTTTCGCTAAAAATACTGACACTCCGGGAGATGTTATTGTCCTTACTTCAAACCAGATATCTGGATGGGGAAGATTCGAAAGAAAATGGGGCTCAGAAAAAGACAAAGATATTACACTTAGTATCATAAAATCGTTTCATTTGGATGTTCAAAACCTCCATTTGGTAAATTTTTATACTTCGTATTCAGTATTACAAACGCTTTTAAAACATTGCGGGGAATCCGGAAATAAATTTTCTCTTAAATGGCCAAACGATGTATTACTTAATGAAAAAAAAATTTGCGGAATTCTTACTGATTGTTCAGATATTAATTCAAAGCATAAAAAGTTTATTATTGGTATTGGAATAAATATCAACCATGTGGTTTTCGATGTAGAAATCCGTGATAAAGCAACATCATTATTTCTCGAATTCGGGGAAAAATTTGTAATGGAAGAAATTATTTGTGAACTGATAGAATATTTCTACGAGAATATAAACCTGATTAATGAAAAAGGGAAATTGATTCAACTGTGGAAAAATTATACACAAATCATTGGAAAAAGGGCACTGATAAAGGTTTTCGAGAATTCGTCAGAAAAAATGATAAAAATATTGGATATAGATTTGGATGGGGGGATGAAAGTTGAAATTGAAAATGATGAAATATTTAAATATTTTAGCGGTGATATATCTGTGATAGAAACTTTTTAAATATTTAATATGTTATCACAATTCGGTCAAATTTTTATTTTTTTCCTTCTTGCAGTCGCTTTCGTAGTGATTGCGTTTATCATAGTACGATTTCTAGCACCCTCCAAACCTAACAAGGGCAAGAATTCCATTTATGAATGCGGTGAAGAATCAGATGGAAGAACATGGGTTAAATTTAATATCAGATATTACGTCATCGCCTTAATTTTCATCATTTTTGACGTCGAAATAATATTCCTTTTTCCATGGGCAGTAGTGTTCAAGGAAATGGGAATGGTTGCCTTTCTTGAAATGGCTCTTTTCCTTCTGATATTAATATTTGGTTTTATATATGTTTTGGTAAAAGGTGATTTGCAATGGGATAGACCCCAACCTATTATACCCAAACTCGACCGGCAAATTTTTAAAATTGGTAAACAGGAATCCATAAATTAATTAATGGGAATATTAAATAAACTCGATAGCAGAATTGAGCAGTTTGAAAGTGGTAATATTATCATTACAACTGCCGATAAATTATTAAACTGGTCAAGGTTATCATCAATATGGCAAATGTTTTTTGGTCTGGCGTGCTGCGCCATTGAAATGATGGCTACTTCAGCTTCTCATTATGACCTTGACAGATTCGGAATTATTCCAAGACCATCTCCAAGACACTGTGATATTATTTTAATTTCCGGTACAGTCACTTTAAAAATGGCAACCAGGATTAAAAGATTATATGACCAGATGGCTTCCCCTAAATATATATTATCTATGGGAAGTTGTGCTAACTGCGGTGGTCCATATTGGGAACATGGATATCATGTACTTAAGGGTATTGACAGAGTCATTCCTGTGGATGTATACGTTCCCGGATGTCCTCCAAGACCGGAAGCCCTACTTGAAGGTCTCTTAAAGGTTCAGGAGAAAATCAGAAATCAATCAATTGCAAAGAAAACTGAAAAAATCGCATAATGAAAGTAACAGAAATATTTAACCAATTGAAATCAGTATTCGATGATGGAATATTGGAATTGAAAACCGATATTCCCGTAACACCGTTTATCCTCGTAAATGCTGAAAAGCTAAACCCCATATGTTTATTTTTAAGAGATGAAGATGCACTGCAGTTTGACTCATTGTGCTGCCTTAGTGGTGTTGATTTTGATAAAGATAATCTTGCTTCGGTATATCATCTTTATTCGGTAATTCATAATCATAAATTGACTCTTAAAGTAATCGTTCCGAAGACCAATCCCGTTGTTCCGACCGTATCTGATATTTGGGCTACTGCGGATTGGCACGAGCGTGAATCTTTTGATATGATGGGAATCAAATATGAAAATCATCCTGATTTAAGAAGGATTCTTTGTCCGGACGATTGGGAAGGTCATCCTTTAAGAAAGGATTATAAAGTTCAGGAATTTTATAATGGTATGAGAGTACCTTATTAAGCAAAAAATTAAAATTTTCTATTAGATGGCAGAAATAAAAACTGAAGAAATGGTATTGAATATGGGACCCCAGCACCCATCTACTCACGGGGTACTCAGACTTGAATTGGTATTGGATGGCGAGATAGTTATGGATGTTAAGCCTCATATCGGGTACCTTCACAGATGTTTTGAAAAACATTGTGAAGCGATGACATATAATCAGATAATTCCATATACAGACAGAATGGATTACGTGAATGCCATGAGTAATGAACTTGGATATGCAATTGCAGTTGAAAAATTGCTGGGTATTGAAATACCAGAACGAGTTGAATATATAAGGGTGATAATGGCTGAACTTCAAAGAATTGCTTCTCACTTAGTTGCAGTTGGTACTTATGGAAATGATGCAGGTGCATTCACACCGTTTTTATATTGCTTCATAGACCGTGAAAAAGTTCTCGAACTGTTTGAAATGACATGCGGAGCAAGGCTCCTTTATAACTATATCTGGGTTGGTGGACTCTCCCACGATATTCCAAAAGACTTTCAAAAGAAAACGAAAGAATTTCTTGAGTATTTCAAACCGAGGATTAAACAGTTAAACGACCTTCTAACTTACAATAAGATTTTTATTGAAAGGACAATTAATATAGGCGTGATGCCGGCTGATGTAGCAATTAATGCTGGTGCAAGCGGTCCTACATTAAGAGGTTCAGGTGTGAAATTCGATTTAAGGAAAAATGACCCGTACTCAATATATCACAAATTTGATTTTGATATTCCTGTAGGTACCGGTGAACTAGGAACTGTTGGCGATTGCTGGGACAGGTATATGGTTCGCGTAAGAGAAATGGAAGAATCCATGAGAATTATTGAACAGGCAATTGATAATATCCCTGAAGGAGATATTTCCTCCGCAATTCCGAAACGGATAAAACCGGTGGTTGGTGAAATTTATTCGAGAACTGAAGTTCCAAAAGGAGAATTAGGCTATTATATCATCAGTGACGGTTCTTTGAATCCCTACAGAGTGAAAGTGAGATCTGCTTCATTTTGTAATATAAGTTTAATAAATCAGATATCCAGAGGTTACATGATTGCCGATGTAGTTCTTATACTCGGTAGCTTTGATATTGTTCTGGGAGAAATTGACAGATAATAATTAATTGTAAATTAATGATTGTAGAAAATTACTTCGTAACAATTTTTGGAAATAATATAATTGCTCTAGTACTGATTCCGACAACTATTTTAATTTATGTTGCCGTATTCGCACTTTATGCAGTATTGGCTGAACGAAAAGTTTCTGCTTTTATGCAGGACCGTGTAGGTCCGAACAGAACAGGTAAATGGGGTTTATTGCAGACGATTATGGATGTAGTAAAACTTATGCAAAAGGAATTTGTCGCTCCTGAGCAAGCCGATAAAGGTTTATATAATGCGGCTCCGTTCATTGTGTTTATTGCATCATTTATGGGTTATGCTGTATTACCATTCAGCAGCGTCTTCATAGGTGCAGATTTGAACCTCGGATTGTTTTATTTCTTTGCCATAACTTCACTCGGTGTTATGGGATTGCTCATAGCAGGATGGTCTTCTCACAATAAATATTCATTATATGGAGCAATGAGGTCCGTTGCTCAAATTGTTAGTTATGAAATTCCAACTGCATTATCAGCACTTGTTGTAGTTATGATTGCTGGGACACTAAGTATGCAGGGAATTGTTGCTGCTCAGAGCGGAGGAATTCAGAACTGGTATATATTCGGTGGACCCGGTGGTTTGTCCCGAATAATTATAGTTCCTTTTATGGTTGCTTCTGCTTTGATACTTTTCATTTCAACACTTGCAGAAACAAACCGAACACCGTTTGATATCCCTGAAGCGGATAGTGAACTTGTTGCGGGTGTTCATCTTGAATATTCAGGAATGAAGTTTGCAATGTTTTTCATGGCAGAATATGCTCAGATGTTTGCTGTATCTGCAATTTTAGCCACATTATTTTTTGGTGGATGGCAGTCTCCATTTGGGGATTTGATACCATTCCTTAATTCTCCTGTAATGCAGGTTATGTGGTTTCTAATTAAAGGATTATTTTTTGTATTTGTTCAGATTTGGCTGAGATGGACTCTTCCGAGAGTAAGGGTTGACCAGCTCATGACTATGTGCTGGAAATATTTTATCCCGATTAGTTTAATAAACATTTTTGTAATAGGGTTATATTTAGTTCTGTAAATCAAAAAGTTTTTAATGAAAGCATATTTCAAAAATATTTATCAAGCACTTTCTTCGATTATGATAGGAATGTCAATTACATTCCGTCATATGTTTTATAAAAGTGTCACAATTCAGTATCCTGAACAAAGGCTTCAGCTGCCCGAAAGGGAAAGGAATCGATTGTTTGTGAATATTGATGATTGTATTGGCTGTGATCAGTGCGCTCGTGCATGTCCGGTAAGTTGCATTAAAATTGATACAATAAAAGCAGTTCCGGGTGATGTTGTAGGAAAAACGGGTTTAACCTCACAGGGTAAAAAGAAAGCGCTATTTGTTTCAAAATTCGATATTGATATGGCAAAATGCTGTTTCTGCCAGTTATGTGTTTACCCGTGCCCGACAGAATGCATTTATATGACTGATGTTTTTGAATATTCGGAATTCCAAAGAAGCGACTTAGTTTATCGTTTTTCAGATTTGACGTCAGAGCAGGTTAAAGAAAAGAAAATGAAAGCTGACGAGTTCGCACTCGAACAGGAAAAGAAAAAAGCGGAAGCAGCGAAAGCTGCTGCAGCTATAAAGGCAGAAACACAGACTAATTCTACTGATGAAAATATTAAAAAAACTTAAAAGATTTTGATATGACATTGTATTCACTAATATTTTATTTCTTTGCAGCAATAACAATCGTATCTGCAGTCTATTTGGTTACTACGAAGAATATAATTCATTCAGCTGTTTCATTGTTTATTACATTATTTGGAATTGCTGCTATCTATGTTCTTCTATATGCAGATTTTATAGCAATCACTCAGATTATGGTCTATATAGGTGGAATATTAGTACTGTTGATTTTCGGTATTATGCTTACTAACAGAATTACGGATGTAGACTTGAAGACTAAAAATTTAAGTGATATTCCTGCTGCAATATTCGTAACAGTATTAACAGCTTTATTAGTATTTATTCTTATGACAACAAACTGGAAAATTGCACCGGTTCCATCGCAGGAGAATGTGACTATTAACCAAATCGGAAAGCTTTTATTAACAGATTATTTACTCCCATTTGAGGTTGCGTCTATTGTTTTATTGATTGCTCTTATAGGAGCAGCGATGTATTCAAGAAAAGAAAAACAAATTAATTAAAATATATGGAAGTAGGTTTAAATCATTTTTTGATATTAAGTACTGTTCTCTTCGGGATAGGTCTATACGCATTGGTTTCGCGTAAAAATGCAATTCTTGTCCTGATGGGAATAGAATTAATTTTGAATTCCTGCAACATTAACCTTATTGCATTTTCAAGATATGGTGGATTGGGAGTTGATGGACAGGTTGTTACAATTTTTGTCATCATACTTGCGGTTGCTGAAGCCGCAATTGCTTTAGGAATAATTTTAAATCTGTATAATAACTTCTCAACCGTCAATATTGATGAAGTTGATTCAATGAAAGAATAATTTTATAAGATTAAACATTTAAAATGGGATTTTCATTAATAACTCTTTCTCTGGTGGTACTGGTCTTACCGATGGTATCGTTTCTGGTATTAGCTTTCTTTGGAAAAAAGATGCCAAGAAACGGTGATTGGTTTGCGACTTCTATATTATTTATCAATCTTTTTATATCTGTATATATTTTCATAGCGTATATTACAGGTGGAGGAATAAGCTTATCTGTTGATTGGATTAATCTGGGAACCGAAACAACAAAATTTAAAGCAGGTATCGTATTAGACAATATTTCCTGTTTGATGCTCATTGTTGTGAATTTAATCAGTTCTCTTGTTCACCTATTCTCTGTAAAATATATGGAAGGTGATGCTAAATACAGCAGGTATTTTGCATTTCTCGGATTGTTCACATTTTCAATGTTAGGTATTGTACTTACGAATAATCTTTTGCTAATGTATGTATTCTGGGAATTAGTTGGGATTAGTTCATATCTGTTGATTGGATTCTGGTATGAGAAAAAAGCACCTCAGGAAGCTGCTAAAAAAGCTTTTATTGTAAATAGAATTGGTGATATCGGATTCTTTACGGGGATAATGATTATTTTCACATTCCTTGGTACTTTCAATTTTACAGAAATTTTCGTAGGAGTTGAGTTAGGAAAATTATCAGGAGCTTGGTTAACAGCTACCGGAATTTTACTATTTATGGGTGCTGTAGGTAAATCAGCTCAGTTTCCTTTACACGTTTGGCTTCCCGATGCTATGGAAGGTCCAACACCTGTATCGGCTTTAATTCACGCTGCTACAATGGTTGCCGCAGGTGTATATATGCTTGCAAGAATATTTGTAATGTTATCTGCAGATGCTTTAACTGTAATTGCATTTATTGGAGCTATCACTGCTTTTATTTCTGCAACAATAGCAATCACTCAAAATGATATTAAAAGAGTTCTTGCTTATTCTACAGTCAGCCAGCTGGGATATATGGTAATGGCTCACGGAATTGGTGCTCCGTCTTTTGCAATGTTTCACCTTACAACACACGCATTTTTTAAAGCGTGTCTGTTCCTTGGTTCCGGTGCTGTGATTTATGCTATGCACCACGTTCAGGATATCCGTGAAATGGGTGGACTTAGAAAGAAAATGCCAATAACATTTTATGCTTTTCTAATTTCAACATTAGCAATATCCGGCGTGCCGTTTACATCAGGATTCCTGAGTAAAGATTCTATTCTTGCGGCTACGCTTGCGTTTGCTTCGGAAAATGGCGGGATTAATTATTTAATTCCTATTATTGCATTTAGCGTTGCAGGGTTGACTGCATTTTATATGTTCCGGTTAGTTATAGTTACATTTACAGGTGAGCCAAGAAATAAAGAAAAATATGAGCATTGCCACGAAGCTCCTCTGGCAATGACATTACCTCTTATAATACTGTCAGTTCTTTCGATAGGATTCTTTTATTCATTGAATCCTTTAACAGCAGATGGGGGATGGTTTTTAGAAATGTTAAAAGCTCCTGAATCATTATTGGCAGGGACTCACGGTTCAATTTATCACATTTTGAACGGAGAAGAATTTAAAGAAGCAATACATCATGCACACTATCCTGCTATGTTCTTATCACTTGGAGTAGCCGGTTTAGGAATTTTGATGGCTTTTTTATTTTATTACTGGAAAAAAATCGATGTTGAAAAAGTCACAAATGCAATAAGACCATTATATAATTTCTCTCTGAATAAATGGTATTTTGATGAATTATATGATAAAACAGCTATTGCTTTTACAATGCTTTCTGCAAGAGTATTAGCCTGGTTCGATGCGAATATTGTTGATGGTATGGTAAATGGTTCTGCATACGTAACTCAATTAATTTCTAAATTTAGCGGTAAATTCGATAATTATTTTGTTGACACATTGGTAAATCTTGCCGGTGGATTTGCCGGATTCTTTGGTCTGATTTTCAGAAAAGTTCAGACCGGAAAAATCCAAACTTATGTTGCCTTTGTTGTATTTGGAGTTATAGTTTTATATTTCGTTTTCAGAGTGTTTTAATAATCTGAAGTTCTTTTAAAATGCCGAAATGGCGGAATTGGCAGACGCACTGGACTCAAAATCCAGCGGGACTCAAATCCCGTGAGGGTTCGACTCCCTCTTTCGGCACTTGTTATTTTAAAATTTGAAGTTAATAATTTAATATTCATTATGCCTGAATATAAAATACTTGGTCTTGGAATTCTAAGCTGGATGATTTTCCTGCCTATTCTGGGTATGGTTGTCACTTTGCTGGTTCCAAAGTCTATGACTAAAGCGATTAAATACATTTCAGTATTTGCTACATTTTTACTTGTAGTATTATCTGTTGTATTATGGATGAATTATGATGCTGCAAAAGCAGGAATAAATTCCTTCGATACTTTGCAGTTCGTTGAAAGAGTTTCGTGGATAGACGTTAATCTGTTCGGGGGAATACATATAGAATATTTCGTCGGTCTTGACGGAATTTCCATATCAATGATTTTCCTCACGGCTATCGTAAGTTTAATGGGAGCAATCGCATCATTCAGTGTTACCAAAAATGAAAAAGGATATTATGCTTTATATCTTTTTCTTGTGACTGGTATGCTGGGTGTATTCTGTGCTCTTGATATGTTTCTCTTCTTTATTTTCTGGGAAATAATGCTTCTTCCAATGTATTTCCTAATTGGAATCTGGGGAGGTCCTAGGAGAGAATATGCTGCTATTAAATTTTTCTTATATACTTTATTCGGTAGTGTGTTCATTTTAATTACTATCATTGCCGTATATTTTAGTTCGACAGATCCGGTTACAAAAATGCATACATTCAACTTGATTTCTCTCGTAAAACAATCGAGTTCTCTACTCGGAGGAATTGGTTCGAATATAAGATTAATTGCATTTGCTTCTTTGTTTATAGGATTTGCTATCAAAGTTCCTGTATTTCCGTTCCACACCTGGTTACCCGATGCTCACGTAGAAGCTCCTACGGCAATATCTGTAATACTTGCAGGCGTATTGCTTAAAATGGGAACGTATGGTATTCTCAGGGTATCTTATCCGCTATTCCCTGATGCGACAATGTATTTTATGTATCCAATGGCAATACTTGGTATGATAAATATTATTTATGGCGCCTTGTGTGCTATGGCTCAGACAGATTTTAAAAAGTTAATAGCATATTCATCAATTTCGCATATGGGTTATGTACTTTTAGGTATGGCTTCAAATACTACAGTCGGAATCAATGGTGCCATATTCCAGATGTTTAATCATGGAACTATTACAGCAGTTCTCTTCCTGATGGTCGGTGTAATTTATGATAGAGCTCATACAAGAGGAATAAATGATTTTGGTGGTATTGCGAATAAGATGCCAAAATATTTCAGTATAGTTATAATTGCATTTTTTGCAGCACTCGGACTTCCGGGTTTAAGCGGATTTATAAGTGAAGCATTTGTATTTCTTGGCAGTTTTAGTAATCCGGTTATACGGGTTATCGCAATTATATCAACACTTGGCATTGTGTTAAATGCGGCTTATTTACTCTGGACATTACAACGAATATTCTTTGGAGTATTGCCTGAAAAATGGAATTCAATTACGGATATCAATGGGAGGGAATTGCTTAGTGCAGTTCCTTTAGTTGTTATCGTAATATTCTTAGGGATTTATCCTGCTCCATTTTTAAATTTAATGACAAGCTCCGTGAATCTGTTAGTAAGTATTGTTACAGGTGCAGGTGGAGTAGCAATTGGAAATTAATTTTGATTTTATTAATCTAAATAAATAAGTTTGTGCAGGCTCAGTTATTAAATAATTTAAGCTTTTTTTATCCCGAAATTGCAGTATTCACTACATTATTAGTATGTTTGATTCTTGATGTGATATTGAATAAGAAATCAATTATAGTTTCTCTTGCGGCAGCAGTAGGTTTGTTGATTAGCTTATATTTTTTGATTATTCAGGCAGGAACTAGCGAAAGATTCTTTAGTAATCTGCTTGTTGTGGATGGAATGGGAACATTTTTCAAGTATATATTTGTAGTTTCAACATTACTTGTGATTATATTTTTTGGAGTATCAAAAGAGATTAAAAATTCGGTTCATAAAAATGAGCATATTGTCTTGATGCTTGGTCTAACCGGAGGTGCATTTCTTATGGCATCTGCAGTGAATTTATTGATGATGTATCTTTCTCTCGAACTTGCAAGTTTATCTTCATATATACTTGCAGGATATTCTAAGAAAGATAAAAGATCATCAGAAGCTTCTATTAAATATATTATTTATGGTGCTGCATCATCAGGAATTATGCTGTTCGGTATTACTTTGCTTTACGGCTTTACGGGTTCTCTTGATTTACTTAAAATCAATCTGTTCCTGAGTCAGACTAATGCAAATAACCCTGCTATAATAATATCTATAATCATGATTTTATCCGGAATTGGATACAAAATTTCATCCGTTCCTTTTCAATTCTGGACTCCTGACGTATATGAAGGTGCTCCTATTCCGGTCGGTGCATTTCTGTCTGTAACATCCTCAGCAGCGGGTCTGGCAATGTTAATCAGATTTTTATTATATACTTTCGTTAAAATTGACGTAAACGGAGTTTGGAGTGTGGTTTCTTCGATCAGATGGAATGAAATAATAATAGTAATATCAATAGCTTCGATGCTTCTAGGAAATATGGTTGCTCTCTGGCAAACAAGTATCAAACGGCTTCTTGCATATTCTTCAATTGCTCATACGGGCTACATGCTTCTTGGTTTGACTGTTTTGAACCAAATGGGATTAACTGCTATAATGATTTATATTGGTGCTTATTTATTTATGAATCTTGGGGCATTTTATGTTGCCATACTGATATCGAATAAATTAAAAACTGATGATATTCAGGATATGGCAGGTATAGGATTCAGGGCACCTTTTATTGGTATCGCAATGGCAATATTCATGTTTTCATTGTCAGGAATTCCTTCTACGGTCGGATTCATCGGAAAATTTTATATTTTCTCAACTTTGGTAAAAGCTGACATGGCATGGCTTGCTTTGATTGCAATGCTAAACAGCGTTATATCACTTTTCTTCTATGTAAAAGTATTAAAAGTCATGTTTTTTGCAAAAAGCAGAAAATCAAACTCTAAAATTTCTTACAGCTTTTCCCATTATTTTGTGTTAGCGATACTTGTATTTCCCGTTCTATTTTTTGGATTATACTTTGCACCGCTGCTTAAATTAGCAGAATCTTCAGTAACATTGTTTGGATTGATAAAATAGAAATTTATTTCTTAGGGATTTTTAATATACATTTAATAGTTTATAGAATAAAAACCGTTATTAACGGTTTTTATTTTTTTATTTAGTTAAATTGTCTTAATAATTAAATTTATAGCAAATAAGGAGAAGAATAAATGTGCGGAATTGTAGGTTACATAGGGAGAAAAAATGCGCTGCCTGTCATCATAGACGGTCTTAAAAGGCTGGAATACCGGGGTTATGATTCAGCCGGGATATCAATATTTAATTCTAAAAATATACTGCAGGATATTAAAAAAGCAGGAAGGGTAACTGAGCTTGAAGAATTAATAAATGTAAAATCATTCCAGGGTTCTGTAGGTATAGGACATACCAGATGGGCTACACATGGCGTACCTAATGATTTGAACGCTCACCCGCATTCTGATATGAATGGAGAAATCAGGATTGTACATAACGGTATTATTGAAAATTATAAGACTCTAAAAACAAGGCTTACAAATGTCGGATACAAATTTCAGACCGATACTGATACTGAAGTACTTGCAGACCTTATACACTTCCATTATACTGAAACAGGAAACTTTGAAACAGCTGTCAGGTTATCCTTGAGTGAAGTTGAAGGTACGTATGGTATTGCTTGCTTGCATATAAAAGAACCTGATAAAATTATCGCAGCAAGAAAAGGCAGTCCGCTAATGCTTGGAATAGGGCAAGGGGAAACAATTGTCGCTTCCGATGCCTCTGCGATAATAAATCTTACAAAAAACGTGATATACCTTGAAGATGGTGAAATGGCAATCCTTACAAAAAAAGGATTTAATCTGAAAACTATCGAAGACAAAGACATTTTTCGTGAAATTCAGAAGCTTGATATGGAGTTAAGCAACATAGAAAAAGCAGGGTATGAACATTTTATGTTGAAAGAAATTTGTGAACAGTCTGAAACAATTCAAAATACTTACAGAGGAAGAATAAATTTTGACACAGGGGTTGTAAAATTAGGAGGTCTGGAACCTATTGCAGAAAAATTATTCAATGCTAAAAGGATTATAATAACCGCTTGCGGAACAGCATGGCATTCTGCTTTAGTAGGTGAGTATATGCTCGAACAATATTGCCGTATTCCAACAGAAGTAGAATATGCTTCGGAATTCCGTTACAGGAGACCGGTAATTTATCCTGATGATGTTGTAATACTTATAAGTCAAAGCGGTGAAACAGCAGACACACTTGCAGCTTTAAGAGAAGCAAAAATTCAGGGTGCTACTACACTCGGAATTGTGAATGTGATTGGCAGTACAATCGCAAGGGAAGTAGATGCAGGTACTTATATTCACGCAGGTCCTGAAATTGGTGTCGCCTCTACAAAAGCCTTCACTTGCCAGGTTATGTCACTTGCTCTTATAACTCTTATGATAGCAAATGAAAATAAAACGCTACATCCGGAATCATTAATAAAACTTGCAAATCAGATTAAGAAACTACCCGAACATATTTCAAATGTAATTTCTAAAAAAGATGATTATAAGAAAGTTGCTATGGAATTTGTTGATGCGAATAATTTTCTTTATTTAGGAAGAGGATACAATTTCCCTATAGCATTAGAAGGAGCATTAAAACTCAAGGAAATATCCTACATTCATGCGGAAGGTTACCCTGCTGCTGAAATGAAACACGGACCAATTGCATTAATTGACCAAAATATGCCCGTTGTATTTATTGCTCCCCGGGACAGAACTTATGATAAAATAATTTCAAATATTGAAGAAGTAAAAGCAAGAAGCGGAAAGATAATTGCAATTGCGAATGAGGATGATGAGAATATTAATTCATATGCAGATTATGTTTTAAGGGTTCCTGCTGCAAAGGCATTAATTGCTCCGATTGTTAATGTAATACCGCTTCAATTTCTCGCATATTATATAGCTGCTGAACGAGGTACTGATGTTGACAGACCCCGAAATTTAGCAAAAAGTGTCACAGTAGAATAAATACTTCATTTGAAGTAAATTTGAAATTTTATATATTTATCGTTTGTGTTAATTAAAATTTTCATTAAAAATGTCAAATAACGGTTCAAATGTAGGGAAAATAGTGCAGGTAATAGGTCCTGTTGTAGATATTGACTTCAGTGAAGGAACTCTTCCTTCTATATATAATTCCATCATTATCAAAAGAAAATCATTAGATGAAAACGAAGAAAAGAATCTTGTCGTTGAAGTTCAGCAGCATCTTGGAGAGTCAAGGGTGAGAGCTGTTGCTATGGATTCTACTGACGGACTTGTAAGAGGAATGGAAGCTGTAGATACAGGAAAGCCGATTATGATTCCCGTTGGAGATATGGTATTGGGAAGATTAATGAATGTAATAGGTGAAGGTATCGATGGTAAAGAACCGATTAAATCAGACTTGAATTTTCCCATACATCGCGAGCCGCCTGCTTTTAAGAATCTTACTACTAAACAGGAAATGTTTGAAACGGGTATAAAGGTTATTGATCTGCTGGAACCTTATACAAAAGGCGGTAAAACAGGATTGTTCGGAGGAGCCGGTGTTGGAAAAACTGTTATTATACAGGAACTGATACATAACATCGCAAAACATCACGGAGGAATATCAGTATTTGCCGGAGTAGGTGAAAGAACACGAGAAGGAAATGATTTGTATATTGAAATGAATGATTCAGGAGTTATAAATAATACGGCATTAATATTCGGTCAGATGAATGAACCTCCCGGAGCAAGATTAAGAGTTGCTTTGACAGGACTGACAGTCGCTGAATATTTCAGGGACGTACAAAATAAAGATGTACTTTTATTTATCGATAATATTTTCAGATTTACTCAAGCCGGCTCTGAAGTTTCTGCATTGCTTGGGAGAATGCCTTCAGCTGTGGGGTATCAGCCAACATTGGCAACTGAGATGGGTGCATTGCAGGAAAGAATAACTTCGACAGATAAAGGTTCAATTACATCTATTCAGGCAATTTATGTTCCTGCTGATGACTATACTGATCCTGCACCGGCAACAGTATTCTCACATCTTGATGCTACAACTGAGTTATCAAGAAAAATTACTGATATGGGTATATATCCTGCTGTTGATCCCTTAACTTCAACATCAAGAATACTTTCAGCGAGAATTTTAGGTGACGAGCATTATAATGTAGCACAGGGTGTAAAAAGAGTTCTGCAAAGTTACAAAGATCTGCAGGATATTATAAATATTTTAGGCATAGATGAATTATCTGACGAAGATAAATTAACTGTTGCCCGTGCCCGGAAAATTCAGAAATTCTTATCTCAGCCTTTCCACGTAGCTGAAGTATTCACAAACAAACCAGGCAAATATGTAAAACTGGAAGATACTATTAAAGGATTTAAAGCGATCATTGATGGAGAGTATGATGATCTTCCTGAAAATGCTTTCTGGATGGTAGGTACGATTGAAGATGCAGTGGAAAGAGCCAAAGAATTACAAGTATAAATTTTAAAAATTTTGGACAAGTTATTATATTTAGAAATAATTACATCTGACAGGAAAATTTTTAGCGGGGAAGTTAAATCTGTAACTGCTCCCGGAAAATTAGGTGAATTTCAGGTATTATACAATCATGCTCCGTTGGTTTCAACTCTTGAAATCGGAAAAATTAAAATAAACGATGTCAGCGGTAATGAAATAATATATGCATCAAGCGGAGGAATTCTTGAAGTCAGGGAAAATAAAGTAATATTATTAGCCGATGCAATCGAGAAGATGGATGAGATTGATATCCCGAGAGCAGAAAAAGCATTATCTAATGCGAAAGAGAAATTCGATTCACATATCGACATCGATAGAACTGAAGAGATTTTAGCCATGAAAAGAGCTCAAAACAGATTAAAAATCTCAAAAAAATAATAGTTTAGGAATTTATTTTGAATAAAAATTTTCG
Organism: uncultured Ignavibacteria bacterium; assembly: GCA_963806045.1. Classification (GTDB taxonomy): domain Bacteria; phylum Bacteroidota; class Ignavibacteria; order Tepidaquicellales; family Tepidaquicellaceae; genus DATCHW01. The sequence goes on along the minus strand of CAWDWP010000016.1, from coordinate 26,914 downwards.
TAATTTAATGTTTGTACTCTAAAATTCGGGGATGTAGCTCAATGGTAGAGCATCGCCCTTTTAAGGCGGTGGTTGAAGGTTCGAGCCCTTCCATCCTCACTAACAAGCAAACCGTTAATTTTTAATTAACGGTTTTTTATATAAATAAACAAATTTAAATGAACACAATCGATTGGCTCACAAAAATAGCATCAGCGATTGATGCTAAAGATTCTGATAACTTCGCATCTTATTTTACCGAAGACGGTATTTTTCGTTTTGGTAATAGTGAACCTGAGCATGGAAAACAAAACGTTCGAAATTATGTTGCCGAGTTCTTCAAAATGATTGATAAAAGCGAACATAAAGTTATTAATTTCTGGGAAAAAGACGGCTCTGTTGTCTGGCAAGGAGAAGTTATTTATACCCGTTTGGATGAAAAAAAGGTGAATGTAAATTTCACTAATATTTTATATTTGAATGGCGATTTGATAAAAGAATACCTTATTTATATCGATAACACACCTTTGTTTGCAATATAATAAATTAAAAAAAGCCCAAAAATATTAAACTGGGCTTTTTTAAAACTAAAAAATATTAATTACTTCTATGTGTTTCCGTAAATTCTCTTCCGGCTTTAAGAGCTTTTAAATTCAAATTAACCACTTCTTCACCTTTTTTACCGAATAAATCGTGAATACCTTTTTCAAAATTTTCATAGGGAATATCGATAAACGGTGAAGCTGCACCAAGCATCACCATATTCGCAGAACGGAAAGAACCAAGTTTTCTTGCAATATCATCTGCATTCAGAGCAATATGATTTTTAAAACCTTCAACTTCTTTCATTACATTTTCAATCGGAGGATATTTTGCAAAATTAATAAAAGGGACAGTATTTGTAATTATCCAGCCGTCAGCTTTAAGCCAGGGAATATATCTTAGAGATTCCATTGGTTCGACTGAGATTATCATATTTGCAGAACCCTGAGGTATTAAATCAGAATATATTTCTTTATCGGATATTCTTAAATGCGACTGAACATCTCCGCCTCTCTGGCTCATTCCGTGTACTTCAGACTGCTTGAGACGAGAGACCTGCATTTATAGCAGCATAACCTATAGAAGCTGCAATTGATAATATACCCTGACCGCCGACACCGGCTAAAATTATATCATTTTTCATACAGTTTCCTTTATCCTTTTTTCTTTTTTATGTCTTCCTATTGTTTGAATACATTCACGCCTTGGAATTATTACAGATACACCTTTATATTCAAATTCTTTTTTATAAATTTCAACATTTTCTTTATCATATTTTCTGAGAGGATTAATAATCTTAATATGTTCCGGGTCAACGCCTACTCCCGCACATATATGTTCAATCCTTCCTGTAGCAGCGGAATCCTGTCCTCCCGTCATTCCTGTTGTTTCATTATCAAGAATTAAAACTGTTATTGGTGAATTATCATTAACAGCATCAAGAAGCCCTGTTATTCCCGAATGCGTAAATGTGGAGTCACCGATTACCGCTATCGCTGGTCTCAAACCCGCATCTGCTGCTCCTTTTGCCATAGTTATAGAAGCTCCCATATCTACACAGGAATTAATTGATTGATACGGAGGTAAGGCAGCTAATGTATAACATCCGATATCCGAAAAAACTTTACCTTTTCCATAAATCTTTAATGTTTCATTTAAAGCATTAAAGGCATCAATATGGGGACACCCTGAACACAGTGAAGGTGGTCTAGGAGAAACGACGGAGGGCATTTGCTGTATTTCTGCTGACTGTTTACCAATTGCTTTCCCAACTATATTTGGATTTAATTCCCCGTCCCTTGGAATTGTTCCGTCTAATCTTCCGGAAATATTCAGACATTTTCCCAAAAATCCTTTTATAGATTCCTCAACTAATGGATACCCGTCTTCCAGAACTATTATCCTTTTGCATTCACTCGTAATCTGTTCGACTTTTTCACGTGGCAGGGGATACTGACTGATTTTCAAAATTGGATTCTCACATTTTGCACCATTATAATTTTCCAAAAGATAGTTATATGCTATTCCGCAAGCAATAATTCCTGTACTTTTATCTTTACCATCAAAATATATATTATATTTTGATTTTTCAGATTCTTCTTCGAAGTATTTTTGATTTCCCAGTAATGTTTTATATTGTTTCCTTGCATTAGCAGGAAGAAGTACAAATTGTATAAGATTTTCCGGTAATTTTATTCCATTTTGATTTTTCAAAGGTTTTCTTGAAACTCCTGCTCTTGAATGTGCAAGACGTGTCGTTATTCTTAAAAGAATAGGAATTTTGTATTTTTCAGAAAATTCGAATCCCTCGTAAGCCATATCATAAGCTTCCTGCTGGTTGGTTGGTTCGAAAATAGGTATCATTGCAAAATTTCCATAAAACCTCGAATCCTGTTCATTTTGAGAGGAATGCATTGAAGGGTCATCTGCAGCAACAACAATTAAACCTCCATTAGCGCCCGTAATTGAGGAGTTAATAAAAGCATCTGCGGCTACATTCAGTCCAACGTGTTTCATACAAACCATGGCTCTTTTTCCCGCATATGACATTCCCAAACCGGATTCCATCGCGGTCTTTTCATTTGCACTCCATCTGGAGTGAATATTTCTTTCAGTTGCTAATTTTGATTTCTGAACATATTCTGTAATTTCGGTAGAAGGAGTGCCCGGATATGCATATATACCTGAAAGTCCGGCATCAATAGCACCTTGCGCAATAGCTTCAGCACCTAAGAAAAGATTTTTTTCCATAAAGAAATAATAAATTATTCGTTAATAAACTAAAATATTCCGATTAAAAATTATATTCAATCTAATTATTATACACAATTTTTTATCTATGGCAATTACTTTTCTCAATATCTTTGAAATGGTGTGCTTTATAAACTTAACAATTAATATTCCCCCTTTTTTATTTAGTAATTGAGAATAACGAACATTATTTATACCTCAAGCAACTGTAAAGATAATAAAGTTGTTTAAACTATTAATTAGAAATATTATGTAATTTTAAAAATGTATTGACTGGTGTATATATTCAGAAGAAATCATTAATTAAAAATATTTCAAAAATTTTAGTCACATTATAAATGTCTGCACAAACTGAAAAAGCAAATGATTTTTATTGGTCAGATCAGAGAGATTTTCATTATGAACGCAGGAAGAAAATATTAGCAACTCATCCCGAAGTCAGGGATTTAATCGGTCACGATAATAAATTAATATTTACAACAATTTTCCTCGTGATACTTCAGTTAGTTTCGGCTTATTTTATAGGAAGATTCAATACGCTAATATTCATTTTATCTGCTTATTTTATTGGAGCAACTATTTCCCACGCTCTTTTCCTGGCAATTCATGAAATAACTCATAATCTCGCATTTAAGAAACAAGTTCATAACAACTGGCTGGCTATATTTGCTAATTTGCCAATTATATTTCCCTATGCGATGTCGTTTAAAATTTATCACGGAATGCATCATAAATTTCAGGGAAAAGTAGGGTTAGATACTGATCTGCCTACTAATTTTGAGGCAAAAATATTTCGCGGTTTTTTGGGTAAAATGATTTGGGAAATTTCACAAATATTCTTTTATGCATTCAGACCGGTATTCGTACATCCAATCAGCATAAAAAAATGGCAGATTATAAATATTGTTTGCCAGGTTTTAATTATGGCAATTTATTTACCATTCGCCGGCTGGAGTGGAGTTATTTACTTACTCCTTTCCATAATTATTGCCGGAGGATTAAACCCTGTATCAGGTCATTTTATTGCGGAACATTATGTATTTAAAGAAGGTCAGGAAACTTATTCATATTATGGCTTATTAAATAAATTAACGTTCAATGTTGGTTATCATAATGAACATCACGATTTTCCCAGTATTCCGGGAAGTAAATTACCGCAGTTAAGAAAAATTGCCTCGGAATATTATGATACTCTTTATTATCACACATCCTGGGCAATGGTTATACTAAAATTTATTTTCAGCCAAACTGTTAATCTGTATTCGCGTGTGAAAAGAAATTAACACTAACTTAATAATTTCTTTCAGGAAGCTGTGAAAAGAATAAATTTCAGTTGAATATTATGGAACTTTGATTTTTTTTAAATATTTGATATTTTTATACAAGCAGTAAAGGAAAATCTTTTCTATCACACCTTTTTAGAAAAGAAAAATCCCAAAAAAACTTTTGACTGATTTGTTTAAAAATCCTTTACTGCTTATTTATTTATACTTCTCAAAATGATTAACCTACGGAAAATATCTATTTTTTAAAAAAGATAATTGTTAATATTACAATATAACAGAACACACAAGGGGTTAAAAATGAATAAGTTAATTACTCTTTTAATATCTTTATTAATAACAAATATAACTCTCCCACAAAGTCAATGGGAAACTATAGGAACTCTGGCTTCAACCGATGTAAAAACTTGTAAAGCTATTAACAACAATATTTTTTTAGGAACAAATCTCGGTGTTTATGTATCTACAAATGACGGTGTTAATTGGGTTCTGAAAAATAATGGAATAAGTTCGAACTTATATATTATCTCTATAGTAAATAATGGAACCTATATATTTTGCAGTAACATTGACTATGATGTGTATTTAAGCACCAATAATGGAGATAACTGGACATCTGTAACAAACAATTTAACGGGTGTTGATCCATGTTTGTATTACAATAATAAACTTTACGCAACGACATCAGCAGGATTTTTTATCTCAACTAATAGTGGAGGAACATGGGTAAATAAATCTACAAATGTACCATATGTTTTTGAATATTTAGCTGATGGATCTATGTTATTTATTGCAACTTTAAATGGGGTTAAATTAACTACGGATGATGGTATTAACTGGATTTCAAAAAACGACGGCCTTTCAGATTTGGATATAAGTGATTTATATATTAGAAGGAACTGATATTTTCCTTTGCGGATGGAATGGTGTTTACAAATCCACAAATAATGGAGATTATTGGTTTCCGAAGACCAATGGATTAGCTACAGAATGGGCGGCAAAAGTAATAAGGCAAATAGAAAAATATCAAAATAAATTTATTGCATTAAGATTTACTGATGTTTATATGTCGACAAATAATGGAGAATTATGGGGAAGGGCAAGTGATGGACTTCCGGCAAATTCTCCTTATTTGAGATGTATGGTTATAAATAATAATTATTTGTATGCATTTGGAACTGCTGGAGGCTTAACCACAATTTATAAGAGAAATCTTGATATAATGACATCTACAATTAATAATAATAATGTTGTAAATTACTATCATTTATATCAAAACTATCCTAACCCTTTTAATCCATCAACAAAAATAAAATTTGATATACCAAAAGTTTCAAATATAAAATTAACCGTTTATGATATTACAGGAAAAGAAATCTCCGTTCTTGTAAATCAAAAAGTATCTTCAGGTTCTTATGAAGTCGAATTTAATGGGGAAAATTTCTCAAGTGGTATATACTTCTATAAACTTGAAAATAATGATTTTGTTCAAATTAATAAAATGATATTATTAAAATAATGATTTGTTGGTAGAAAAATAAGTTAATAGAATATCATCGAAATAGTGATTAAATTATAGTTAATACAAATTTCAACGGAGAGGTGGCTGAGTGGTTGAAAGCGGCGGTCTCGAAAACCGTTATAGGGGCAACTCCATCGAGAGTTCGAATCTCTCCTTCTCCGCACATTCAATCTTCAAGGTACAATGTTCAATGTACAATTGAATAAACTTTGTAAACTTGTATAATGTTTAAACTTGCTTGCATTCGATTTTTTGCCTTTTGAGCAGACTTGGGAACTTCATAAATAAAAGTGAAATCAGTTTTCAAAAATAAACTTATTGCACCTTGCGGAATGAATTGTGGAATTTGCAAAGCATATTTACGTCAAATTAATCCCTGCCATGGATGTAATTATGTTGAACAAAAAAGACCAAAAACCCGTGAGAATTGTCAAATAAGGACTTTGTGAGAAAAGAACAGGCAAATTCTGTTATATGTGCAGTGAATTTTCTTGCGATAGATTAAAAAAATTAGACAATCGCTACCGGAAAAAATACGGTATTAGCGAAATCGAAAACTTGAAATATATCAGAGATAATGGAATGGAAAAATTTCTGAAAACTGAACTCAAAAAATGGGTTTCAGATAAAGGTATTCTTTGTGTTCACGATAAGAAATATTATAAAATAAATGATAGCAATTATTAAAAAGCCAAGCGCCTGGATTCCAATTGCGATGTCGATTACCACCCTGGCGATATTGTTTCTTCACTTAGCATTTTATGGGGTTACCCGTGAAGCGGATGAAGGGACTGCAGCACATCTTTTCCAAATTCTTTTGGGCGGGCAGGTACCAGTCATAGCTTTCTTCGTTATCAAGTGGCTGCCTCAGATGCCAAAACAAGCGCTGATAGTTCTGGCTCTGCAAGTTGTTGCCGCTCTTGCCGCTTGCGCTCCTGTTTACTATTTCAATCTGTAGCCATCAGCAACTCTACGCACATAATGTCACTACTTTTACTTTTGACGTTTTACTTTTGACTTTTGACTTATCTCACTCCGTGCATCATCTTTAATAATGGTTTCACCAGAACAAAAAGTATTAATCGAACTAATTCCTGCAAATATTACGAATATCAGAAAGAAATCAAATAAATCTTTAATTGCGAATCCTATTATTTTTGGCTTTTCAGGATTCAACTTCCATTTTTCAATAACCAAATTATTTTTTACAAGAAAAATATCCTGTCCATCAGAAGAGAATCTAAGAAGATATTTAGTTTTACCATTTACAAAACTCTCATCAGAGCTTAATATAAAATTAAGTTTAACGGAATCGAGTTTATATTCAGTCTGAGCTATTTTTTCTTCAAGGGTTACAAGTTTTCCATCCTCAACTTTTGCGTCCCATACTCTGCCTGCATTGAAAAATTCATTTGGCATCAATCGTGAAAAATATGCACTATCAGCTTTAATTTCGTATAAACTGTCAAATGATTTAATAATAATTTTTTTATCAGGTAGTGCTATCTCAGTTTTTACTGCTTCCTGCGGATATAAAGCACTCATTACTCCTGAGATTTTGAATGATGTTCCCAATGATAAAAACCAAACAGCCATTAATATTGCTGCAAATTTTACAGGTGCCAATTTGAAAACCATTGAAAGTCCGATAGGGGAGAGACATAATTCACCGATTGTCAAATGTGAAGTACATTAAAATTAGCCAAATCATATTTACTTTTACTCCGGGAATTACTGATTTGAAACCAATAATTAATAATACCCAGGCGAATGACATAAATAATAATCCAAAACCAAGTTTCACCGGTATTGATGGTTCTTTACTTCTCTTAGAAAGGAATGTCCACAAAACTGCCATTACAGGAGCAAATGTAACGATAAATAATGGACCGAAGAATTGGAATACACTCGGAGGAATATTATATTCCGAGAAATGACCTGTCCATTTGTCTATCGGCAAAGAAAGTGATAGATGAACCTAACTGGCCGAATGCAGCCCAAAATACCATTGTAAAGATAATCAAAATAAATAGTGCTGTTATTTTTTGCTTTTCAATTTTCGAAAGTGCTTTATCGGTGATTATTGAAATAGGTGCCGTAAAAAAAGTAGCATAAATAAATGAACCAATCGTATCAGCTTTGAACAGAAATTTAAAAACGACAAATATTATTATAAAAATTCCGATATTAAATAATAATTCTTTCGAAGAAATTTTATTTTTAGGGTCATCTGATTTATCAGCTTTTCCTGCGGGCACAATTCCTATAGATTCTCCTTCCGGAGTTAGTAAATATTTTGATTTATATAAAGAAAAAACAACAATGCTTAAAATCATTCCAATTCCCGCAGCGAGATAACCCCACTTAAAGTCAGCCATATTTCCTGTATTTCCCAAAAACCCGCAAATGATAGGAGCAAATAAAGCCCCGAGATTTATCCCCATATAAAAAATTGTAAATGCAGAATCGATACGTTTATCATTTTCCGGATAAAGCTTGCCAACCATTGTGGATATGTTTGGTTTGAAAAACCCATTACCGAGGCAGAGAAAAATTAATCCAATAAACAGGAAAACCACTGAAATAGATTTGCTATTATAGAACATTCCGCTCGTAAATAATAAAAATTGTCCGATTGCCATCAGTGAACCGCCTGTAAGTATTGCTTTTCGGTTACCAAGGAATTTATCCGCCATATAGCCGCCGAGAATTGCAGTAATGTAAACCATACCTATATAATTCCCATAAATCAAATCAGCATCAACTTTCTCAAACGAAAGAGCATTTATCATATACAGATAGAAAATTGCCTGCATTCCATAGAAACTGAATCTTTCCCACATTTCAGTGACGAAAAGTAACGCCAATCCTTTTGGGTGTTTAAGCTTTAAGGTAGTTTCCAATTCGGTAAATTAAATTATTATAATTAGATTAAATTTCGTTAATTTATATATTTACGCTTAATAAAAAAAGTATAAATGGATTTATAAAAGTAAATTTATATTGAATAATTTTGAATAAATATCAATAAATTTAAATTATTTAATAGTTTATTATATCTTGAAAAGCAAAATATTTTTCGATATTTTAACATTTTAAATATTGGAAACATATATTTTTTAATAATTGATATTAAACTATAAATTTTTTTTGCATTTCAAACATTTTCCGATTAAAATAATAATCTAAATAATTTTATTAAAAATATTCTACTAATTTAAAATTAAATCTATGTCCGAACAAAAAGAAATACGTACCATTTGTAGCTTCAGAGAGCACGATGGTTGAATTTACAGTTAAGGCATTGCTTATCGGACTTGTTCTATCTGTAATTTTAGGTGCAGCTAATGCTTATCTGGGCTTAAAGGCAGGTATGACAATCGCCGCAACGTATCCGGCAGCGGTTCTTGGTATGGCTATTCTGAAAATTTTCAAGGGAAGTATACTTGAAGAAAATTTTACCAGAACAGTTGGCTCTATTGGTGAATCAGTTGCAGCAGGTGCAATTTTCACATTGCCTGCATTTTTTATCTGGAAACCGGATTTTAATCTGGGTTATTTAACTGCTTCTGTGATTTTAGTCTCCGGCGGTATTCTTGGAATTATGTTTGTAGCTTTATTAAGAAGAGTTATGGTGGAAGATGCGGATCTTGTATTTCCCGAATCTATAGCAGCTGCAGAAATCCATAAATCAGGACAAGGTGGCAGCGGCGGTTCCAAATATTTATTCGGAGCTATGGGAATTGGAGCAGTAATACAGGCGTTAAGTGAATTTAAATTATTTGTGACACCCTGGGAAAAATTTTACGGATTTTTTAATAAACTTACAATTAAAGGAACACACATTACCGGACAGGGTGGGATGCTATTAAGTTCACCGGGTATAAGTCCGGCATATATGGGTGTTGGTTATATTATAGGTCCCCAATATGCATCTCTGAACTTCAGCGGAGGTTTGCTTGCCTGGGGTTTACTGACTCCGATATTGTTCTATTTCATTTTACCTTATTTAGACCCTGCATACATAAAAGAATTAATGACATGGGGTTCTGGCATCGAGTCCTAATATGTCCCCCGAAGATGTATCCAATCAGGTAAATATGGATTTGATGAAACATACCTGGAAATTTATTGTGAAGCCGATAGCTATCGGCGGTATGTTAATGGGTGCTTTTTATACATTATTTAAAATGAGAAAAAGTCTTGCTGCAGGTCTCGCACGTTCGATTGGTGACGTTAAAAAGGCAGCAACAGGCGGAGCAGTTGCAACAGAAAGAATAGAAAAAGACCTTAAATTCTCTTATGTTATGTTCGGAATTCTGCTCGCGGCAGCGACTACGTTCTGGGTTACTTATTTTGTTTTTGGAACTACACTACTTCCCGCAATAGTAGCAGCGACGTTGATGATAGTGCTGGCGTTTTTCTTTGCGGCAATTTCGGGTTACCTCGTTGGTTTGATTGGCTCAAGTAATAATCCTATCAGCGGTTTAACATTAACTGCATTGGTAATTACAGCTTTAGTGATGGTGATAATGGGTGTGGATAGTGCCCACGGTGGTGTTGCGGCAGTGCTTGGAGTTGCAGCAATTGTTTGCGTATCTGCGGCGGTTGCAGGTGAAATGCTCCAGGATTTAAAAGCCGGTCATATACTTGGTGGTACACCCTGGAAAATGCAGGTAGGTAATATAATTGGTGTTGTTGTTTCGGGGCTTGTAATGTTTTTTATACTTAACCTTTTAAATCAATCAGATATTGCATCAGGTAAAATGTCTTCCCCGCCTTATGTAGGAGGATTTGGAAGCAGTAAATTGCCTGCTCCGCAAGGCGGTTTAATGGCTATGCTTTCACAAGGTATCGTAGGCGGTGAAATGGCGTGGCCCCTTATTATTGTAGGATTGTTTATGGGGTTGGCATTTATTTTGATGCAGGTTAAAAGTCCTATGCTTGTTGCAGTGGGTATGTATTTACCTCTTGAAACAACATTCGCAATATTTATAGGCGGAATGATAAAAGGTATTGCAGATATAATTATTAAAAAGAGAGGTTACAATGAAGCTCAAAAAGTGAGAATCGAGAACGTAGGTATCTTACTCGCTTCGGGATTGATTGCAGGTGAAGCATTGACGGGACTTGCATTTGCACCTCTTAAAATTGCAGAAATAAAGCTTTTTGAAATTTTTTCCAACCCGCCGTTATTTATCGGGTTGCTGGTAATTGTTTTTATCGGATTTGTTTTAATTAATATTCCTCTTAAGAATGCAGGCAAGCCTGATGAACCGGCTCCGCCTAGCGCAGTTTAAAAAATAAAATGTAACTTTTTATAATTCCCGTCCGTTTACATATATGGACGGGAATTTTCTTATGATTAACAAATTTAATGGCATTATTTAAAAGTAAAACAAAAACTACCGAAATAAATTATCTCGAATTAATTCCGTTTAAAATTCACGAATCAGATACTGTTAATGGATTAACGAATATTTTAATTCCGAAATTTAAAAAAGAGTTCTTTCAAAAACTGATTCCAAAAAGCAAGTCAAAGCACTTCAGGGTCAAACTTGATGAACTCGGCTCATCCGTATGGGAAGCCATTGACGGAAAAAAAGACGTTTCGGTAATTGTTAACGAATTATCTTCTCTGCATGGTGAAAAAATCCACCCCGCTCAGGACAGAATTATAAAATTTTTAACACAGTTATATCAAAGTAATTTTATTAATTTTAAAAAACTAAAAAAGGAGTAACAATGGGTGAAATATTAGGTAATTTGAAGCCCGAAAGAATTTGGAATATCTTTGAAGAAATAGTGAATATTCCGAGACCATCAAAGCATGAAACCGCAATTCGCGAATATGTGATGAATTTTGGTAAGAAAATAGGATTAGATACTTCAATGGATGAAGTTGGAAATATTGTAATCCGCAAACCTGCAACAGCAGGTATGGAAAACAGGCAAGGTGTTATATTTCAGGGACACCTTGATATGGTTCCACAGGCTAACAGTGATGTTAAACACGATTTTACAAAAGATCCAATTAAACCAAGAATCGATGGGGGATGGGTAAAAGCAACAGGTACGACACTAGGTGCGGATAATGGAATTGGAGTGGCAGCAACTCTTGCAATCATGGAAGCAAAAGACCTGGTACACGGGCCATTAGAAGCTTTATTTACTACTGATGAAGAAACAGGTATGACAGGAGCTTTCGGATTAAAACCTGATTTTCTTAAAGGTGACATACTGATGAATCTTGATTCTGAGGATGAAGGTGAATTATTTATCGGGTGTGCAGGCGGAACAAATGCTAATGCAACGTTTAAGTATAAAAAAGCGGATGTTCCTAAAAAACACACTGCATTTAAAATTATTGTTAAAGGACTCAAAGGTGGTCATTCAGGCTGTGATATACATCTTGGAAGAGGGAATTCAAATAAAATTCTATTCCGTTTTCTGAAATATGGCGAGAAAAATTTCAAGCTTCGTCTTGCAAAAGCCGAAGGAGGAAATTTACGCAACGCAATTCCAAGAGAAGCATTTGCTATAGTTGTGATTCCAAAAGATAAAGTTGAAGAGTTTAACAAAGCGATTAGTGATTATAATCTGATAGTAAAGAAAGAACTTGCTACAGCAGAACCGGATCTGACAGTATTTGCAGAAAAAGTAAAAACTCCAAAGAGCTTGATTGATAAATCAACACAAAGACATCTTATAAATGCTATTTATGCTTGTCCTAATGAAGTTATCAGAATGAGTAATGATATGCCCGGACTTGTTGAAACTTCATCTAATCTGGCAATTGTTAAATTTGATGAAAAAGCAAAGAAGATTAACGTTCATTGTTTACTGAGAAGTTCTGTCGATTCAGCAAAAGAAGCACTTGAAGAAATGATGGGGTGCGTATTTGAACTTGCCGGTGCCGAATGCACTTTCGATGGACAATATCCAGGCTGGAAACCTAATCCTCAATCTCCGATATTAGTCGTTATGCTTGATATTTATGAAAAATTATTTGGAAAGAAACCGGAAATAAAAGCTATCCATGCAGGACTTGAATGTGGTTTGATTGGCGGTATTTATCCTAATTTTGATATGATTTCATTCGGTCCCACAATTAAATTCCCACACTCCCCGGATGAACAATTAAATATTGAAACAGTACAAAAATTCTGGGATTATTTACTTGAAACATTGAAGAATGTTCCTGTAAAATAGCACAAAGTTCTTTTAGTGTCTTACAAAAATAATGACACGAAAAAATATTTAGAAGAGCCATTACAAAGATGTAATGGCTCTTCTATTAATCTTGCATTAAGACTGAGGGACTAAAGTATTAACCATATTATGCAATGGAATTATTTCAGGTTGGACAGCTTTAATTCCATGTTTCTTTAGAAGCGGATACAAGATTTCTCCAAATCTGCTAATAGCTGATTCTGATTCCCAAACATCACAAATTGATAATCCTTTTGAAGTAGAAGCACAAGCATGAAAAATCAATCCGTTACCATTAAGAGTACCCATAGCATTAAGGTCTTTCATTATGTTATCATACTGTTTTGTTGTCGCTCCGGAGAATTCGAACATTACCATTACTTTTTTCATAGTTTTATATTTTTAGTTTATGAAAAGTTGTTGAATTTATTAAACAATTGTTATTTTCAAATGGTTCATAATATTTACACATCTAAATATTAGTCATTAATTATATTTAATTTAGTTAATATTAAGCTGCAGGTTTTATATTCTGATTTACTCTAAATAAATTACTCGGGTCATATTTTTTCTTTATTGTAGTCAGTCGTTGATAATTATCTTTATAGGTAGCTTTAATTCTATCTTCTCCTTCATCCATCATAAAGTTTACATAAGCACCACCTGCAGAATATGGGTGCAATGCTTCATAATATCCTTTAGTCCACGATATTATTTTCTCATTATTTGCCGGATCAGGGTCGACCCCGACTATTACCTGAGCATATCTTGCATTACGATAATGCCAGGCTGTATCGGTATTTTTTACCCGGCCTGCCGCTCCGTTAATAGGGTAAAGGTGCATTCCCGAAAACATAGTGGGAATTTTTGAACCAAATTTGATATGCTGTTCAATCGCTTTATCGCTTAATTCGTTTACGAAATCAGCTCTCCAGTACCATTGCATTCCAGAGGGATATAGAGCATCAAACATACTCTGCAACATAGGATGCGGCATTGTTTGTATCCCGTAGAGAATCGGAGGTCCAAAGTTTTTTATAGGAGCAAACACTTTGTCTGCTTTTTCTTCAGGTCCGGAATAACTCCAGATAACACCACATACATTTTTCATATGAAGTGCTTCCGGAAAAGGAGGAGCGGGGGGAACTATGAGATATGCAAAAAAGCCTGTTAATTCATCGGGTGCATCTTTAATAAAATTGTCATAGAATCGCATTGCATCAGCTGCTTTTTCAAGTCCCCAGAAAGTTGGTCCTCCGGTAATCATTTTAATCGGATGAAGTTTGAAAAGAAAAGATGTAATTATACCGAAATTTCCGCCCCCTCCGCGGATTGCCCAGTATAAGTCAGGATTTTCACTTGAACTCGCTTTAACAAAATTTCCATTTGCAAGCACTACATCAGCTTCCAGTAAGTTATCTATTGTTAGACCGCATCTGCGTGTAAGATGACCAACTCCGCCGCCCAGAGTTAAACCGCCTACTCCGGTAGTTGAGACTATTCCACTGGGTGTTGCATATCCAAACATGATGAGTTGCGTGGTCGACATCTCCCCAGGTGCATCCACCGCCCACACGGATAGTTTTTGTTTCTGTATCAACTCTGGTATATTTAATTCTTGACAAATCTATTACTAATCCGTCATCGCATATTCCCAACCCTCCACCATTATGTCCTCCTCCGCGAACTGCAATAAGTAATTTATTGTCACGTCCAAAATTTACTGCTGTTATAACATCGGCTACATCCGCACAGTAAGCTATCATAAACGGATTCTTATGAATCATACCATTATATACTTTACAAGCTTGTTCGAAACCTGCATCACCGCGTAATACAAGTTGTCCGCGTAAACTTGCTTTGAATGCTTCTGTAAGTTTTGAATCTACCATTTTGCTCTCCTTTTTTTATAGTTTAATAATATTTTGTATAAGCCGGTAAAAATGTGCAGGATTTTTTAGAGACAAAATCAGTGAGATGAGAGTTAGAAGTTAAAATAAAATATTTTTATAACCTATTTCTTGTATCTAAAATTTCCTTCATTTTCATTACATTAATTTAGTTGAGTCTAAATTAACTATTTAGGGCTCAATCCTGAAACAAAAAAAAGATTAAAAATTCTCCCGAATATAAATAAAGAGTATTTAAGTGCCTGATGAATTAAATGAAAAGCAGAAACGTTATCGCGAACCCATCTAATTAAAAATGAGTTCGCGATTTAAATTATTAAAATTGATATGAAAATGAAATATGTCCTAATAAATTTTGTAAGTGATGATTCACTGAGATTATATTCAGCAGCTATCAAGCTGGGATTAGAAGCTGTTTGTTTATTTTTCAATCCATATTCGACAGCAAGATTACATGTAAAACTTTTTGAGAAATTATAACTTACTCCTCCTGTAAAGTGGTGCTCAAGTATTGCAGGGATAATAGGTATTCCTGTCGTATTGGGGACCGGATTTGATCCATATGCATAACCGACCCTTGCTGTAAATTTATCACTAAAATCAAATTCAGTTCCGACTTTCAAAATAACCGCATCTTTCCAGTCTAATAAAAAATCTACTAATAAATCTGGTTGCCCCGGTCCTCCGGCTGCAAGCATTCTGTTTATATTAGTATTAGTTCCGTTTCGTAATACCAATGCCATTTTATCAAATGCTTTTGACCAGTTTAACCATTCGAAATCAAGTGCAAATCTTAATTTAGGAATGAGTGCATACATCATACCAATACCAAATGATTGAGGAATTTTAAAACTATTTTCTAAATCATATGACCCTGCGAATCCATTTGCAGGATTGACACCCATTGCAAGGAACTGATGTAATACCGTATCCTTTGCGGCCTGGAGGGTTATCCCGGGATATCTGCCCATTACATTTTGTACAGCTCTGCCTGATGCATCTGTAAATTGCGCAGTCATATCAAGATCGGATTTTCCATTTTTGAAATTAAGAGGTACAGGCATTGAATAAGATGCCCCCATCGAAAATGCATCGTTGAATTTATATGCTATTCCAATTTTACCTCCGAAAGAATAAGAATTCAGGTCCTTTCATATTAGCAGATGAGGTTACTTCATTATAGCCTAATCCTCCGACTGTTCTTGGATAAGAAAATAATTGTGCAAAGGTCATTGATGGTGTTGCTTGTCCTTTTAAAATAGCAGGACTTAGACTAAAAGGATTAGTGAATTTCAAGGTTGTATATATAAATTCTCCCGTAACTCCAACTGAAAAATCCCGCGTAAATTGATATGCAAGAGAAAGACCACTTTCAATTATACCAAATCTTGAACTATATGTTTGGGGAATATAATTTCCGGCTGCATCCTTAAATAATTCGTGGTTCAATGTATAATCAGCTCCCATACCACCGGTTGTAAAAACTCCTGCGCCAAGTGCAAATTTACTATCTTTGAATTTATGTACATAAGAAATACTTGGAAGTACGAATAATGTTTTATCTCCCTTCGCATCGTTTAATACAGTTGAATTTGTTACTCCATTAACATTTCTGTTGTTTTTAAACGTCAGTGAAGGAAACATGAATATTGAGTTTGCCGTTAATTACAGAGGACTTTAAGAATGTAATTCCTCCAGGATTGGTTAATATAAGAGATGTATTATCAAAGAATCCTATTTCAGTGCCGCCTCTGCCAAATGAACGCGTGCTGTAATCAATAGACCTTGTTCCATCCTGAGAGTTAGATATTGAATATATGAATAGAAACAAAAATAAAAAAAGTATAGATTTTGTAATCATATTATTAATTCTATTTGATTAATAAATTGTAAGGAATGCTCAAAATATGAAAAATATTCATTAAATTCATTAATAATATTTGAATATCATAACTCTTAAAAATTTTATAGCTTTTAAGCATAAATAATTAAAATGTTGTTATAATAAATGAAAGCGATTTTATTACGCGAAAACGGCGGAAGAGATAAATTAGTCTATGAAGTCTAATTATCCGGTTCCTAAAATAAAAAGCAACGAAGCATTGATTAAAGTTAAAGCAACTTCAGTGAATCGTGTTGATATTCTTATAAGAAACGGATATCCCGGATTAAATATTAAGTTTCCGCATATTCTCGGCGGTGATATTACCGGTGTAATTGAAAACATCGGGAGTGATGTAAAAAATTTTAAAAAAGGGGATAGAATCATTTCCTGGCCGATAGTTTCCGAAAGCGACGATGAATGGAGCAGAAGAGGAAGACCGGCATTATCACCTGACTGGAAATATTTTGGAATGAATTTGCCCGGTTCATATTCTGAATTTACAGTTGTTCCTGAAAGCTCATTGATAAAACTACCTGAGAATGTTAGTTTTGAAGATGCGGCTTGTTTACCCGTGGCAGGATTAACCGCATATCATGCACTTACAGGTGTTGCGAAACTTGATAGGGAAGAATCATTTTTTATCTGGGGAGGTACAAGTGGATTAGGAAATATTGCAGTTCAAATTGCAAAACTTGTTGGGGCAAAAATATTTGCTACTGCCGGCTCTAAAGAGAAAATGGAAAAACTTGAAGAACTTGGGGTGGATTATGTATTTAATCATTTTGAAGATAAAAAGATTTAAGAAAAAGTCTTAGATATTACATTAGGCAGAGGTATAGATGTTATTATTGATTATGTTGGACCTGCTACTTTTGATAGAAGCTTCAATATGATGAAAAAAGGGGGGAGACTTATATTATGTGGTATTTTAAGTGGAAGAGAAACTACTTTAAGCATCCATATGACTTATTTAAAACATTTGAGTCTGTTTGGTACATATCTTGGTGAGAAAAACGAGTTGGAAGAATTAGTGAATTTAGTTGCCCTCGGTGCAATTAAGCCTTTAGTCCATAGAATCTTTGAATTGGAAGATATTACAAGATGCACATAAATTAATTGAAGAAGGAAAAGCAATCGGAAAAATAGTTATATTACCGTAAATAAATATTTTTTAACAAAATAAATAATTAAGAATATGATACACAAAATTTTATTTCTGATGTTAGTCTTATTAATATGTAGCAATATTAACACATTTGCTCAAAATTTAAAGATTCAAGAAAGAGTTGAAAGTTATAATCCCATAACTCTTACAGAAGATTTATCCTGGTTAAGTGCAAGCGAAAAGAAAATTATCCCGATACTAATAGATGTTGCAAAAATAATGGATGATTTATTCTGGTTGCAAAATTATGGAGATAAAAATCAATTGATGTCGATGACTAATGACGAATATGAGAAAAAATTTATTTTAATAAATTATGGTCCGTGGGATAACCTTGACGGACTTAATCCGTTTATTCAAGGTATGCGTCCGAAACCTGAAGGAGCTAATTTCTATCCTCCGGATATGACAAAAGAAGAATTTAATAATTTCTCGGATTCAAAAAAAACAGACCCATATACAATTTTGAGAAGAAATGAAAAAGGTGAACTAATAGTAATCCCTTATTCAGTTGCTTATAAGGAAAGCCTTAATAAAGCCGCTACACTTCTCAGGCAGGCATCAGAACTTGCAGAAAATGAAGGATTGAAGAAATATCTTTCAATGCGAGCTGAAGCTCTTATATCGGATAACTATCAGCCAAGTGATTATGCCTGGATGGATATGAAAACTTCAAATATTGATTTTGTGGTAGGACCAATCGAAAATTACACTGACGGATTATTCGGATATAAAACAGCATTTGAATCTTTTGTATTGATTAAAAATCCTGAATGGAGTAAAAAACTGGAAAAATATTCAATGATGCTTCCGGATATTCAAAAGGGCTTACCGGTTGAAGAAAATTATAAAAAAGAAATTCCCGGAACAAGTTCAGATTTAAATGTTTACAATGCAATTTATTATGCAGGAGACTGCAATGCAGGTAGCAAGACCATCGCAATAAATTTACCAAATGATGAAGAAGTGCAGGCTAAAAAAGGTTCGCGCCGATTACAGCTAAAAAATATAATGAATTCAAAATTTGATGATATTATGATTCCAATTTCAAATTTATTAATTACCGAAGAACAGAGAAAATACGTAAAATTTAATGCATTCTTCGAAAATACAATGTTTCACGAAGTTGCTCATGGACTTGGTATTAAGAATGTTATATCAGGAGCAGGAACAGTTAGGGAATATTTAAAAGAACAATACTCAACAATTGAAGAGGGGAAAGCAGATATTCTCGGACTTTATATTGTTACCAAACTTTATGAAATTGGGGATTTAAAAGAAGGTGAGGTGATGGATAATTATGTCACATTTTTGGCAGGAATTTTCCGTTCCTGCAGATTTGGTGCTTCTGAAGCTCACGGGAAAGCAAATATGGTAAGATTTTATTATTTTGAAAATATGCGGTGCATTCACAAGAAATACAGATGGAACATATAGTGTCAATTTTGATAAGATGAAAGATGCAGTTACATCATCAGTTCAACAGATTTTGAAAATTCAGGGAGACGGAGATTATTATTCAGCTAAGAAATTAATTGAAGAAGACGGAAAAGTTAAAACAGAGCTTCAAAAAGATTTGGATAGAATTAAAGATGCAAAAATTCCTGTAGATATTGTTTTCAATATGGGAATGGATTATTTGAAATTTTAAATTAAAAATTGGAATTTTATCTTTTCCAAATTTTGTTTAGAAATGGAAATTACTTTCTCAAACATTAATTATTAATTTATGAAATATAAACTTTTTGGTAAAAGCGGATTACGTGTATCTGAGATTTGTCTCGGTGCAATGTCATTTGGTACAGAATGGGGATGGGGTGCTGATTATGAAAATAGTAAAAAAGTATTTGATGTTTATGCTAATGCGGGCGGAAACTTTATAGATACCGCAAACCGGTACACTGAAGGAACAAGTGAAAAATGGGTAGGGGAATTTATTCATTCAGACCGAGACCATTTTGTACTTGCTACCAAATATACTCTTTTCGACAAAATGAACGATTTAAATTTCTGTGGAAATCACAAAAAAAATCTTATTCGTTCTGTTAATGAAAGTTTGAAACGTCTAAATACAGATTTTATTGATATTCTCTGGCTCCATATGTGGGATTTTACAACACCTGTCGAAGAAGTAATGAGAAGTTTAGATGATTTAATATCAAGCGGAAAGATTCACTATATAGGCATTTCTGATACCCCTGCATGGATAGTCTCACAGGCAAATACAATTGCAGAATTCAGAGGGTGGACACAATTTACAGGACTCCAGATTGAATACAGCTTAATCGCAAGAACACCGGAGCGAGATTTATTTCCAATGGCAAAAGAACTCGATATAGCAATCACACCCTGGGGAGCCATAGGAGGTGGTGTGTTAAGTGGAAAATATTTGAGTAATAAAGATGCCAAAGGTAGAATTACAGTTGATTCGAAAAGAAGAAACGAAATTAATTCAAAAATTGCGGCAGTAAATGTGGAAGTTGCTAAAGAATTGGATGTGACACCAACCCAGGTAGCTGTCAGATGGGCGATGCAGAAGAACCAGGTCGTCATTCCTATTGTCGGATCAAAAACCGAAGAGCAAATTAAAGATTCATTGGGGGCAGCAGATATCACGATTCCCGAAGAACAATTAAAAAAACTTGATGAAGTAAGTAAAATTGACCTTGGCTTCCCGCATGAATTCTTTCAGGAAGAATTAATTAGAAATCTCATTTTTAGTGGTGAATTTAACAAATTGGATAATCACCGAAGATAGTTGAATAAATTAAAATAATAATTTTGCTCCCCGTTATCAAATGGGGAGTAAAATAATTTAATTCATAATTTCATATATCAAATAATAATTTCTTGCCTTTATATAATTTTAGATGATTTTTACTAAGTTTATATTTATCTACTTCAAATATTAAAGTGTTGAAATGTTTATCCAAATTTGTATCAGTACAGTTCATCTTAGTCCAGCCGAAATTTGAAAATGAAATTTTATTTTTATTGATTTCAAAAATACCGGTAAAATCATTACACCCATCATTTCCTGATACCGTGTTATTATTCCAGAGAAATGAAATTATCATCTTGTTATTTGAAACTTGCTGAATATCTCCGTCAATTCTCATTTTATTTAAAATAAATTTCGAGCCATTAAGGACTTTCTTATCTTTGTTGGAAATTTTCATCGTGGGTCTCTTACTAACTACGGATTTTAATCTATAATAATACAGAGGCAAATCGGTTGGAGGATTTAAAGACGCAACTTTTTCCACTTGAAGTTCATATTCATTTCCTTCTTTGTAATTAAAACCTTCAATCACGCCATTGAAATTCTGCCATTCGCCGGTTTTTGATTCTTTAACAAGATAACAACTTGTAACTCCCATCGAAACTGTCTTAATTTCACCTTTATGATTAGCAACGTATAATGTAATTTCATTACTTTGAGCTTTTATTTGCAATGATGAGAAAAACAATGTGACTAATAATATAATAATTTTCATGACTAAGTATTTATTGGTTTAACATGTATATAAGATATAATAGGTTAAGCATAAATGAAATAAACAAATTGATGCTATCAAAATAAATTTATTTTTTAGAATTTATCATTCATACGAATTTTGTTAATTTAAATTAAATTAATTAAATAATGGATCTACAGGAATTTCAAATAAATGCTCATAAGTTTATTGACTGGATAGTAAAGTACTATGAAGAAATTGAAAAATACCCTGTAAAATCACAAGTTCAACCCGGAGATATCTTAAAATCTCTTCCGGACAATGCACCTTTAAATGGTGAGGATATTGATGAAATATTCAATGATTTTTGTAAAATTATTATTCCGGGAATTACACATTGGCAAAGTCCAAATTTTTTCGCTTATTTTCCTGCTAACTCCAGCTATCCTTCTCTTCTTGCAGAAATGCTTACAGCTGCTATGGGAGCACAATGTATGAAGTGGGAGACCTCACCTGCCGCTGCTGAACTTGAAGAAAGGGTTATGTGCTGGATAAGGGATATTATTGGATTACCGGATTATTTTTCGGGAGTGATACAAGATACAGCTTCGACTTCTACATTAGCGGCAATTATTTGTGCCCGGGAAAAATATTCAAATTATGAAATAAATGAAAATGGAGTTCAGGATATTCACGGTTAAAGACTTTATTGTTCCTACTGAAGCACATTCTTCGATTGAAAAAGCAGTTAAGATTGCAGGACTTGGAAGAAAATGTCTTTCAAAAATAGAAGTAAATAATGAGTTTGGTATCAAAACCTATGAATTAGAAAAATCGATTAAGAAAGATATTTCAAATGGTAAACGACCATTTTGTGTGGTTGCAGCACTTGGTACTACAGGTTCAGCTGCGGTAGATAATATATTAGAAATTGGGAAAATATGTAAGAAGTATAATCTCTGGCTTCATATCGATGCTGCTTATGTTGGTTCCGTATTATTGCTTCAGGAATATCGTTATTTAATAGAAGGTATCGAATATGCTGATAGTTTTGGCAGCCGGAGAATCACGGTATCCGCGAGCAGCACCAGCACGAGCCCGCCCCAGGTCACGAACGGGCCGAGCGCGGTCGCTTTGTCGTCCTCGGCCAACTGCTTTCCGAGGACCATGAGGATGGCGACGCAGAAGAAGGGCACGATTGCGAGCCCGAAGGCTGCCAAAGCGCGTGACCCGCGGAACATGATCCCCAGGGCCGCACCCATCAGGAGTGTGACCAGGCGCTGGCCGCAAAGCCCATCCGGAAGTTGATCGTGGCCACGATTTGGCGGTCCAGCCGGGCCGCGGCCTTTTGCAGGCCGATCCGCCGGTCGCCGAGGTCCTGGTCGAGTGGCAGATCGGCCTCGGGCGGATTACCGCTTCCGGCGTGTAGGTTTCCAGTGCCCGCAAGACCTCGCTGGGCACGTAGGCCCGGTCGAGCGTGAGCTTGTCCTTGTGGCGCGGGACGGCGTAGTTGGCGCCGCGCGGGTCGTACTTCGAGGACATCCTGATTGCCGACTTGGGCGAGGGCAGCTCGCACATCAACCGATTGTCGGGGAGGGGCACGGTCGTCAGGTCGATCCGCTCAGCCGTGTAGACGGTGGGGCGGTCCTGGCTGGGGGACTGGACCTCGACCCGCGCGTGGCTGAGGACCAGCCCGTCGCGTCCGGCGCGGACGCCGGTCGCGGTGATCTTGTAGCGCCGTTGGTAGTCGTCGACGAGCTGCACGTTCTGGCCGGCTTGGAGCCGCTGGGCGCAATTGGTCGTGTAGCGTGCGCGGGTGAGCGTGACGAGGAAGTGCTGGATCTGGTCGTGCAGTTCGGGGGCCTCCCAGGGCGCGCCGCCACGCAGCAGGAGCCGCAAATCGGCGAGGTGCGGTTTCGTGGCCGTGGGCAGCGGCATCGCGATCGGCCCAATTCTGTTGCTGGTCGAGCCGCTCGGCCTGTTTGCCGACCTGGTAATCCTGTCCGTCGCGGACGTGCAGCGTGACTTCAATCGGCTTGACGCGCGTATCGAAGACACAGAGCACGTATTTTGCGACCGCGAAGTGCACCAGTTCCCCGTTGCGGTCGATCTGCAGGAAGCTCGGGCCGTTGACCAGCAGGTAGTGCAGGCCCTTGGCGACCTCGAAGTGCTTTCGCGCAAGGCGGCTTCGGACACGCCCTTCGCGCTTTCGGCCGTGAAGGTGTAGCGGTCCTCGCCGGCCTTGCCGCGATGGATGAAGCCCTTGTGCTGCAACTGCTGGGCGACCAGGTCGCGGATGTTGCTGCGGGCGAAGTCGTCGATTTCCCGCGCCAGGCCCGGAATCACGAAGTTGCCGAAGAGCAGCGTGAACGCCGCCACGAAGACCGACAGCAGCAGCACCGAGAGGAACATGCGGTGGATGTTGATGCCGGCGGCGCGGCAGGCCTGCAAGCTCGTTGTCGGCGGCGAGCCGGCCGTAGACCATCGTGGCCGCGAACAAGGCCGCGAGCGGCATGGTCACGGTCACGACGATCGGGATGAGCAGGGGCAGGAAGCCGACCACGTCGCCGGCCGAAACGCCCTCGGAGCGGACGACGTTGTAGAGGCCGCCCCCCATCGTGAACAGCACCGTCAGGGCGGTCAGTGCCAGCCCGAAGGTCTTGAGCAATTCGCGCAGGACGTAGGCGTGTAGCGTAATCATCCACCGCGCCTGGACCATCGCCCGTCCGGCGTGCCGCTTCTGCCTCGCCGCCACGCGTTTGCCGTCACTCGCATCTTGTGAATTTAAGGCCCGCCCGGCCCCTGTCAAGCAAACCGCGTGCCGGAGACCGTGCGGCGGCGGCTTCAATACGCCTGCTGCGCCGGTGCGCGCGGTGTCCTTGAATCCGGCGAATGCGTCGCAGGTCGAGATCGTCCAGATTTGCAGTGGCTGCCCGCGCATGGTGAATTCGACCGTCGCACGCGTGCGCAGTTCCGGAACGGCCCGGCGGCGCGTTGCGCCGCCCTCGGTGAGCGCCGCGTGGCAGTGCGCCGACGTAGACGCAGGGCCGGCCGACGAACTCCGCCCGCTCGCGAATCGGGTTGGGCCAGATGTCATACTGGCCATCCGGCCGCCGAGCACGCTTTGGGCCGAATAGACCGTCGGGCTCGCCGGGGCAGTAGAACGCGATCTCGGCGGCGAGTTGGTAATCGTCGGCGAGGAGGAACGGGTCGCGGCCGGCGGTGCGCTCGGCCTGCAGTACCTCGCCGACGGCCGCGCCCAGTTGCGACCAGCCGCGCAGCCGGGCGCGTCGGATCGTACTTGGCGATCGGGGTCAGGTCCCACGGCGGCGCGTCGCGCGAGCCAGGCGAACACGGGCGTCAGCCATTCCGTGCGGTGCATCACGAGGCCGATACCGCCGCCCACGAATCCCCGCCGCGATGAAGGCCCGCGCCCCATTGCGGGCCCGGGCACTCGGTCAGCGGCAGGCGGCGTGCCAGCCAGAGCGGCAGGATGATGACGCCGGTCAGCATGCACGGTACCGGCCAGTTCGGCTGGATTTTCGTGATGACGCTGAAACCCAGGAAGAGCAGCCAGGGCGTCGCGGCGGCCCAGAGCAACAACTTCACCGTGGCGGGTCGTGGACTTCAGTCGCCGCGTCGCGCGGCCGTCGCCAGAGATCGACCATGCCCAGACGATGCCGACCAGCCACACGATCCCGACCACGCCCGCTTGTCCCGCGACGTAAGCCGGCACGCTCAGCAGGTCGAGTCCGGGTCCGTGGGCCAGTACCCGCCTGCCCGGCCACGTGCCGGAAATTCACCCAGTCGCGTCGTGCGCTCCAAGAAGGATCGGCACGAAGCCCGTCATGCCGAGTGCGAGCGCGACGTACGGCCCGCGGCCGCCGCAGGAACACCCGCAACTTGGGTTCGGTCAGCAGCAGCAGCCCGACCGCTGGGAAAAGCACGAGCATGGTGTACTTGGCCAGGATTCCGACGGCGATCAGCAGGCCGGTACCGACCCACGCGGCGAGCGAGTTTCGCGCCAGCGCCCGGTCTACGCACACCAGTGCCCACACCCACGCGCACGCGAGCGGCGTGTCGATGGTCATCGGCCCCGCCCCGGCGGCCAGAATCGGGACGGTGTAGGTCAGCGCGACCGCCGCGAGGGCCAGCCGCGCACGCCGCAACGTGCGCAGCGCGAGCATGTAGATGCCCAGGCCGGTCAGCGCCGACAGCAGCACGCCGGGCACGCGGACGGCGAGCGCTCGTTGCCGACGATGCGCTGCGACCAATCGGCCAGCGCCGAACGCCCCGCCGCGATGATATAGGCGATCAGCGGGCCTTTCTCGTAATAGCTCAGGTCCAGCTGGCGGGACCATTCCCAGTAGAAGGCTTCGTCGCCGGACAGATCGAGCGGGCAGTCCGCGATCAGATACCAGATGTGCGCCGCCGCCCCCAGCACCAACAGCAGGAGGCAGGCGAGCAGACAAGTTACCCGGCCCGATCGTTCGCGATCCGCGACCAGAGCCGGCGGTGTGCCTTCCGCCGAGTGCATCGCGACCAATCTAGTGGCGGGTGTTGGGCTGTCAAGCTATGCGACGAGTGCGACGCGGGTCCCATTGGGCGCTTCGACGCGGCCGACGAGCGTGGCACAGATCGCGCCGGCGGCGTTCAACTCCGCGATCAACGCCGCGCAGCGTTCGGCTGGCACGCTCAGCAGCAGTCCGCCGGAGGTTTGGGCGTCCATCAGCACGCCGGCCAGGGCCTGCTCGACGGCGGCGTCAATTCGCAGCTTCGCGCCGAGGAAGCTCTGCGTCGCCTTGTGCGTCCGGGTCAGCACGCCTTGGCGGGCGAATTCCAGCGTCCGGGCTCAGCAGCGGCACCTGGTCGGCTTCGAACACGATCGTTACGTCGCTCCCTTCGGCCATTTCAAACGCGTGGCCGACCAGCCCGAAGCCGGTGATGTCCGTGCAGGCGTTGACGCCGACCTTCACGGCGGCGTCGCGGCCGGGCTTGTTGAGCGCCGCCATCACGCTGGATGGCTTCGGCCAGCTCCGCCTCCGGCAACTTGTTCGCTCTTCGCGGCGCTGCACAGCACGCCGCTGCCGATCGGCTTGGTGAGGACCAGCACGTCGCCGGGCTTGGCGCCGGCGTTGGTCAGGATGTGGTCGGGGTGTACGCGGCCGGTGACCGCGAGGCCGTATTTGATCTCGCTGTCGCGGACGCTGTGCCCGCCGACGATGACGGCGCCGGCTTCGCGCACCGCCGTCGGCGCCGCCCCGCAGAATCTCGACCAGAATCTCCAGCGGCAGCACTTTGTCCGGAAAGCCGACCAGGTTCAGCGCGGTCAGCGGCTCGCCGCCCATCGCGTACACGTCGCTGAGGGCGTTCGCCGCCGCGATCCGCCCGAAGGCGAACGGATCGTCCACCAGCGGCGGAAAGAAGTCGGTCGTCTGGACCAATGCGAGATCGGGGCTGATGCGGAAGACACCGGCGTCATCGCAGGTGTTGGTGCCGACCAGCAGATCGGGGTGGTGCCAGGGCTCTAACTGACGCAGGACCTGCGCCAGGCCGTCTTGCGGCAGCTTGCCCGCTCAGCCCGCGCAGGAGGCGTAGTCAGTCAGCCGGATTTTTCGTGCTTCGGTCATTGGCTTAGTTTTCAGTTCTCAGTTTTCAGGTTCGGATCAAACCTCCATCGCACGACCGTTTGCAATTCGCTCGTTGC
>CAWDWP010000015.1:0-253972 GCA_963806045.1 uncultured Ignavibacteria bacterium | reverse complement strand
GAATAAATTTAATATTTCACAAAATTATCCTAATCCGTTCAATCCGACTACTAAGATTGATTTTGATTTACCGTATGATAGTAAAGTTACAATGAAATTATATGATATCAGCGGTCGCGAGGTGATGACAATTATGAACGACCAGAGACCCGCAGGATATTACACGGTACAGATGAATGGAAATAATCTTTCAAGCGGAACTTATTTCTATAGAATAAATGCAGAAGGCAATGGACAGAATTACGTAATGACAAAAAAAGCAATACTGATAAAGTAGCACAATCAGAAAATCAGGAAATAAAAATAGAATTGATAATAAAACTCATCCGATGACTAAATCAGTCATCGGATGAGAAATGGGCAGATTTATCAGTGTAAAATAAAATGCAAAAATCGTAAGTTATTATATTACTAATAAAATTCTAAATTATGTTGAAATGTAAACTATCATCCGCTTTTTTCATTAAATCTTTAATACTTCTTTCATTTGCATTTAATTTTGCAATGAATTTTACACTGAAGGCTCAAAGTATATCTTATTGGAATGATATTCCGCTCTCTGATATTCAAACAACCAGGGAGAGAATTATAAAACCTGAAAAATTCAGAACATTGACTTTGAATATTCCGGAAATTATAAGAATATTTCAAACTGCTCCGCCGGAAAGGGATGTAAGGGCTAAAGATTCAAAAGTTATAGTTTCACTTCCGTTACCGGATGGAAATTTTAGCAGATTCAGTATTGTAGAGTCACCGGTTATGGAAAAAGAATTAGCCGATAAATACCCGGAAATAAAAACTTATTCGGGACAAGGGATAGATGATCCCTATGCTACAGTCAGATTTGATCTCACTCCTCAGGGTTTTCATGCAATGATTTTTGTCGTGTCTGATGTAATATTTATTGACCCTTACGCAAAAGGTGATGACTTTTATTATATAAGTTATTATAAAAAAGATTTTAGACCGGGTTATAAAAGTTTTGATTGTGAAGTGATTGATAATGCAGATATAAAAGAAAATAATATTCCGGAGAAATTAGATATTTTAGCTGAAGGTCAGTTGAGAACTTACCGGGTAGCAATTGCTGCAACGGGTGAATATACTGCTTACCAGGGTGGCACTGTTGCTTTAGGGCTTGCAGCTGTCGTAACATCTTTGAATAGGGTTGACGGAGTTTATGAAAAAGAAGTTTCTGTGAGAATGGTGCTTGTTGCTAACAATAACCTGATAATATATACAAATGCCGGCACAGACCCTTATACAAATAATAATGGAAGTACAATGCTGGGGCAGAATATAACATAATCTTAATAGTGTAATAGGTAGTACAAATTACGATATCGGGCATGTGTTCAGTACAGGCGGAGGAGGAGTTGCTTATTTAAGTTGTGTTTGCACAAGTAATAAAGCCGGAGGGGTTACAGGTTCTTCGGCTCCAATTGGAGATCCGTTTGATATTGATTATGTCGCTCATGAAATGGGACATCAGTTCGGAGGAAACCATACCTTTAATAGTACCACAAGCAGCTGTGGCGGTGGCAACAGAAATGCAAGCACAGCATATGAACCCGGGAGTGGTACCACGATAATGGCTTATGCAGGAATTTGCGGAGCAGATGATATACAGCCGCACAGCGATGCTTATTTTTGTGCAATTAGTCTTGTTGAAATAAATGCATTTACTTCGGGAACAGGAAATAGCTGTGCCGTAGTAACAACAACGGGAAATCATAATCCTGTGGTGATTGTTCCATCCGGAGGTTTTACAATTCCTATCTCGACTCCGTTTAAATTGACGGGAACAGCAACAGATGCTGATAATGACCCATTGACATATTGCTGGGAGGAATATGATATAGGTCCTGCAGGAGCTCCGAATAGTCCATCCGGAAATGCGCCTATATTCAGGTCGTTTTCTCCTGTTAGTACGGGAACAAGAATTTTTCCCAGAGTATCGAACCTTGTGAGTAATACTCAAACAATCGGTGAAATACTTCCTACTTATACAAGAGCATTACAATTCAGGCTTATTGCGAGGGATAATAAAGCAGGCGGCGGTGGAACAGGTTATTCAAATATTTCATTTAATGTAACTTCAACAGCCGGACCTTTTATTGTCACTTCTCCGAATACTGCTGTAACCTGGAATAATTCTAATCCCCAGACTATAACCTGGAATGTTGCAAATACAAATGCTTCACCGGTCAGTTGTTCTAATGTAAATATTTTATTATCTACTGATGGAGGATTGACTTTCCCATTAACCGTAATAAACAATACCCCTAATGATGGAAGCGAAATAGTTACTCTTCCTGCTGTAGCAACCACAACAGCCAGAATAAAAGTTGAAGCAGTGAATAATATATTCTTTGACATTTCAAATGTTAATTTTACAATAATTGTGTCGTCGTTTAATCTTTCACTTACAGCGTTATTATCGGGAAATTATGATGGCACAACTATGGTTCCCAAAAACGTTACAGTCGAATTACATAATTCAACAACACCTTTTGCTTTAGTTGAATCCAAGACAGTTGGTTTAAATTCATCTGGAGCAGGCAATCCAATATACACCACGGCAGTGAATGGTACTCCATATTATATTGTTCTTAAATTTAATAACGGACTGGAAACCTGGAGTGCAACACCACAAACATTCATCGGTGCATCTTTGAATTACAACTTTACGACGGCAATTACACAGGCGTATGGCAGTAATATGATTCTTGTTGGAACAAAATGGTGTATAATCAGCGGCGATGCTAATCAAGATGGCAGTGTTGATGCCCTTGACAGGTCTTCATGCTGGAATGACAGGAATCTAATCGGAATTTATGTAACAGATTTGAACGGAGACGGAGTGGTAGACGCACTTGACAGGTCAATATGCTGGAACAACAGGAACTTTTCGGTACAAAAACCTGCGCTTGTTGCAAATCCAATTCGTGAATTAATTCAGGATAAAACGAAAAGATTAAGATAAATCGTTAGAAACTTATAAAGTGAAACCTGAAGGTTCGAATATCAAAAAATGTAATAAATCAAGAAAATAAAAGTTAATAAATTACACTGGGTTCATTGAGTCGGATTGTTTGAAGATATCTTTACTTCATACATTCACAATAATCAAAGCAATTCAAAATTTGCATGTTCTTAGTGATTTGTGAATATTAATTTGAACAATTAACTTTAACTTATAATTTCATTCGAATGAAAAAGACTATTATATTATTTGCATTATGTCTTACAATGGTGGTATCATCTCTTTATTCACAGCCAAAAGAAATATCATCATCGACTCTTGAGAAAATTGAAATATATTTTCAGAAAGATGGAGAAATCTATTTTAAGTTCAAAATATTTTCGAAAAGTGAGATAGAGACTCTGACGAGAATTATTTCGATCGATAATGTTATTGGAAATGATGTTTACGCTTATGCTAATAAAGAAGAATTTGAAAAATTCAAAAAACTTGGTTACAATATTGAACTGCTTTCTCTTCCTTACGAAACTGCAACAGGTTTAACAATGAGTGAAGACATTAAGTCAATTCAGGCTTGGAATGTATACCCTACTTATGACCAGTATGTTGCAATGATGACTGCTTTTCAGACGAATTATCCGAATATCTGTAAATTGATTGACATTGGTCCTACAGCTTCCGGACTTCGGCATTTGTATGCAATCAAAATTACAGATAGTGTAAATATAAGAAAACCTAAACCAAGATTTCTTTATACATCATCTATGCACGGAGACGAAATTACGGGTTATGTGACAATGCTTCGCTTAATTGATACACTTGCAAAAGGATATGGAGTTGTTCCGCAATTTACATCTTTACTTCAAAATGTTGAAATCTGGATAAATCCTCTCGCAAATCCTGATGGGACTTATCACGGAGGAAACAACACGGTAACGGGTGCAGTAAGATACAATAATAATAATATTGACCTGAACAGAAATTATCCTGACCCGGCTGCAGGTCCCCATCCTGACGGTAATGCCTGGCAGACTGAAACTGTTAATTTTATGAACTTTGCCACTTCAAATTATTTTATGTTGTCGATGAATTTTCATGGAGGTGCAGAGGTCTTTAATTATCCGTGGGATACCTGGTCAAGATACCCTCCTGATGAGTTATGGGACATACAAATTGGAAAACATTTTGTAGATACCGTTCATGCAATTGCTCCGACTTACATGGCTGATAATCTTGGTTATCCTAATTATCCCGGAGTTGTAAATGGATATGATTGGTATAGAGTAACCGGCGGAAGACAGGACTTTATGACATATTTCCGCTACGGACGTGAAATCACCTGTGAAATATCGCATACAAAATTACCTGCTGCCTCAACACTTCCTACATATTGGAATAATCTCAACAAATCTTTACTAAATTTTATTAAAGAATCGTTATATGGTATCAGGGGTATTGTAACGGATTCTATCACCGGAGCAAAAATTAAAGCAAAAGTTTATATCGCCGGTCATGATGCGGATAGCTCCTGGATATATTCAGATTCGGTAAGCGGTGATTATCATAGATTTATTGCTACCGGAACATATCCACTTACTTTTTCTTCTCACGGATATTATTCAAAGACTATTTCAAATGTGTATGCGAAAATTGATTCAACTACAATTTTAAATGTTCAATTGAAGCCGATTATTGTTCCCTCTAATCTTACACTCACATCATTATATATCTGGAAATTACAATGGAACAACAATGGTGCCGAAGAATATTAAGATAGAATTACATAATTCAACAACTCCTTATGTCTTAGTTGATTCTCAGACAGTATTATTTAATTCATCCGGAGCAGGCAATCCAATATTCACAAAAGCAGTAAACGGAACCCCTTATTATATAGTATTAAAATCCGATAACGGACTGGAAACCTGGAGTGCAACACCTCAAACATTCAGCGGTAATACATTAAATTACGACTTTACAGATTTAGCAACAAAAGCGTTTGGCAGTAATATGGTTTTTGTCACAAATAAATGGTGCATTATCAGCGGTGATGCAAATCAAGATGGCAGTGTGGATGCGCTTGACAGGTCTGCGTGCTGGAATGACAGGAATCTTAGCGGCGCTTTTGTAACAGATTTAAACGGGGACGGAGTCGTAGATGCACTCGACCGTTCGATTGCCTGGAATAACAGGAATCTTTCGGTACAAAAACCTGCGCTTTTAAGTCCGAATAGGACAGTAAAAAATGATATGAAGAGGATATTAAGATAATTTGAAATGTATAATTAATTTCTAATTTATCGGAACAGAAAATTCAGTTATTAATCAGTAAATATTAATTATATTCCTCGTATAGAAGTTGAAGAAAAATTGTAGCCAAATAATTTCGTGAATTTCTCAACTCATAAACGGAGACATTTTCAATAAAAATAAAAATACAATTTAATATGAAGAAATTATTATTTCTTGGTTTATTGATTTTAACTTTTTTTACAAAAAGTTCTTATTCTCAGGATATTAACGGGCAGAAAGGTCCTGAGGTGAAACCCTATATTTTTAATATGAGAGATCTTCCTTCAATGGGAGAGATTTATATGGGTCCGATAATCAGAAAAGATTTTAACGAGGTTGAACCTCCTTATGCTCCTCCTTTTCCTCCACCTGATGTTAATACTCTTTCTAATATGACTTTTGATAAAAATGTGAATATTCCTCAACCCTTTGCTCCTAGTACGGGTGTTAATTTCGAAGGTATCGCACAAAGCGGATACATTCCGGGTGAGCCACAACCTGCAGTTGGTCCAAATAATGTTTTCACACTTGGAAATGTGTCTGTTAAAATTACAAACAAAAGCGGAACGACTCTTAGCAGTGTAACTCAATCTGTATTTTTCAATATTCCGTCTGCAGAAGGAGCAGGCTTCGATGCAAAATGCTTCTATGATTATAGGCGTGGAAGATTTTTAGCATTGTGTGAAACCCAAACGTCAAGTCCTGCTGTTTGCAGCTACTATCTTGCTATCTCAGCAACATCCGATGCTATGGGAACCTGGTATGTTTATAAATTCGATATGACTAAAGACGGTACAACTCAGTCTAGTAACTGGTCTGATTTTCCGGGACTTGGTATAAGCGATGATAAATTAGTTATGAGCGGACAGCAATTTTCATTTAGCGGAAATGCTTATCAATATCAGAAATTAAGAATTATTGATAGGGCTGTAGCATACACAGGAGCTGCGGTTACTTACGTTGATATTTATAATTGGTCCGGACAGGTATTTGTCACTAAACCAGGCAGGAATATGAGTTCAGGAAATGATATTTATACATTGGCAACATTGTGGAATGGTGGGACTACTGTCGAATTCAGAAAAATAACCGGTACACCGGCTGCACCTGTTCTTTCTTCTGCTACAAATATTAGCGTTAGTTCTTATGGATTACCCCCCGATGCTCCCGGAGGAAGCGCTGCGGTCACAGTTAATACGGGTGACAGCAGAACTCCGGATTTCTTCGTTAGAAATAATATTCTCAATATTGCATTCCATATGGGAGTAAATATCGGCGGAAGTGTTTCTGCAATAAGGTATTTAAGAATTCAGGTTAACCCTCTGAACACTACTCCTTTAACAGATGAAACTTATGGTGCAGCAAGTACTTTCTATTATTATCCTATGGTGTGTGTGGATTCCGTAGGAACGATGTTTATGGGCTTTGGAAGGTCTAGCTCAACTGAGTTCGCTTCTTCTTATGTAACAGGAAAAAGAAGAGGGGATGCTTCTATACAATCAAGCGTGCTTGCTAAAGCAGGGTTAGCTGTTATGAATTATAATAGGTGGGGAGATTATACAGGCATAGATATGGATGAATCTGTAAAGAACCCGGGAATGTCTTATGCCTGGTATTCAGGTCAGTATAATAAATCTGCAGGTATTTTCGGAACCTGGATCACACAATTGAGTTATACATATGGTCAGATAGCAGGGCAAGTTTTGAATGATAATGATGGTGATGTATCGACTACAGGCGACAGAGCACCTTATGCCGGTGTTACTGTTACATTAAAGCAGGGGACAACTGTTTTAAATACTGCGCTTACAGATGCATCAGGTAATTATAATTTCGGGTATCTTGAAACCGCTACAAATTATAGCATTGTGTTTACTCCTCCATCAGGAAAACATTCGGTTGATGTTGTTCCCGGTACAGGTGGTACTTCTCAAAGTAAAACAGATTATAAAACTATTGCCGTTAATCTGACTAATGCTCAGACATCAATTACTAATAACTATATCATTAGCGACTGGCTGGTTTCAGTTGCAACAGGAAACTGGAACAGTACTGCAGTTTGGGCAGATGCAGTTACTCCATCCACGACTGAAAAAGTCCTTATTTCCCCGGCGCATACCGTAACTATAAATAATAATTATACCTGTCAGATTATAATTGATAAGGGGGTATTACAATTCGATAATGTTTCACCCCGCACGCTCACAGTAACAATTGCGCTAAATCTCTCCAACGGTAATGTTACTCTTGGAAATAATTTTATAGTGGGTGGTTATGTAACGGGAGCAAGTTCAGCAAGATTCATTGTAACCAACGGATCAGGTACGCTAAAGCAAAATGTATTAAATAATAACTCGTACGTTCAATTCCCTGTAGGTCCTACAGGCAGTGCTTATAATCCTGTTAATATTCAGCTTGATAATGCTTCGACTACCGATGTATTTGCAGTAAGAGTATCCAATTCAATTACAAATCCGCCTAATAAACCAACAGAAGTAATTCAGAAAGAATGGACTATTACAGAAACAACGCAGGGCGGTTCAAATGCAACTGTTCAGTTTCAGTTTGGTCCTGCAGATTTTGGGAGCGGGTTTAATCCCGCTTTAATTCCAAATGATTATGATATAGGTCGCTTTAATGCAGCTTATACGGTCTATAGCGGGAGCATATCGGGTCCGGTAAACAGTCTTTACACCATTACAAGTAACGTATTTATATCTAACTTCTCACCGTTTATTGTTGGTAATAAAAATTCTGTTATAGGTTCAGTTCTGTATAATTTTGCACTCACCGCATTATTTTCCGGAAATTATAATGGGTCAACAATGGTTCCTAAAAATGTTACAGTTGAATTACATAATTCAACTACACCTTATGCTTTAGTTGAATCCAAGACAGTTCTTTTAAATTCATCAGGAGCAGGTAATCCTATATACACAACTGCAGTAAATGGAACTCCTTATTATATTGTTTTAAAATCTGATAACGGACTGGAAACCTGGAGTGCAACACCTCAAACATTCAGCGGTAATACATTAAATTACGACTTTACAGATTTTGCAACAAAAGCGTTTGGCAATAATATGGTTTTTGTCACAAATAAATGGTGCATAATCAGCGGCGATGCAAATCAAGATGGTAGCGTGGATGCGCTTGACAGGTCAGCATGCTGGAATGACAGGAATCTCAGCGGAGTTTATGTAACAGATTTAAACGGAGACGGAGTCGTAGATGCACTCGACCGTTCGATTGCATGGAATAACAGGAACCTTTCGGTACAAAAACCAGCACTTGCTGCAAATCCGAAAGAAGGAGTAAAACAAAATAAAAAGGGAAATAACAAGAACGGCACATTTGATCTGAATCTTGACGGGTCGAAGGTAAAGAAAATTAATAATAAATAAATTAATAATTTCAGTCGTATAATTGACCTGTTTGACTAGACAGGGGTAATGAAATAAGGAAAAATAAGTTTCGTGATGTGGCGTCTTTCGAGTACATCGTATGTGGAGTTTGCGTTACTCCATTTACTAACTTACTAATAAAGTCACCTTCTGATTGAAGGCTGAAAAACACTAATGCCCGGTTACTTCCTCATTTCCCGGGCATTTATTTTTTGTATATATTGTAACTCCCCACTCATATATTACTGCAATCTAAGTGCCATTAATAACCTAAAAATTACAGCCAAAATTAAGGAATTGTGCGAAAAAATTTCTCATAATGAGATTAATAATTTTCAAAATGAGAAGTGTAAATATGTTTAAAATTACTTTTTATTATTTACAATATTTAATTTATTTTACCGAATCAGTTCTTCTCTTTTTTTCCTTTAAATAAGTCCATATCATAATTATATTGAGATATGAAAATCTAAACAATTCTGACAGAGGACTCTAATTTGATATTTGAGAATACAATTATATTAGTTACTGAAAATTATTATCTTAAATTCGATTCAGGATTTAAAAAGGTATATTGAAAGAAGTATTGAAAATATTAGTGAAAAGATATTAGAATGGTTCGTAAAAAGGTTAAAAAATTAAGAAGTATTAATCCTAAAGAAATTCTGAGTACAGTCTGGATTTATGTTAAAACTCTTTACAAAATGTTCGATAGAGATTACCTGTTTCTTCTATCTTCAGGAATTGCTTTTAATGTTGTGCTTTGCTTTATTCCTTTTATACTTATTTTATTTACCATTGTTGGGATTTATCTTGGATATCCGGATACTTATAAGGCTCTTAGCCACTATCTGAATCAGGTTATTCCTCTACCGCACGATATTAAAGAATCCCTCATAGGTCAATTATTAGACCAGGCAAATATAATTTCCAATAATACTTTTATCACCGGTGCCATTGGTATTGTTGGTTTAATGTGGACAATGAGCGGACTGTTCAGCGCGATGAGGGATGCATTAGTTAAAATTTACAGGATAGAAGAGAGCTATAATTTCTTCTACGGCAAGGTCAGGGATTTCATTCTTATTTTCATCACACTCGCTTTATTCATCATTTCGACGGGTGTCACATCTATGGTTCATATTATACAGAAATATACTCTCGATTTATTTGGTATCGGATATGACTTTCCGATTATGAAAAAATCTATATCTATTATCATTCCCTTCTTTACCTCCTTAGCAATGTTTTATATTTTGTTCGAAGTTGTTCCGAATAATAAATTTCCTAAGAAATCGTCCTTGTTTTCCGCTATAATTGCAACAATATTTTTTGAAATTTCTAAGTTTTTCTTTAACTTATATATATTTAATTTATCAAATTATACACAGATATACGGTGCTTATGCGGTAATAGTAATTAATTTATTATGGGTATATGTTATATCGATAATATATGTTACGTCTGCGTCATTGGGGAAAATATATTTGGACCGTCATAATCTTAAAGTTATTCCAGCTAATATAAAAAAATATGGAACAAAGAAAATTATATCGAACAATAGATAATTTTATCAAAGAAGCTCCTAAATTTAATAAAGTTGAAGACTTGCTTGCATATGTTATGCAGCAGACTATCAACTATGAAGATATAAATATTACCGGCGGACGACTCTGGAAGTTGAATGCTAAAAAAAACGGATACAGAATTATTGACCAAATTGGGGAGGTTGATAGAATCAAGAAAAATTATGAAATAAGAATTGATGATTATGATGTATTCAAAGGATTTGGAAAAAGACGTACAGTAATGTCTGTTGAAACCGACAGACATCTGCTTGATAAAGGGATTAAACATTATTCCGCTACAGGAGTTGGTGAAAGATTTAAAGTAAAAGACCGGAAAACAAATGAATTTATTTATCTCTATCATTACCTTTTAGCTTTCAACGGCAATGCTCAGGATGAAGAGTTCCTGAATACACTGAACATAATAAGCGTTACGCTCAGTTCTATTATCCGTTCCAGGAAAATTGAAAAGCGGGAAAAGGAAAGCATCGTCGAACTTGAAAAAGCAAGCGAAATTCAGAAATCAATTCTTCCGGAGCATTCTCTCGAATTTGGCAACTATGAAATATTCGGAATTTCGGTTCCGGAAAAAATTGTCGGAGGTGATTTTTTCGATTATCTCCCGACCTCGGGTGATTATAAGCTGGTCGTGGTTATAGGGGATGCGGCATCCAAAGGTGTTTCAGCTGCTGCCCAGGCTTTATATGTTTCCGGTGCACTTAAGATGGGTGTGGAATATGATGCAAGTATGACATCGCTTATCAAAAAAGTAAATAATCTTGTCTATGATGTTTTTCCTTTTGACAGGTTTGTAACTTTATTTTACTGCGAACTTTATAAAGATAAAAAAGGGCTCTGTATGTATGTAAATGCAGGGCACAACCTTCCTCTTGTACTGAGGTCAAAAACCGCTGAAACAGAAATTCTCGAAACCACCGGCTCCGTGCTTGGTCCATCACCAAATTCCGCATACACTACTGATAGTTTTAATCTGGATATAAATGACGTTGCTTTGCTTTATACTGATGGTATTGTAGAAGCAGCGAATAATAATTTTGAGTTTTACGGCGAAGAAAGATTGAAAAAAGTTTTGATTAACAGCAGAAATCTTCAGCCAAAAGAGATTTGTGAAAAAATTATTGAGGATGTCCAGAGATTTTCTTCAAACGGCAGGTATTCCGACGATAAAACTCTGGTAGCAATTAAAAGAGTAAAATGAAGATATGAAAAAAATCTTATCCCTGATATTATTAATTTATTTTCTTCCTGTTTTGGGTCTCCGGTCGCAAATCACAGATGAGAAAATCCAGTCAGGACTTGGATTTATTTATCATTTGAAATATGACTCTGCCAATATCATATTCAACGGATTTATTAATTCAGAACCTGCAAATCCATTGGGCTATTTCGGACAGACACTCTTGGAATGGTGGAAAATAAATCTTGATTTCAGCGACCAGTCAAATGATGATAATTTTTATTCAAAAGTTGATAAAGTAATAGAAGTTTGCGATAATATTCTCGATAAAAATGAACGAGATGCTGATGCACTCTTATTTAAAGGCGGTGCGCTGGGTTATAGAGGATTATTAAAAGCTATGAGGGAGAGTTATCTTAAATCGGCTGAGGACGGGAAAAAGTCTCTGAATCTTCTAATGAATGTGCTCGAATTATATCCGGATAATAAAGATGCTTTATTTGGTGTTGGAGTCTATAATTACTATGCAGATAAAATTCCGGAGGAAAAACCGATTCTTAAACCTCTTACAATACTTTTCCCGAAAGGCGATAAAGGTAAAGGATTGCTCCAGCTAAAAGAGGCTTCCGAAAACTCAAAATATTCCAAAATAGAAGCAAGAAATGCTCTTGCAAGAATCGATTTGAATTATGAGCAAAATTCCAGCGAAGCCGAAACAATTTCAGTTAGTTTATATAATGATTATCCTGAAAATCCCATATTCGAAAAGTATCTTGCCCGCAGTTATACTATTAATTACAAATTTGACCTCGCGCTTGATTTATGGAAAATATATGTAAATAAATTTAGTCAGAATCTCCCCGGATATACATCATTAAATTCAAAACGTGAAGGAAATTATTACATAGCCCTTTGCTATCAAAGATTAGGCAGAATATTAGAAGCTGAGCCATATCTTTTTGTGTGTGAGGAATTAACAAAATCATTGGATAATAATGATTCACAAATAGGTGTTTATACTTACCTTATGCTCGGGTGGATGTATGATAAAAAAGGTGACAGGGGAAAAGCGGATTACTATTATGATAAGGTAATTTCAATGAAAGACTTCAATGGCTCGCGCAAAACAGCCGAAGGATATAAAACAAACAGGTATAACTAAGAATCTCATTTCTATTGGGTTAAGACTTCAAAAGTCTCTAAAACTTGTGTAGTTTTTGACTATTCTGAGGATATATTTTCCTGTTGAATTATAATATAAATAATATTAAATTTACCTTTTATAATTTTATAAAGACCGAAAGAGGTAATTTTTTTGATTAAAGTAGTCGTACAAGACGGGGAATCTATTGACAAGGCGCTTAAAAGGTTCAAAAAGAAATATGAAAAATCCGGGGTTCTGAAAGAATTCAGGAGAAGACAATTTTTTGTAAAGCCTTCAGTCGAGAAGAAAATGGATCAGGACCGTGCAATTCGTAAGACCAGAAGAATCATAGACGAAGAAAATATTTAATCAAACAGTTTTTTCATGAATACCCACGGAGATTTTATATACTCTAGTGGGTTTTTATATTTATAGAAACCAACCCTAAAATATAAAGTCATAAAATTTTAAACTTAAAGACTCTAAAAAAATTGAAACCTTTTATAACAGAATCCAGTATCAAAGATAAAGTTAAAGAACTTGCAGATAGACTAAATAGGGATTATGAAGGAAAAACCCCTATTTTTATAGGTATTCTGAATGGGTCTTTTATATTCCTTTCGGACCTTATCAGGGAAATCAGCGTTGACTGTGAAATAGATTTTATGAAGCTTTCAAGTTATGGTGATAATCAAATTTCCTCGGGCAATATAAAAATTTTAAAAGAACTTAATTGCCAGATTGAAGGCAGGGATATAGTTCTTGTAGAGGATATCATAGATTCAGGGTTGTCAATAAAATATATGCGGACACTGGTTGAAAAGGAAAAACCCAAATCTCTGAAAATTGTAGCATTATTATTCAAAAAAAATGTATCAAATCTGGATTTCGAAATTGACTATATTGGATTTGAAATTGAGAATGAATTTGTGGTTGGATA
The DNA here is from genome assembly GCA_963806045.1 of uncultured Ignavibacteria bacterium. Classification (GTDB taxonomy): domain Bacteria; phylum Bacteroidota; class Ignavibacteria; order Tepidaquicellales; family Tepidaquicellaceae; genus DATCHW01. Next base: position 240,440 of record CAWDWP010000015.1, on the reverse strand, counting down.
TGGGTTAGACCATGCGCAGAAGTACAGGAATTTAAAAGGAATCTATGTGTTATAATATTTAGAACGATTTTATATAATAAATGAGTTAAATTTAAGAAATTAATGAGTTTGTAAAAATGAATCAGAACAAAAATAAAGACCCTCAACAGAAGAAAAAAGATGATTTTGACTGGAACCGTGTAACAAAAATTGTGCTTGGTTGGAGCGTCATTTTGATCGGCTTCTTCCTGCTGATGATTTATACTAAAGGGTCAGATACAAAATATACTGAAATAAATGTAAGCCAATACAGAAAACTGCTCTCCGATAAGAAGATAAAAAGTGCCACAATTCTGAAGAAAGCTGATAATAACTATGAATTTCTTGGAATTCTGAATAATCCCGAAGAACTTGAAAAAGAAGGAAAAAAAGTCACAGTTACAAATTTCAGCCTATACCTTCCATACACAAATACAGATGAAAATTTGATAAAATCCTGGGATGAAAATATCCCAAACTATAAAGTGGAGCCTGATTCAGGCGGCTGGGTTTCAATTCTTCTGAATGCACTCCCCTGGATTCTGATTTTTGTTTTCTGGATTGTGATATTAAGACGAATGCAGGGAAATTCCGGCGGCGGCAAGGGAATTTTCTCATTCGGAAAATCCAAAGCAAAAATGCTGAATGAAACTGCAGTAAAAGTTACGTTCAATGATGTAGCGGGGACCGATGAAGCGAAAGTAGAATTGCAGGAAATTATCGAGTTCCTTAAAACTCCCGCAAAATTTCAAAGACTCGGCGGAAAAATTCCGAGAGGCGTTCTTTTATTAGGACCTCCGGGAACCGGCAAAACATTGCTTGCACGGGCAGTAGCGGGCGAAGCAGGTGTACCATTCTTTTCCATCAGCGGAGCAGACTTCGTTGAAATGTTCGTCGGCGTGGGTGCTTCCCGGGTCAGGGATTTATTTGACCAGGGAAAGAAAAATGCTCCTTGCATTATCTTTATAGATGAAATTGATGCTGTTGGAAGACACCGAGGTGCCGGAGTAGGCGGCGGTCACGATGAGAGGGAACAAACATTGAATCAATTATTGATTGAGATGGATGGTTTTGAGCAAAACAATGGAGTTATTATAATCGCAGCTACTAATCGTCCTGACATATTAGATCCTGCCTTGCTTAGACCGGGTAGATTTGACAGGCAGGTTGTTGTTGACAGGCCTGATGTTAAAGGAAGAGAAGGAATACTGAAAGTGCATACAAGAAGAATACCGCTTTCACCCGATGTGAAAATAGATGTAATTGCTAAAGGCACTCCGGGATTTTCCGGAGCTGACCTTGCAAATCTTGTAAATGAAGCCGCCTTGCTCGCCGCTAGAAAGAGTTCTGATGTCGTCACAATGATAGATATGGAAAATGCCAAAGACAAAGTATTAATGGGCACTGAAAGAAGGAGCCTTATAATTTCAGATAAGGAAAAGAAAACAACTTCTTATCACGAAAGCGGACACGTTCTTGTTGCAAGATTTCTCCCTGAGGCGGATCCTGTTCATAAAGTCACAATTATTCCAAGAGGACGAGCACTCGGCGTTACAACTTATCTGCCGATGGATGAAAAGCATACATATTCGAAAGAATATCTTGAAGCAATGATAACATATGCAATGGGCGGACGCGCTGCAGAAAAGATTGTTTTCAATGAGTTCACAACTGGTGCCAGCAATGATATCGAGAGGTCAACAAATATTGCAAGAAAAATGGTCTGCGAATTCGGAATGAGTGAAAAACTTGGACCTATTACATATGGTAATAAACAGGAAGAAGTATTTCTTGGGAAAGAACTATATGAGCATAAAAATTACAGCGACGAAACGCAAATTCTTATAGATGATGAAATCAAGAAAATTGTTCAGACGGGAATGGATAAAGCAGAAAAGATATTAAAAGATCATATAGACGCATTACACAGGTTATCAACAGTGCTTCTGGAAAGAGAAATTCTTGATTCAGATGAAATCAGTAAAGTGTTGAGAGGAGAGGAATTGCCTCCTATTGATAAAAATGGTCAGAACAATAACGGCTCGGGTCAGCCGAAGACTTCAGAAACCGAAGCTCCCACCGTTGACGAAAAAAACGTAGCCGGCTTATAATTACCATTGGGAAAATAAATTTAATAAGAAAAGCGGGAAAGAATTCCGCTTTTTTTTATATTGGAAAACACAAATAATAATATAAAATTCAGATATGAATTAAGCCGCAAAGCAATCCATATCGCTTATTCATCTACGGGATTTATATATCTTTTATTTGGCAGGGAAATAATTTTAATACTGCTGAGCATATCCGTTGTGTTAATGGTTGCTCTCGATATAGGAAGAGCATATTCGGAATATATACAGAAATTTTATCACAGCATTTTTAAGAAAATATTAAGGCAGCACGAATTAGATAACAAAAAATCGCTATTTACCGGCGGAACTTATTTAGTGATATCAACATTCTTTATTGTGCTGGTATTTCCGATGCCGGTGGCTGTAACGGCAATATTTATTGCCACATATGCTGATACTGCTGCAGCAATTGTTGGAAGACTGATTGGCAGAATTAAAATATTTGATAAAACACTTGAAGGAAGCATTGCTTTTTTTATAACCGGTTTGATAATTATTCTTCTTACTCCAAAAGTGTCTATCGACAGTTTCGAATACCAGATTGGAATATTCAGTTTGATAATTTGTTCAGTTATCGAAGTGCTGCCGATTAAGATAGATGATAATTTATCTCTGCCGTTAATATTTTCGGTAATTTATTTTTTACTTTTAAAATTTTTTAATTTATATTAATAGTTATGTCATTGAATTGCGGAATTGTTGGATTGCCTAATGTCGGAAAATCTACTTTATTTAATTCTCTCACTTTTTCACAAAATGCCGAAGTTGCTAATTACCCGTTTTGCACAATAGAGCCAAATTTTGGAACGGTGATAATTCCTGACCCAAGAATGGATATCCTGGTGAAAATGTATAATCCAAAGAAAACCGTACCGAGTACGATTGAATTTGTTGATATTGCAGGGCTTGTCAGGAATGCATCAAAAGGGGAAGGGCTTGGAAATCAATTCCTATCGCATATCAGGGAGGTTGACGCAGTGATTCATATCGTGAGATGTTTCGAAGATGAAAATGTTGTACATGTTGACGGGCGAATCGATCCGGCAGGCGATATTGAAACAGTTGAAACGGAATTGATTCTTAAAGACCTCGATACAGTAGATAAAAGACTGGAAAAAGTTTCGAAAAGCTATAGGGTCGGGGATAAGAAACTAAAGCTGGAACTCGATTTATTGAACGGACTGAAAGAGCATTTCGGGCAATCGAGGCTTGCGAGATATTATATGCAAAATCTCAGTCAGGAAGAAAAAACTGCACTGAATGAACTGCATCTTCTTACAGATAAACCTATTCTATATGTTGCCAATGTTGATGATAAGAGTATAAATGGAAATAATTATTCTGATGCTGTAAAAATAGTTGCCGAAAAAGAGAGTGCTGAATTTATGGTGATGCCGGTGGAGATGGAAGCCGAGATTGCACAATTAACTTCTCTTGAAGAGAGACAGCTTTTTTTAGATGAACTCGGCTTGAAAGAACCCGGACTTCATATATTGATTCGAGAAGCGTACAGACTTCTTAATATGATTACATTCTTTACTGTTAGCGAAAAAGAAGTTCACTCCTGGACTATTCATAAGGGAATGAAAGCCCCTCAGGCAGCGGGAGTCATACATACGGATTTTGAAAAAGGCTTTATCCGCGCAGAGGTTATGAAATATCATGACCTGATTAAATTTGGTTCGGAACACGCAGTCAAGGAAAAAGGACTGCTTCACGTTGAAGGTAAGGAATATATTATTGAAGACGGAGATATACTATATTATAGATTTAATGTATGATTAATTAGTAGCTTTTTCAAGACAATAAATAAAACATATAACCCGATAGTTTTGATTTCATTTCCCCCTTTTCCAAACCAGGGCTCGCGCGGGGTTAATAAATTTAACTATTCCACACCCAATGCTCTTAATCCATTAACTGAGATAAAAGCAAAAATATAAGCAAGTGATGAATAAATTAATACCTGAAGTGCCGGTATCCGCCAGGAACCGGTCTCTTTTTTTGAAATTGCAATTGTGGAAATGCACTGGAGAGCAAAAATAAAAATAACAATCAGTCCGATTATCGTTGCCGATGTAAATAACTTCTTTTGCGTACCTTCAATTTTCGCATTCTGCATTGTATGAATCATTGTTGACTGTATGTCACCATCCTCATCAGTCACTTTAAAAATTAATGCAAGCGAACTTACAAACACCTCCCTTGCTGCAAATGTTGCAATTAATGAAACTCCAATTCGCCAGTCCATGCCGAGAGGCTTCATTACCGGCTCGATGAAATTTCCGAGTTTTGCAGCGTATGAATTTTCAAGGCGGGCTGATGTTTCCAGTTTTTTGATTTCTTCATTACTCAAATTATCCTTAGCAGGAATGTTTACGTCATGATTCGGGAAGTATGTTAAAAACCATAAAATGATCGAAAACGAAATAATAATCGGTCCTGCTTTTTTTAAATATTGATTTAAATTATTAATAGTATTTTGTAATACTACCCTTATTTTGGGAATTCTGTACGAAGGTAGTTCCATTATAAACGAAGAATTATCTTCAACTTTCAATATCTTTGATTGAAACTTATTAATGATTCCGGCAATAACTAATGAAATTGTAATGCTGAATAAATAAATTATTGTCAGTGATAATCCGCTGTAAAAAGGCTGTTTATAAAAAAGGAATCCAATAAGCAAAGTATAAACAGGGAGTCTGGCGCTGCAGCTTATCAGTGGAATTATAAATATGGTTAAAAATCTTTCCCGTTTGTTTTGAATAGTTCTCGTTGCCATAATGGCAGGAATTGCGCAGGCAAAACCGGAAAGCATTGGAACAAAAGACCTTCCGTTCAATCCGATTTTTGACAACGGTTTATCTATGAGCATTGCTCCGCGGGCAAGATATCCTGTATCTTCAAGGAAACCGAGTATTAAAAATAAAATTATTATCTGTGGTATGAAAATAAAAACGGCACCTGTTCCGCTTATTAATCCGCTCGAAATTAAATCCCTGAACCAGCTCTGAGGCAAAGAGTAATTCACAAATTCGGACAAGCGGGAAAAAGAACTGTCTACAAGGCTCATTAACGGTGATGCAAGCCAGAAAATGGAAGTAAACGTAATTCCCATAATCAAAACAAATATTAGTATTCCCCAGTATTTATGAAGAACAAATTTATCAATATTTACAGTCCTGTCGTCAGGCTTTAATCTTAAATTAGAATTTCGGGCGCCTTTTATTACAAATTGTGAGTTCGCTTTCTTAACGAAATCAGGGAGGTTTGAATTTCCGTTGCCTGATTTATAAATAACCTTTTCTGTAATAACTTCAATTTCCTTAAATATATTTATCAGTTTTTCCTTACTGAATGTGGAGTTTAAAGGTGAAGCATTTTTTTCATAATCTGTATCGTTAAGAATATTATCGATTGCTTCTGTAAGGTCTTCGAGTCCAATTCCAAATCTCCCGTCTATTTTAATCACTTTGCATTCAAGCGAATTTGATAATACATCGAGGCATAAATCATAACCTTTTTCCTTTAGTATATCCAGCATAGTCAGAGCGATAATGACTGTTGCACCTGAGTCTATTATTTGTTTTGCAAGAAGAAGATGTCTCGATAGTTGTGAGGAATCTATTGTAACTATTACAATATCAGGAAATCCGTATTTAGGATGCCTTAATAAATAATCGATTGCTATTTTTTCTTCAGGTGAATTCGGGACAATGCTTACAATGCCGGGTGAATCTATTAATACAGCATTTAATTTGAATTTTTTTAAAAATAAAGATTCCTTGCATTCAATTGTAGAACCGGGATAATTTACTGATTTTGATTTTTCTCCGCTTAGAAAATTGAATAATGTAGTCTTTCCTGAATTAGGAGGACCTACAATAGATACTACGGGGATTTTATTAATCGGAGATTTTAATACACCGTGCATCGCTTTTCCTCAAAGCTATTAATGTTCCTCTAAGAGAAAATGATATGGGGTCGTTAAAAAACGGTTTATTAACAGTTTCTATTTGCTGTCCCGGAGTGAAACCGAACTCAATGATTCGTAAAGATGAGGGATGCGAAAAATCAATTTCGCTAATCGTGGCTGTCTGTCCTAATTCTAAATCTGCTGCTGTCATAAATATTCTTATTTAGACTTAATATAAATAAGCTAAAATTATAATACAATGGAATAAATTTAGAAAATAAGTGCATAGAGTGTATGAAGTGTGTGGAGGTTTTATGACGTTTTTAGGCTTCCTGCTGGCGGGGCGATTAAAACCCGTTTTATGATGTGGTGAATATTATTAACATTTTTTCTATGCATTGTTCTAAACCAAGTTTAGCAGCTTCAAACATTTGTCCAAAGTCCGCAAACTCCTTAAAAATCATTTCTATTTTACCCCCTCCAATATTTTTTAAAGTAACAATAGTCTCAGTGTTCTTTGGAAAGTCTGCAGGCATACCTAATTTGATCGGGTCAACAACATTTCCATTTTCGTCTGATAAATTTTGGATATATTCAATTCTCTCATTTAAAATGATTTTGCTGTAAGTCCATATATTATACATATCTTGTCCCCCAAATTCTTTCGGGGCTCTCATACATACAAGTGATGTCCCTCCTTCAACAAAATCAATTTTTGCACTTGGACAAGTAAAGTTGTCCGGTCCCCACCAACGCTTTACAAGTTCAGAATCAGTAAAAGTTTTCCAAACTAATTCAATTGGTGCATTAATAACTCGAGTAATTATTATTTCTTTTTTCATTTTGTTTTGTTGTTTGCTATTAAATTTTGTTTGTCTGCATAAAGTTTACATTAATGGTTCGCACAATTACGGCTATTTTGTTGTTGTAATACTCCTAATAGGATCTACGCATTCGCATAAACACCAACAAGGAAAGATAGGAAGCTGTTTTTTACCTTTTACGTTTTACTTTTTACGCCTTACGTTTATTATTTGACTTATGACTCTTGAGATTTGAGTTTCTATGTAAGCATTTTTCCTTATCATTGCACACTGCAAATACCTGCAAAGTATGATCGACTAATCTGAGGTTATGTTCTTTACAAATTTTTTCCTGAAGTTTTTCAATACGGGAATCTTCGAATTCAACAATCCTGTTACAGCTTATGCATATTATATGGTAATGGTTATTTCTTCCGGACATAGTTTCATATCTTGCCCGTTCTCCTTTAAAGTTATGTTTAGTCAATATGGAGCACTCGCTCATTAACTCAAGTGTTTTATAAACTGTAGCTCTTGAAGCTCTTATATAATCCTGTTTCATTTTGAAATATAATTCATCAGCATCAAAATGGTCTCTCATACTTAAAGCAGATTCAAGTATTAATAGTCTTTCATTGGTAATTCTGTGACCATTATCTTTTAAATATTTGATAAAGTTATTCTTTATCTCTTCCTTTTTCATCTTGTGTTGAATTATTTACTACAATATAAATAAATTGAAATAAAAATGCCGTCATTATACATTGTATTTTCAAATGACGGCAAAACTAAAATACTATAATGCTGCAATTACCTTATCCAGAATTACAATTCCTGCTTCAATCTCTTCCTGTTTTATTATTAAAGGTGGTCTGAATCTCAGCGTCTTTTCTCCGCAGCCGAGAACCATCATACCTTCATCAAAACATTTACTTACTATTTTATTTCTAAGCTCAGGTGTTTTGAAATCGAAGGCGCAGAATAATCCCAAACCTCTTGCATTAGATAATTTATCCGGATATTTTATGGTTAAATCCTTCATTCTCTTTTGCAAGTATTCGCCTTGAATCCTGCAATTTTCAACAAGTTCTTCTTCCTTTATTATTTCCAGAATTTTTTTAAACCTGAACATGTCAACCATATTACCGCCCCAGGTTGAATTTATCCTAGTAGGTTTTCTGAATACATTTTCTTCTACATCATCAATTCTATTCGTTGATAAAATTCCGCAAACCTGTGTCTTTTTACCGAATGAAATAATATCAGGCTGGACATAATGCTGATGTGCCCACCATTTACCTGTAAGTGCAATTCCTGTCTGGACTTCATCAAAAATCAAAAGCATTTCATTCTCATCACAAAGTTCACGAAGCTTAATAAAGAATTCTTTTCTGAAATGATTATCCCCGCCTTCACCCTGAATCGGTTCGATTATTAATGCTGCAATATCATCTTTGTTGTCGTGCAAAGCTTGTTTAATCTGATTGACAGCTGTTTCTTCCGCATTTATTACTTGTTTCAGATTTTCATCATTCAAAGGAAATTTTACTTTAGGATTCAGGATTCTTGGCCACTTGAATTTAGGGAAATGAAGTATCTTATTGGGGTCGGTGTTGGTCATTGATAAGCAATAACCGCTTCTGCCGTGAAATGCTTCCTTAAAGTGAATGATTTGCTGACCTTTGTCTTCTTTGTACCCTTTCTTAAAATTCTTTCTTACCTTCCAGTCAAATGCAGTTTTCAATGCATTTTCCACTGCAAGAGTTCCGCCTTCAACGAAGAATGAATATTTGAAATAAGAGGGGATTGCAATTTTGAAAAATGTATCCACAAATTCGGCTTGTACCTGTGAATAGACATCTGACAATGATGGCTTGCTTAATGCCACTTTACCAATTTTACGGATGAATTCTTCATTGTTCATTTTCGGATGATTCATTCCGAGCGGATTAGAGGCTACAAATGTGAAAAAATCGAGTAATCTCTTTTTGTGTTTAGAATCATAAAGATATGCACCCTGAGATTCTTCCAGGTCTAAGGTGAAATCGAAACCGTCAACCAGCATATATTTTCTAAGAGTGTTTTGAACCTCTTCCGGATGAATTTTGTAACCGTTCGTTTTTACTTCAGTTAATCCGGTTATCAATTCACTTTGTTGCTTTGTTATTGTTCCCATAATTTCTAAATTGAAGTTAATAAAAATTGTATAAAATTCATTATAAAATTTCTCCTATAATAAAATGATTTTCTTTTTTTCTTCTTAAGAAACTTATAAAATTGTCTATTTCATTTTTTGATATAACAAAAATCAGACCTATCCCTAAATTAAAAGTTCGTCTCATATCATCTTCGGGTACTTTCCCCGTCTTTTGAATTAAATCATAAACTGCCGGTCGCTCCCAGGTATCCCAGAATATTTCCATTTTTAATCCATCCGGAATAACTCTTTTTGTATTCCCTTCAATTCCGCCTCCTGTTATGTGAGAAATAGATTTAACACTGTAAATATTTAGAGCTCCGCTGAATAATATTCAAATAAGATTTGTGAACCCTTAATAATTCCTCATATAATTTGCACCCTAATTCTTTGTAATATTTCTTTAACTTTTCTTTTGAATCGAATATTTTTCTGACGAGTGAATATCCATTCGTATGCAGTCCGTTTGATTCCAGTCCTATTAAGATATCTCCGCGTTTTACTTTCTTAAAATCTACAATATTATTCCTGTCAACAATTCCTACAATCGCACCTGCTAAATCAAAATCTTCTCCGTGATATAATCCCGGCATTTCCGCGGTTTCACCACCTATCAGAGAACATCCGTTATTGATACAACCTCTCGAAAGTCCTTTCACGATATCTCTCGCCGCTTTATTATTAAGTTTTCCCGTTGCATAATAATCCAGAAAGAACATTGGTTTGGCTCCGCATACTGCAATATCATTTGTGCAATGGTTTACTAAATCTTCTCCTATGGTATCATATTTATTAAAGAGCGATGCGATTTTCAGCTTTGTTCCGACTCCGTCAATGCTTGAAACCAAAACAGGCTTCCTGAACTTTTTAAAATTCGGTTCAAAAAATCCACCAAAATTTCCTATTCCTCCCAGAACACCTTTTATCGTTGTCTCTTTTATTAAAGGCTTGATAGAGCGAACAAAAGTGTCAGCATTTTTAATATTTACACCGGAGGATTTATAAGTGACTTTCATTGGGGAATTTACGGATATTAAAAAATTTTATCAATTCATTTGCCAATAATAATTATCAAGCTCTGCACAGAGATAAAAAATAAACTAATTATAATCAAGGTGTTACATTGCAAAAACACACTTTAAACGTTTTAAACACAGGTGCATTTTGTGTCTAATGTGAATTTAAGTACCATAATTATTTATAGTCTAATTTTCGGTGTAAGATACTACAAAAGTCTACAAGACTTTTGTAGTTTTTGCAGAAATATGATTTTCAATGTTCGAGACTACAAAAGTTTTGAAAACTTTTGTAGTCTTTGCAGTAATTTAATTTTCGGTGTGTTTTATAATTTCTTTGCTAACCACTATCACATATTCTCCTTTAAAATTATCATCGCCGGATATGTCCCTGATTTTTTCAAGAATTATTTTTGCTGTTCCTCTGAATTGTATTTCATCTTCCATCGTTAGATTAAATCCAATAAAAATATCTCTTTCCGGTAAGATTGCTTCTATGTCTGATAAAACAGTTTTAAGTCTGTAAGGTGTATCAAGAATAACAAAAGTTCTGCTCAGGCTAATTAATTCTTTTAATTCCTTTTTTCGAATGTCTGATTTTGGAGAAAGAAAACCCATATAATAAAATCTGCTTATATCAAATCCTGATAATACTATTGCTGCAAGAACAGAGTTTGCTCCCGGAATAAAGTTTAATTTGATATTCAATTCTCTGCATCTGTTAAGCAATTTCAGCCCCGGGTCTGCAAATACAGGGGTTCCGCAATCTGATATCAAAGCGATTTCCTTCCCGCTCAATAATTCATTAATATATTCATCCATAATCTCAGATTCGTTATGCTCATCAAGCTGTCTTAATTCTTTTTTTAGTTCAAAATACTTTAATAATTTCGATGCCTCTTTAAATTCTTCGCATATAACAAAATCACAATCTCTTAGAGTGTTATATGCCCTGATTGTAAGGTCAGCATAATTACCGATTGGTGTGGACACTAAATGCAGAGTTCCTGTTTTATATTCCTGTGCTTCCATATCCTCCGCTGCCTCTGCCGGTATCGGTTAAAGATTTGACCAATGTCGGCTCCACCTTTTCATAATTCGAAATTATCAGCTGGGCAATTCTATCACCGAATTTGACAGTGAAATTTTCTTTTCCGTGGTTTATCAGAAGCACTTTCACTTCACCGCGATAATCGCAATCAATTGTTCCGGGAGAATTTAAAACTGTTATTCCGAATTTCAGAGCCAGTCCGCTCCTCGGTCTTACCTGTCCTTCATAGCCTTTGGGAATTTCGATTATAAGGTTTGTTGGTATTAGTTTTGTTTCTCCGGGTTGGATAATTATATTTTCCAATGATGCTGAAGACAAATCCATTCCCGAAGAACCTTCTGTTGAATATAATAAATCACATCCGGGAATTTCCGGATTTATTTTTTTATAAAATAATTTCAATTTTTCTCCCGGTTAATATCTGTGTGTTGTATTTGTCGATAATACAAACACTAAGATAACAATATAAGCAAGTATTGCGAGAACAGTAAGAATAACATTTACAATCCCCAGCCACATACCAGCTGTAGCAAAACCCTTACCTGCCTGTGATGATTCACCTCTTTTTATTTTTGACAGTTCTATACTTCCCATAATCCAGGCTACAATTCCTGAGAAGAAAGGACAAATTATAAATGCTATTATTCCAAATATTAGAGCCATAATTGCATTTGAGCTGGCATTCTGATTATTTGCCTGATACTGCCCCTGGGAATTAAAATTCTGCGGCGGTGGAGGAGGAACTGCCGGTGGTGGGGGAGGTGGCGGCGGAACATTATTAAACCCTCCGGAATAATCCTGATAGTAATTGTTGTTCATAAATTTTCATTAATTAATTTAAGATATATCAAAATAGTATAACAATACGAAATTAGAAATTGAATTATTACGGCAATCACTTATTTAATCATCACCAATTTTTTTATATCATTAAAATCACCGGCGGATAACTTATAAAAATAAGTTCCGCTGGGTAATTTACTCGCATTGAATGTTACTTCATAAGTCCCTGGTTGTAATTTTTCATGCACGAGTATTTCAACTTCACGACCGAGTATATCATAGACAGACAGGAATGTCTGTCCTACTGAGTTTGCCGGGATATCAAATTTTATTTTTGTTACCGGATTGAATGGGTTCGGATAATTTTGATACAAAGAATATTTATCCGGTAAGACATTTCCGATTTGTGTAATTCCGTTCGTATTATCTTTATAATCCACTATCCGGAAATCATCTATGTATATTCCATCACCGGGAGTTCCATTGTCTGTATAATAATAAAATCTGAATTTTACTGTTTGCCCGATATAAGTGTTTAAATTAATCTGTTCGTAAACCCAGTATTTTAAACCGGCATATGAAGGCTGACCGGATATAGTAGCTGTATATCTTCCGCTAAGATTCGTCCAGGAAGTTCCGTTGTTTGAACTGATTTGTATTCTTGCATAGTCATATCCCGGTTCAGTTGCATATTTTACTGCAAATTCAAGACGCGGATTGATTCTGTTTAAGAGATTAAATGATGGAGTTAGTGAAAAATAATTTGCCGAACTGTTTGAGGAATTTCCGTATCGGGAATCTGCAAAAGATTTTGAACCCTTCCAGAAAGATACAAAAGTTGTATCCCATTGTTTTCCTGTTCCGCTTCGTGTCCAGTTAGTCCATCCGTTTTCTCCGCCATCGTAAAATAGTGAATCAATTTTTCCGACAGTAATATAAAATGTATCTTTAGAAGCAATAACACCCTCCTGTTTAATAGTGCAAACGAACTGCATATTATCACCAATAACTGCAGAGGATGAAATTTTAAATTTAAAAGGATTTGAATTATTTGTTTTTATCTGGTTGACGGATATGCTGTCATAGTTCACTGAATTTACAAGAGCAGTCGCATTTGCATATGTCGAAGATAACTCGACCACGACATTTTTAGATGTTTGAGATACTCCTTTATTTCTGACAGCAATTCCCAATTGTAATGTATCATTCTTTCCAGCCCATCCTTTTCCGGGAATATTGAAATTCTGCATTTTAGGATAAGCACCTCCAACCCAGCTGATATATTTCATCATTGGAAGATTCAGATTATTGAGCGGAATAATCTCACTTGACGCAGGCCAGAAATCGGAACCGGATATTTCAACTGTCCAGCCATAAGTCCCTGTAACGTGCATATAATCACGGGTTGTACCACTTGAATAATACGCAAGCATTTCTTTTACAGTTCCATATAAATACATATTAGTCGGACCGAATTCAGAACTATAATCCTGATAGACTTCATACTTAATAACAGTATCGCAATAGCTGTAAGGATTAAGAATAGTACCTGCAACTGAATGAAGTGAAATTCCAATTTTCGGATGCTTCAAAAGAAGAAAATCCCGGATTGCACTTGATTCAGGTTCGGAAAATGCACTCGGTCCGCGGTAAGTATCCGAATTCGGGTCACCGCTTGAACCGCTATTGTATCCCCATCCATAGCTGTAGTTTCTGTTTAAATCGACACCGTATGACGTTCCATTATTCCTTCGGTTTTTGCGCCAGTCGCCGCCTCCATTGGGATTAGTGGTTTGGTTATAGACATATCCATCAACGTTCACTATGGGGACGAAAAATATTTCTCTGTTATTCACAAGATATGCTGCTTCGGGATTCGTTGCATAATTTTCGCAAAGCCAATACATGTAATATAATTGGACTTCCATTGACATTGGTTCGCGGGCGTGGTGAAGTCCGTCGAAATAAATTCCGGGTTCGGTTGCAGATTCATCTACATCAGGATTATCGGAAATTTTAACTGCCCATATTGTCCTGCTTTCCCAGGAAGTTCCGAGATTTTGTTTTAATGATATGAGATTTGGAAAAAGTGCCCTCAGTGTATCAAGTACTGAAATTACTTCGGAATATTTATGAAAACCACCCATGGTTCCAAGAGTATATGTTGTTATGTTATCTATTTGCATCAATTCTTTACTGTTTTGCATCTCGGCAAGTGTTAAAGGTTTTCTATTATTATAATGCTCATTCAGATCGTCTACGAGTACTTCATATCTGTATCCGAGCGTTTTTAATTTTGCGAATTCATCATTACTCATCTCAAGTATAATGCCATCCTTTACATTACCCCAGTGTTCATCTGCAGAAATACCTTTATTCAGCAGATCCTGAATATCAGATGCAGACGAAATATAAATTTTTACTTTTTTATAATTATTTTGGGTTATGTTTTGCGAATTAAAAACAAAACCAAAAAGAAGAATGATAACCAATGGCAGGAATCCAAGGAATATATATTTTTTCATAAGATTTAGTTTAATGTAATTCAAAAATATCGAATCTTAATTGAAGGTTCAATTGCAATATAACTGAGTGGGGAGTATAGATATATTGGTAAGAATCTGTAAGTAAATATGCTAGATATTAAAAAAAGTCCCGATATGATTAGTGATCGGGACTTCAGTTTATAAGTAAATTGTCATTTCATAATTATCATTTTCTTTGTTTCTACAAAATTACCGGTAGATAACTTATAAAAATAAGTTCCACTCGATAACTGACTCGCATCGAAAGATACTTCGTAATTTCCGGGTTGTAATTTTTCTTTCACAAGTATTGCTACTTCACGGCCGAGTATATCATAGACAGACAGGAATGTCTGTCCTACTGAGTTTGAAGGGATATCGAATTTTATTTTTGTTACCGGATTGAATGGGTTCGGATAATTTTGATAAAGATTAAATGATTCAGGAATTATGTTTGATATTTGATTTACTGATACAATCTGATTTAAAGGTCGTTTCCACACTCCACCCACTGAAGCAACATAGAGATTTGAATTAAAAACTGTTAATGCTCTGTCATCAAGATTCAGCAGACCAGTACTAACATTACTCCAGTTTGCTCCGCTGTTCGAGGAATAATATACACCTCCGCCCCAAGTACCTGCAAATAGATTCGAGTTGTATGAATAAATATATAATATGTAAGTGGTGCCGAGTCCGCCGGTGGCTAATGCCCAGGAGTGACCTAAATCTGTTGATTTGAATAATCCGGCTGTGGTTCCTGCGAACAAGTCAGTTCCATTTACAGCCAGTGTTATAACAATATTATTTGTTAATCCGTTATTTGCCGAGCTCCAGGATTGTCCGTTATCTGTTGATGTATAAACTCCCTGTCCCCAGAGACCGGCGAAGATATTATTCCCTATGAATGCAAGTGCATAGACAGGATAAGCGGGAAGACCTGTGCTTATTTTTGACCAAAGAGCACCGCCGTCTGAAGAATAAAATACTCCGCTTCCCGCACCGGCATATAAATTTGAATTATTAACTCCGAGAGTGAAAAGCTGTAAATCCGTAAGTCCATTGTTTGACGCAGTCCAGGAGGAACCGTTATCAGTGGTCTTGAAGACTCCGCCCTGTGTTCCCGCATAAAAAGTGCTTCCGAGAGATGCGAATGATGAAGCAATCGCATTGGTTATACCATTATTGGCAAGTGTCCAGCTTGTGCCATTATCGGTTGACATAGCAACACCATTTCCCCAGGTGGCGCAGTAGATATTATTATTGAATGATGCAATTCCCTGGCAAAGCAGGTATCTCATTCCATTGTTGACAGCAGACCAGTTTGAACCATTATTTGAAGAATAATATGCTCCGCCCTGAGTTCCGGCAAATACATTTGTACCCGACGCATAAACTGCTTGCGTTATTGCACCGCTCATTCCCGAATTTGCAGGATACCATAACTGTCCGTTATTAGTTGAAGCAAAAACACCTGAACCGGAAGTTCCTGCATATAAATAATTTCCGCCTGCACTGAGTGAAAGAACATTAGTATTGGTCAAACCTGAAATAATAGTAGTCCAGGTTTTTCCTGAGTCTGCAGAAAAGTAAACACCTGAACCGGATGCAAACAAATTTGTTCCGCTTGAAGTCAGTCCATATATATAAATACTTCCAAGACCGCCGCTTGCGAGCACCCAGTTGGTTCCATTGTTCGTTGTTTGATATACGCCTCCTCCGAATGTACCGGCAAAAACATTTGTACCGATTACTGAAAGAGCCTGGACTGTAGTAGTAGTTAAACCATTGTTTATCGATATCCAGTTAGTTCCATTATTAGTTGAAAGAAATGCACCTGAAAATGTTCCTGCGAATAAGTTATTTCCGCTGACAGCAAGGGCGTGGACATCGCTTGCAGTAAGTCCTGAATTCACAGCGGTCCAGTTTGTCCCGTTATTGGTTGACATAAAGCAACCTCCATATGCTCCCGCATAGATATTATTTCCCAGAACGGCAAACGAATAAATATTTGTAGCTGATAACCCGGAATTTGAAGCTGTCCAGTTTGTTCCGTTATTTGTTGAAACATAAACTCCGCCTCCGCCTGTTCCTGCAAAGACATAGGAATCTTTAACTGCGAATGCCTGAACAGATGCTCCGTACGGTCCATTTGTATATGTCCATTGTGCAAATAGATTTTGGAAAGAGATTACGGAAATTAAACTAATAACGAAGAGTATAGAATAAGTTTTTTTCATTATAGTATATTTATATTTTTTAAAATATGGCATTTTTTATTATTATTTAATATATAAAAGTATTATTGAATTGATAAGTTAAATGATTATTATAACATTATTTGCAACAAAATTTATATTAATGCGTCTAATCTATTAACCTATTAATATTATTATATCATATGAAAAACTATATTAAAATTTTCGCAGTATTAATCCTTTTAG
This sequence comes from uncultured Ignavibacteria bacterium, assembly GCA_963806045.1. Classification (GTDB taxonomy): domain Bacteria; phylum Bacteroidota; class Ignavibacteria; order Tepidaquicellales; family Tepidaquicellaceae; genus DATCHW01. Next base: position 223,552 of record CAWDWP010000015.1, on the reverse strand, counting down.
TTCTTTCATCGCAATCATTTCCACAGATTAACGAAGATGTAAAGCTTGACGGATTTGAGCAATATGTTGAAAAAGCAATGAAGGACTGGAATCTTCAGGGTTGTGCTGTAGCGATTGTGAAGAACGGGAAAGTTATATTTATAAAAGGATTTGGATATCGGGATGTAAAGAATCAATTGCCCGTTACGGAAAACACATTATTTGCAATCGGTTCCTGCACAAAGGCATTTACATCTGCGGCAGTATGCCTGCTTGTTGACGAAAGTAAACTAGATTTAGATAAACCTGTGATTGATTATATGCCCGAATTTAAATTATTTGATAATTATGTAACCGAGCATATAACTGCAAGAGATTTGCTTTGCCACAGGTCGGGATTGCCCAGACACGACTTTGCATGGTACGGAGCAGACGATATTCCGAGAAAAGATATGATAGAAAGATTGAGATATCTGGAACCAAGTCATGGATTCAGGGAAGTGTGGCAGTATCAGAATGGAATGTTTGCTGCAGCTGGATATCTTGTAGAAAAAGTAAGCGGTGTAAGCTGGGAAAATTTTGTGAAGAGTAAAATTCTTGACCCGTTAAATATGAAATCCACAAATTTTTCTATTTATGAATCGCAGAAATCTACAGATTATTCGAAGCCCTATAGAGAAGTGAAAGATGTTGTAAACGAAATACCATTCAGAAGCATCGACGCTATGGGTCCTGCAGGTTCTATAAATTCGAATGTTACCGATATGTCAAACTGGGTAATGCTGCAAATAAACGGAGGTAAGTTTAATGATAAACAAATAATTTCGGATGGCACTTTATCGCAAACGCACACTCCGCAAATGGTTATACCGGGTGGTATGAGCGATGAAGTTTTCTATAGTTCATATGGAATGGGATGGATGATAACATCTTACAGAGGTCATCTCAGGGTTGAACACGGAGGAAACATTGACGGATTCTCAGCTTCGGTTTGCCTGCTGCCCAGAGACAGTGCAGGAATAGTTGTACTGACTAATATGGATGGAACTTCTTTTCCTTCTGTCGTCAGGAACTATGCAATTGATAGAGTGCTGGGTTTAAGTGAAATAGACTGGAATCAGAAATTAATTGCAGATATCAGGAAAATGAAGGAAGCTATGAAGGATGAAAAAGATAAAAAAGACCCCAATCAGGTAGAAGGAACAAGTCCGTCCCATCCACTCGAGTCTTATACGGGGAAATTTGAAAACCCGGGTTATGGAAACGTTAATATTTTAATGGAAGATAATGAGCTTGTAGGGGATTTCCATTCCATGAAAGGGAAATTGAATCATTATCATTATGATATTTTTGAAACTGTTGAAGATGGATTAATACCGAAACTTAAATTAACTTTTTTAACGAATACAAAAGGTGAAATTGACAGATTTACAATGCCATTGCAGGATGGTGTGAAGGATATTGAATTCAAGCGTGCCGTAGATGTGAAAAAACTTGATGAGGTGAGTTTGCAAAAATTTACAGGTGAATATGAAATCATGGGGACAGTAATAACGATATCTTTGAGGAATCCAACCACACTGACAGCCGTAGTTCCCGGTCAGCCGGTTTATGAATTAGTACCAATTGGGAATAATGAATTCAACCTAAAAAATCTGGATGGTTACAGCTTAAAATTTACTGAAGAAGACGGCAAAATAACTGAAGCAGTTTTTAATCAGCCAAATGGCGTTTTTAAAGCAAAAAAGAAATAGAATTTATTTAGTTAAGCCCATATCCCTTAAAAACCCGGATATGGGTTTAGTTATTAAGAAATTTCATAGATGCTTCGGGATATCTCAAACCTGCCGCAACATTTTTCGGAAAAATTCCGTCAATTTCCATCATCTCTTCTTTAGATAATTTTATTCTAAGAGCACCTGAATTATCTTCGAGAAATTTTACGCGCTTGGTTCCCGGTATTGGAACGATGTCCTTTCCCTGCGCCAGTACCCATGCGAGCGCTAATTGCGCAGGTGTGCATCTTTTACGGTTGGCAAAAGTTTCAATTTTTCTGAGAAGAGAAAGGTTTTTTTTAAAATGTTCTCCGACAAATCTTGGTGTATATCTTCGGAAATCATCTTCAGCCAGATCGTCAGAATTTTTTATGTTTCCAGTAAGAAATCCTCTGCCGAGAGGACTGTAAGCAACTAACCCTATGCCAAGGCTGCGAAGTGTAGTTAAAATATCTTCTTCCACATCTCTTGTCCACAGTGAATATTCAGATTGAAGAGCAGACAGAGGATGTATCTTATGCGCACGTTTTATAGTATTCGTACTTGCTTCGGATAGTCCGATATATTTTACTTTGCCGGATTTGACAAGTTGTGACATTGCACCCACTGTTTCCTCAATCGGTACATTAGAATCTACCCGATGAAGATAATACAAATCAATGTAATCCGTATTCAGGCGTTTGAGCGAAGCCTCACAAGCTGCCCGGACATAGTCCGGACTTCCATCTATGTTTCTTTCCGTCATATCACCTGATCGTTTAATTCCGAATTTCGTTGCGAGTTTGATTTGATTGCGTCTTCCTTTAAGGAATGTTCCCAAAAGTTCTTCGTTTTTGAAAGGACCGTAGGAATCAGCAGTATCGAGGAAATCTATTCCGAGTTCCAGTGCACGATGAAGAGTACGAAGGCTTTCCTTTTTGTCACTTGTTCCATAGAATTCAGACATACCCATGCAGCCAAGACCTATGGAGGAGACTTCCAATCCCTGAGTTCCGAGTTTTCTTTTTTCCATAAAACTATAAGAATTAATTAATTATAAGTGTTGTAAATCTAAACAAATAAAACTCGTAAATGGTTTTGAAATATTAACTGAATTAAATAAAAGAAATATCGGAGTTTATAACCTCCAGTCCTTTATTATTTAATAAAAAAATTATATCTTTAATAAATGGAAATTAAAAAAATCATATTTACTGTCATCCTGATACTGGTTTTAAACTTTTCAGTGCCACTTAACCGGCAATATCAGACGGGGAGAGAGAAAACAGCAATATCTTTTGTTATTTCGACAAGGGAAAACAATGTTACTTCAGATTTGCTAAAGCTAAAAGAAAAAACTCTTTTTGCTGATTTTATTTCCTGCTATTATAAAATATTATTGACGGATAGAATTGTTGAATTATATAATTCTTCCTGATATCGTGCCGACTATTTTTTTATTTCCAATATAAAACTGAAGATTATTACTTTAAGAGCATCATAGTCTTTGAAGAAGTGTATTCGTTCACCGTTATCCTGTAAAAATAAATTCCTGATGAGAAGTTAGCAGCATTCCATTGTGTTTCATTTGTCCCGGCTTGTGTGTATTGATTTAACAGCACATATATTTCTCTACCCAACACATCAAACACAGAAATCTTCACTACTCCCGAAAAAGGTATCTGGTATTTTATTTTAGTTGAAGGATTAAAAGGATTAGGGTAATTCTGGAATAAATTATATGATGTTGGAATTTCGGTATTAAAATTATTAACTGAAGTAGCATTCGGATTGAATTTATATAAAGAACCCGTATCACCTATGCAATAACCGTTTCTGTAATTTATAAAAACAATATCAGTTACATTAATGCTGTCCGGAGTTGCAATTTCAGACCAGGATTCTAATGTATCTGTAGAGAAAAGGAACCTTCGAAGAGCCGGAATCGGAACCCAGCATTCGGAATTAGTTCTAAAAGCAATAGTGGAGGGTATTCCGAATAATGCAAATGTTTTATAAGACCAGTTAGTTCCGCCGTTATTGGATTTAACCAGGCCCGGACCAAATTCAAAATCACCTCCGACGCCAAATATATGGAGCGAATCTGTGATTGCCATTTTTACAAGAGGTTCCGGTGATACGCCAAGAGAAGACCATTTTGCTCCGAAATTTGTAGTTCTCCAAACAACACCTGCAAGATCCATAAATCCCCCGCAGGCAAATCCTAATCGCTTATTATAAAAAGTAAATGATTTAACAGGAAAACCTGCAACTGCATTTGAGTCAGTTGATGCCTGAGTCCAGTTTATGCCTCCGTCTGTAGAGTGTTGTATTCCACCGGGATATCCTCCAAGCCATCCTTCTAAAGAATCTAAGAATACTATGGTATTTAAAAAAACATTCTCCGTTGCATAAACATAATTTGACCAGTTCAACCCCCCATTCGTTGTTTTTAAAATTCTGGTTCCATAAGGAGGTGCTGTCGTAAGCCAGGATAATGCCCAGCCCAGTCTTTCGTTCAGGAAATAAATATAATGAATATTCTCAAGTACTCTGGTAGCCTGGAGAGTCCAGTTGTTGCCTCCGTTAGTTGAATGCAATACAGTGCCGGAATCACCGCACACCCAGATTTTATTTGTATCAGAATAGGCAACCATCTTCAGATTCATTGAAGTGGGGGGAGTTTTTTTAGTCCAAAACTGCTGAGAATAACCGGAAGAAATTAAAATGAAAGTAAAAAATAATATGTATGCTGACCTTTTCATAGTTAATCCTGATTATAAATATAAATAATAATAAAATTATTAAATATGTAAAACATTCAGGGGAGATTATTTCTTTTCCGTAAAATCCATTCTGCCGACAGTAAAATAATAATAATAATTAGATAATATATGTTACTGTTAAAATAATCTTTTATATTGTATTCTTTTGTCTCTGAAGAATTATTACCTGAACTTTCAATTACTTTTTCAATCTCATTTCCGCTCAAATTGTTTAACTTCACTCCGCCTTTGATAGAAGCTAACTGGTTTAATACTCCGGCATCAGAACGGGTTTCTCTGTATTCTTTTTTGTCATCTCCGATAATGAATTTGTTTACTGTTTTCTCCAGAACTATTCCGTTTGTTATGAGTTCTGCAGCATAAGTGTATTCTCCTGCATTAGTTATTTTATCTTTACCGTAAAAATTTGAATTTTCTTTTTTCTCGAGTTCAATTTCTTTGTCATATTTATCATTATAAATTCTTACCCTTATTTTCCCTGATAAACTTGCTTCGGGATCAGAGATAGCTGCATTGAAGATTACATCTTCATAAGGTGAATAAATCTGCTTAGTAGTCTCAATAAAAAATTTATTTGTTTTTTCCTTATCTGTGATAGAAAGAATAGTTCCTGATAAGATAGAGTTAAGGACCTGATCTGAACTGGTACTATTTGGGTTCAACCTCCATTTATAGAATCCATAGAAAAGAATCGCTGCAGACCTGTTCGTATTAGTGCTGCTTATCATCAATGCCGGGTCGTGATTATTTGAAAACAACAACACAGTCTCTGTTTGAGGCTTTATGGAAATTACCGACGAGGTCCTGTAAACTTCAGGAAAACTGTTCACAGAGTTAAGGGATTTAAAATTTTTTAATTCTTCATTTAAATTAGTTACTGAATATACTGACGAGCGTATCTCGGAAATATTATTTGCTGATGTTGAAAATGGGAGAAATTCATCAATCAGCGAAAGTTTTTCATAATCAGTATTCCTGCCGGCTATAAAGAAAAGGGAACTGTTTCTTTTAGATAATTTTTCTTTCAATCCGGTTATTATTCCCGGATTTGTTACTGATGTTGGAAAATCCGAAAGTATAAAAACCTGATAGTCGTTAAAATTATCCGGGGCTCCTTCATAAAATTCATTAGCGGATTTTTGAGTCAGAAACTTAGCTTCAATATTATTTATCTTTTTAATCTCCTGTGCAAGATAAGCAAAGTCAGCACCGGGTCCTCCCGACAAAACTAATATTTTTAATTTATTATTAAGAAACTTGATAATAAATTCCTCTGAATTATTTTGAGTCGTAATTTCATCTGATTGAGGTTCAATTTCAATTTTATATTTTTTAATTGCTTCCACCGGGGAGGAAACATTAAACTCAACTTTGTATTTACTTTCATTCTCATTAGTGTTGATGATTTTTGTATCTATTAGTGAATTATCTTCATATAAATTAACACTAACCGGTTTGTTATAACCATATGAACTTAAATTTGCAATAATCGGGGTAGAGCTCTCAATGTAAACATTTTTATTAAAATTAATAGCTTCCAGAACAACATCTTTTTTTTGTATTGTATCTCCTATCAGATAGTAATTAAAAGCAGCATTAGTAAGTTTTCCCTGATTGACCGGGTTTCCTCCGCTGTTAAATATACCATCAGATATTATATTTATTGCAGCGATATTCCTGTCCGGAAATCTTTTAACAATTTCCTCTAATGCCTGAGAGATATTCGTTTCGGAATTATTTAAACCATCAAATTTTATTGAATCGATTTCTGAATTATTAATTTGCTGAGTCAATCCGTTGGAGAATGAAAAAATTATGTTTTCAGTATTACCTGCAAAATAATGTTTAATATTTTCAGCTAAATATTTCTTCTCATCGGAAATTTTATTTCCGATTTTCATACTCAATGAATTATCTACTAAAATAATATTCAGAGGCTTGCTTACATAGCTTTTTATTATATATAAAAAAGGAGATAAGAGCAGATACAGTATTAAAAATACAGAAGTAAACCGCAGAATTCTTAAGATTGATTTCTGAGGGTTCAGAACCGTGGTGTTTCTGTAAGCGATATATGTAAAAAAGACCGATACAATTAATAATATTATTACAAATATTATACTATATCCGGTCTTTATAAAAAAATTCATAAATCGGTTATATCATCAAAGTTTCACGTCTACATAAATATATTGCTTAATCTCATTAATCCATTTTTCTAATTCAGTATTTTCTTTATAATATTCTGCATATCTCTTGATTCTATCGTAATCCTGTTCGAGGTTTAACTTATGTGCTTCGACAATGTCGGTATATTTTAATAATTCATATCCGTAATTCTTTTTATCTCCTATTCTCATCGGATCACCGATAGTACCTTTGGGTAATACTTTTAATTCCTCGATAACATTACTGTCAAGCTTATCAACCGTAACCAAACCAATATGTCCGCCTTTTTGATTAGTCTGAATATCCTGCGAATATTTAATCGCAGCATCTTCAAATGATATTGTTCCGCTTTCAATATCTGCTTTTATTTTATTCAGATATGAAATAGATTCAATATCTGATGACTCGAATTTTGGATAAGCCACCAGAATATGTGAACTTTTTATCAGATCACCTTTTTTATCAATCGATTTAATAATGTGGTATCCGAATTCCGTTTCCACAATGTTCGAAACTTCACCGATTTTCAGTCTGTACAGTTCTTCCTCAAATTCCTTCACAAAAGAACCACGTTTTGCCCACCCGAGGTCTCCTCCGGCTAATGCACTTAAAGAATCATCAGAATTTCTTTTTGCAAGTTCGGAAAAATCCGCTCCGTTCTTTATACTGTCGAGAATTTTTAAAGCTTTTTCTTTTGCGAAAATTTTCTCTGCTTCGGTAACTTTTCTGGTAATAAAAATGTGATATAAATCATATTCCTTCCCGATAGAAGGAAGACTGTCTTTGTAGGAGTAATAAAATTCTCTAATCTCTTTATCGGAAGCTTTAAAACCGCTGCCAAATTTCTGCCTTTTAAGTTTATCTCCTTTTAATTTTTTCCTGAGATCATCTTTAAGTGTTATTTTTATCTTTCCAATAGACATATTATACACTTCTTCCACCCGTTGTTCAGAACCAAACTGTTCTATCAATGATTTTATTCTATTATCAAGTTCACGATTAACCTCATCTTCGGTAACAGTGATACTGTCCTGATCGGCTTTTGCAAGTATTATCTTTTCTGTGAGAAGCTGTTGGAATAATTGCTGGGCTAAAGCAGGACTTATCTGGGTCAGCTGATTTTGCCGGGCATACAATTGAATCTGGTATTGAAAATCAGATTCAAGAATTACATCAGTTCCTACAATTGCAAGAATCCTGTCACCTTCCTTCGGCTGCTGAGCAGAAGCAAAAGATGACAGGAATAAAAAAACAAACAATCCTGAGAGGAATTTTATATATTGCAATTTATTTTTTTCTTTAAAAATTCTAAAACACTTTCAAATGAATTATTTTTTGAAAGCTTTTGCAAGCACATCTTCGTTTATCTTTACAGGGTATTTCTTCTTAAGATCTTCAACATATTTGTTCTCCATATCTTTAAACCTATCCTGTTGTAATTTATTGGATATTTCAGCTTTTACATCCTCGAAATTTTTCGGATGTGTTCCTGTGCTGTCTGTTACCGTATAATTCTGCTTGTTCTGCTCAAAATATGCCGCCATTTCTTCATTGGTGATTTTAATCTTACTGAATAATTCATCCTGGTCAATCCTAAAACTTATAAGGCCATTTTCATATTCTGACAGAAGTTCGTTGAATTCATCATCTTTTTCGACATTAGCTTTTGCTGCTGCCAAATTTAAAATTGGAGCTTCAGCTGTTCCCTCGACAACATTTTTAATTCCACTCGCATTAGGAGCAGTTCCCGCCCAATCTTTATTTGTGTTCAAATAAGTAATCATATCTTCAACTTTAATATCCCCGCCATTAAATGTTGCTAATAAAGTAGTTCTATCCTGAGCAGAAAAGAGGCTATCCATATTATACTGACTGAAAGCTTTTGTTGTATCAAATTTTGTTTGAAGGAAAGCTAAGCCTTGAGGATTCAATTTGAATTCATAATCACTCCGGATTTTATCAACATACTTTGTGCGTGCTGATTTATATGTAGCTCCTCTTTTGAATTCGCTTTTTAATTGTTCTTTTTGTTTATCATAAGATTCGAATTCTTTTTCTTCAGTTACTAAAAATAAATGCCAGCCGAATTGTGATTTAACCGGCTCACTAACCTGTCCTACTTTAAGAGAAAATACAAGGCTATCTATATCCTGTGGCAGTCTTCTTCTGTTATCAATTAATCCCAGGTCGCCTCCTCTTGTTTTTGAACCCGGGTCTTCAGAATAGGTCTGCGCCAGCTCAGCAAAATTATCTTTATTGATTTTACTCTTTATGTCTTTTATCCTGTTAAATGCATCAAGTGTATCTGTAATTTTGTTTAAACTATCTCTTTTATCCTGCAGCATGATATGAGAAAGCTTAATACCGGCAGACCTTTTTTTCTTGTCAGTTAATTTTGCAATAAAAAGCGTATTGTTTATTTTCACGGGTTGTTTTGTATAATCGCCTACCTTAAGATCATATATTGCGTCTTCAAATTCAATTGGGACCATTCCTGAGGTGATATAATAAGTATCCCCTTTGTTACTGGCAAATCCGGGGTCTTCAGTAAATTGTCTTGCTATTTCAAGGAAATCTTTTCCATCTTTTAATGCCTTATAGACACTATCGCATTTCAAATATGCTTTTATCGAATCGTCGGGTGTTCCCTGTCCGGGAATATTAATCAGAATGTAAGAAGTTCTTAATTCGTATTTTTTTCTTTCATAGGCTGATTTAATATAAGGCTCGACAACTTCTTTATCGATTAGAAATTCAGGAATATATTTTTTCTTGAACTCGGTGATTTCATTCTTAATTTCAGGAATTTCTGAAAATCCTCTATCCTTGCCGTCTTTAACTTTAAGTCTGAATTTTATCAGAAGATTAAGGAATTCCTTCTTTTCATCCATCGATTTGTTTTTGGCAGAATCAACATTTCCTACCGTTTTTAGATATTGTTTCTCAAAATCATATAATGTGATTTTTTCATTACCTATTTCCGCTACTACCATCTTTTTTGATGATGAACATCCGGAAAGCACCAAAGTAATACCCGTAAGTACTAATAAAACGATTAAAACGTTAAGTTTTCTGTGTAACATCAGATTGTCAATTGATTGATTTAATAAAATTGTTATAAACAACAATTTTACGAATTTCCGTTTTTAATAACAAGTCAATGAAAGAACAGAATTTAATATGTTAACTAACGGGATTTGCCGGTATAACTGCTTCAAGGCAAGGACTGTTTACTCATCGGATGAATCAAACTGTAATGTTGGTTATTCATCCGTGAGTTGTTTCTTTCTTGCCCAATTAAAATGAGTGTTTTAATATATTGATATTTACTAAATTTAATAAACTTAATTTGAATGAATAAGATCAACGTATGTTTTGTTACGAGTGAATGTTATCCTTTTGTTAAGACGGGAGGGTTAGCTGACGTTAGCGGTTCGTTACCTCTGGCGCTTTCGAGTCTTGGTTGCCATATAAAAATATTTTTGCCGTTATATAAACTTATTGACAGGGAAGAGCATAAACTGGAACTTATTGGGGAGATTAAAAATGTTGAAATTGAAATTTCCTCAAAAAAATATAAAATTAATGTCTGGTATGGCAAACACGGAAATCTGAATGTTGAAGCATATTTCATTGAATGTCCGGAATTATACGACCGGGATCATGTTTACACCAATGATCCTGATGAGGACATTCGTTTTATACTTTTTCAGCATGCTGTAATTCAAACAATTCAAAGGCTTAAGTTTCACGGGAATATTATTCACTGTAATGACTGGCAGACAGCCCTGATTCCCGTATATCTGAAAAAACATTATTCGTGGGATAAACTTTTTGCAAAAACCATTTCACTTTTGTCTATTCATAATTTAGCATATCAGGGTAACTTTCCACCTGAATCAATCGTTAATGCGGGTTTTTTCATTGATGATTTAAAAAAAGACAGCGAATTTGAACTTTATGATAGATTTAATTTTTTAAAAACCGGAATTTCTTTTGCGGATGTAATTTCAACTGTTAGCCCTACCTATGCAAAAGAAACTCAGACAAAAGAATTCGGTGAAGGTCTAGATGAAATACTAAAAAAAAGATCGATTGACTTCTACGGAATCCTAAATGGGATAAATCGCGATGTCTGGAACCCGGAAACAGATGATTATTTACCTGTTAAATATAATTTTCGGACACCCGAAAAAAAAGAAATTAATAAAATTGAACTGCTTAAAGAAATAAATCTCCCTTATGATAAAAGTAAAGTATTAATCGGTATAGTATCACGTTTGGCATATCAAAAAGGTTTTGATATATTACTCCCTGTTATGAAAGATATTTTGAAACTGAATGTGCAGATGGTAATTCTTGGAAAGGGGGAAGCAAAATATGAAAAAGATCTGAAGGAATTGGCTAAAGATTATCCTGACAAACTTCATTGTCATATTGGATACCACAACAGACTGTCGCATTTAATTACCGCCGGTTCAGATTTGTTTCTTATGCCTTCAAAATATGAACCTTGTGGGTTGAATCAAATGTATTCTTTGAACTATGGAGCGATTCCAATCGTAAGAAATACGGGAGGATTGGCGGATACCGTAATAGATTATGATGAACACAGAGATATGGCAAACGGTTTCGTTTTTCAGGAATATACTTCGCCAGCTTTATTTCGAAAAATAAATCGTGCAATAGAGATCATAAGTAATAATTCAGAAAAATTAAAAATCATAAAAAGAGGAATGCAGGCAGATTTCTCATGGAACCAGTCTGCAAAGCAATATCTGGATTTGTATAGGAAATATTTAAATATAACTTCAGGATAAAAAAGTTTTATATTTCAAACTCATCACCCCTTGCAGGCACTTCAATATTTTTATAACCCATACTTAATAAATCATCCCTGAAAATCTTTTGCTGATCAGGCTCTCCGTGTACAAGAAATATTTTTTTTATCTTATTCTTATCGAACAGACTGACGTATTTTCTCAATTCATTTTTATCGGCGTGAGCTGAAAATGAATTCAGAACTTTTATCTTTGCTTTCACTTTGAATTCTTCACCGAATATTTTCACCGTACTTCCGGGAATATCTTTCATTTCAACTAATCTTCTTCCAAGTGTATGCTGAGCCATAAAGCCAACAATGAAAATTGTATTATTAGGATTTTCAATATTATTAGCCAGATGATGTAATATTCTTCCTGCTTCACACATCCCGGATGCTGATATTATCATGCAGGGACCCTGATATGTGTTCAGTTTCTTTGAGTCATTTACATCACTTATATATCTGATATTTTCTTCCCCGAATACTTCAATTCCGTTTTGTATTAATTCCAACGTTTCCTTGTCAAAACATTCCGGGTGAATTTTAAATATCTCAGTAGCTTTTACTGAGAGAGGGCTATCGACAAATATCGGAATTCTTGGAATAGAACCTTTTTCAAATAATTTCGTTATTGCATAAACGATTTCTTGTGTTCTTCCGACGCTGAATGACGGGACAATTATTTTGCCATTAGTTACCATTGCTTCTTTTATTGCATTCTCAAGTTCCGCCTCTGCAAATTCCGCACTTTTATGCTCTCTTCCTCCGTATGTAGATTCGATTAGCAGATAATCCACATCCCCTATAAACTCCGGGTCTTTAAGTATGGGCAGATTGTATCTACCTAAATCTCCGGTGTATCCAAGTTTGATTTTTCTGCCGTTATCGTTTATTTCAAGTAAAATTTGTGCTGAGCCAAGAATATGACCTGCTTCGATGAATGTTACACTTACATTTTCCTTAAACCCGTCCAAATAAAATCTGGTTTTAAGCGGAAAAGATTTAAAATGTTTTAATGCTTCTATCGCGTTATCCATTGTATAAAGCGGATTGAATGGCGGTTCGCCTTTTTTATTCCTTTTTTTGTTTACAAATTCAACGTCTTTCTCCTGAATATGTGCACTATCCTGCAGTAAAATGGAAGCTAAATCCCTCGAAGCCGATGTAGTATAAATACTCTTTTGATATCCTTTAAGTATTAAAGTCGGAAGATTACCCGAATGATCTATATGTGCGTGAGAAAGAAGAACACAATCTATTTCTTCAGGATTGAATATAAATTTTCTGTTCATCTGGTAAGCTTCTTCCCGCCTGCCCTGGAACATGCCACAGTCGAGAAGTATTTTCTTTCCGTCTATTTCAAGTAAATGCTGAGAACCTGTTACTGTTTGAGCGGCACCGCAAAATTTTATTTTCATATTAATTAACTAATTATTTTAATAAATAAGATTCCTTGTTAAATTTATGTCTCGTAACGAACGGATTATCCTTTATAAAAAATCTGTACATAAATTCCTTTCCGATGTTTATACCGATTCGTTTCGAAACTGCAATATCAAATTTCTTTTCCGTCAAAGGCTTTGACACAAAAAATGAACTACCGGTAATATCTTTACCATTCAAATCAGATTCTATTTCAAATGCGAGGCATAGTTTTGAAGGTCCGTTTGTTAATTCATAAATATTTTTTACGCTTCCCCTGTTATCTTTCATATATTCAATTCCTTCAAGCGGCTCCAACGCCCGGATCAGAACAGCGCATCCTTTTCCTTCATCTTCCGTAACGATATTAAAACAATAATAATTACCGTATACAAAATACACGTATATAGTTCCTCCTGTTTGATACAATATCCTGCTTCGGTTTGTAATTTTTCTATAAGCATGGCAGGCAGGGTCATGATCGCCTATATATGCCTCTGTTTCAACAATTTTACCTGCCAGAAGTCCATTTTTAACCTTTTTTACCAGAACTTTCCCTAAAAGATTCTTTGCAACTTCAAGAGTATCACTTAGATAAAAACTATGATTTAAAGGTTTATAAATTTTGTTCATCTTATACAACTAACCAAAAATTCTCAACAAAATTAAGTCAAAATACAATAAATTTCCAATAATAATATGACTTAAATAATTGTTTTAATAGGAAATATTAGAATTTTAGTTATTTGAAATTATTTTAGAAAAACTTAATATATAATAACATTATATTTTTCCCCGGAATCCCTGAAGCTTTTAATTTTATATTGAATTTAATGTTAGTTTATTATATATTTAAAAGATTTCTGTGCACAGATAATAGGGTGGGTTGATAAACCCACTTTTTTTTTATTAAAATATATTGAGCATTAAAAATGGATATTGAAGCAAGAAACAGAATTGAAAAATATTTGAAAAGCACCAATTACAGGCTGATTGAGTTTACTATAAAAGGTGATGAGAGAAATAAGATATATGAGGTTTTTGTTGATTGCAGAGGTAAACTTATTGTTGAAGAACTGGCTAAGATGAACAAGGAAATTTGGGAGCTGCTCCAGTCTAAAGAACTGACAAAAGGAATATCAAAAATTATGGTATCCTCTCCCGGTGCAGATAAGAGATTTAAATATATATGGCAGCTTTTCAAACATATTGGCAGAAGTATCGACATTGAGAAGAAAAGCGGTGATTATTTAAGCGGTAAACTCATAGAAGTAAAAGAGGAACCTGAAGAAAAGCTATATATTCGAATACCGAAAAAGAGAAAAAACGATGAGGATAGATTTGAATGGATTGAATTCAAAGATATTCTTGAATCAAAAATAAAATTAAAATATTAAAATAATATAACTCTGTAAGTAAAATGAAATCTGACATAGTTGATGCATTTGCCCAAATGGCAAAGGAAAAAAATATTGACCGCGACATTTTAGAAAGCGTTATCAAAGACTCTTTCCGGAAATTGCTTGAGAAGAAATACGGGGAAGAAGCAAATTTTGATGTAGTTGTGAATATGGAAAAGGGAATCATTGAAATATTCTTATTTAAAACCGTCGTGGAAACAGTCAATGAACCGGCAACAGAAATTGACGTACAGAGTGCAATAGATAAGTCCGGTGAAGAACTTGAGCCGGGAGATGAATATGTAGAAGAAATTCCTATCGATGAATTCGGCAGAAGACTTGTCCTGAATCTAAAGCAGAATCTGAATCAGAAAATCCGTGAAATTGAAAAGGAAGTGACTTTCAATAATTACAAGGACCTTGCCGGCGAAATAATCGTAGGTGAAGTATACCAGATAAAGCAAAATTCAATATTACTGATTCACAATCATAATGAAGTTATATTTCCGAAGTCTGAACAGATTCCCAAGGAAAGATACAAGAAAGGCGATACAGTAAGAGCAATCATCAAAACAATTGATAAAAGAGTCGCTGGTCCACCCGTCATTATAGTATCACGGGCAAGCGAAGAGTTTCTGAAAAAGCTTTTTGAACTTGAAATACCTGAGATTTATGATAACATAATAGAAATAAAAACTATCGCCCGCGAGCCGGGAGAAAGAGCAAAAATTGCTGTCGCCTCAAATGACGACAGGATAGATGCAGTAGGTGCCTGCGTAGGTATGAAAGGTATCAGAATACACTCTATAGTCAGGGAATTAAGCAATGAAAACATTGACGTAATCAGTTTTACCGATGAACCCGGATTATTTATCGCACGGGCACTTGCTCCGGCGAAGCTTGATAACATTTATCTGGACAACGTTAATAAAGTAGCAAAGATACATGCCAGCGATGATCAGCTTAGTATAATAATAGGTAAAAGCGGACAGAATATTAAATTAGCTTCCAAATTAACAGGCTATCAGATTGATGTCGTGAAAGAAGGGGAAGATTCAGATGATGAATCAGATAATGAATCAGATAATGAATCAGATGAAAATCTTCCGGAAGAAAATGATACAGAATTGGAAACTGAGATTGAGACAAAACCAAAATCTGATACTAAAGAAAAAACAGTAACCAAAGTAAAAACCGAATCCGTAAAAAAGAAAAAGAAATAAATATTAAATAAAATTTTTGATTTAAGGCAATTATTCTTATAAATGACAACAGCGGCAAAACAGAAAAAACAGAAAGTTATAACATTAATTAGAGAGACTAATCTTTCTAAAGAGGATATTATTAAGTTTCTTGATAGTATTGGCATAAGAGATGTGAATTTGAATTCAAATCTCGAGCCGGATATTGTCCACAAAGTGCTTACACATTTTAAAAGAAATATCGAAGTACAGGACAAACACTTAAAAAAAGTTGTTGATTTCGCAAAGCGCGTTAAAGTTGAGCTATCCGAAGCAGATGACAGAATTAAAGAACAGGAAGAGGAAAAGAAAAGGAAAGAAGAAGAAGCAAGAATCCAAAAACTTCTGGAAGAAGAGAACAGAAAAAAAGAAGATCAAAAACGCAAGCAGGAATTAATGGCGTTACTGGAAAGAGATAAGAAAAAATCGGAGCCATCTGAAGCCGAAAAGAAAAAACAGCTTGAATTAGTTTTTGAAGATACTCTTAAAAAGCGAAGCGCAGCAGCAGCACAGAAAGAAGAAAAAGCCAAAGCAAAAGCCAAAGATAAACCTGCAGAAATAGAAAAAACCAAAAAGAAAATTGAACTGCCTGCCGTTAATAAAGAAGTTCCTAAAACTGTTCCTGAAAAGGAAAAAGAATTAAAGCCGAAACCGAAGCCCGAAGAAGTACATCAGGCTTCGAAAGTGGAAAAACCAAAAGAAACCTTTAAAAAGCAACCGGAATTTGTAAGAAAAGAGAAACTTACAGAGAAGCATGAGAAATTTACCGGTGCGGAGTCTGCTCAAGTCAAAAAACCCGATCAAAAAGAAATAAAACCGACGGTACGATTTCCAAGGGACAAGAAAAAAGAGTACTTTGTCAGGCATACTGATAAGCCTGCAGCAAAAGAAGGAGACAAAAAGTCAGATAAACCGACGTTCAAAAAAGTTTCGATAAAAGATTTAAAATTCGAAAAGAAAAAACATTTCAAGGAAGCTCCTAAAACGGATCAGAAATTTAAACCGGGTGGTGAAGCTTCGATGACCCCTGCTGAAAAAGAGATTGCCAAAAGGCAAAAAGAAAAGAAAGCAAAGTTTGATGAAGAACAATTAAAGAAAAGCAAAAAGAAATTTGCCAAAGGCCATCGTTCAAAAGATATTGCACAGAAAGAAATTCTTGAAGCTATCAGGGATACATTCGCAAAGATTGAAGAAGACAGCGGATTGTCTCAGAGAAGCCTTGCCAGAAAAAGAAAGAAGAAAGAACGTCTCGAACAGGAACAGAAAAAACAGGAATTTGAAGAATCAAGAAAAAATATAATCAAAGTTACAGAATTCCTATCTACAGCAGAGCTTGCAATTATTATGAATATTGATGCGACTGAAATTATTAAAAAATGCTTTGAACTTGGAAAGATGGTTTCTATCAACCAGCGTCTTGAAAAAGATTTAATAGAGTTGCTGGCTGAAGAGTTTGGCTTTATATTGGAATTTCAGAATGAATATGAAGAGGATATTCTTAAAGATGAACTTGAAGATAAAAACCTTCTTGTCGAGAGGCCTCCTGTTGTAACGGTTATGGGTCACGTTGACCACGGAAAAACTTCACTTCTTGATTATGTCAGAAAAGCGAATGTGGTTGCGGGAGAAGCAGGCGGTATCACTCAGCACATAGGTGCTTACAAAGTTAAACTTAGTAACGGCAAAGAAATTACATTCCTCGATACTCCGGGACATGAAGCTTTCACAGCAATGCGTGCGCGGGGCGGGCAGGCAGCCGATATAGTTGTACTTGTTGTAGCCGCAGAAGACAGCGTTATGCCTCAGACAGTCGAAGCTATAAACCATGCATTGGCTGCAGGTGTCTCTATTATAATAGCAATTAATAAAATTGATAAACCGGATGCTAATCCTGATAAGATAAAACAGCAATTGGCAGACAAAGGTCTGCTTGTAGAAGATTGGGGCGGAAATTATCAGTCAGCAGAAATCTCTGCAAAATTCGGGAAAAATGTTGAAGTATTACTTGAAAAGATTCTTCTTCAGTCGGAAATTCTGGAACTGAAAGCAAACCCGAACAGAAACGCAAGAGGAGTTGTCCTTGAAGCAAAACTGGACAGGGGACGAGGAGTGGTTGCAACTGTATTGATACAAAAAGGAACATTAAAAGTAGGGGATTCTTTCATAGCAGGTATTTATTCCGGCAGGGTAAAAGCAATGTATGACGAAAGAGAAAATAAGATAGAAGCGGCAACACCTGCAACACCGGTTCAGTTGATAGGTTTTGATGGTATGCCGCAGGCAGGAGATGCATTTATCGTTCTCAATTCTGAAAGAGATGTAAAAGAAATATCTCTAAGGCGACAGCAGTTAAAACGCGAAGAAATTTTAAGACAGGTCAGATTTACTACTCTTGATGATATTTCACAGCAGATTAAAGAGGGTAAGCAGGTTGAACTTAACATAATTATAAAAGCGGATACGGACGGCTCGGCTGAAGCACTTGCAGATTCATTGCATAAGCTTACTACCAGGGAAGCGAAAGTAACGGTCATTCATAAGGCACTCGGTCAGATAAGTGAGTCGGATGTGCTTCTGGCAGAAGCATCAAATGCTATCATTATAGGATTCAATACTCGTCCAAACCTGAATGCAAGAAAACTTGCCGAAAAATCAAAAGTAGATATTCGCAGTTATAATATTATTTATAACGTTATTGATGAAGTAAAACTGGCACTTGAAGGCTTGCTCGAACCGGAAATCACTGAAGAAGTAACTGCAACTGTTGAAGTTCGTCAGGTATTTAAAGTTCCGAAAGTCGGAAATGTCGCAGGATGTTATGTTCAGGACGGTAAAGTTAACAGAAATAATAAAGTAAGGCTTTTAAGAGATGGACTGATAGTGTATAACGGTTCTATTCTTTCTTTAAAGAGAATTAAAGATGATGCACGTGAAGTAGAATCCGGATATGAATGCGGTATAGGGCTTGAAAACTTCAATGATGTTAAAGTTGGTGACGTAATCGAAGCATATAAACTTGTTGAAACAAAGAGAAAATTATCACTTACATAGAAAATGGCTTTTAGGGTTGAAAAGGTTTCGGAGGAAATCAAGCATAAGCTGAACGGAGCAATGTCAAAGGATTTAATGGAATTAAATCTTGGATTGGTTACCATATCAAAAGTTATAATGTCACCTGATTTGAAATTAGCTAAGGTATATGTTTCATTTCTCGGAAATAAAGAACCTGCAGCAAAATGTGTTGACAGGCTTAATTTCAGAAAAGCACATATAAGGTTTTTACTTGCCAAGCAAATCAAAGTAAAATATATTCCCGATCTGACATTTTACCACGATGATACTATCGAATATGCTGATAGAATTAACAAACTGATAAACGATTTGCACAAAGGTGATGCTTCCTGAAACAACTCTTCAGGAAGTTCAGGATTCATTTGATGATAAAATAATTATTGTCGATAAACCACTCGATTTTACCAGCGCCGATGTTGTTCGACTGTTCAAAAAACAATTCCGGATAAATAAAATCGGTCACGCAGGTTCTCTGGACCCTAAAGCAACCGGTCTTCTCATTCTCTGCACGGATTCTATGACAAAAAAAATAGATATGTTTATGGACCTGGAGAAAGAATATTCCGGAATAATCAGGATAGGTGCTGTTACAAAAAGTTTTGACACTGAAAAAGAAGAAGAGAATGAAGTTGATACTTCTCATATTACTGATGAAGACATTCAAAAAGTAATAAATTCTTTTTTAGGTGAAACAGAACAAATGCCTCCAATGTATTCCGCATTAAAACATAAAGGTAGAGCTTTGTATAAACTTGCAAGAGAAGGAAAAGTGATTGAAAGGCAGGTTAGAAAAATAAATATCTCCAGTATAGAAGCACGGAAAATCAACCAGAAAGAAGTTTTCTTTAATGTTGTCTGCTCGAAAGGGACCTACATCAGGGTAATAGCAGATGATTTCGGTGCAAAGCTCGGAGTCGGAGGATACCTGCTGGAATTAAGAAGATTAAGGATAGGGAATCTGACACTTGAAAATCTGGACAGGGAAGTAAAAAAAATCAGATACAAATTTATTAATAACAATTAATTAGCAATGGTAATTAATAGTAAAATAAATAAAATTTTATTCTTATATTATATTCGAAGACATTTTTATTTCTTCATTTTGCTTAACTTTTTTATTTAATTAACCAATCTTATGACATATAAAGAATCATTTTTATTTGAAGTAAAGGCTGAAGCGGAAAAAACAAAAAAACTGCTTAAGAATAGTGCCGGAGAAATATTTCGACTGGAAACCCCACGAAAAATCTTTTTCGCTTTCACGGCTTTCGTCTCACGTTGCTGAGTTATTTGGATGGATAAGTTACATCCTCGAATCTGATGAACTTGATTTCGCAAAATTGGATTATAAGCCGCCAGTTATTTCTGAAAATTCTGATTTGGTAAAGGTTCTTGAAGAAAACACAGTTAAAGCGATTTCGGCGCTCGAGAAATCCAAGCCGGAGGATTTTGACAAATTGTGGACTATGAGAAGTGGTGAGAAAGTCTTTTTCACGAAGTGTAAACTTGAAGTGATGAGGGATTTTGCTCTAAATCATTTATATCATCATCGCGGACAGCTCACAGTCTATTTAAGGCTTCTTAAACGTTCCATTGCCCAATTTATTCGGTCCGACGGCTGACGAAAAGATGATGTAATTTGTTATTAGTAAATTTGCAACAATATTTTTATCAAAGCATTATTTAAATTTTTTAAATATAATTGTAATAAAAATTTTATTCTTATAATGAGTTTGAAAATCTGCTATTAATTAGTTATTTTTATAAGTTTTAACACAGAGAGATGGCTGAGTGGTTGAAAGCGGCGGTCTTGAAAACCGTTGTAGCCTTACGGTTACCGGGGGTTCGAATCCCTCTCTCTCTGCAAATATTAAGTAAGCCTGCAAAGTATGCAGGTTTTTTTTTTGTTTTATTGATATTAAGATAGACTACTTGTCCCGCTTTTCGGAATTCGATGGAGTTTATCCCGATACGAATCAGGAACTCTTTCTTCAAAAATGGCGCATTTTTGAGCCATTTTCATTTTCCAAAAAAAATTATTTAAATATACCCGGGTCAACATCAATATTCGTTTCTATTTTATCATAATTGGTTTCACCTTGCATTCCGGATGTGGTATAAGCAAACCAGTAGCCATCTGCATTTTGCTTATAATTGGAATACGTTGTCTCGATATCCATCTGTTCCCCATTAAAGGTTCGCTTTCCGGAAGTTTTGGTAACCATATAATTATTTGAACTGATGAAATAATCGGTAACTATTCCATTCTTATATGTAAGTTTTAATCTGAAATTATCTTCTCCGTTGACCTTTTCGCTCCCCAGTAATTCCACACCGGTTCCTTTTTCTTTATAATTCAATAATACATCTTGAATATCCAGTTGAATTTGTCCCGCCTTAAACTGATCGTCCGTCATATTAGTGGGTTCCGACATTCCCTGTACCGGCATAAATGCGATTCCCTTTTCCTGTGTAATAATTTGGTAATTTTCGGTGCCCATTATCGATATATCGACTCTTAATCCAATGAGATGAGATTTGGTTAACGTAACCCCTACATCCGTACCCTGCACATTTAAGGCACCCTGCATGCGAACAGTATGCAGTGATAAGAGTTTATCTGCATCCCCCATTGCATTGATATGTTTATCTACAATTTCCTCAACGGTTTGTGCGAAGATAGATTGCATGCTAAACAATGTACAAATAATCAGAAAAATAGTTTTTAGTTTACTCAAAATAATATTCTCCATATTTTTTTAAAAATGGAATATTGTGAAAAAATATTTCGAAAGCAAATTACAAAAAATGTTCAAATAATGAACTTATTTTCTTTATAAAGTGTTAATAAATTTATAATCATTGTAAACACTTTGGATTGTTATGCTTTGATGTAGATTATTGAAATTAATTCTTTAGATATTTTTGTTGAGTTAATCTTGATATCCTCCTTTCTGAGGTTAAAGTTAGTTAAAAAAGTTATTATTTTAGATAAACGATTACGCAAAAGATGGTTTTTCCAAAAATTATTTCGCCGATTGTATAAGTGCTTTATTGGTGTTTTCTTTTTTTGAAAAATTAAAAAAATAAATTATAAATCAATAAATATTTTTTAAATGAAAGGAATTAATATCATGCTTCCTCACGCTTTTATTTCATTCATTTCTCTGCTCTCAAGAAGATTAATTGAATCAGTAATTGGAAAATGCAACTTAATTTTGACAGTTTGCATTACTACTTTATTATTCAATGTGATTGTACATGTTCCTCCGGCTTCCGCACAACTGGTGCTGTTTGACTTCGACAATGCCCCGCTTTACACGTCTCTCCCTATCTACCAGACGGCGGGCGGGATTACAGCCCATTTATCGGCGACGGGTCAGGGGTATTCCATTCAGAATGCCAACGTGATTGGCTTCACTCCGCCGGGATTTTCCGGCCACATTATCTATCCCAGCAGCATCAACCTTGCAGATCTTCTCATAGGTTTCGACCAGACGCTTACGGATTTCTCTATCATGTACTGTTGCCAGGAACTAGGCTGCGATGACGCAGCCACGATGAAGGTGACTGCTTATATGAACGGCAGCTATATTGGATTCAACACGAGAACCGCGACCTTTCCGGGCACATGGCCGGTGGATACACTGAAATGCAGCTTCCCTCAGGGTTTCGACAGCGTGGTGGTTCACTATTTCTTACACCCACCTACCTGTCAGGACTATGGTGTTATATACATGGCTGATAATATGCGTGTGACTCCTCTTGCAGTAAATGTTATATCAAATGGTGAAGTTCCTGAAAAGTTCTCGTTAAGGCAGAACTATCCAAACCCGTTTAATCCAACAACAAATATAAAATTTAGTGTCGCAAAATCAAGCTATATTAAGTTAGTAGTGTCAGATGTTTTGGGTCGTGAAGTTCAAACATTGGTGAATGAAAAATTACAGCCCGGTACGCATGAAGCAACGTTTGATGGGTCTATGCTAAACAGCGGAGTATATTTTTATAAATTAACCGCAAACGGATATAGCGAAACGAAGAAGATGTTATTAATTAAGTAAGACGTAAGAGGTAAAACGTAAGACGAAAAAAGAGATACTTAATTTTACATGTCGGGGGTTCGAATCCCTCTCTCGCTGATAATAAAGAAAGCCTGTAAAATTTGCAGGCTTTCTTTTATATATTTCTAACGATTATTTATTATGGATTCTCATTTTACAATATAAACACCATCCTTTGTGCAGACACCTTTTGCTAAACCGGGATTATCTTTTAGTGCATTTTCCAAATTGCTTTTTTGGGTTCGAGTGATTTTTTATACTTTATATAACTATATTGCATTTATAAAGCTAAATAGTCATAACTATATTGCTCTTGTAAATTAATAAGCTATAACCACATTATAATGTGGTTATAGCTTAAATATTAGTATTTATTAGTGATATTGAAGTCATAATCACAATATACAGTGAATTCAAACGTAATATATTTTAAAAAATAATTATTACACATAAAATCCCTATATAGTAAGAATTATGTTGTATATTAATTGTATCAGTATTATATTTGTATTAAAATTCACAATATAATGTTATTAAAAGAGGTCGGAAATGCGATTAAAAATAGAAGATATGAATTGGACATAACACAGCGAGATTTAGCTCGAATGTCCGGGGTAAGCTTGAATACAATATATTTAATTGAAACAGGGCGATTTAATCCGTCTATTGAAACATTAAAAAAAATATTAGATATATTAGGTCTGGATTTCAACATAGAAGTCAAAAATTTAAAATAAAGTAAATGAGAATAGCCGGAGTATATAGAAATGGAGAATTTGCAGGAATTCTAAAGGAAGAAAATAAAAACAATTTTACATTTGAATATGATGAAAGTTATTATACTGATTCATTAAAGCCGGCAATTAGTTTGACCTTACCGAAGTCAAAAAGGATATATAAATCAAATTATTTATTCCCATTTTTTTATAACATGCTCTCAGAGGGGGTAAATAAAAAACTGCAAAGTGTGAAATTAAAAATCGATGAGAGTGATAATTTCGGACTATTATTAGCCGTTGCTCAATACGATACAATAGGAGCAATAACTGTAAAACCAATGGAGAATAAATAATGGACTTCCAAACGATAAATAATTGTCCCGGAACTCTTGCTCCCGGATTTAATACTTACAGCCGAAGTTGTTTGAAAAATCTTTTTATGGGAAGAAATGTGAGTCATATTCTACCTTATTCGCCGCCAAATACAGACAGTGAAGATGCAGAAAAATTTTTAGAGAATAGAAGCAGGATTTCTATTTCGGGTGTACAGGAAAAAGTTTCGATGATATTGATAAAAAACAAACTTCGCCTTACAGAAAAAGGTGAACAGGGAACTTATATTCTAAAACCAATCCCAAGGGATTTAAGAAAGTATACACAGGTTCCGGCAAACGAACATTTAACAATGCAAATTGCAAAACAAGTTTTTGGTATCAATTCAGCAGAAAATGGGTTAATATTTTTCAGGAATGGAGAAGCCGCTTACATAACAAAAAGATTTGATGTTAATCCTGCCGGAAATAAATTAGGAAAAGAAGATTTTGCATCACTTGCCGGTAAAACAAAAGATACTGCTGGTGCTGATTTTAAATACGACTATAGTTATGAAGAAGTTGGTCAACTTTTAAAAAAATACGTCCCAGCTTATAAGGTTGAGATCGAAAAATTTTATAAATTAGTTATTTTTAATTATCTCTTTTCTAATGGTGATGCACATTTAAAAAATTTTTCGCTTTTGGAAACGCCATCAGGAGATTATATCTTAAGTCCTGCTTATGATTTAGTGAATTCGCGATTACATGTTGATGATACTGATTTTGCATTAAAGAACGGGTTGTTTGTTGACGACTTCAAATCTGAGTTTTATAATAAAACAAACCATCCCGGGAAACTTGACTTTATTGAATTTGGAAAGCGAATTGAAATTCCTGAAAAAGATATTGAAAATATACTAAACTCTTTTTTAACTGAACAAATTAAAGTTGAGCAATTGACAGATAGATCTTTTTTAGATGAAAAATGTAAAAAGACATATTTGCAAGAATATAAGACCCGGCGAAATAGGTTAAATTCTATATAATCTTACAACAGTTTTATTCTATTGTATAAACTCCATCTTTTGTGCAAACACCTTTTGCTAAACCGGGATTATCTTTTAAAGCATTTTCCAAACCTAATTTTGTTATATCAAGTAGATAATCTATAATAATATTATTGAGACTGTAACTTGCAGTACGCGAGACTGTTGCCGGAATGTTCGGGACGCAATAATGTATAACGTGGTCGACAATATAAGTCGGGCTTGAGATTGTAGTAAGACGGCTTGTTTCAATGCACCCGCCCTGGTCGATTGATACATCAATAATAACAGCTCCTGTTTTCATCGTCTTGACCATTTCTTTAGTAACGAGATGCGGAGTTATTTCCCCTTTCATCAAAACAGCTCCAATTAATACATCAGCAAATTTTACGGCACGTTCTATTGTGTAAGGGTTGAGAGCCACTGTTGTTACATGTTTTCCTAAATTATCTTCGACTTTGCGAAGTTTTTGTATATCTTTATCAAGAATTACAACCTGCGCACCAAGTCCGATAGCAGCCCTCGCAGCATTATATCCAACGGTTCCCGCACCCAAAATTACAATTGAAGCAGGTGCAACACCCGTTATTCCGCCGAGAAGTGTTCCGCGGCTGATGTCGATATGATTTTCTAAAAAGCGAGCTGCTATTTGAATAGCCATTTGTCCGGCTATTTCGCTCATAGCACTGAGAATTGGAAATCCACCGGAATAATTTTCAACTAATTCAAATCCAATTGAAGTAATTTTCTTTTTCTTGAAAATATCAATTAATTTTTTCCTCATAAAGAGATGAAGGAATGAGAATACAATCTGTCCATCATTCAGATTTTCAGCTTCATCATCTGAAAAAGAAGAAACTTTAACTATTAACTCCGAGCGATTAAAAACTTCTTCAGCTGAATATACAATTTGTGCCCCGACTTTTTCATACTCATCATCCCTGAAATGACTTTGAAGTCCTGCATCCTTTTCGACAAAAACCTGATTCTCATGTTCAACTAATGATTTTACTCCTGCAGGTGTAAGAGCAACACGTTTCTCTTCAAAATGAGTTTCCTTTAGAATTCCGATTCTCATATCTATTATTATTTAATTTGATTTCTAATTGATTCCAATTTAAGCAAAAATATAGTTTAATAAAATGAAAGTTTCTATTGAGTATTATTACTTAGACTTAGCATTATAATTATATGAGCAGGGTTCTGATTTTAACCATTTCCTATCGAATTTTGATCATCAGGGATTGCAGGAAATTTCCCGGTAATTACTTACCAACCATTTTCACTAACTTATCTCTCCAGGTTTTTGCTTTTTTTTCTACCCAGAATTTAGGTTTTCTTTCTTCCCAGGTTCCGGGGGTTCCTTTGCCTGTGGAATTAGATTTTGATTTGCCAAAAGATTTCGGTTTATTCTTATCCCAGTATTTAGGTTTGCTTTTACCGAAGCCGGTTGATTTTTTCTCTACGAATGTTTCTATAGAATTATCAATGTAGGGCTTCGCTTTACTCTTATCAAAAGGTTTTGATTTCTTTTTATCCCAGTATTTTGATTTGTTTTTATCAAAGCCGCCCGGTTTCTTATCACCGAATGATTTAGGTTTTTCTTCATCAGAGCGGTTAAATTTATTTTCGTTATAAGCGTGTGATTTTCTTTCGGGGTATTGTTTAGTTTTATCCCTGAATTTATTTTCACGCTTCGGAGGTTGTACAGAAGATTTAGGCAAGTGAATACCATCAACGGTTTTTAAAGAAATGCTTCCCCTGTGTTCGAAAAGAATTTGCTTGAAAAACTTCTGGTCCTCTCCTCCTGAAACAAATGATATTGCCTCTCCTTTCTTACCGGCGCGCGCTGTTCTTCCAATTCTGTGAGTATATGATTCAACATCCTTTGGAATTTCGTAGTTATAAACGTGAGAAATATCTTCGATATGGAGTCCCCTGGATGCCACGTCAGTCGCAATTAAAACGTTGAATCTTTTTTTCCTGAAATCTGCAGTAACCCTTTCCCGCTGACTCTGTGACATATCACCGTGAAGACATTTTGCGTTCACGCCTTGTTCGATAAGTTTGTTTGCGAGTTTGGAAGTAACATGTTTTCTGTTGCAAAATACAAGAGCAAGATCCCTTTCGTGTTTCAAAAGATGAATTAATAATGAAAGCTTCTGGTCCTGGGAGATTTGGTAATAAGTTTGTCTTAAAAACTCAGGTGTTACCTCTGAAGCAAATGATACACTCAATGGATTTTTAAGATATTTCTGACTCAGTTTGGCAATTTCCTTCGATACTGTTGCACTGAATAGCATAGTTTGCCTGTTTTGAGGTATGTGTTTAAGAATTCTTTCGACATCGGGTATGAAACCCATATCAAGCATTCTGTCAGCTTCATCAAATACAAGAAAACGTATTTTATCGAGCCGCATTTCCTTCCGGTTAAGGAGGTCTATTAATCTTCCGGGTGTTGCTACGACTACATTTGTTTTCCGGATTTTTCTTATCTGGTCATTAATCGATGCACCTCCATAGACAGCTGTTACACCAAGCTTCTTACCCTGAGAAAATTTCGAAAATTCACCGGCAACCTGCATACATAGTTCCCTGGTCGGTACAAGTACAAGTGCGCATAATCCATCTTGCTGATTCATGTGTTCTAAAATAGGTACTGCAAAACTGATAGTCTTTCCTGAGCCGGTTTCCGACTGTGCAAGTATATCTCTTCCCGCTAAAATACCCGGAATAATCTCCTGCTGAATCGGAGTTGCGATTGTAATACCGTGCTTTTCCAGCAAAGATAACATAGGTTTGCTTAAATTGAACGATTCTGATTTCATATAATTATTTCCTTTCTTTGCTGGTTAATCCTTATTGTAAGTTAATATATTCTGTTTGTAAAATATATAATATTATTTAACCAGCACATTTTATTAAAATTTATTTCTTTTATTTGTTATTGCAAAAATAGTTTTTCGGCAAATATTAAATCAACTTATAAATCCTGATTTATTTTTTCAGGAGAATTAATCTTATCTGCAGACCGAAAAATAAAACGACTGGAAGCGTGAGATGTTTTTATATCCGGGTGATATTTAATAATCTTTTACAAAAATTAAGGTTTTATCACGGAAATCGCAATACTACAAAGTCATTATAATTAGAAACATAAACATTCCCATTAAAGTAGCTTACATTTTGAGAAAAAGAATTAGTCTGATAGAAAGCTACAAATACAGGATTTGACGGGTTTGAAATATCGTATACTTCAACTCCTCCGGCATCTTCCGCTACATAGACCAAATTTCCGTTAACTGAGCAAGCTAGTCCAATATCATAAGTATCCAGAAAACTTATTTCTCTAGGATTTGAAGGATTTGATACATCGAGCAATAGAACTCCATTCGCGTTATTAGCTATTACAGCCAATGTTCCTGTTATTTTCACGTCATAGGCATAATCATTTGAATTGCCCTGGGAAATTCTGCTTGGAAAATTTGGATTAGAAACATTAACAATATCCAATCCACCGTCCTCAGCTACGTAAGCTATATTATTAAAAACCTGTATTTCATTGATGCTGCTAAAACTCGAATACGTACTTAAGTTTGTTATATTCGGAAGATTAGTAATATCGTAAACATAAACTTTGGCATTTGTGCTTCCTGCATAAAGTGTCTTATGATATTCATCCACGAAAACAGTATTTATGTAATCCCCGGAATAAGTGATTGTTGTATCCAATAAAGGATTTGAAAAATCTGATATATTCAGAACCTTCAATCCGCCTGTTCCTGATGCAACGAACATAAATGTTGTATTATTCAAATAATTTACAGAAATATCTTCCACATTCCCTGCAATATTATATCCTGCAACAAATTGAGGTGATGAAGGATTATTGATATTCAGAATTTCGATTCCCGATGTATCTAATGAAAGAAATGCATAATCATTTCCACCGAGATTTCTGGTATAAGAATTATAACAGTATCCGCCAGTATTATAACTTGAGATAAACTGCATTGGAATACCTTCGTTGGGATTAACGCCATTAATGTTGTCGTTACAACTGTAAAAACTAAATGCCGATATTAAAACAACCGGTAATATTAAAAATAATATCTTTTTCATTTAAATGAGTTTATTTTTGATAAATAACCTGTTTTTCTGTATTTCTCATCATATTCTTATACATATATACTACACCTGTCTCAAATAGTTCCTGCGAAAATATATTTTTAGAGATACGATGCTTTATGATACTGTGGAACAAGTGTATAACAAGCGCTGTTATAAGAACAAGAAATTAATACTAAATCATAAAAAGACTTCATAAAAATTTACTGAAGTTAAATATGTATATTAATTTGACAAAAATACCGAACAATGGTTTAATTAAAAACCTATTTTATAAGTTGAAAATAGTAAAATAAATATTTAGTTTTCATATAATTAAAAAGAAATGTCGAAAAAGTCTGTTTCATTATTAATTATTGTATTTCTTGGTACCTTTCTCTTCTTATTATCCGGTTGTGACGGATTATTTTCCACAAATCCTAAAAAAGATATCCCCTCTGACCACGTGAACAGTTTAGGGGGAGCACTGCATAAAGGAAATGATAGAGAAGAGATGACCCCCGATGAATGTGATGATTGTCATACAACTGATTTACGCGGGAAAGTTTCATTAATAAATGGTGTTTATAAGTGGGCAAATTCCTGCTACCAGTGTCATGGTGCGGTCTGGGAACGGAACGGTGGGGGAAATAAAAAATCATTTTAATAAAATTATGTATAAATTTTTCGTAAATATCATTATATCTATTTTTATTCCTCTTTCAGTTTTTTCACAGGAAATCGGAAAAGATGCTCCGGATTTCACGGGATATTCAGCTTCGGGAGATACAATTAAACTTTCGGATTATAAAGGCAAAGTTTTGGTTTTAGATTTCTGGGCGAGCTGGTGTAAACCCTGTAAAGAAGAATTTCCGTTCCTGATAGAATTGTATAATAAATATCCGAATAAAGATTTTTCAGTACTGACCGTCAATCTGGATGATGAAGCTACTAAAATCATAAAATTTTTAAGTCATATAAGTGATGAAGTTCCTTTCAAGATTGTTTTTGATAAAGAATCGAAACTTCCTGCTTTATATAATGTTGATGCAATGCCAAGCTCTTTTATTATTGACAAAAAAGGAGTAATAAGATATCTGAATGTAGGATTTAAAAGTGATGATAAAAGCAAAATAACAACTGAAATTGAAAAGTATTTAAATAATTAATAAGATGAAATTATTCTATCTAATAATTTTCTTTTTAATTTTCTTAATAAGCGGCTGTATGGTCGTTCAACCATGGGAACGTGAACGGCTTGCTGACCCTAATATGATATTTGACGAAAACCCGATTGAAAAAGGAATGAAAGAGCACTACCTAAATATCAGGGAAGGTTCCGAAGGTGGAAATGGTTCACAAGGAGGCGGTTGCGGCTGTGGGTAAAATATTACTTTTACTGCTAATCATATCGTTACCTGTAATCTCATATTCTCAGCAGGAATTGAATGATGAAATTCAGGTAAATTTTAATTCATATTTTGACAATTATCATTTGACGGTTTTTTATCCAAGTATAAATATTTCTAAAACATTGGACGCAAATACAAGTTTAAATGGTTCATATATGGTCGATGCAATTTCTTCTGCTTCTATGAGAATGACTTTTAACGTTGATGGTGTTACTTCCGCGACTCCTAATAAACAAGGTGGTGCAGATAATACTCCTGATGAATTAAGACATCAGGTTGGTTTTGGAATTACAAGAAATATTTCAGCGACATCCTTATCAGTTAATGGAATGTACAGCATAGAGCACGACTACTCATCTAAAACTTTCGCATCCAGTTTATCAATCCCGTTTGCGAAGAAAAATACAATTGTTCAATTGGGTTTTACAAGAAACTGGGATAAAGTCTTTCCTCAAAACAGGTTTTGGACTAAGGACAGAAATACTTCAGTATTAAATCTCGGTTTAACACAGATACTTTCGAAAAGTATAATTACTCAACTTGATTTTTCTTTTACCAATATGGACGGTTATATGCTTGATGGATACCAGGTCGTAAAAATTATAACGGGTCCGCTTCTTCGCATTCTTGAGCCGGTAGAACCGGATAAACGAATCAGGAGAGCCGCAGGTATAAGAACAAATTTTGGTATTTCGAAATCATCTACTATTCAATTAGGTTACAGGTATTACTGGGATACCTGGGATATAAATTCGCATACACTTGAAGGGACCTATAAAACTCATATATCGGATAACCTTAACCTGACAATTGAACTTCGCCAGTATTTTCAGACAAAAGCTTATTTTTTTAAACCTGAATATTCGGTTCCCGAAACATTCATGGGAGTTGACAGCAAATTGAATTCCGGTTACACTACTGATTTTGCTATCGGTATAAACCTCAAAGGAGATAAAAGTTTTAAACTTCCATTATTGAATAGTGATAAAGTTACGTTTATGGCGAGTCTTGGAGTCTATCACAGACATACTGATTCACCGGACTGGGTAATGAGATTGCAGGATTTGTATGCATTCTTAATTAATTTTGGTTTTAAATTTTCAATATAAATATTTAAAAATGAAAAGAAGAGATTTTTTAAAAGCTACATCCCTGGCAATAGCTCTGGGTGCCGTTAATCCCGTTAAAAGTATTCAGTTCAGTTGCCGGCAAAATGAAAAGTGATTCATCATTTTCACTTGAGGTGATTACATCAAACCCTGACTATGCTGCATCTCTGCTTGAGGATTTTGCCAAATCAGGCAATCTGGGTTCTGGCGAAATGAAATATTCCGAATATCCGGTAGTAGGGGATGTAATGGGAGACCTTGTCTTTGTTAATGATAATAAATTAATTGATTACATAACTGCTTCCGATGAAGTTAGCGTCAAACTTCGTGAAATTAGAAAACAGCTCAGACTGCCGTCGGTTATTGAAAATCCTGTAAGGATAAGACTGTATAAGAATGCCAACAAAGATGTTAATAGTCTTTTTGTTGTACAGAAAGGAAATATTATCAAAAAGATTAAACCTGAAATTTCAGAAATCATATAACTTTTATGGAAAATCAGGAAAGCTTGTATTGAATGTATCCAATGGAAATGCATATGTTCTTGAATCTGAATGCAAGCATCAGATATGTAAAAGAACCGGTGTCAATAAAAAATTCAGGAGACTATATCACGTGCATTCCAAATCAGTTACATATTTTTGCTGAATAAATTAAAGATGAAATATTTTGATTTTATTAAAAAAGCAGTTTTGATGAAACTGCTTTTTTTCTTAGTTCCATTCTCCTCAATTCTTGCTCAAAACGATAATGGTGTTCTGTTTGAATTATCTGTGGAAAAATATCTGATGGGAACAGAGTTCCAGATTTCAGCTTTCCATACGAGCATTGATTCCTGTAAAAAAGGGTTATACTATGCATTCAGAGAAGTGGAACGAATTGAACAGGTTACCAGTAATTACAGGGATTCTTCAGAAGTCAGTTATGTAAACAGGAATGCAGCATTCGAACCTGTCAAAGTCAGTGATGAATTGTTTGAATTAATTAAACGGAGCATTTATTATTCGGAAAAGTATGAAGGGTTATTTGATGTGACAGTTGGTCCTTTGACAGATTACTGGGGATTTAATTCTGACCATCCGATAGAAACAGAACCTGATAAAAAAATTATAGATTCCTTACTCCAATTTGTTAATTACAAATTTATTAAACTCGATTCGGTTAATAAAACTATTTCATTTTTAAAAAATGGAGTTAATCTTGATTTAGGCGGAATCGCTAAAGGTTATGCACTTGATAAAGCTTCGGAGGTATTAAGAAGTAAGGGTATAAATAATTTTTTGATAAACGGAGGTGGTGATATATATGTCAGCGGTCATAAAGGTGATGGCTCTAAATGGATTGTCGGGATAAAGAATCCGAGGGATGAAAAAAAATTACTTGCAACAATTGAGGCATCTGGAATTTGCATTGCAACCAGCGGAGATTATGAGCGGTTCAGAATCATAAACGGAAAAAGATATCATCATATATTCAATCCGCACGATGGATTTCCGGCTCCTTTGACTCAAAGCTCATCCGTAATTTTAGATAACTGTGAAGAAGGGGTAGTACTTTCGAAATATTTCTTTATTCAGGGAATAGAAAAAGTTAAATCTTTAAAAGATAAAAAAAACATTCCATATTTTATTGTCGACAGCGAATGGGAAAATTTATTACGGTAATAATATTCAATGAATATAATTTAAAACTTTTCGAAAACAAGTAACTCAAATCATTATGTCTTCAAAATAATAATTATTTTTAACTCATTCCCAATCCCCTGATTGGGAATAAAAATAATTTCATAATTTCAATTTTCTAATTTGGGGAGACAGCAAAGTTACTGCAGTAACAACCACTAAGGTCATAACACCTCCAAAAATCACAGAAGGAACAACACCCATAAGTTTTGCAGCAAGCCCGGATTCGAATGCACCGATTTCATTAGACGAACCTATAAATATGCTGTTTACGGCGGATACTCTTCCTTTCATATTTTCAGGAGTATTAAGTTGAATTATTGTTTGTCTTATGATAACACTTACGCTGTCGAACATTCCGCTAAAAGCTAATGCAATCAAAGATAATAAAAAACTTTTTGATATTGCAAAAACTATTATACTTATTCCGAAACCGGCAACACTAACTATTAAATTTCTGCCTGCCTTTTGAGTAGGTGGCTTATGTGTAAGAAAAAGTGTCATAAAAACTGCTCCAACCGCAGGTGCTGCTCTAAGTATTCCAAGCCCCTGCGGTCCGGTAAATAATATATCAGATGCAAAAACCGGAAGCATTGCAACCGTTCCACCGAATAACACTGCAAATAAATCGAGAGTAATAGCTCCCAGAATAATTTTATTTTTGAAAACAAATTTTATACCCGCAGAGAGTTTTTCATATAATGTATTGTGTTCGCTCAATACCGGAATTGGCTTCTTTGAAACGAAGAACATTGTAATAATTGCAACTCCTATTAATATGACTACCGTGAGATAAGAAATACTCACACCATAAAACCCGTATATCAATCCGCCTATCGCAGGTCCCAGCACAGCACCAATCTGCCATACATTTACGTTCCAGGTGATTGCATTTGAAAATATTTCCCTTGGTACTAATTGAGCCATAAATGCAAAAGAAGAAGGCATTACAAATCCGCGTGCGATTCCACTGATAAATATAACTGAATAAATATAAGTCACTCTTTGCATATTCGTCAGACCAATCGCATTAGTAGAAAACAACAAGAGTAATATTGAACACAGAAAGAGTAATGAATAAGAGGAAAGTAATATTTTTTTCCTGTCACTTATATCGACGATATGTCCTGAGAATAGTGCTGTAATGATTGATGGTATTGCTTCTGCTAATCCTATCAATCCAAGTGAAAGAGGATCTTTAGTGAGTTCGTAAACCTGCCACCCTACGGTTACTGCCTGTACCATATACGCGAGAGTGATAAAAAATCTCGCAGAAATAAAATTCCGGAATTCAGAAATCTGAAGTGCCTTGAATGCTTCTGTCTTCAAAATCACTTAAAATAATTTCAATATTAAATAATTATCTTGTATAATCTTTTTGAAGTATTGATTAATACACCCTTATTATTTCACCGGTTCCGCATCCTTCCACACTTTTTACGTATGCAGAAACAACTTTTTTCATTTCAACCGGAATATGTCCCGGGTAAAATTCTCCGAGTTGTTCAGCCGAATCTTCGACCAGTCCCGGGCTGACAATGTTTATTCTTATTCCTTTCGTTAATTCACGGGCTGCTGCTATTACGAAGCTGTTCAGCCCTCCGTTAACCAGAGAAAATGCTGAAGAAAATTTAACCGGGTCATCTCCAAGAATACCCGAAGTAAGAGTAAATGAGCCATTAACATTTATATAATTCTGTCCTATCAAGACTGTATTTATCTGACCCATCAGTTTACTTTTTATACCTGTATATACATTCTCTTCTGTCATACTTTGTAAACTTCCAAAATGCGCACTACCGGCAGTTAATACACAAGCATCAATATTCTTTACTTGTTTGAACATATTTTCAATAGATTCCCGGGATTCTATGTCCACTCTCACCTCACCGCTGTTTCTCCCGGCTTTAATGATTTCGTTTCTTTTAGATAGTTCTTCAGATATTCTTTTCCCTAAAGTGCCGTTCGCACCAACAATTAGAATTCGCATAAATTATTAATAAAATTTAATTTAACAATAATAACAACATAAGAGTTATTAATTATATTCCCGTAAAGCATCAAAAACTAATAAAAATAAAATGCAATTAAAACTTATGTATGTTTCATCTTAAAGCATTTGAAATATATACATCTCCGGATTCCACCCAATATTATTGTTTAATATTTGAGCATTATTAACTAAATTCTTTATGGTGACTAGTTAAACTTTTATTGAAGGTGAACAAAAACAATATTCTATATAATAAGTATCTCAAAAGAATATATCTTATAATATTTCTTATTTTTCTTTGTATTTTATCAGGTGTTATAGGTTATATGGCTATTGAAGGTTTTACGTTCCTTGAGGCGCTTTATATGACTATCATTTCCATTACCACTGTGGGGTATGGCGAAATACATCCACTCTCAAATGCAGGACGTACTTTTACTATTTTTATTTTAGTTTTTGATATCGGTCTTTTCTTTTATGGTGTAATGACTCTTTCAGGATTCCTTGTAGAAGGGGATTTAAAACAAATTTTAAAGACAATCAAATTGGATAAAAAAATTGATAAACTGGAAAGCCACGTAATAGTATGCGGCTTCGGCAGAAACGGAAAACAGGTCTGCCTCGAATTAATTGATGATAAGATTCCTTTTGTTGTAATAGAATCAAATGAGAAACTTATAGAAGAGCTTGAAGACACATCCATTTTTTATATTATCGGTAATGCAACAGAAAGCAATGTTCTTATAAAAGCAGGCATAGGAAAAGCAAAAGCAATTATTACGACTCTTCCGAATGACCCTGATAATGTTTATGTCGCATTATGTGCCAGGGAATATAGAAAAGATATTGTTATAATCTGCCGTGCATCCGATGATTCATCAGTAAATAAAATGAAGAGAGCGGGCGCAAATAATGTTATAATGCCGGAAAAAATCGGAGGTGCTCACATGGCAGCATTAGTGACAAAGCCTGATATTACGGAGTTCATTGCACTGCTTACAGGACAGGGTTCAGATATTAGTTTAACATTTGAAGAAATACCGCTTACTAATCTTCATCTTGAAAATAATAAAATGACATTAAGGGACCTTGATATACGGAACCGTACAGGCGCAAATATAATCGGACTGCGGGATGATACGGGAGAATATATTATTAACCCTTCCCCGGATGATATTATTAGTCCTTCTTCAAAACTGATAATTTTAGGTTCGCCTTCTCAGATCCAGAATATGCGAAAAATGATTTCGGAGTTATAGTAAAAAGATAAAACTACAAAAGTTTGAAGTTCTGTTTTTCAAAACGATCTAAATATAAAAAACTTTTGTAGTTTATTATTGTTTCTAAATTGTAGCAGTAAAATAAAACTACAAAAGTTTGGATATCTGTTTTTCAAAACGATCTAAATATAAAAAACTTTTGTAGTTTATATTAAAAAAAATCCCCTGATGTTCAGGGGATTTTCTTATTCGATAAAATGAAATTATCTACTTTCTCTTAGGAGTATAACCAATTGCATTATCCAAAACAGCGTTCTCAAGATTCGCATCCGTCATTTCGGCATACCAGAGATTTGCTCCTGAAAGATTAGCCCCGGATAAATTTGCTTCCGCTAAATTTGCTCTTGTGAAGTTAGCACCTGACAAATCGCATCCTTGCAGAATGGCTCCCGAAAGATTTGCATCGGTCAGGTTTGCATCCGTAAGATTTGCTTTCCATATTTTTGCATAAGCAAGGTTGGCACCTGTAAGGTCTGTTCCCTGTAAATTCGCCCCGGCCAGTTTTGCATTAGATAAATCAACACCCCGGAAATTATGTCCGGCAAGATTTGCACCTTGTAAGTTTGCACCTGACAAATTGGAATTTGCAAATTTTGCATCAGCGAGTTTCGCCTTCCATAATTTTGCAGCGGATAATTTTGCACCTGTAAGATCGGCTTCATCAAGCTTAGCCCCGGCAAGGTTTGCTTCCGTCAGGTCTGCTCCGTGCAGGTTATGACCGGATAAATCTGCTCCTGATAAATCAGTCCCATTCAGTTTCGTTTCCTCAAGGATTGTTCCAGTCAGATTTGCACCTGTTAAGTTTGCTTTTGTAAGGTTCGCTTTAGTTAAATTTGCTCCGGAAAGATTTACACCTGTAAGATTTGCAGATTCCAGGTTCGCTCCGGTCAGGTTAGAATTTTGTAAATCCGCATTTAAAATATTTGCTCCTTGTAAATCCGCTCCTTTCAAATTCGCTCCTGCGAAGTTCAGAGGTCTGTGAAATACCCCCACTGAACTGCGCGCTATAATCATCCATAATTCTTTATCTGATAATACTCTCTCTTTTGACATTCTGTTTTTTTACTCCTTAAATTTATAAAAAATATTTAAAATTTTATACAGCCGCATTAATTGTGCGGCTGTTTAATTAAAATTACTATTATGGCATTAATTTACCATTTTCCATTTCATCTGCAAGCCTCTTTGCTTTGAACATGTTTTTTACAGCTTCAAGCAATCCTTCGGAATCCACACATACAGTTCTGTTTGACTCAGTTGTAAATATATAATCTCCCGGAAGGCTTTCCATATTACCGTCAAATGCTAACCCAACAACTTCTGCATTTGTATTTATAACGGCACTGCCGGAATTTCCACCAATTATATCATTTGTTGAAACAAAATTCATAGGTGTTTCCATTCTGAATTCCGGAGGAGGATTCAGCCATCTTTCAGGTAAATCCCAGGGATATTTTTTTCCGTAAGAATAGTATCTGTCATACAATCCATAGAAAGTTGTCTTCGGAGGTGCTGTTGTCCCGTTATAGTCATATGGTGCAATCACACCATCAGAAATCCTGAGCGTGAAAGTTGCATCGGGTGGAATCGAAACTCCGTAAATTTCATATACAAGATTTCCTAACAAAGATTTGTAATATGCTTCTTTCTGATTGATAGGTCTGAGTTTTGCTCTGTCTATATTGGGGAATGAAGAGAAAACAGCTTTCTTCTCGCCTTGCAATTTCTCAATTTCGCTCCATGCGCTTCCGTATTTTTCTTTCCATTTCGAATTTCCGTCCACTTTTGATTTCAAAGTCTTTTCAAAATCTTTTTTCTTCGCCATTAAATAAGGGTCATTTAATCCTTTCAACTGACCTAAAAAAGCTTTTTGTGAATTCATAAGGCTGAAAATATCATCATCATATTTTTTCTGTAGTTCAGGGTCTCCGTTTATTTCTTTCTTAAGCTGGTCAAGCTGGTTCTGAATATAATTAAGGTATATTGGTAGTAAAACGTCTCTTTTATACTCAAGCTGTGACATTGTATTTAATCTTTCTGTTGAACCCGGATTGCCGACTACAAAAATAGGTTCACCCTCTTTTGCACCACCCTTGCTCCATTTGTAATAGTTCTTAGTTTTTAAAGGCTGTCCGCTTTCGTCATATACTCTGAAGAACGTGCAGTCAAGGTCGTATCTTGGATAAGTGAAATTATCAGGATCACCACCAAAGAATCCAAGGTCATTTTCCGGTGCGAATACTAATCTTACATCGCTGTATATTTTGTATTCATAAAGCATATATTCAGCACCATTGTATAAAGTTACAACTTCAAATTTGAATTTTGTTTCGTCTGCATTTTTCGTCTCGATCTCAGTAATTTTCTTCATCCTCAACTCAATTTTTTCATTATCAGTCTTGCCCTGATCCATTGCGGCCTGAACTTCTTTTGTTACATCAGTTATTTTTACAAGTTGCTCTACCCATAAACTGTCAACTTTTCTCTCATCTGCAAGAGTTGGGGACATGAAGCCTGTTTTATGCAGGTCTTCCCCTGTTTTTTGAACTTTGGTTACAGATTCCCTGCCGCAGTGATGATTTGTCATCACCAAACCGTCTTCGGATATAAAAGATGCAGTACAATAATTTGCAAATTTTAACGCAGACATTCTCACATTGTCTAACCAGTCCTGTGTGGGTCTGAAATTATATGCTTCAGCAAAATAATCAACTGGAGCATGTTCGAATGTCCACATCTTACCCAAATCAAATTTTCCCGCTTTAACTGTATCATAATTTATTTTTTGCGCAAATGAAATATTCAGCGAAAATACAAACGTAAATACCGTTAGCAAATAAAATAATTTCGTTAATCTTGTTTTCATAAAATTTATGATTAATTTAAATGATTAATAAAAATAATGGATTTAATATGTTATTACAATTTAATATTTAATAATAATAACGGAAATTAGCGCTTTAAGTTACATAATGCGTAACATTATACGAATTTCTCAATCTTTTATGATTTTATACTGTAATATACCTTAAAATGATTTTATTCTAACTTTTTAAAACAATTTAGAATATTTAATTTTATTTAGATTATCCCATCGAGATAATTATTTTATGACCAAAAAAAATGAAAAATCATGAGTATTCAAAAACTTGATAAAATATTAAACCCAAAGAGAATTGCCGTAATAGGCGTTACCATCAATCCGAACAGCGTTAGCGGAAAAGTCCTGAATAATCTTGTAGGAGGAGGATTCCGCGGTGTGGTGTATCCTGTCAATCCGCAGTTTGAAGCCGTGCTTGGAATTCAATGCTATCCTGATATTAAATCTCTTCCTAAAACTCCTGACCTTGCCGTGATTTGCACAGCCGCTAAAGAAGTGCCGGAGACGGTTCGCCAGTGCGGAGAAGCAGGCATTGAGGGTATAATAATAATGTCAGCAGGATTTAAAGAAGAGGGTAAGGAAGGAAAAGAACTGGAAGAAGAGGTCAAATCTGTAATGAAAAAATATGATGGTATGAGGATTCTTGGACCTAACTGTCTTGGAGTTATTGCTCCGCATTTCAGTTTGAATGTCAGCTTTGCCCCCGGAATGCCTAAAAAAGGTAATATTGCTTTTATTTCCCAGTCGGGCGCTTTATGCACATCAGTGCTTGATTGGGCAGTTGAAAAGAAAATCGGATTCTCATATTTCATATCAGTTGGTAATATGCTGGATATCGATTTCGGAGATTTGATTGACTATCTCGGTGAGGACGAAAAAACTGAATCAATTCTATTATACATCGAATCCATAACTCAGGCGAGAAAATTTATGACTGCCGCAAGAGCCTTTGCAACTTCAAAACCAATTATCGCATATAAAGCAGGAAGGTATCCTGAATCAGCAAAGGTGGCATCTTCCCACACCGGTGCGATGGCTTCTGAAGATGATGTATATGATGCTGCTTTTAAAAGAATTGGTTTGGCACGGGTGATGGATATCGGAGAAATATTTGACTGCGCTGAACTTATCGGAAGACATAAAATTCCAGCAGGAGCAAATCTTGCAGTGGTTACAAATGCAGGAGGTCCCGGAGTGATGGCAACCGATGCACTCATTGAAGCTAATGGAAAACTTGCTGAACTTTCTCAGGATACAATAACTAAACTAAATGAATCTCTTCCCGCATTCTGGTCTCACGCAAACCCTGTCGATGTTCTCGGTGATGCTCCGTCCAAAAGAATTGCTAAGGCAGTTCAGATTGTTCTTGAAGATGATAATGCAGATGCAGTGCTTGTAATATTAACACCACAAGCAATGACGAATCCCGACAGCAACAGCAATGGAAATTTCAAAACTCGCAAAAGAAACTACCAAGCCGATTATTGCAAACTGGATGGGCGGCAAGTCTATGTCAGAAGGAATCAAAATCCTTAATGACAACGGAATTCCTAACTATCCTACTCCCGAAGATGGAGTAAGAGCTTTTATGACATTGGTTGCTTATTCAAGAAATCTGAAGAGTCTATATGAAACACCAAGAGATATTCCCGTTCAGTTTTCAATAGACAGGAAAAAAATAAGAAAAGAATTTTTATCGTCACTACCGACTGATACAAATATTTTATCAGAAGAACTCTCTAAAAAATTAATTTCTGCATATGGAATTCCTTCCGCAGTTCCTGATATTGCATCGGATGCAGAGCAGGCAGTTAAGCTTGCAAGGGAGAAAGGATATCCCGTAGTTCTGAAAATACATTCAAAGGATATTACTCATAAATCTGATATAGGAGGAGTGATGCTGAATATCATAGATGATGCGATGGTAAGATATGCTTATGATAAAATTATTAAAAATGTGAAATCAAAATACCCGAATGCGAAAATCGATGGCATAACGGTGCAGAGAATGATAAGGGAAAAAGACTCTCTCGAATTAATTTTAGGAACAAAAAAAGACCCTGTCTTCGGAACTGTTATGATGACGGGAATGGGAGGGACAGGTGCAGAACTTTTTGCCGATAAAACACTCGGATTTCCTCCTCTGAATGAGAATCTTGCCATGCAGATGATTGAATCTCTTAAAGTATATCCGCTTATGAAAGGATACAGGGGAAGACCATTACTGGCAGTTGATAAGCTTTTAGAAATCCTGATTCGTCTTTCATATCTTGCGGCTGATTTTCCCGAAATATCCGAACTTGATATAAATCCACTCCTCGTTACAAAAGATAACTGTATCGCACTTGATGCCAGAATAATTCTTGATAAAGATGTTCGGGGAAAAGATGTAAAGCCATATTCACATCTGGCGCTTAGTCCGTATCCTGAAGAATATGTAAAAGAAATAAAAATGAAAGACGGTTCTAATGTCATTCTAAGACCCATTAAACCCGAAGATGAATTTCTCTGGAGAAACCTGCTGGCAAGCTGTTCAAAGGAAACAATTTATTCCCGATTCAGATATTTCTTCCATTGGGATTCACACGAAGCAGCTTCCAGATATTGCTTTATTGATTATGACAGGGAAATTGCAATTGTTGTCGAATCAGTTGAAAATGGTGAAAAAAAATTGCTTGGTGTAGGACGGCTTGTAGCTGACCCTGACCACGAAACTGTTGAATATGCAGTACTTGTTTCGGATAAATGGCAGGATAAAGGGCTCGGTAGTATTATAACGGATTATTGTTTTGATATAGCAAAACACTGGGGATTGAAAAGAATAGTTGCACAGACCACTAATGACAACAAAAGGATGATTTCAGTTTTCGAGAAAAGAGGTTTTCAGATTGAAGTTGACCCTTCAAGTTCACTTGTAGAAGTTTCAAAGGAATTAATATAAAAATGTTTTACAAAGATTCCATCTTTTCAAAAGATGGAATCTTTTTCTCTTGTTATTTTGTTGAATTGGAACTTTTTCCTTACTTTTGTACTTAAATTAATTAAATTACTATATACATTTCAAAAAAAAGTCATATGAGAATTAAAACTTTTATCTTCATAATATTATTTGTTCCCTTCGGATTTTTATATAGTCAAAATATTGTTATTCAAAATTCCGGAAATAGCAAATCAATTCAATTAAAAAAATCCGAAGCAGTTTATCAGTTTATCCCCACAGTTCAAAATGATATATCAGCAAATAAAGCAAAGAAATTAGAGAATATACCGGGAGATAATTCTCAAAGCCTTATCTGGAATTTGAGTTTTACAGCATCCGGAAAAGTATTTAAGGACGTTTCATTTGCGAATACATCAACAGGATATATAGTGACAGAATTAGGTTCGGTTTATAAAACAACTAACGGCGGACAGAACTGGGTTTCAAAAATGAATCTTGGTTTTCCTTATTACTGGTATGGCGTCAGTGCCATATCACCTGATACGGTTGTGATTGCGGGATTCAATAATCAGGGGAATATTAAAGATGGTGTAATTCGCTGGTCATTCAATGGGGGAGATACCTGGACACCTGATATTATTCTAACTGTCCAATCAACAAGCGGAGTCGGATGGCTTGATAAAATCAGGTTCATAAATCAGAATACAGGTATTGCAGTTGCTTCATTTAATGGTGCAGTCTATTATACCAACACTGGCGGAAAAGATACTTCCTCGTGGCATTATGTTCAGGTCAATGCTGATCAGGGATGGTTTGCAGGCTCAGTTGCTTTTCAACCAACCGGTAATGCATTTGCGTCAGGAATTCATTTTGCAAAAAGCACTAATTTCGGAGTTAACTGGGTAAGTATGCCAAGTGCAGATTATGTATTCGATGGTGGTGTAGATTTTGTAGATAATAGCAGTCTTCTGGGATTCACGGGAGGCGGACAAATTTCAGCGCCTGTGTCCGGATGGGTTCACAGCACAACGGACGGCGGAGCGAACTGGAGTGCAAGATTAAATGTATTTGATTATCCTGTTCGTGCATTAAAATTTTTCTCAGGAAATTATGGATTCATCTGCGGAGGAAATGTTTATTCGGAAGCAGGATGGATATATTCCACTTCGAATGCCGGTCTAAACTGGAATCTTGAAGTGAATACATTAGCTGAAATGTTTTCAATTGCAACGGTTAATGTTGGAGCCGATTCTGTCGATGTATGGGTTGTAGGCTCAACAGGTTCTTCTACCGGTTTTAACGGAAAAGCATATAAAACTCGAATCGGGAGAATATCGACTGCAATAAATAATAACACAACCGTCATTCCGAATGGTTATGCATTATTCGATGTATTTCCGAATCCTTATAATCCGGAAACATTTGTTAAATTCCAGATTCCTATTGAAGCTTCTGTATCTTTGAAAATTTATAATATCCAGGGCAGATTAATGGAAACGCTTTTGAATAAAAATTTACAGGCAGGGAATTATGAAGTCAG
This sequence comes from uncultured Ignavibacteria bacterium, assembly GCA_963806045.1. Taxonomy (GTDB): domain Bacteria; phylum Bacteroidota; class Ignavibacteria; order Tepidaquicellales; family Tepidaquicellaceae; genus DATCHW01. The sequence continues at coordinate 179,816 of CAWDWP010000015.1, read as the reverse complement.
TTTCAAATCAAATAATTATTCATCCGGAATTTATTTTGTTCGTATGATTGCCAATAATTTTTCTGCTTCGAAAAAGATTTTGATTGTGAAATAGAGTATAAAACTCATCCGATGACTTCAAGCCATCGGATGAGTAGTTATAATAAATAATCTAAATATTAATCTCGTTATTTGCTCGATTATCTCTCTTGAAAAAACAGATTTTTATATTAACCGGGAAAGTCCATTCAGGAAAAACAACGAGACTAATTGAATGGCTGCACAATAAAGACAACGCTGCAGGTATAATCTCTCCTGTTATTAATATTGAAAGACAAATTTTCCTTTACCCTGATTATGAATATATAAAATTGGAAGCGAATGAAAATATCGGAGAAGGAAATTCTTTTATGCGGGAAATATAAATTCTTTAAAGATGCATTTATAAAAGCCAATAATTATTTTGATTCTCTTGATTTTGAAAACCTGGAGTGGGTGATAATTGACGAAGCAGGATTACTTGAATTGAATGATGAGGGTCTTCATGATTCAGTGAAAAAAGCATCAATTAAATTTTTCGAGGAAAAAATGAAATTCAATCTTATAATTATTGTCAGGGATTATTTAGTCGGAAAAATAATTGATAAATATAATCTTGGGAAATGTGTGGTATTAAATAAAGAAGATTTAAAAGATATAACTTAAATTTATTTCGTAAAAATCATTTTTTTAATTTCCGAAGAAGAATTAGTTTGCAGTTTGTAAAAATAAATTCCGCTTGAGAAGTTTCCATATTTACTTGCATTGAAGTCGACTTTATAAATTCCGGGAGACTGGAACTCGTCAATAAGAACATCCACTTCCTTGCCGCTCAAATTATAAACTTTCAGGTTTACTTTTGTCGGTGTGAATAATTCATATGTGATAGAAGTACTCGGATTGAAAGGATTTGGACTGTTCTGATAAAGCTTGAATTCATTTATCTCGGAGAAACCAATTTTCAATTCGCTGCTGTTCTCTTCAATGTTATTGATGTCAACGAGCACTATTTGCAGGTTATATACTCCATTTTCTTCAGGTTTGTATTTTAATGTATAACTGAATATTTCTGATGAATCTGTTTTATCTTTACCAAAATAGTTATTGAAATCAATTTCTTTTACAAGTTCAAAGACAGTAGTCCCTGATTTTTTAGATTTAAGCTTTATTTCAGTAAGATTTTTTGGATTTATTATTTTCCAGCTCAGTACAATATTCTTTTTTGCTATTTTTGCATTTAAATCTGAAATGATATTAACAGTCGAACTGCTTTGTGAAAAGCATTCTGAAGATAGGAAATATGTAATTAAAACAAGTAATAAAATATTCTTCATATCATCGGTATTTCCTTAAAAATTCCAGCCTTGGTTCAAGTTTCTTTTTAGGAGTAAGAAGTTTATCTTTCCCGAATATTGCTTCTTCCTGTGAATTAAAAACGAGTTCATATTCATCACTCATTACGATTGCTTCTTCCGGACAAACTTCCTCACAAAATCCGCAAAATATACATCTCACCATATTAATTTCAAATTTTACCGGGTATCTTTCTTTTTCATCTTCTGTTTCTGCTGCCTGTACTTCGATTGCTAATGCAGGGCAAACTCTTGAACATAATCCGCAGGCAACACATCTTTCTTTTCCATTTTCTTCCTGAACCAATACAGGCCTGCCTCTATATGATGAAGGCACTTCCCACTTTTCTTCAGGATATTGCCGCGTAAATCTTGGTCTGAACATTTGTTTCAATGTCAGCATCATACCCTGAATAATTTGAGGGATATAAGCTTTTTCAAAAATATTAAGATCCTTATTCTTGACGACAGGCATCTCAGGCTTCTATTTCGTTAGCATCATTTTCTTTACATCAGAGAAATTATCAGTTCTTAATCTATAGAAATAAATTCCTGAAGGTAATTTGTAAGTATCCGCATTAAAATCATATGCATAAGAACCTGCAGAAAGATTTTCATCGTTTAGCAGATTCGCAACCTCCATGCCAAGTGTGTTATAAATTTTTAAACTCACCTTTTGGTTTTTGGAAAGTGAAAACTGGATTACGGTTGTTGGGTTAAATGGATTTGGGAAGTTTTGACCTAATTCATAATCCTTCACAGTACCGGAAATATTTCTGATACCGTTGCTATAATTTAATTGGAGCTTGAAAGTATCCAGAATAAATTGTGAAGGGGCAGATAATACTAATGCTTTCATAACAATTATTCCTAATCCCTGAGTTGTACCCAACACATCTATAAAAAGTGTATCTGATGCACCCGGACTCAAAAGTATCGGGTCTCCTCCGATGGCCGGCGGGCAAGTATCAATAAACGAAGGATAGCAGCTTGATCCCACACACATTTGTGATGACCAGTTAGCTGGTAAATTATTTACAATCCTGATAAATTTAAATGATTGAGTTGTTGCTGAAGTATTGGTAAAAACGCCTTTCAATACAACCGGGTAAAAACTTGTCGTATCCGAAGTTACTAAAGCCGGTCCCACTCTGTGAAATGTGAAATTCTGGGCATTTGATGTAACTGAGATTACAAAAAGTAAAACAATAATTGTTACTAATTTTTTCATTAATTTGATATTTTAATTTAACATTCCCTGCACCCGCTCTAAACATTGTTGAGCAGGTTTGTAATCAGGTGCGATGCTTAAAGCATTATTATATTCTTCTAAAGCTTCAAACCATAAGCCTTGTCTTTCAAGTGCGAGCCCGATATTGATATGAGCATATTCAGGATTGTCACATTTTTTTGCTTTTAGGGCAAGTTCGAACCAGGGAATAGATTCATCATGTTTCCCCTGTTTCATCAGGTATGCTCCTATGTCATTATAAGGATTACCGTTATCGGGATCAATATCTATTGCATTTTTACATTCTTCAATCGCATTTTCAAATTCTCCAAGATAACTGTAAGCCCAGCCCAGAAATGTATGAGCTTCAACTGTCGGGAAAAGTGCAAGTGATATTTTGTAATTCCGGATGGCATCATTATATTTTCCATCCATCTGATACTTATACGCCTTGAAAAAAAACTCTTTAGATTTTTCTACTTTATTTTTCGATTCTTCCATTAAATTTTATTTTTTGAAAAATAAAACTTATACAAATATATCAAAAGTTTCATTAAATTAATACGCTTATGATTATTGAATTTAGCCTAAAAAATATATATATATAATATGTTAATTTATATGATTTTAAAATTAATAATTTATGTAACTGATTTAGGGGGAAATAAAAGGTTAAATTAAAGATACCGGGAATAAAGATTAAAAATGATAAATATTTGTTTAGACATTATTTATTTAAATATTTATCTTAAAATATGGCTGAAATCGGTATAATACTTGGTTCGGGGCTGAATGCATTCTCGGGAGAATTATCCCATAAAAATCTCATATATGAAGATAATTCGGGAATCCATCATAAAAAAATATGTTTAGGAAAACTGGATGGAAAAGAGCTTATAGTTTTCGAGGGCAGAAATCATTTTTATGAAAAAGCAGGTCATAAAAGAATTTTTTTTAATGTTGAAAAAGCGAAAGAATTCGGTATTAAATTTTTAATTATTACAAATGCTGCAGGAGGAATTAATAAAAACTTTCACGTCTCGGATCTGATGCTGATTATTTCACACATTAATTTAATCAACAGGCGTTTTGCCTCGAAGCAGATTTCCGGATATTATAATAAAGCCACTATAGCGAATATAGGGAATATAGCTCTCCGCAACAATATTACTTTACACAAAGGAGTATATTGTGCAAGTTCAGGACCAATGTATGAGACCAAATCTGAAATTAGTTTCGTAAGTAAAATCGGCGCAGATGCTGTTGGTATGTCGACAGTTCCCGAAATCATATACGCGAATAAATACGGGATAGAAACTGTTGCCATATCCTGTATTACAAACCTGCTTTCTAAGAATAAACATTATACAACTAACCACGAAGAAGTTCTGGAAGCGGGAGCAAAAGCTTATTCAACATTCTCGAAATTTATAAAACTTATTATTACTTCTTATCCTTTCAAAAACTAAAATGATAATAGACACTCACGCTCATTTATATTATGAAAATCTTTTGATTGATATTGATAGTATCCTCGAAAGAGCTTTCAAATCGGGAGTTGAGAGAATTATTGTTCCGGCAGTTGACCTAAAAACATCAGAAATTATTATGGGACTTGCCGATAAATTCGATATGATTTATGCCGCTGTAGGATTTCATCCATGCGATATTAAAGAAAAAAATATAAGTGATATCAAATACCTTGAAGATTTTATTAAACATGAAAAGACTGTTGCAATAGGTGAAATAGGTTTGGATTATTTTTGGGATAAGACCTATAACGAATTGCAAAAAAATTTTTTCCGTGCACAAATTGAACTTGCCGCAGATTCCGGGCTTCCAATTATAATACATACCAGGGACTCTATTAAAGATGCAATTGAAATATTGAATCAGACAAATTTAACAAATCTCAGCGGACAATTTCATTGTTTCAGCGGAGATGAAGAAGACCTGGAAAAAGTTCTTGCTTTCGAAAATTTTTACATTTCTTACTGCGGAAATGTGACTTACAAAAAATTCTCTGCTATTAACGTTGTAGAAAAAACTCCTACGGAGAGATTGCTTGCGGAAACAGATTCACCTTTTCTAACCCCTGAACCATTCAGAGGAAGAAATAATGAGCCTTCAAGAGTTATCTTTAGTATCAGAAAAATTTCTGAAATAAAGGAAATGGATTTTGATATTCTTAAAGAAAAATTATATGAAAACACCAGGACGCTTTTTAAAAAGATAAATTGATTTTCTTTAGACTTATTATTATTTTGTTTCATCTTAATTCCGGTTCGGGCAAGCAGAATTGATATTGGGTTATGATGTTATATTTAAAATAAACTACTTATAATTAATAATTTACTGAATATTTTTGGTCACTGGTCTCATTGTCGGTTTTATATTAGGTTATCTTCTGTCGATGCCTCCCGTCGGTCCTACTAATTTTGCGATTATGGCAAAAGGTTTTAAAGGTGACATAAAAGCAGGAGTTTCCATTGGTGCCGGAGCTGGATTTACGGATTTATTTTACATCCTTATCGCTTTCGGGGGCGTTTCTGCAATTTATGCGATTTTCCCTGAGTCATTTAAGAATTTTCTTATTGATAAAGAAAATTATGTCAAACTGGGATTGACATTGATCGGAAGCCTGGTGGTTCTGATATATGGTTTCAAAATTATGAAAATGAAAATTTTAAAAGATGATGAAGATGAAAGTATTGAGCAGAATGAAATTCGCGAAATCAAAGAAATTGTAGACGAAAAACTGGAAAAGACTCAAGAGGGGATTGCAAAGATTATTCGAAAAAAACCAATTCCTAAAAACAGGGGAAGTATTATGGGAAGTTTCTTCACCGGTATATTACTTTGTCTTTCTTCCGTCACTTTACCTGCTTCCTGGATTGCTATTGTAAGTTTTCTTCAAAGCTATGGAATAATAGATTCAAGGTTCTGGTCCGGTTTTGGACTTGCTGCAGGAGTACTTCTCGGTACCACAACCTGGTTTTATACACTTGTAAAAGTCATTAAATGCAATTCACATAAAATTAAACCTGTGACATTAAACAAAATAAACATATCAGTAGGAATCATTCTCATACTTCTGGGAATCGTTTTATTCTTTAAAGCTTTCGATTTCGCATATACAATCCTTAAAACTTAAATCATTTACATAAACGTAAAAATAAATTAATTTCCGTATATGGAATCCGACTCCGAGATACGGCAAAATATTGAAGCAAAACATACTTGCTTATACTGCCAGTCTTTTATTAAAAAGAAAGAAAATTCTATATTTTGCCCTGAATGCAATTCTCCGCATCATATCGAATGCTGGTATGAAAACGGCGGGTGCGCTCAATACGGCTGCAAGTGCAGGCTGTCACCCGGACAGTTTGTAAATAACAATTCGGGAGAATCAATTTCGGAAATTCTTATAAATGCAGAATATTTAAAAAATATAAATAAGTATGTCGAAGCAATAAACGAATGCAATCGTGTCCTGAAAGCAGACCCAAAGAATAATAGTGCAAAAGTTCAGTATAATGAGTTAGTCAAACTTATAAATGCCAAAATTAAATTAATTGAAGACGGCGATAAAGCACTGGAGGAAGAAAAGCTGAAAGAAGCTGAAATATTTTATAATAAAGCATTATCATATGCAGATGAAGTGGAAGCAAATCTTCTGAATGCCAAAATAGAAATAATAAAAAACAAACTGCCCAAAATTCAAAGAAAAAAAGCACTGAACAATGCACTTATAACATTTATTACATTGCTGATATTTTTATCTTTGGGTTATCTGTTTTATTACTATTATTTTTTGCAGGAGGAAAGAGAGTTAACCAGTATAACTAAAAATGAAAACTTAGGTGATATTCAAATGATGGAACAGCAGATAACACGTTATGAAAAATTTTTAATTAAATTTAAAGAGAGCAAATTTCTTGACGACGTGAAAAACAAAATCAGTCTTTTGTCTGCTATAATCATAAATGGAATTTATTCTGAGGACTGGCGCCAGGCGAAGGATTATTTAACGAAAATCGAAGAAAAAGAAACCAGGAGTGATTTATTTAAAAAAATTTTCGGAGCGGCAAATACGGAGTTCAGGAAATTAATTTCGAATGCAAAGCAATTTAATAAACTTAATAAATTTGAGGATTCCAAATCTGAACTTGAAAAAGCTAATTTGATTGTTGACCATTTTCCTGAATCGGAAATTTCAAAAGATAAATCAAGAATAAATTCATATATCCTGTTGCTGGAGAGGAAAAGAAAGGCTTTACCGGAAGTTAATACAATCGAAAAAAAGATATCAGATATTTCCTCTCAATTAAAAAATTATATTATTGATGATAAAGATGTTGTTGAAATAGAAGGACAAGTTGTTGATAAGCAGAAAAATCCTTCAATCATCGTCGTAAAAAAGTTAGGCAGTAAAAGTGAAATTGCAATTTCAGGTGATGTCGGATATTATAATGTGGGTGAATTCGTTAACATCTCATGTAAGAAGGTCGGAATCATTTCCTATGGGGATGAAGATATTACAGAATATGCTACTTTTTTTAAGGGGAATCTGAGTTTTGATAAAAATGAAAAGGAATCGTTGTTCATAGAATTAAACAATCTCAAAATCCGCAAACAAAAATTGGACAGCCTCATAAATCTAGGACTTTTATAAGCCGATTTCGGCTAATTCTCAACCAAATGGTGAATTGACTCTTTTAATTCTAAAATGAATAAGAAACGATTGTTTTTTGATTATTTAGCATTATTCAGATAAGTTTAAGCATTTGAATTTTTTTTCGTAAATATATTGATTAATTATTAATTTTTTTATAAATTAATGGTTTGCGTGAAGATTTTTGGGTAGGTAGCGAAGTGGTTAAACGCATCAGACTGTAAATCTGACGACAATTGTCTTCGGAGGTTCGAATCCTTCCCTACCCACTGACTGCGGGAGTAACTCAGTTGGTAGAGTCACAGCCTTCCAAGCTGTTGGTCGCGGGTTCGAGTCCCGTCTCCCGCTCGAGATGTTGAGAAATGTTGTTAGATATAATAAGTTCTTTATCGGTAACTAATTGAAGCAGAGTCATTGCTGATGTAGCTCAGTTGGTAGAGCACTTCCTTGGTAAGGAAGAGGTCACCGGTTCAATCCCGGTCATCAGCTCAAAATTAGATTCATTTTATAAGAAAGAAAGTTTAAAAATTTAAATAAGCTCATCGAAAAATTCAGAATCAATTTCGATTTATTAATTTTGAAACAAATTCAGGATTCAATATCGAAAAAGGCAGAGCATTAAAATAATTGTCACAAATTAACTATAATTATACGGGTGTAGCTCAATTGGTAGAGTAGCGGTCTCCAAAACCGTTGGTTGGGGGTTCGAGTCCCTCCTCCCGTGCTATGAATTATATACAATAAATTTTTGTTATGAAAAATAGAATCATTAAATACTTTCAGGATGTTTTCGGAGAAATGAAAAAAGTCACCTGGCCCAAAAAGCAAGAGCTCAAAGATTTTACAATGGTAACCATAGTCACAATGGTTATTTTTGCTGCATTTGTTTGGCTTATCGATCAGGGAATTAGTATAATTTTAAAAGCAATTATTGTTAGGTAATTAATTTTATGGACGACATAGAAAAGGTTTTGGATTCCGAAAATACAGAAGCAGAAGATTCTGGAGCTGAAAATAAAGTTCCGGAAAATTCCATAACTGAAAAAAAGGAGATCAAAAGTAAAAAGATCAAAAAAACGGAAACTGTTGATGTGGATAAGGATGATAAAAAATCGGTGACTGAAAATATTGAGACCGAAAATACTGAACCTGTTAATACGGAAGATGAAAATTCTGTGATTGAAAAAAAGGAGATCAAAAATAAAAAGATCAAAAAAACGGAAACAGTTGATGTTGATAGGGAAGTTGAAAATTCTGATATCCGAAAATAATGTGATAGAAAACACTGAAACTGTTGATAAGGAAGATGAAAATTCTGTGACTGAAAATGAAGAGATAGAAAAAACGGAAATTATAAATGAGGTTGAAAAAGAATCAGAGACTGAAACCACTTCGGATATTCCTGAAATAATGGCTGATGAATCCAAATCAGAGAAAAAGGATGAATCTGACTTAAACGCAATTCAGATTGATGAGACAGGAGAACTTAAATGGTATGCAGTAAGAATTATTTCCGGACACGAAAATAAAGTAAAATTATATCTGGATAACCAGATAAAATCCGAGAGTTATGAAGATAAGATAAGAAATGTTTTGATTCCCCTTGAAAAAGTTTTTGAAGTAAAGAACGGAAAGAAAAAAGATTAAATATAAAAATTTTCTCCCCGGATATATTCTCGTCGAGGCAAAACTGGATGACAAGGTGAGAAGTTTTATTTCGCAATCACCTTCAATATTTAATATGGTCGGCTCTAAAAGCATTAAAGGAAAAAGGCTCGATCCCATTCCATTAAGAGAGTCAGAACTGAAAAGACTCAAAGCACTATTGGATGAAGATGCCGAAGGAGAAAAAATTGATTTTCAGCTGTCAGCTGGTGATCCCGTTAAAGTTATCAGCGGACCATTTAATAACTTCAGCGGAAATGTATTTGAAATAAACACAGAAAAAATGAAGGTGAAAGTTATGGTAAGCATTTTCGGACGCAAGACTCCGATTGAGCTGGAGTTCACACAAGTAGAAAAAGAAAAATAATTTTTAGAAACACATAATATATTTCATAATATGGCAAAAAAGATAGTAGGTTTTATAAAATTGCAAATACCTGCAGGACAGGCAACAATGGCTCCGCCCGTCGGACCTGCACTCGGTCAGCGTGGTGTTAATGGTATGGAATTCTGCAAGCAATTCAATGCAAGGACACAGGATAAAAAAGGACTGATTATTCCGGTCGTTATTACGGTTTATTCTGACAAATCATTTACATTTATAACGAAAACTTCCCCGGCAGCAGTTCTTTTGCTGAAAGCAGCAGGACTGGAAAAAGGATCAGGAGTTCCGAATAAAACTAAAGTAGGAAAAGTTAATAAAGCGCAGGTTCAGTGAAATTGCTGAAACAAAAATGCCTGACCTGAATGCAAGACGATGTAGAACATGCAATGAGCATGGTTGCCGGCACAGCAAGAAGTATGGGTTTAACTGTCGAGGATTAATCCTTTATAAATTTAATTAGCTTAAACGTATTTAAATATTGATTATGAAATTAACGAAAAAACAGAAAGAAATAAGCAAAAACGAGGATTTATCAAAATCTTATAAAATTGCTGAAGCAGTTGCGTTTATTGAAAAAATATGCTAAAGCAAAATTTGACGAATCAGTTGAGATTGCAATGACATTAGGAGTAGATCCCAAGCATGCCGACCAGGTTGTAAGAGGAACAGTATCGCTTCCGCATGGAACCGGGAAAACTGTCAGAGTACTTGTCATAGCAAAACCGGATAAGCATGAAGAAGCAAAACAGGCAGGAGCTGATCATGTTGGTTTTGAGGATTACCTTACAAAAATAAAAGAAGGTTGGACAGATATCGATGTAATCATTGCCGCTCCTGATACTATGAGCGAACTTGGAAAACTTGGAAAAGTACTCGGTCCACGAGGATTAATGCCAAACCCAAAAAGCGGAACCGTTACTCCGAATATTGGACAGGCAGTAAAAGAAGTAAAAGCAGGAAAAATTGATTTCAGAGTTGATAAAACAGGAATCGTTCATTCTGCAGTAGGAAAAGCATCTTTTGATGAAAAAAAGATATTTGATAATGTTGTGACTTTTATTAATACTATTATAAAATTAAAACCTGCAGCATCAAAAGGAACTTATATTAAAAGTATAACTATATCCAGCACTATGGGTCCCGGAATAAAAATTGACAGAACGTTACCGGACCTTAAGGTTGCGGCTTAAGATAAAAATAAGAATTTACGCACTCTAAGATATATTTAGTTAAGAACTAAAAAAAATGCTTCTACATTTTTTAATTTATGTACTAAACAATGGAAAAAAGTAAAAAACTTGAGATTACCGATGAGATTCTGAAACTGATAGATTCCGCTGATGCTCTGTATTTGATTGATTTTACCGGCATGACAGTCGAACAAGTGGATAATTTAAGAGACGAATTTTATAAGAGCGGTATTAATTATAAAGTTGTAAAAAATACATTAGCACTCAGGGCAATTAAACAGTCTCAAAGCTTTGCGAAGTATGAAGAAAAGTTAGGCGGTTTTCTGAAAGGACCAACGGGTATTGTATTTTCAGGTGATGATCCTGTAGCACCCGCAAAAATCATTAAAAAATTCTTTGATAAAGGCGAAAAACCCAAGCTTAAAGCGGCTATCGTTGAATCAGAGATGTATGGTTCCGGAAAACTAAATGAACTTGCTTCAATTCTTTCAAAGAATGAATTAATTGCAGGAATCCTATTATGTCTTGAATCACCGGTTTCCGGTATTGTGGGCTCAATAAATGCCGTAATGAGGGATTTAGCGAGCGTTATTGAAGAAGCAGCTAAGAAAAAAGCGGCTTAATTTATTTTAAAAATGATTTAGAAATTAAAAATTTAAAGGAATAAAAATGGCAAAAGTAGAAGAACTATTAGAACAGATATCTAATTTAACTTTATTAGAGGCATCTGAATTGAAGAAAGCCCTCGAAGATAAATTCGGAGTAACAGCAGCTGCCCCCATGATGATGGCTGGCGCAGCACCGGCAGCAGCAGCACCGGTAGAAGAAAAAACTGAATTCACGGTCGTTTTAGCTGAAATCGGAGCACAAAAAATTAACGTTATCAAAGCAGTTAAGAATGCTACGGGTCTTGGTCTGACTGAAGCAAAAGCACTTGTTGAAGGAGCTCCGAAGCCTGTTAAAGAAAATATTTCAAAAGCAGAAGCTGAAAAATTAAAAGCTGATTTAGAAGCAGCGGGCGCAAAAGTAGAGCTTAAGTAAAATCTTCTTTTGAATAATAAAAATAACTATTTTAAATATAATCACAAAAGTAATCCCGTCTTCTGAGATAATCAGAAGCCACGGGATTACTTTTTAAATTTCTCAGGAGAAATTTTTAAATATGGAAAATAATCAAAATAATTTAGGGTTAAAATTTCTTAATCCTAAAAATAAAAGATTAACTTTTTCTAAAGCTAATATACAGTTAGATCCTCCTGATTTACTGAACGTTCAGGTTAAATCATACAAAGATTTTTTACAGGAGGATGTCCCGATTAGCAAAAGAAAATCGGTTGGTTTACAGGCAGTATTCGAAAATAATTTCCCGATTACTGATTCCCGGGAAACGGCTTTACTTGAATTTGTAGAGTATTATATAGAAAAGCCCCCTTATACAATCATTGAGTGTCAGGAACAGGGCTTGACCTATGCAGTTCCGGTGAAAGTGAAATTAAGATTATCAACAAAACCGAATGCCGCAGCAAAAGATTATAACCATGTCCTGGAACAGGATGTTTATCTTGGAAATCTGCCTTATATGACAACACGAGGCAGTTTCATTATCAATGGTGCTGAAAGAGTAATTGTAAGTCAGCTTCACCGGTCTCCGGGAGTTGTATTCAGCGAATCTACGCATGCAAACGGTACCAAGCTTTTCTCCGCAAGAGTTATCCCCTATAAAGGATCCTGGGTTGAGTTCACAACAGACATTAATGATCTTCTATATGCATATGTTGACAGAAAAAAGAAATTCTTTTTCTCAACTCTATTAAAAGCCCTTGGAATTAATGATAAAATCCAGATGCTTGAACTTTTCGACCTTGTCGATAAAGTTGAAATTAATGGAAAAAATTATCTTGATTTTATCGGACGAATAGCCGCAGAAAATGTTGTTGATACAGAGTCGGGTGCAGATTTAGAAATACCTGAAGGAACTGAGTTGACGGACGAACAGCTCCTTCAAATTGTTAATTATAAGATTAAAAAAATAAACCTTTTTAAAACAGAACCCACAGAAGGTGAAAAGGTTATTTTTAAGACTATCCTGAGCGATGATGAAGAAACAGAATCTGTTCCTGAGAAAACTGATGAAAAACCTGCAAAAGGTAAACATCAGAATTACATGATGGACAACGAAGGTGAAAGTGCAAGAAGTTATATAGAAAAACAATTTTTTAATCCTAAAAAATATGATTTAGGTGATGTAGGAAGATATAAAATAAATAAGAAACTTGATTTAAATATCGATCCTCTCATCACAATTTTAACACTTGATGATATTGTCGCAATTATTTCCAATATCAGGAATTTGATTGACAGTAAAAGAGAAGTAGATGATATTGATCACTTAGGGAACAGAAGAGTAAGAACTGTAAATGAACAGCTGTCACAGCAATTTGCTTTAGGTCTGTCAAGAATGACCCGTACTATAAGAGAGAAGATGAGTATTCACGATGATGAAAATCTTACACCTATAAGACTTGTAAGTGCGAGACCAATTACAAGCGCTTTATCTTCATTCTTTGGCACCAGTCAGCTTTCACAGTTTATGGATCAGACTAACCCGCTGGCTGAAATGACTCATAAAAGAAGAATCAGTGCTTTAGGACCCGGTGGTTTGTCAAGAGAAAGGGCAGGTTTTGAAGTAAGAGACGTGCACTATACTCACTACGGAAGATTGTGTCCTATCGAAACCCCGGAAGGTCCGAATATCGGATTGATTTCATCTCTTTGTATTCATTCAAGAGTGAATGAATTAGGTTTCATAGAAACGCCTTATAGAAAAGTAGTAAATGGAAAAGTTACAGAAAATATTGAATTCTTATCTGCAGATAACGAAGATAATTATAGAATAGCTCAGGCGAATGCAGAAGTTGATTCAAAAAGTCATTTAACGAGTCAGAAAATCAAAGCTCGTGCGAAAGGTGACTTCCCAATGCTGAAACCTGAAGAAATTGATTATATGGACGTTGCAACTAATCAGATTGTAAGTGCAGCGGCAGCTTTGATTCCATTCCTTGAACATGATGACGCAAACAGAGCACTGATGGGCAGTAACATGCAGAGACAAGCAGTGCCGCTTCTCAGACCGGAAGCACCTATAGTCGGTACCGGATTTGAAGAAATTGTTGCAAGGGATTCCAGGTCAATGATTCTCGCTGAAGCTGATGGCCTGGTTGAAAGCGTATCCTCAGATAAAATTGTTGTAAAATATAATATAAAAGAAGACTCTGATGAAAGCTTGTTAAGCTTTGATGATAAAAGAACGGTGGAATATAGCCTGGTTAAATTTTTAAGAACTAATCAGGATACCTCTATTAACCAAAGACCTGTTGTAACTGAAGGTCAAAGGATTAAAAAGGGAGACATTCTTGCTGATGGTTCTTCGACTCAGCGAGGTGAACTTGCATTAGGAAGAAATATCCTTGTTGCATTCATGCCGTGGAGAGGCTACAACTATGAAGATGCTATTGTAATCAGCGAAAAAGTAGTTGCAAAAGATATTTTCACTTCTATTCACATTGAAGAATTCAGTCTCGAAGTTCGTGATACAAAAAGAGGTGAAGAAGAATTAACAAAAGAAATACCGAACGTAAGTGAAGAAGCAACTAAAGACCTTGATGAAAACGGAATAGTAAGAGTCGGTGCTGAAGTTAAAGAAGGCGATATCCTGATTGGAAAGGTTACTCCAAAAGGCGAAACCGAACCGACACCCGAAGAAAAACTTTTAAGAGCAATTTTTGGTGATAAAGCAGGAGATGTAAAAGATGCCTCATTAAGAGCTACCCCCGGTTTAAAGGGAATTATTATAAATAAAAAATTATTCTCAAGAAAAACCAGAGACACAGAAGGTAAACGCGAAGAAAAGAGAAAAATTGATAAATTTGAATCAGAACGAAAAAGAGAAATAAGAGACCTTAATTTAAAATTTGCTGAAAAGTTAGGTATTCTGCTTGAAGGAAAAGATTGTGTTGGTATTCACGATAATAAAGGTAATGACATGTTAAAGAAAAATACTACTTTCAAGCGTGAAACTTTTGTAAACCTGATTGAAAATCATGGCTATGATTTCAAAGATTTTGATTTCGAAGAACCATGGACGAATTATAAAAGAGCAACATCTCTTATACCTGATATGTTCAAGAATTACAATTACAAGTATATCGAAATCGAAGAAAAATATAAGAGATTAAAAGTTAAAGTTACACTTGGAGATGAACTGCCAACAGGGGTAGTCAAGCTTGCAAAAGTGTATGTAGCAAAGAAAAGAAAATTATCAGTAGGGGATAAAATGGCAGGCCGGCACGGAAATAAAGGTGTCGTAGCCAAGATTGTACCTCCCGAAGATATGCCTTTCATGCCGGATGGCACACCTGTGGATATTGTATTAAATCCTTTAGGTGTTCCTTCAAGAATGAATCTCGGTCAGTTGTATGAAACAGCTCTCGGGTGGGTTGGTGAGCTTCTGGGTGTTAAATTTGCAACACCGATATTTGATGGCGCAAGTGTGGATGAAATCCAAACGATGCTTACGGAAAATAATCTTCCCAGTAACTCCAGAATAGATTTATATGATGGCCGGTCCGGTGAAAAATTTGATCAGCAGGTTACGGTTGGTTACATTTATATGTTAAAACTGTCACACCTTGTTGATGATAAAATTCATGCACGCTCAATCGGACCATATTCTCTGATTACTCAGCAGCCACTCGGCGGAAAAGCCCAGTTCGGCGGTCAGAGGTTCGGAGAAATGGAATGCTGGGCTTTGCAAGGCTATGGAGCCGCGAACATTCTTCAGGAAATGCTCACAGTAAAAAGTGATGATGTTATCGGAAGAAGCAAGGCATACGAAGCTATCATTAAAGGAGATAATCTTCCTGAACCGGGTGTTCCGGAAGCATTCAGCGTTTTGATGAAAGAATTACAGGGATTGTGTCTTGATGTAAATATGGAATAAGTAAATCATTATTAAAGTTTAAAATTTAAAAAGAGGTAATAATGCCGTTAAAAATAGAACTAAAAAGGAAGCGTGTAACAAAGATAACAATAAATCTGGCTTCCACTGAATCTATTATTGAAAATTCCTATGGTGAGGTTACGAAACCGGAGACTATTAATTACAGGACATTTAAACCTGATAAAGATGGTTTGTTCTGTGAAAAAATATTCGGTCCGGTAAAAGATTGGGAATGCCATTGCGGTAAGTACAAAGGAATAAGGTATAAAGGTATAGTATGCGATAGATGCGGAGTTGAAATTAATCTTAAAAATGTAAGGCGTGAAAGAATGGGACATATATCTTTATGTGTTCCTGTAGTTCACATATGGTACTTCCGTTCAATGCCTTCGAAAATTGGTTATGTTCTTGGAATTTCATCAAAAGAACTGGAAAGAATTATATACTATGAAACATATGTAGTTGTAAATCCAGGTAACATTATGGTAGACGGAAAACCAAGATTTAAAAGGATGCAGCTAATAACTGAAGAAGAATACCTCGATGCATTCAGCAGTATGAGCGAAGCCGAACACATTCTTGATGATGATAATCCGAAGAAATTTGTTGCAGACCAGGGCGGTCATGCAATTAAAGCTCTGCTCAGAACAGTAAATCTCTTAGATGATGTTCTAAGATTAAGAAATGAACTTGATGAAGATCCCTCTGCTCTGAAGAAAGCTGAGAATATTAAAAGATTAAGAGTACTTGAATCTTTCAAACTGAAAGAAGGCGGAAAGCTTAATAAACCTGAATGGATGGTGCTCGATGTTGTACCTGTTATTCCTCCGGAATTAAGACCTTTGGTTCCTTTGGAAGGCGGAAGATTTGCAACAAGTGACCTTAATGATTTATATCGAAGAGTAATTATCAGAAATAACAGGTTAAAAAGATTAATAGATATCAAAGCCCCTGAAGTCATTTTAAGAAATGAAAAACGAATGCTTCAGGAAGCAGTAGATGCTTTGCTGGATAACTCAAGAAGAGTTACTGCTGTAAAAGCTGAAAACCGTGCATTGAAATCTTTATCTGATATCCTTAAAGGCAAACAGGGAAGATTCAGACAGAACCTGCTTGGAAAGAGAGTAGACTATTCAGGTCGTTCGGTTATCGTCGTTGGTCCGGAACTTAAACTGCATCAATGCGGAATTCCGAAAGATATGGCTCTTGAATTGTTCAAGCCGTTTGTAATCAGAAGATTGATTGACAGAGACTATGTAAAGACTGTCAAAAGTGCGAAAAAGATGATTGATAAAAGGACTCCAGAAGTATGGGATATCCTTGAAAATGTGATTGACGGTCATCCTATAATGCTAAACAGAGCACCTACACTTCACAGAATTAGTATTCAGGCATTTCAACCGGTATTGATTGAAGGAAAAGCAATTACGCTTCACCCGTTTGTATGTATAGCTTTTAATGCTGACTTTGATGGTGACCAGATGGCAGTTCACGTTCCGTTGTCATATGATGCACAGCTTGAAGCACAAGTGTTAATGCTTTCAACGCACAATATTCTTTCTCCTCAGCATGGCAATCCTGTAATTATTCCTAACCAGGAATTAATTCTGGGATGTATATTATCTCACTAAAGAGCATAAAGGAGATTTAGGCGAAGGGAAAATATTCTCATCACCATCAGAAGTAATCATTGCATTAAATAATAAAAAAGTTAGTATACATTCAAGAATAAAAGTTCGCGTTGATGGAGAAATGATTTCTACCACAACCGGGAGAGTTATATTTAACGAGATAAGACCGGAAGGAATTCCGTTCATTAATGAACTTTTAAAGAAGAAAAAAGTAATTGAAATAATTGGTAACATTTATAAGAGGGTTGGAAATCTTAAAACCGCAATATTCCTTGATAAATTAAAAGAATTAGGATTTAAATATGCAACCGATGGCGGTCTGTCCGTGAATATCGATGATATTGAAGTTCCTTCAGAAAAGAAAAAGATTATCGAAGATGCTTTAAAACGGGTTGAGAATATTGAGAAATCCAAATCAAGAGGAATAATTTCCGAAAATGAAAGATATAATAAAGTAATTGATATCTGGACTCACGTTCGTGACCAGGTAAAGAATCATTTGATGGAAAATCTGAAGAACTCGAAAGAGGGCTTCAACTCACTTCATATGATGATTGATTCCGGTGCAAGAGGTTCTGCGGAACAGGTCAGTCAGCTTGCAGGTATGAGAGGTCTGATGCAGAAACCACAGAAATCAATGACAGGGCAGGCAGGTGAAATTATTGAAAACCCGATTATTGCAAACTTCAAAGAAGGTCTTTCAATTCTTGAATACTTTATCTCGACCCACGGTGCCAGAAAAGGTCTTGCAGATACAGCATTAAAAACTGCCGATGCAGGATACCTTACAAGAAGACTTGTAGATGTTGCCCAGGATGTAATTATAAATGAAAATGACTGCGGAACCATCCGTGGTGTGCTTACAGAAGCACTTAAAGAAGGTGAAGATATTAAAGAACCGCTTGACGAAAGAATACTTGGAAGAGTTGCTGTTAATGATGTAGTAGATCCTCGCAGTAAAAAAATTATTGTAAAAGCAGGTGATGAAATTGATGAAGATAAAGCTCAGATAATTGCAGAATCCCCGATAACATCAGTTGAAATAAGGTCTGTATTGACCTGTGAAACAAAAAGAGGTGTTTGCGCAAAATGTTATGGCAGAAACCTTTCAACGGGAAAAATTGTCGAAGTCGGTGAAGCAGTAGGTATTATTGCAGCACAATCTATCGGTGAACCCGGAACTCAGCTTACACTCAGAACCTTCCATATCGGCGGTACTGCAAGTAAGATTGTTACACAGTCAAATATACATTCCAAATTCGAAGGAAAAGTCAAATTCGAAAATATGAGAATGGTTGAATACAAAGGAGCTGATGGTGATAAATTTATTTCTCTGAGCAGAAACGGAATAATAAATATAGTTGAAGATTCGGGTGAAATACTTACAAAATATAAAGTTGAATATGGTGCGACCCTTAGGGTTAAAAATAATGAAAGAGTTCTGAAAAACCAGATATTATACGAATGGGATCCATACAATTCAGTGATGGTTGCGGAAAATGATGGTATGATTCAATATCATGATCTTGAAGAAGGTAAGCAATACGAACTGATAAAAGATGAGCAAACCGGACACTTCCAGAAAACCGTTATTGAAAGCAAGGATAAGACTAAGAGTCCGACAATAAATATATTAAGTCCGAAAGGCACTCATAAAATTCTTAGTTCATATCTGATTCCCGCAAAAGCCAACCTTTTGATTGATAATACAGCCGAGGTAAAAGCGGGAACAATTCTCGTAAAGATTCCGCGTGATTCCGGTAAAACAAGGGATATCACAGGCGGACTTCCCAGAGTAACTGAACTATTTGAATCCAGAAGCCCGAGTGACCCATCAAGAATTGCGGAGATTGACGGTGTTGTAGAAATCGGAAAGATTACCAGAGGCGGAAGAGAATTAAGGATTCAATCGCTGGAAGGTTCCAAGACAATAGACTATAAAATTCCAACATCCAAGCATATTCTTGTTAGAAACGGAGATGTTGTAAAAGCGGGTGACGCCTTAACAGGCGGTGCATCAGATCCTGTTGATATATCTGAAAATTAAAGGTGTATCTGAAGTTCAGGAATACCTTGTAAATGAAATTCAGGAAGTTTACAGAATTCAGGGTGTGAAAATCAATGATAAGCATATTGAAGTTATAGTAAGGCAAATGCTTCAGAAAGTAAAGATTACTGACCCGGGTGATACGAAATTCCTCGAAGGTGACGTTGTTCATAAAAATATTTTCTCTGATGAAAATGAAAAACTCAGAGGTATGGTAGTTATTACTGATAAAGGTGATAGCGATAAGGTCAGATTAAAGGAAGTATTTAATAAAAAAGAAATAAAAGAATTAAACGTTGCACTGAAGAAAAAGAGCAAGACACAGATTAAAGCCAGGGAAGCAATTCCTGCAACGGCGGAACCTGTATTGCTTGGTATCACTCAGACATCATTAACAACGGACAGCTTTATCTCTGCAGCTTCGTTCCAGGAAACTACAAGAGTTCTTACGGATGCCGCAATTAAAGGCAAGGTTGACCACTTGTTAGGATTAAAAGAAAACGTAATTATCGGTCAGCTCATTCCGGCTGGAACAGGACTTAAGAAATACAGGGATATACTTGTATTCAGAAAAGATGGAATGCACGAGTTTGATGATACTGTAGTAAAAGAAGAGCCGGTTGAAGTTGAAGCCGAATCCGAAGTAGAAGATGTGAAAGTAAAAGTGAAAAAAACAACTAAAAGAAAAACCAAAGCAAAAGCTTAACTTTTAGTTTGATAAAAATATTAAAGGCTGATATCGTAAGATTTCAGCCTTTTTTATTATTTCAAAATTAAAAAATAATATTAGGGGGAAATACATTCTTGTCCGTTGATTTCTATACCCTACAAAAGTCTTGAAGACTTTTGTAGGGTATAATATGCCATTCTATATCACCTCATAAATTCAACTTACCTTAAATTATACATTTATCCCTAAATATGTAAAAAAAACGTTTGACTTTTGATAAAAAATGACTATTTTTGTATAAGGTGGAGGAAAGTGGAGCAAAGTGGAGGATTTTCCAATACTTTAAATTAACAAGTATATATGTAAAAAATGTTTCAAGGTCATTCAATATGTTCGGTTGATAACAAGTCACGCATAATATTACCTGCGAAGTTTCGTAAATATATAAATCTTGAAGCAGATAATAAATTCACTATTACACGGGGTATTGATAATTGCCTTCTGATGTATCCCAATGAAGAGTGGCAAAAAGTTCAATCTGACTTATTGAAATATAATCCTCTCGATACGGTTCAAAGACATTTTGTGCGGGAATTCCTGTTGAATGTAAACGAAATTGAGCTCGATGCGCAATACCGGATGCTCATTCCAACCGTGTTATTGCATTTTGCTGAAATTAAAAAAGAAGCTTTGGTTATTGGCATACTTGATAAAATAGAAATATGGAGTCCGGAGATAAAGAAAAAATATGACGATTCGCAGAATGATTCATATGAAGTAATAGCACAAAAGGTATCCGAACTATCTAAGAATAGAAATGTATGAAAATAATTTTCATACACCCGTTCTTTTAAATGAATCAATAAATTTTCTTCTGAACCCGGAAATTAAAGAACCGGTTATTGTTGACGGTACTTGCGGCGGGGGAGGTTACTCTGAAAAAATCTGCAGTTTGTTGCAGGGAAATTATGAACTGATTTGTATAGATAAAGATATTTTCGCACTGGATTATAGCAAAAAAAGATTGAAAATGTTTTCAGATAGAATAAAATTCGTTAATAAGGATTTTGGCAGCCTCCGGGAAATTCTGGAATCTTCTGGTATAAGGAAAATCAATGGTCTTATTCTTGACCTTGGACTTTCATCATACCAGCTGAATGCTGAGGATGGCTTCAGTTATATGAAGGATACACCGCTTGATATGAGGGCAGATAAATCGGGAAAGCTGACAGCAAAAGAAGTTCTGAATGAATATACAAATGACGAACTAAAAAAGATTTTTGAAAATTATGGGGAAATCGGAAATTCGAAAAGATTAGCAGAGAGTATTTCGGATTACAGAAGAAAAAACAAAATCGAGACAACATATGATTTGGTGAATATAGTCAAATCTGAATATAAGATAAATAAGACAGGTTTATATGATTTTCTTTCGAAGATATTCCAGGCAATAAGAATTGAAGTAAACAGTGAACTTGATAGTTTAAATATTGTTCTTTCTGATTCATTAAATTTTTTAGCGGAAGGAGGAAGACTTGTAATAGTTTCCTACCACTCGCTGGAAGACAGAATTGTTAAGAGTTTCATAAAACAAAATTCGTTTAAAGAATCAGTTTCAAAATATAAGGAAAATTCAGAAGGAAAGGGTGCTTCTCTGAAAATTCTCACAAAAAAGCCAATCGTTCCTTCGGATGAAGAAATTAAGAGTAATCCCAGATCAAGAAGTGCAAAATTAAGAGCAGCAGAAAAAATCTGATATGAGAAATAATAAAGAAAATACAAAAAGATTTTCAATATTTAATGTATTGATTGCGCTCATAGTGATTGCGGTTATCACCGGTTTTTTTATAAATAATATAATTAATATTAACCGGCTTTCCGCCTCTAATAATGAACTGAGAAAAAATTTATCTGATTTTATAAATAGTAACGATGAAATGAAAACAGAAATAGAAAAACTGATTACATTCGATAAAATTAATTCTATAGCCGGCGAAAAGCTGAAAATGAAATATTCAGATAATTCAGTTGAAAAAGAAGCAATTATTATTAAAAAATCAGAACTTCAATGATATCGATATAAATGTACAATTTCAATAAAACTATAAAAGCAATAAATTTTAACCGTAGGGTAAATATATTCCTTTTGGGATTTTTTATTTTCTTTTTAATTATTGCCGCAAGGTTAGTCACGATACAAATTATTGATTCTGAAAAATATAAAATAGCTGCCAAGAAACAATACCTGTCAAAAGAAATTATAAATCCAACAAGAGGGCTAATATTTGACAGGAATATGAATTTGCTGGTATCGAATACCTACAAATATACTATCGCAGCTGACCCGAATATGTTAAAAAACATTGACAGTGTCTCAATCTTTCTCGCTAATATTTTACATAAAGATAAAAACGAATATTTATCAAAATTACAGACAAAAAATTCCTCATATGTAATCCTGGAAAAAAAACTTGAACCTTCTAATCTAAAAGGTCTGGATACAGTGAATATTGAAGGCTTGATAATTAAAAAAGAATATTCAAGAATATATAATTATGGTGCACTTGCTTCACAGGTTCTCGGTTTAACCGGAGGTGACGACAAGGGAATCAGCGGAATCGAATATTCATTGAATAAAGAACTTTCCGGAAAAGAAGGATATATGCTGATGCTTAAAGATGGTAAAGGAAATAAAAGACCAAATAATAATTATCCCAAAAAGGATGCAGTTAACGGAGATAATCTGATTTTAACTTTGGATATCAATATTCAAAAATTAATTGAAGAAGAATTAAGCAAAGGCATTAATGATTTCAGGGCAGATGGAGGCAGAGTTGTTGTTCTATCTGTTAAAACGGGAGAAATTCTTGGGATGACCTCATATCCCACTTTTGACCCGAATAATATACAGCAATCAGATACCTCAGGTATGAAAAACTCTGTTATTGCTGATGTTTTCGAACCCGGCTCGACTTTTAAATTAGTAACCGCCGCTGCTTCTATTGAAGAGAACATTGAATCCAGAAATTCTCTTATAAATACTGAAGCAGGAAACTTTGAATATCACGGAATCAAAATCAATGATTCCCATAAATCAGGTTCAATGACATTTCAGGAAGTAATTGAGCAATCGAGCAATATTGGGTTTATGAAAATAGCGGATAAACTCGGTGCTGAAAGATTTTATAAATATGCCCGTGATTTTGGATTTGGTATATATTCAGGACTCGAATTACCGGGAGAGAATAAAGGAACACTGAAAAGACCTATTGACTTTTCAAAAGAATCGGTTGGTTTTATGGCAATAGGGTATCAAGTGCTTATTAATGCTTTACAACTCTCTTCCGCATATGCCTCTCTTGGAAATAATGGAATGCTGATGAAACCGTATATGGTTAAAAGAGAAATGTCACCAAATGGAACATTAGTAATTGAAAACTATCCTGTTCAGGTACGCCAGGTAATTTCTGAAAAAACCTCAAAAATTCTCACAGAACTTTTAACAGGTGTCGTGGAAAAAGGAACTGCCCGGGATGCCAGGATTGAAGGACTGAGAATTGCCGGTAAGACCGGTACTGCACAGAAATTTGTAGACGGAGAATATAAGAGTGATTCACATCTTTCATCCTTCGTCGGATATTTCCCTGCAGATAATCCTCTTATACTTGTAAGCGTTATAGTTGATAATCCGAAATCCGGTGAATATTACGGAGGAAAAGTTTCAGCCCCGATTTTTAGAAATATTGCAAAAAGAATAAATGATTATTTTGGCTCTTTCAATCAGTCCAATCCTCAGTTTGTAAATGTAAACTTAGAACAAAAAGTAAATGATGCTATAAACGATGTGAATTATAAAAATGATTACGAATATATTCCCAATCTCGTGGATTTGAAACTTGAAGATGCCATTGAACTCCTGAAAGAAAATAAATTGAAATATGAAATAATAACCGATGCCAGAAATTTTGACCAGTCAAAAGGATTTTTTACAGTTGTTTCTTCACAGGTCCCTGAAGCTTATGAAAAAGTTCAGAAATCTGATGATGGTAAAATAAAAATATACGTTACTTCGAAAAAAATTGACGGCAGCAAATTAGTTAAAATTCCTGATGTCAGAAAATTTACACTCAGAAAAGCAATTAATAAGCTTGTTTCAGATGGATTTAAAGTCGAGATAAGAGGAAGCGGCGAGATTGTTGACCAGTACCCGAAACCCGGTTCGGAAAATCTGCCGGATAGTAAAATAATATTGCACTGTAAAAATGAACTGTAACCGATAAAAAAAAGTAAATGAAATTTAGTGAACTGATAAATAAAGTTAATCTTTTGGAAATTGAAGTTAGAAATGATTTTGATTCCAAAGGCATTACATATGACTCTAGGAAAGTTCAACCAGGTTTCGTTTTTTTTGCTATTAAAGGTTTTAAACAGGATGGAAATGAATTCATACTAGATGCAATTGATAAAGGTGCGAAAGCAATTATCACAGAATTGGATATAAAAGAGATATCATTGCGATATCCGGAATTAAACTTTGTCACTTATAAAAATATCAGGAAGTTAATGGCAAAGATGAGTGCAGAATTTTTTGGTAATCCAGGAAATAAATTAAATTTAATCGGAGTTACAGGTACTAATGGTAAAACAACAATAGTCTCAATTATTAAACATATTCTGGAATATAACGGTGAAAAGTGCGGTCTGCTCGGGACAGTGGATTATATGCTGGGTGATACAAATGTTACATCTACCCTTACAACTCCCGATTCTGTTGAGATAAATCAAATGTTGTCGGAAATGGTAAAAGCAGGATTAAAATTTTGCACAATGGAAGTTTCTTCAATCGCATTAGTCCTCGATAGAGTTTATGGTTTGAATTTCACATCTGCTATTTTTACAAATCTGAGCAGCGAACATCTTGACCTCCACAAAGATATGGAGAACTATTTCAATGCTAAAAAAATACTGTTCGATAATCTAAGTGAAAATAATACTGCAATCTCAAACTCAGACGATGATTTTGGGAAAAGGATTTTGAATGATACAAAAGCAAAAAAAGCATTTTACTCTATAAAAAATAAAAGTGATTTCTTTGGATTTAATGAGAGTATCACAATGGAAGGCATTACATTCGATTTAGAATACAAAAACAAAATATATAAAGTAGAATCTGAGCTATCAGGAAGATTTAATATTTACAATATCCTTGCAGCTTTAGCAGCTTCTGTAAATCTTGGAATAGATATGAACTCTGCAATAAAAGCTGTAAAGACCTTTAAAGCTGTAAATGGCAGGTTTAATAAAATAAAACTTCCGAACGGTGCATATGCTGTAATTGATTATTCTCACACTTCTGATTCTTTGAAGAATGCAATTGAAGCTGCAACCGAAATCAGAGAAAAACAAAAAGAAAAAGGAAGGGTTATTACAATCTTTGGTTGTGGTGGAAATAAAGATAAGACAAAAAGACCTGTTATGGGAGATTATGCAACTTCACTTTCTGATTATTCCATTATAACCTCGGATAACCCAAGGTTTGAAAATCCGATGTCAATAATAAAAGAAGTTCTCGCTGGGATTAAAAATAAAACTAACTATGAAGTCGAAGAAAACAGAGAGGAAGCAATAAAAAAAGGAATTTCGATGTCTAAAAAATCCGATATAATTTTAATCTGTGGAAAAGGACATGAAACATATCAGGAAATAAACGGATTGAAATCTCATTTTGATGATAAGGAAATAGTTGAAAAATATATTAACCTTGCAAAATTATGATTTCATATACAGAATTATTAAATATTGAAAGCGCTTTTCCTCTTAACTCGAAACATCTGGTTAAGAAGGTTTTTCCAAAGATTGCAATTGACTCGAGAGCAGTTAAGAAAAACGATTTATTTCTCGCAATAAAAGGAGATACGACAAATGGACATAATTTTGTCGGTAAAGCTTTCGACAAAGGCGTTAAATTAGCGATTGTAGAAGAAAGCTGGTTCCAGAAAAATAAGGATAAATTTTTAAATAAACCTTTCATACTCGTAAAAGATTCCACGAAAGCTCTTGGTGAAATTGCCCGCAATCATAAACGAAAATTCAAAATCCCTGTTCTGTGTGTTGGCGGTAGTAATGGCAAAACAACTACGAAAGATCTTATTGCGGCTGTTCTTTCACAAAAATATAAAGTGCTTAAGACAGAGGGAAATTTCAATAATCATATCGGTCTTCCTTTGACTTTACTGAATCTGAATGAAAAACATAATTTTTGTGTAATCGAAACCGGCTCTAACCATTTCGGAGAAATCAAATATTTATGTGAAATTGCTGAACCGGATTATGGCATTATTACAAATATAGGAAAAGAACATTTAGAGTTTTTCAAAAATATTGACGGAGTCGCAAAAGAAGAATTTCAATTATTCGATTATTTGAAAAATATTGATAAAGAGACATTTATTTTTGCAAATTTTGATGATGCTTATGTCAGGAAATACATTGAGAAAAATAAAATCAAAGACTATTTGTCATATTCATATAATGATAAGACTAAAGTAAAAGCAAATTTTATAAAATATACAGAATCCTTTGAGCCTGTAATAAAAGTTAAATATAATAATGTGTCATTCGAAACAAAAATATCAACGTTTGG
This sequence comes from uncultured Ignavibacteria bacterium, assembly GCA_963806045.1. Taxonomy (GTDB): domain Bacteria; phylum Bacteroidota; class Ignavibacteria; order Tepidaquicellales; family Tepidaquicellaceae; genus DATCHW01. The sequence continues at coordinate 153,310 of CAWDWP010000015.1, read as the reverse complement.
AAAGCATTCTATATATAACGGAATAGCTGCGGCTTCTGTAGGTTTGTATTTTGGAGTCACTCATAATGCAATTAAAAAAGCATTGTCAAATATCAAGTCATCCGGCTCAAAAAGAATGGAAATAATAAAAAAACAAAGGAAATTATACATTAACGATTCATATAACAGTAATCCGGATTCTGTTAAACTCGGACTTGAAACATTGAAAGAGTATAAATCAGGAAAACAAAAGCATATAGTATTCGGGGATATGCTGGAGCTTGGGAATAGCAGTAAAAAAGAACATTTTGAAATCGGCAAACTGATAAGAAAAATGAAATTTGATAATCTTTACACTTTTGGAAAAGAATCATATAATACTTTTTTAGGAGCAAAAGGTGTTGATAATAATTATTACTTCAGTGAAAAAGAAGATCTATCTGAATTCCTGAAAAAAATTCTTAAACCGGATGATGTAATTTACATAAAAGGTTCAAGAGGAATGAAAATGGAAGAAATCATTAATAACATATTAAATAATTAATAGAAAAATCTTGACTATATGTTATATTATTTAGCAGAATATATACAAAATTTATTCAATCCCCCTGGGTTGGGTGTTTTCAAGTATCTTACTTTCAGGGCTGCATTGTCTGCAATTTCAGCTCTTCTGTTTACATTCATCATAGGTCCCAGAATATTGAAAGTTATTAAGAAAAAACAAATCGGAGAAGCTAAGAAAGATGATGGACCAATCTTCCATTGGACGAAAGCAGGAACTCCGACTATGGGGGGACTTATAATTCTGTTCTCGGTAGTGATTCCTGTTTTGCTCTGGAGTCAACTTTCAAATATTTATATAATTTTAATACTGTTTACAACTGTTGTTCTTGGTTTTGTCGGTTTTCTCGATGATTATCTTAAAGTAGTAAAAAAATATAAAAAAGGACTTGTTGCAAAATATAAACTTTTGGGACAGGTATTTGTAGGGTTGGTTGTTGGATGTGTAATTTATTTCCATCCTTTCTTTGATGGGTTACACTCAGTAACGACCATTCCATTTCTTAAGAATTATGAATTTGATTTTGCAATATTTTATATACCTTTAATTATTTTCATAATAACCGGAACATCAAATGCAGTAAACCTGACTGACGGATTAGATGGTCTCGCAACCGGAACAGTCAGCGTTGTTGTAATGACGCTTGGAATAATTGCTTATCTGTCAGGAAATGAAATAACTGCTAAATATCTGAACATTATTTATCTAAAAGGAAACGGAGAATTGATTGTTTATTGTTCGGCACTTGCCGGAGCAACTCTGGGATTTCTTTGGTTTAATTCATACCCTGCGCAGATATTTATGGGTGATACCGGTTCATTGGCACTTGGAGGTTCGATAGCCACACTTTGCGTTCTCGTAAAAAAAGAATTATTACTTCCTTTACTTGGTGGAATTTTTCTTGCTGAAGCAATATCAGTAATTTTACAAAGATATTATTTTAAATATACGAAGAAAAAATACGGGGAAGGACGAAGGATTTTTAAAATGGCTCCTTTACATCACCACTTCGAAATGAGCGGAGTTCCGGAACCCAAAATAGTAACCAGATTTTATATAATTGCAATTATTCTTGCGATTATGACACTTGCAACATTTAAAGTCAGATAATGAAAGAAAATATCACGCAAATATTGAACAGGTCTTATACAATACTCGGAGCCGGCAGAAGTGGTGTGGGAATTGCACGTTTACTGAAAAGGAAAGGTGCAAAAGTTTTTCTAAGTGAAAATTCTCCACTGGATAAACTGAAATATATAGATGCTGATGCTCTGAGATTAGAAAAGATAGAATTGGAAACAGGTGGACATTCAAATAGAATTTTTGAAAACGATATTATTATTAAAAGTCCGGGAATCCCGATGGATAGTCCTGAAATTAAAAAAGCATTATCACTTGGTAAAAAAGTTTATGGGGAAATCGAAGCAGCTTCGTGGTTTTGTTCCTGCCCTATAATTGCAATAACCGGAACGAATGGCAAAACGACAACTACTGAATTAACGGGAGAAATATTCAGAAATGCGGGATTCGATACAAAAGTTTGCGGGAATGTGGGTCTGGCTTTTTCGGAAATAGTCGATTCATTAAAAGATAACTCTGTGGTGGTACTCGAATTATCAAGCTTCCAGCTTGAAAGCACTGAATCATTCAGGCCGAAAGTTTCAGCCATATTAAACCTGACCCCTGACCATCTTGAATGGCATGGAAGCATGGAAAGTTATCTTAAATCAAAACTTAAAATTAATGCAAATCAAAAAGAAGATGATGTTGTTATAATAAATTTTGATGATTCAGCGCTAATTCAATCGATGAATAATCTGAAAGCAGTGAAAGCATCATTCAGTGTTAAAAAAGATTTATCGAAAGAAAATATATCACTTTCTGCATATCTTGAAAATAATTCGATTATCTACTTCGACAAGTAATAGCGGGTTAAAAGAAAATATAATTGATGTAAAAGATATCTTCATAAAAGGAAATCATAATGTTCAGAATTCTCTGGCAGCAATAATTGCAGCGAAAGCATTCGGCATACATAAAGAAGTAATCAAAAAAACTCTCAGTGACTTCAAAGGAGTTGAGCACAGAATTGAATTCGTAAGAGAAATTAAAGGAGTGAAATTTTACAATGATTCAAAAGCAACAAATATTGATTCGATGACAGTAGCAGTTGAAAGCTTCCCCGGGAATATTGTCCTTATGCTCGGCGGTAAGAAAATGGTAAATGATTTTTCAAAGGTGAAAAGCCTAATAAAAGAAAGAGTTAAAATAATAATAGCAGTTGGAGACAGCAAAAAGGATGTTGAAAAACAGTTATCAAATGATGTAAAAGTAATAGTGAAGGAAGCATTTGAAGATGCTGTAAAATCTGCTTTTGAGAATTCTGTATCGGGTGACGTAGTTCTTTTTTCACCCGCTTATAAAAGTTTTGATATGTTTGAAAATTTCGAGCACAGGGGAAAGGAATTTAAAAGAATCGTCCATAATCTTTAACAAATGAAATTATCTGAAAATAAAATAGATGTTTGGATTTTGATACCGGTATTACTTCTGATAATATTCGGAATTGGTGCTGTTTATAGCGCCAGCTCTAACTATTCATTATCAAGATTCAATGATGCTAATTATATGTTGAAGCAGCATTTGATGAAGGTGGTCATTGCTCTTATCGTTCTTTTCTTTTTCACAAATTTAGATTATAAGTATTATCAGCAATACGGAAAATTAATGATGTGGCTCTCAATTGCTCTTCTCGTAATTGTGTTTATTGGATTTGCATCCGAACTAAAAGGTGCTACCAGATGGATAAAGCTTGGACCGTTAAATTTTCAGCCATCGGATTTGGCAAAATTCACTTTAATAATCTATCTCTCCTGTCTATTGGTCAGGAAGAAAAATTATTTGCATTTATTATATAAAGGATATTTACCGCTTTTGTTTTATATTGTAGTTGTTACTATACTTGTTGCGATGCAGCCAAATTTTTCGACTTCTATCATTATATTCGGTTCTTCAATGCTGCTTCTTCTGATTACTAATGTTAAAATAAAGCATCTTGCAGTTACAATTGCATCCTTTATTCCTTTTGTTGCATTGTTCATTTATTCTAAAGCTTATATAATAGAACGATTAACCTATCACAGTGATTTTACGGCGGGGGGAAGTTCAAATTATCAGCTGATTCAGGCAATTATTGGTTTTGGTAACGGAGGAATATTAGGTGTCGGTCCGGGAAATTCTCTTCAAAAGGAATTCTTTTTACCCGAAGCATATGGAGATTTTATTTATTCTATTGTCGGAGAGGAATATGGATTTATCGGGACTATTGCCGTGTTACTATTATTCATTATTATTCTGATAAGAGGATACAAAGTATCGAAATTAATAGATGATGATTTCGGAAAATATCTTTCATTCGGAATTACAACAATCTTATCATCATATGCAGTAGTGAATATGTCTGTTGCCTGCGGAGTAATACCAACCACAGGTGTGCCGATTCCTTTCGTGAGTTATGGAGGGACAGCTTTGATTATCAATTCAATGGCAATAGGAATTCTTTTAAATATTTCAAAGAATAGTCGCAGAACTGAAAAAGTTACCGATTTAAGCAAGAATGTAGAAGATAATTATTTGACAAGATGAGAATAATATTTTCCGGAGGGGGAACCGGTGGTCATATTTTCCCTGCAATAGCAATTGCAAATGAATTTAGAAAAATTCATACGGATGTAAAAATATTATTCGTTGGAGCAAAAGGAAAATTAGAAGAGAAAATAGTACCGGAAAATAATTTTGAATTAAAAACTGTAAACATAACAGGACTAAATAAAAGCATAAAAGGGATTTTGAGATTACCATTTAAAATATTGGGTTCGCTAAATAAATGCAGGAAGATATTGAATGAATTTCAGCCTGATGTTGTAGTCGGAACAGGGGGATTTGCTTCAGCGCCCTTAATTTATTCAGCGGTTAAAAAACACATCCCTTCATTAATACAGGAAGGTAATTCTTATCCGGGAAAAGTAACGAGATTTCTCGCTCCAAAAGTGAATAAAGTAGTTGTAAGTTTTAGTGATACAATAAATTATTTGAAGAGAAAAGATAACGTCATAATGATTTCCCATCCTGTCCGGTTATCGCTTAAAAAAACCGGCAGGGGTGAAGCAAATCAGTATTTTAACCTGGATCCGGCAAATAAAACAATTTTTATCTTTGGGGGGAGCCAGGGTTCGATGGCAATAAATAATTGTGTAAGAAATATATTGAAAGATATTTCCGGGAAAAAAATAAATGTATTATGGCAGACAGGGAAAGATGATTTTGAGGAAACACTGAATTTGGCAAGACTTTTCAAAAATGTTTCTGTTAAAGATTTTATAAAAGAGATAGATATAGCATATTCCGCAGCAGACCTGGTAATATGCAGAGCGGGAGTCAGTAGCATTACAGAACTTGCTTTTCTAAATAAACCCTCAATTTTAATTCCTTTCCCGGCTGCTGCAGAAAACCATCAGGAGAAAAATGCAAGAAGCCTGGAAAAAGAAAATGCATGCGTCGTAATCCTGCAAAATGAAATTGAAATAAAATTATTTGATAACATTTTAAATTTAATAAACGATTCTGATAAACTTAGTAGTCTCGGAGAAAATATATCATCTTTTTCTGATATTAATTCTGCTGAAAAAATAGCAAAAGAAATTTTAAAATTAGTAAAATGACAACAGAAGAAAGAAAATATAAAAGCAGGCTTGATTTTTATTATAACTCGCTTATTATCTATTTCATTTTTTTTGTAGCATATACAATCATCCGCGGAGAGTTTTCCCGGGAAAAGTTTTCGATTTTACTGAATGACCCGATTATTTATATAATTATAGCTTTTATGGTTTTCCTTTTAATTGCCCTGATTAGTAATGCAATAAGGAATAAGACACTGGTATTCACTGCCGATAAAATTATCCTTAAAAACCGTTTTGGGCAAAGGGAATTAAGTAAGTCTGAAATATTATTCGTCAGGTTCTCCAGGGAGAGGAAAAGACGCAGTGAAGACAAAAGCCGTATCAGAGTTGTTAAATTGCGGCTTCTCAATCGAAAAAGATTATTAAGAATAAGACTTAGCGAGTTCAATAATGAAAATGAACTGATAAATGAATTTAAAACTATAGCGAGGGATATTCCGGCTAAACAATGAATAAAAGTCAATCTAAAATATTGAATAACATAAAAAGTGTCCATCTTATTGGTATTGGCGGAATCGGGATGAGCGGAATAGCCGAATATCTTTTAAGAAAGGGATTCAGTGTTTCCGGAAGCGATATTAATCCAACTTTTATTACAAAAAGGTTACAAAAATTAGGAGCAATAATATATAATTCCCATAATAAAATAAATGTATCTCAAAACACACAGCTTGTTGTTTATTCATCAGCGGTGAAAAGTAATAATGAGGAATATGCAGAAGCAATAAATAAAAACATTCCCCTGATAAGAAGAGCAGAAATGCTTGGAGAAATTGTAAATGAAAAATATTTAATTTCAGTTTCAGGTACTCATGGAAAAACGACTACTACAGCTATCATAGCGAAAATATTGATTGATAATGGTCTTGACCCTACAGTATTCGTGGGTGGGAATATTGATTTCCTGGAAGGCGGTTCTTCGAGAATTGGCGAAAGCAAATATGCGGTAGTTGAAGCAGACGAATACGACAGAAGTTTTCTGACTCTTAAATCGGATAATATAGTAATTACAAATATCGAATGTGATCATACTGACATTTATGAGGGGCTTGATGATATTAAAAATACTTTCAAAATATTCTGTGGAAATGCAAAAGATGAGTCCGGGATAATAGCTTATGGAGATGATGATAATGTAAGGGAAGTGCTTCAAAATTACGACTCCTCAGAAATTAAATATTACGGATTGGATAGAATTAATAATTATAAAATATCAAATATTAAAGTTACAGAAGACCATACAGAATTCAAATTAAATAATCAAAACATAAAACTGAATTTATTAGGTAAGCATAATGTACTAAATGCTTCAGCTTCTTTTATCGCAGGATATATACTTGGCATTTCCCCGGAAAACATTTCCACTAGTCTTGAAAGCTTTGCAGGTGTTAATCGAAGATTACAACTGAAGTACTCAAAAGAAATTGCGGTATATGATGATTATGCTCATCATCCGACCGAAGTGAAATCTTCATTTGAAGCACTTAAAAATTCCGTAAAAGGCCGGCTCATTACTATATTTCAGCCACACTTATACACGAGAACCAGGGACTTTTACAATGAATTTTCTGATGCTTTGAAAAATAATGATGTCGTAATACTTGCAAAGCTTTATCCGGCGAGGGAAAATGAAATAAAAGGTGTCAGTTCAGAACTAATACTAAATGAGTTGAAGAAAAAAACAGGAAACGAGGTTTTTTATATCGATGATTTCAAAAATATTATAACAAAGCTCAATGAAATTAAAAAAGATGGTGACACGATTATATTCCAGGGTGCGGGTAATGTAACAAATCTTTGTGAAGATTTTATAAAACAATTAAACAATGGCTCGATAAAGTGAGTAATAAGAAAAAATATTCGATACTTTTACTAATTGTTGTTGCGATATTAATTGTTGTCGCAATATTCGCGAATAAATGGCGCAATATAGTAGAGCTTGATAAAATTACAATTTCAGGTAATTATACTTTGACGAAACAGGAAATTCTTAATTTTGCAAAGTTGAACGAGGATAGCGTGGTGAATATAGAAGATCTTAATTTGAAAATAATTCAGGACAGGGTTTCCAAAAATCCAGAAATTAAAAAAGTTTTCGTAAGTAAAGTTCCTCCGTCAGAACTTAAAATTGAAATTATTGAAAAAAGACCTGTTGCCTTGCTAAATTCTGATAATGAATTAAAACTAATTGATGAAGAACTTGAATTATTTTCCTTTAAGAACTATCAAAAAATCTATGATTTGCCGGTAATTACGGGATATAGTACAGGTGGAATTCCAGCACCGGATTCTATGAAAAATGTAAATAATCTTAAAACAGCACTTTTTATAATTTTAAATGCTTATCAGAAAAGTAAAACGCTGTACAATATGATATCAGAAATAAATATCGCAGATAGTTCAAAAATTATAGTTTATTCAAACGAAAAATCTGTGCAGTTTTATTTCCCAAGATATTCCGATAAAAACATCAATGATAAAAATTACCAAAGAGAATTGATGAATACTCTTGTTAAGTTTAATGCCTTCCATATTCAGACTAACGTTAAAGAAGACATTAGCTATGTTGATCTTAGATTTAACGGGCAGGCAGTTATAAAATTTAATTAAAAAATTATTTAATTATTATGAGTTCAAATATGAGTCCAAAGCGAAAAAAGAAGAAAATTCAGGAAAAAGAAATCATAGTTGGCCTGGATGTCGGTACTACTAAAATATGTGCTATTGTAGCAAGACCTAAAGATGAAAATAATGTTGATATCATAGGGCTTGGAATGGCGCCTTCAGAAGGCTTACACCGCGGAATCGTTGTGAATCCATCAAAGACCATAGAATCAATTAAAGCAGCCCTGGCTGATGCGGAATTAAATTCAGGAGTGGATATTGATTCGGTAGTTGTTGGTATCGCAGGTCATCATATCAGGTGCATACAAACAAGCAGTATTGTTGGAATAAACAATTCTGACAGAATTATTGAACAGGAAGATATAGACCGGTTATTTGAACAGGCAAAACTGTTGAAATTACCAAGCGATACTAAAATAATTGATGTTGTTCCGCAGGAATATATAATAGATGGCAAGGATGGAATATTCCAGACTCCAATAGGAGTATTTGGTGTTAAGCTTGAGGCGAAAGTAAATATTATTACCGGGCTTGTCTCTTCAATAGATGATTTATCGAAGTGCGTCGAAAGCTGCGGCGTTGAACTTGATGATATAGTACTTGAACCTATTGCTTCCTCTTACTCAGTATTGAATGAGACAGAAAAGAAAGTAGGAGTCGTAATGATTGATATTGGCGGAGGGACAAGCGATATTGCCGTATTTAAGAAAGGAGTATTAAAATATACTGCAGGTATAGGTATAGCCGGAAATCTGGTAACAAATGATATTGTTGAAGCACTCGGAATTTCTGAGAAAGAAGCGGAAAGAATAAAAAAAGAATTCGGATATGCTTCCTTAAATGAAATTCTTAATGATGATGAAATACTGGTCGAATCTATAAGCAGAAATATTCCCAAGAAAACCCGGAAGAGTATTCTTGCGAGAATAATCCAGGCTAGGATGCAGGATATTTTTGAACTTGCAGCAATCGAAATTAAAAATTCTCAGATATATGACCAGCTTCACGCCGGCGTGGTAATTACAGGAGGCGGCTCACTCGTAAAAGGCACGAAGGAACTTGCTGAAGAAATACTTAATATGGAAGTGAATCTTGGAATCCCGACAGGCTTATCAGGCGGACTGATTAAAGAAGTTGAAAGCCCGATTTTTGCAACCGGAGTCGGACTCATACTTCACAAACTGAAAGTTATGAATGAACCTGATTATATTCATCAAACTGAAAAAGGGAGAGCAAGAACTCCGATGAGTCCAAAAAAGATTTTATCAAAAATTAAAGCTTGGTTTGACAATTTATGATTTTTTTTAAAATAATATTCAATATTTAAATTAATTAAAGAAAGGGTTACAAAATGCCAATTAGATTATTATTAAACAACTTGGACGGTGCTAAGATCAGAGTTGTGGGTATTGGCGGCGGCGGTGGAAACGCTCTCAATACTATGGTTGAAAAAGGCATCGAAGGCGTGGAATTTATCGCCATAAACACCGATTCTCAGGCTCTGGAAAAAAGCCTGGCTCATGTCAAGATTCAGATAGGAAAAAATTTGACTAAAGGTCTGGGAGCAGGAATGAGGGATGATATCGGTTTAAAAGCAGTTGAGGAAAACAGAGAAGACATCACACGGGCTCTTGACGGCAGTGATATGATATTTATTACTGCAGGCTTTGGGGGCGGAACCGGAACTGGTGCGGCTCCGGAGATAGCCCACATCGCGAAAACACTTAATGCACTCGTTGTCTCTGTGGTTACAAAACCATTTGCTTTTGAAGGACTTCAGAGAATGAAACTTGCTGAACAGGGACTATTAAGATTAAAAGATGAAGTTGATAGTCTGATTGTCATTCCTAATCAGAAAATCCTGGAATTGATTAGTAAAGACACTACTAAGAAAGCTGCATTTGAAATTGCGGACCGTGTACTTTATAATGCTACGAGAGGTATTTCTCAAATCATTACAAAACCCGGTGAAATTAACGTTGATTTTGCAGATGTACGAACAGTAATGCAGAATATGGGTGACGCTATGATTGGAACTGGTATCGCATCCGGAGATGGAAGAGCTGAAAAAGCAACTATGCTCGCTCTCGAAAATCCATTACTGGATGAAATTGATATCTCCGGCTCAAAGTCAGTTCTGGTCAATATTTGCAGCAATGGCGAAATAACAATGTCCGAAATCGATTTGATTAATCAGATGATTCAGGATAGAACAAACGAAAAAGCAAATTATATCTTCGGTATTCTGGATGATGAATCACTGAAAGATGAAATAATGGTTACGGTAATTGCTACCGGATTCAGCGGCAATGCTGAGAAAGCAGCAAATATAACCGAGATGACTGCAAATTCATTTGAAACGAATTACAACAATGTTTCCGGGAAAATTGATAAAATTCCAACAGATAAAGAACTTTCCGAATATGATGAGCCGGCATGGAAAAGGAGACTTGGAGCAAAAGCTTTGTTAATGGATGACGATATGAATGAAATTCCTAAAACTAAAACAGCCAGTAAAAATTCTACAATCGGTCTGGAAGACTTTGAAGTGGATGAGGAATACAGTACACCTGCATTCCTGAGACGTCAGGCAGATTAGTAAAGATTAAAAAGTGTTTAATCGATGTCATTACATTTACACCCCGTGATATTCCTGAATCGGGGATTGCGGGGTGTTTATTTTATTAGTAAATAATAATGTAAAATCATGTCGGATAATTTTTATGAGGTAAATTATAAAACCGGAAAAATTACGCCTGAGGATGTATTAAATGCTTATCAAAAAAATATCTTTCCTATGGGAAATTTTGAACGGGATATTCTCTGGTATACTGCCGACCCGAGAACGGTTATTCCGCTTGATGATAAGTCATCCGCATTAAAAATTTCCCGTTCCTTAAATCAAATCTTAAAGAAAAACTTATTTGAAATAAGAATTGATAATTCATTTGAAGCGGTTATTCGTCTTTGTTCATTTCGATTTTCAACCTGGATAAATGAAGAGATAATAAGGTTATACACGGAATTGCATCAAAAAGGTTATGCCCATAGTGTGGAAGCGTATCTGGACAATAAACTGGCAGGCGGGTTATATGGAATAGCATTAAATGGGGCATTCTTTGGCGAATCAATGTTTCATCTCTATCCAAATTCATCAAAAGTCTGTGTAGTCAAACTTTATGAAATCCTGAAAAAGAATAAATTTATTCTATTCGATATACAAATGACAACCCCGGTCTTCAAATCCTTCGGCGCAATAGAAATTGAAAAGAGTGAATATCTGACAATTCTTAAAAAAGCAATGAGAGTCAAGAGAGAATTTAAATTATGAATTTTCTCTCCCCCTTTTTTCAAGGGGGAGGTAGGAGGGGGTCTGAATTTATCTCAATTGTATTGAAAAGATATTATTTATAAAATATCTTATATCAAATTTGAAATGATATGAAAAGTTTTTTAGAGTTATTAAAATATAAAATATTAGTCTTTGACGGGGCTACAGGCTCTAATTTGCAGAATTATAATTTAACCGCTGATGATTTTGGCGGAAAAGATCTTGAAGGATGCAATGAGTATCTGTGCATCTCCAAACCCGAAGTAGTAAAAAAACTTCACCGTTCATTTCTCGAAGCAGGTGCTGATGTAATTGAAACTAATTCCTTCGGCTCTTCATCTATTGTATTGAAGGAATATAATATTGCTCATCTTGATTATGAACTGTCTAAAAAAGCCGCCGAACTCGCAAAAGAATGCGCTAATGAATTTTCTACCGAAGAAAAACCACGCTTCGTAGCAGGCTCCGTTGGTCCAACCACAAAACTTCCTTCACTGCTTCACATAGATTTTGATGAAATGAAAGAAAGTTTTTACAGACAGATGAAAGGACTTTATGATGGCGGTGCAGATATATTCTGCATAGAGACCTGTCAGGATATTCTTCAGGCAAAATGTGCACTTGTTGCAGCGATGGAACTTTTTGAAGAGAAAAAAAATAAACTGCCTGTTATTGTTTCCGTAACAGTTGAATCAATGGGTACAATGTTGATGGGAACTGAAATGTCTGCTGCACTTACAACACTCGAACCATTTGATATTATTGATGTAATCGGTATGAACTGTGCAACCGGACCAAAGGAAATGGAAGAAAATATCAGATATTTATGTAACAATTCTCCTAAATATGTTTTTTGCATGCCAAATGCCGGAATACCCGAAAACATTGGAGGGAAGGCTTGTTACCACTTAACTCCCGGAGAACTTGAAAAATGGATGAAACATTTTGTCGGTGATCTTGGAGTGAATATAATAGGCGGCTGTTGCGGTACGAATGCTGAACACATCAAAACACTTACTAACATTGCTGAACATTTTAAACCGAAAGCCCGGGAATGGGAATTCACCCCATCAGTATCTTCGATATATTCTTCGGTTCCGATGCATCTTAATCCTCCGCCTTTGCTCGTTGGAGAAAGGTGTAACGCAAATGGTTCAAAAAAATTCAAACAGCTTTTGGAAAAAGAAGATTATGATGCAATGGTGAATATGGCTAAGGAACAGATTAAAGAAGGTGCGCACATACTTGATGTATGTGTAGCCTTTGTCGGAAGGAATGAAGTGAAAGATATGGAAGAAGTTATGAAAAGATTCAATACAACAGTATCGATTCCGCTGATGATTGATTCAACTGAAGTTATCGTTATTGAAAAAGCACTTAAAATGTATGCCGGCAGAGCAATTATTAATTCTGTTAATTTTGAAGATGGAACTGCAAAAGCAGATAAAATATTTTCTCTTGCAAAAAAATTTGGTGCAGCTGTTATATGTCTCTCTATCGATGAAGAGGGACAGGCTTATTCACTTGAAAAAAAGGTTGCAATCGCAAAACGAATCAGGGACTATGCGGTTGAAAAGCACGGTCTAAAGGAGGAAGATTTAATTTTTGACACACTCACTTTTCCTTTGGGTTCAGGGCAGGAGGATTTACGCCAAAGCGGTATGAATACAATCAATGCTATAACTGAAATTAAAAAGCTTATGCCTGATTCAAAAACTATATTAGGTGTAAGCAACTCATCTTTTGGATTAAAAACAAGTATCCGTTATGTTTTAAATTCAGTATTCCTGCATTATGCCTGCGAAGCAGGTCTTGATATGGCTATTGTCCATGCGAGTAAAATAATGCCGCTTTATAAAATTGATGAAAAGGGACGTGAACTTTGCAGGGAATTGATATATGATGAAAGAAAATTTGAAGTGGTATAAGTTTACCTGTCTTTTTAAATAATTTTATCATACATAAGTTTATTTCATTTTCAGGAACTATTTTAATTTAATTCTGATTTTCAATAGTGTATTAGAGTAAATCATTTAATTAATATTAAAAATGAATTCTGTATTTAAGTGGATTGTAATTATTATTATAATCATTGCAAATAATTGTCTGTTTTCTCAGGATAAAGGCGAAATCTCTGGAATTGTATTTGATAATTTTAATAAAAGCCCTATTCAGGATGCTGTTGTAGAAATTTCAGGTATTAATAAAAAAACCGGTACAAATGAAACGGGAAAATTTATTTTTAATGACATTTCTGCGGGAACATATTCAGTAAAATTTTCAGCACTTGGTTATGTTCCGTTTATAATTGATAATGTAATAGTAAGTGATGCAATGCCGGTAATACTAACCGCTGCACTTGTTCTGAACGCAACTGATGAGATTGTAGTGGAAGGAGAACGATTTATCAGACCTGTAGATGTTACTACATCTTTTAAAAATCTTCAGTTTGAAGAAATTAGAAGAACTCCCGGCGGATTTGAAGATATAGGCAGGGTGATTCAGGGATTACCCGGAATATCTTTTGTAAATGATGGGAGGAATGATTTAATAGTTCGTGGAGGCTCTCCCTCAGAAAATCTTTTCCTTCTTGATAATTCTCCTATCCGAAATATAAATCACTTTGGCTCTCAGGGCTCAACAGGAGGACCTGTTAGCATTATCAACTTGAATTTTGTACGTGAAGCAAATTTCCTTACCGGAGGATTTTCTGCAAGGTATGGAGATAAACTTTCTTCCGTCCTCGAAATAAATTTACGGGAAGGTAACAGGGACAGGTTTATGGCCGATTTGAATTTAAGCGGAATAGGATTGGCTGGAATTCTTGAAGGACCTATTGGAAGCAAAGGATTAGGTTCCTGGCTTTTTTCAGTAAGGAGAAGTTATCTTGATATAATTTTTAATGCAGCCGGTTTCAGCTTTGTACCCGAATATTCATCTGCTCAGTTCAAAGCAGTTTATGATATAAACCTGAATAATAAAATCACTATAAATGCGCTTGCCAATTATGATAAAGTAAGATTTAATAATGATACCAGGGACAATATAGAAAAGAATCAGGGTATTTTAAAAAATAATCAATGGGGATATTTTAACGGCTTTGAATGGAAATCTGTGCTATCAAAAAAATTATTTGTACTCTTTGACCTTTCAAGGAATTATACAAAATTCGACTTTTCAGGAAAAGATACGGCTCAGGTTGAGAATTTCAGCAATCTTTCAACTGAGGGAGAAACACAACTTAAAAGTGAATTTTATTGGTTTCCATATAAACAAACTCAGTTACTTTTTGGGCTTGGTGGAAAATTTGCTGATTTTAAAAATAACATTAAATTAAAATCGGATACTTTAAATTTTATTGACCCCAATACGGGTCAAAATTTTGTAATTCCGGGAATAAACTTTGATTCGCAGAACAATGCTTTTAAATCGTTCGCATATATTCAACTGACTCAGAAATTATTTCACGATGCATCTTTAAGTATTGGAATTCGGTATGATTATTTTGATTATATTAATAATAAAAATTATTTCTCACCGCGAACTGCTCTTTCAATTCCATTATTTCATAATCTTAATCTGAATTTAAGTTACGGAATTTTCTATCAGTCGCCCTCGTATATCTGGTTAGTATCGAATCCTGAAAATAAAAAATTAAATGATATAAGGGCTGACCACTATATTGCCGGTCTGGATTATCTTATAAGAAGTGATTTCAAAGCTACAATTGAATTTTATTATAAAAAATATTCAGGTTATCCCGTTAGTAGCGTGAGACCTTATTTCATACTGGCAAACAATGGAGGAGATTTTGAGAGACAGGATAATTTCGGACTCGAACCTCTTTTGTCTCTCGGAACGGGATTTTCAAGAGGAGTTGAATTATATTTACAGAAGGCTTTTACTGATAATTTTTATTCAAATCTTAGCATATCTGTTTTTGAAGCAAAATATACTGCGTTAGACGGAATAGAAAGGACAAGCGATTTCGATAACAGGTTCCTTGTAAATCTGAATAGTGGAATTAAACTTGGCAGGGGATGGGAAACAGCTGCTAAATTCCGCTGGTTTGGAGGAAGACCATTTACACCTATAAATTCCCTTAACGGAAATCAAATCATATCAGAGTATAATACTGCAAGATATCCTGATTATTTTAGTATCGATTTACGGGTTGAAAAAAGATGGAATTTTAGCAAATGGACATTTGTATCTTATGTCGATATTCAAAATATACTTAACAAAAAAAATATTTCGAGTTATAAATGGAATAAATATAAAAGAATAGTTGAAACAAATGAAAGCATAGGTATTCTTCCTACCATAGGTGTCAATGCTATCTTTTGATTTATCTTTTATAAAAAACAAAAATTAATTACTTTGATGTCTAATATAAAATAAATCAATGAAAAAATTATATTTATTTGTTCTTAGTATTCTGCTGATATCAAATATTTCTTTTTCCCAGTTGGGCGGAAGATTTACATTTGCAGGAGGTCCAACGATAGGTTATTATGCAAGCAGTGTCACAGATTTAAACTCGGAACTTGTAAAGGCAGGTTTTCCACAAATTTCCAAGAACGGATTTCTGACAATTGGCGGCAGCGGATATGTCGATATTCCTATGGTTCCGGGATTGAGAATCGGCGGTTATGGATTTGGATTTTCAGAAAGCCAGACTTCTCAACAAGCGATGACGGCTGTTTATTCAAAATTCTCTGTAAAATATTCATTTAGCGGTGGTGGAATTACTTTGGAGTACGTAAAATTTTTTGGCGAGAAAATTGATTTTACAATAGGAGGTGCGATTGGAATTGGAAGTTTGAACATAGATCTTTATCAGCATTCGCCTTCTGCTTTCGGGAACGGCACTTCTTCCCTGTGGGATACTTCGAATAATTCCAAACAACTTCACTATTCCTCGCAAACTTATTCCTTTGAACCACGCATCGGTATTGGTGTTCAGGTTAATAACTTTTTAAATTTCAAACTCAATGCAGGATATACTTTTGCTATCCAGAATACCTGGAAGGTTGATGATGTTCTCGAAGTTCAAAATGTTCCATCCGGAATTAAAGCACAGGGACTGAATATTGGTCTTTGTATGAACATTGGTCTATTCTTAAAATAAATACTAACATGAAAAATATATTGGTAACCGGGGGGGCCGGATTTATTGGAAGTAATTTTATAAAATATATTCTAGAAAATTACGAATACAGAATATTTAATTACGATAAACTTACTTATGCCGGTAATCTTGAAAATCTTACTGATATAGAAATCAATCCGAATTATAGGTTCATAAAAGGAGATATTTGCGACAGAGAACTTGTTGAAAATACACTTAAGAAATATAATATTGATACGATTATAAATTTTGCTGCTGAATCTCATGTTGATAGGAGTATTCTTGGTTCGCGTGAATTCATAATTACAAATGTACTCGGCACCCAGGTATTACTTGATGCGGTTAAAAATCTTAGATTGGAAAAATACCTCCAGGTTTCTACGGATGAAGTCTATGGCTCTCTGCCGGAAGACAGGAAGGAATTGCTTTTCACTGAAAAAACTCCAATTACCACAAATAGTCCTTACTCAGCTAGCAAAGCGTCAGCAGATTTGCTGTGTAATTCATATTTTCATACTCATAAGTTACCTGTTCTTATTACGAGGTGTTCAAATAATTATGGACCATATCAATTCCCGGAAAAGCTTATCCCGCTTATGATTGCTAAAGCGTTGGATGGCGAGAAGCTCCCTGTCTATGGCGATGGAAAAAATGTAAGGGATTGGTTATTCGTGGAAGACCACTGCTCAGCAATATGTGAAGTATTGCATAATGGTAAGACTAGGTGAAGTGTATAACATCGGTGGCAATAATGAATGGTATAATATTGATATAGTAAAACTGATTCTTAAGTTATTAGGGAAAGGTGAAGACCACATAACTTATGTCAAAGACCGTCCGGGTCACGATAGAAGATACGCAATAGATTCTACTAAAATTATGACACAACTTGGCTGGAAATCAAAATACAAATTTGATGAGGGTATAGAAAAAACTATTAAATGGTATGTTGAAAATGAGCCCTGGTGGCGTAAAGTAATGAGCGGAGAATATCTGAAATACTATGAAAATAATTATAAGAACAAGATGAGTTAAGAACCTAATTTACTCACTTTTTAACTTGGTCTTGTGCGTTCTTTGCATTCCGATTCGTCAGTGGTTTCAGAATCTCACTTCGTCAAATTATTAATTACTAATTGTTAATTATCACTTCACCGTCGCAATATAAATATAAGCCACGCCGAATGATTGAGGATAAGTTTTAATATCATCGAAAACACCTGTGCTATTCATCATTTCCACTAATTTCTCCCCGAATGGAAATTTCGAAGCCGTTTCAGGTAGGTATTCATAAGCATTTTTATTCTTTGCAAATAGTTTCCCAGCTACAGGCATGAAATACTTTGAGTAGATTTTATAAAATAAATAAAACATTCTTTTTGGTTGTCCTGTTTCCACAATAACCACCTTACCTTTCGGTTTTACTACTCTTGCCATTTCTTTAAGCCCCTGTATTGGGTCATCCAGATTTCTTAAGCCAAAGGAAATACTTGAAATATCAAATGTATCATCGAGATGGTTTATGTTTAGTACGTCACCTATTTCAACTTCGACTTCAACTTTTTCTTTTTTCGCCTTAGGATTTATTATGTCAAGCATTTCTCTGCAAAAGTCCTGTGCTACAACTCTGCCGGAAATTCCTGTTTTCTTTTTGAATTCAATAGCAAGGTCTCCCGTACCGCTGGCACAGTCAAGAACATTATCGCCCGGTTTCGTTCCTGCATATCTTACTGCTCTTTTCCGCCATATCTTATGCATTCCGAATGATAAAAAAGTATTCATAAAATCATACTTCCCGGATATATCGGCAAACATCTTTTTTACTTCTTCGCTCATATATTTTATATTGAAAAGCAATTTAATTAAAGTTGAAATAAAATATAATTCATTGTGAAATATTTAATTTAATAAATAACTAAAAACTTTGAATATATAAGGAAAACCTGTAAATTCAGGTTCGGAATTTTACTGATAAATTGGTTTGAAAATTTACTCAAATTGCTATATCTTGTAGATTATTATTTGAAAAAATTATGTCGATAAAAGTAGAAAACTTAACAAAGTTTTACGGTTCACAAGCAGCTGTAAACAACATTTCATTCGAAATTAACACCGGTGAAATTGTCGGTTTTTTGGGACCTAATGGTGCCGGTAAATCAACAACTCTAAGAATGATCACAACTTATTTAAGCCCTACCTCCGGAAAGGTATTTGTTGATGATCTAGACATAGAAGAAAAATCTTTAGAAGTCAGAAAAAAAATTGGTTACTTGCCCGAGCAAAATCCTCTTTATTCTGATATGAATGTTCTTGATTATCTGGAATATGCAGCGGAATTGCAGGGAGTCCCAAAAGCAGAAATAAATGATGCCGTCAAAAGGATGGTTAAAGTCTGCGGCTTAAGTGAAGTGAGACATAAAGATATCGGCGAGTTGTCCAAAGGGTTTAAACAGCGTGTGGGTCTGGCACAGGCAATGATTCATAATCCTGAACTTCTTTTACTCGATGAACCAACTTCAGGTTTAGACCCTAACCAGATTGCTGAAATCAGAAAACTGATAAAAGATTTAGGAAAACATAAGACTGTTATGCTATCAACTCATATACTTCAGGAAGTACAGGCTTTATGCGACCGAATCATTATCATTAATAATGGTGAAATAGTTGCTGATAACACCTCGGAAGAACTTAAAAATAAGTTCAAATCACAATTCAATGTAACCGTTGTCATCAAGCGTAATCCTGCTATTGGAAAAGATAAATTGATAGCTGAACTTCAGTCAATACAAGATGTTGATAAAGTTAAGGTAAATCAGGAAGAAGATGTATGGAAAGTGGATATAGTGACATCGAAAGATACTGACCTGAGAGAAGATATTGCAAGAAAAGTAATGTCTTTGAATCTTGTTATGCTTGAACTTCATCAGGAAGAAACTTCATTAGAAGATATATTTAGAAACTTAACAATGAAACAATCATAATATATGGATAAAATTTTAGCTGTAACAAGAAAAGAATTAAGGTCTTATTTTAATTCGCCGCTCGCATACATAGTTATCGTTTTATTCCTTGCAGTTACGGGATGGTTTTTTACAACGACAATATTCCCTACAGGGCTTGTAACAATGAGGGGTATAACAGAGAATGTTATCGTACATCTGGTTCTGCTAATTTTTGCAGCAGCAATTTCAATGAGAACTTTTTCAGAAGAGAAGAAATCGGGTACTATAGAATTATTGCTGACCAAACCTCTCAAAGATGAAGATATTGTCATCGGAAAGTTTTTATCCGCATGGCTTTTGGTTATATTTACATTTATTCCGACAATTATATATGCAATATCATTTAAAATTTTCGGATTGGGAAGCATTGATTTGGGTACAATCATCAGTTCATATCTGGGTTTGATACTTATCAGTTCTTTGTATATAAGTATCGGAATTTTTATATCTTCCCTTACTGATAATCAGGTGATATCCTTTATTATTAGTTTTCTGGTAATATTGGTATTATTTCTTTTCAATAAAATATTAGTATTTGTTCCGGGACCTTTAGTATCAACGGTTGAATATCTCAGTTCAGATTTTCATTTTCTGAATATATCTAAAGGAGTTCTCGATTCAAAAGATTTAGTATACTTTTTTAGCGGCATTTTTATAATGCTTTTATTAACAAAGACTTCTCTTGAAAGCCGTAAATGGTAAAAATTTTAAAATAAAAAATTCACAAAAGGTTTCATAGATGAAAAAAGATATTAAAAAAGATACAATTATAAGGGTAGCGATTATTATCGGGATTGTGTTGGTTTTAAACATAATTTCCGCAAAATATTTTACCAGGATTGACCTGTCAAAGAATAAATCCTTTACTCTTTCCCAGGTAAGCAAAGATTTAGTTTCCAACCTGAATGATAAAATTGTAATCAAAGCATTCGTAAGCGATAATCTTCCTGCTCCATATAATAACGTCAGAAGGAGCCTGGCGGATTTACTGGGAGATTACAAAACTTACTCAAAAGGGAATCTTATCTTTGAATTTTATAATCCGACGGGAGAAGGGGATACAACACTGGAAAAAGAAGCCAATAAATATGGTGTCCCGGCTGTTTCCCTTCAGAATATTGAAAAAGACAAAGCAGGTTATGTAAAAGCTTATATTGGATTGGTTTATCTCTATCAGGGAAGGCAGGAGGTAACGCAGTTCTTTCAGCCGAATGACAACATGGAATATGAAATAACAGGTAAGATAAAAAAAGTTTCCACCGAAAATAGAATAAAGATTGGAATTCTCCAGGGTCACGGTGAATATGACATAACAAAGATGCAGACGATTTATAAAATACTAAACGAAACTTATAAAGTCGTCAATATTAATGCTGACAAAAACGAGCAGATTCCGGAAGATGTGAGAGAACTCATTGTAATGGCACCTAATCAGGCATTAAAAGAAAGTGAAAAATTCATTATAGACCAGTTCATAATGAAAGGCGGAAATGTAGCCTGGCTAATAAATAAAATTGGTCCGAACGTTCAGCAAAATATGATAATAGGTCAGCAGATTGAAACGAATCTTGACGATATGCTCATCTCATATGGAATTAAAATTAATGACGATTTAATCAGGGACCTGAATTGCGCTCAGATATTACAGCCGACAGAAATGGAAGGATTCTCCGTGCCTGTTGATAACCAGTTCTTTCCGGTAATTACAAAGATAGATAATGAAATCCCCGCTTTTAATAATTTACCGAGTGTTGTACTGCCATATGTCAGTTCTATAGATTTAAATGCGGTTCAGGGAAAAGATGTAGTTGCCAAGCCATTGTTAACATCATCTGACAAAAGCGGTCGGGATGAAGGATTTTTCCTTTTAAATTTTGAAAGATTTAAGGGATTACCGCAAAGAGCACTCGATACATTATTTGGACTAAAAGGTCAGGTCGTAGGTGCGACATATAAAGGAAAATTTAAAAGTTTCTATGCAGGGAAAACACCTCCTGAGGATACCTCAAGAGAGGCTATGAAATTGAATTTTAAAGCGTTAAATGAATCTGTCAAAGAATCTAAAATGATTGCAATCGGTGATGGTGATTTTGCATGGGAACAGAACAGACCGCCCAGGGAAAATCTTGTATTCTTTCTTGATATGATTGAATACCTTGCTGATGATATGGGACTATCTCAAATCAGGAATAAAGATGCATCTGAATCAAAAATTGAACTTATCTCAGATAGCACAAAAAAAGTATTCAAATATTTTAATTTGATTATACCTCCGTTACTTATAATTCTGGTAGGACTATATAGATGGAATAAGAGAAAAATCAAAAGAAAAACTTTAATGTCAAATTAAAATCACAAAAGGTTTAATAAATGGAAGCAAAAAAGAAAACATATATTTTAGCAGCTGTTTTATTGGTTCTGGTGGTTGTTGTTATTTTAATATCCGACCGCGGAACAAAAACTACTACCGAAAAAAACTTTGAGAAACAATTTTTCAAAGTTGACTCAGCACTCGTAGATAAAATTGAATTTGAACATCGTGGTAAAAAAATTACAATCGTAAAATCAGGAATTGAATGGCTGATGACTGAACCCGTAAATTATCCCACACAGCCCGGATTTATTCAGAATTCGATTTCTAATCTTAAAAATTATCAACTTACATCAATAGTCTCGAAGAATGCCGATAACAAATCTTTATACGGTTTTAATGACAGTACTATTGTTAAAGTTACTGTATATCAGGGCGGTGCACAGTTAGGTTCTTTTCTTGTTGGAGGAGCCGGCAGAGGAGCTTCACAATCATTTCTTAAAAAAATTGATTCTGATGAAATATATCTCGCAGATGATTTCCTGAGTAACAATTTTGCTAAATCTGTAAATGACTGGCGTACAAAATTTGTAATTTCCATTACGAAAGGTAATGTGAAGTCTATAGAATTTACCGGGAAAGATAACTTTAAGGCAATTAGAGATACGACAAATGGAAAGTTTTTTATCGGAAAAGATTCTGTAAATGCACCTATTTTTGAAGGTGTTTTGAATCTATTGAGTAATTTTAATACACAGAATTTTTATGACTCTGCTCTTTCTCCAACTTTGAAACCGACGAGTACGGTTATAGTTAATTGGGGGAAAATGACTGAATTTAAGTTTTATCCTGTAGATGAAAAAGTAGATAATTATTATATCAAAGTGTCTGATATCAATCAGATATTTAAGGTTGAACGTGGATTCGCTGAAAATCTTATAAAATCTAAAGCTGATTTGCTTAAGAAATAATCAGGTATTCTGTCGTTATTTTTTGATGACTTGAAATTTTCAATTAAATTATGTTGTTTATATATAATATAGTAGAATAATAATGCTTCCATTAATACTTTTAATAATAGTCAGTTACCTGATAGGATCAATTCCTTTTGCTTATATGATAGGAAAAGTGTTCAAAGGAATAGATATCAGGGAATATGGAAGCGGTAATCTTGGTTCTACAAATGCATTCCGGGTATTGGGTATTCCGCTTGGTATAATGGTTCAGATTCTTGATATCGCAAAAGGACTAATCGTTGTTCTTATCATATCAACAAGTTTTTTCCACAATCTTCCTTTTCGAAATGTTACACCTTTTGAAGACCTGACAGTTCTGAAAATTATTGCAGGTATTTCTGCAGTTATCGGACACACTTTTTCAGTTTTTGTTGGATTTAAAGGTGGAAAAGGTATAAATACTGCTCTTGGAATGCTTATTTCACTTTCCCCTGTGGATGTATCAATAAGTGTTGGATTTTTTGTTATAATTTTGCTTTTCTCGGGATATGTTTCTCTCGGCTCTGTAGTTGCTTCATTTTTATTTCCTATCGTGATGTTTATTCGGGAAAATATATTCAATGTTGAAATTTATGGCTATAAAACCCTTATAGTATTTAGCATCGCTGTTTCTTTACTGCTGATTTATAACCACCGTTCAAATATCAAAAGATTATTGTACGGAAATGAAAATAGATTTGAAAATCTTTGGGTGTTCAGGTGGTTCTATATAAAAGCACCTCTTTCCAGAAAAAAGAAAACTTAAACTTTTAATATTATGGAAGTTGCCGTCTTAGGCGCAGGAGGGTGGGGCACCACTCTCTCGATATTATTAAACAAAAACGGGCATAAAGTAACCCTTTGGGAATTTAATAAAGAATATGCAGAAACTCTCAAGAGAATACAGGGAAAACTTTTACTATCTTCCTAAAGTTAAGATACCCAAATCAATCCTGATAACAGACGACCTTGAATATGCCGCAAAAGGTAAAGTAATGCTGATTATAACGACCCCCACTCAATATATAAGAGGAAATCTCGCTCCTTTAAAAAATTTTGATTTTAAAAATCAAATAATCGTTAGTGCATCAAAAGGGATAGAGGTAGGCACTCTTTTACTCGTTTCTGATATAATTACAGATATATTCAAAAAGGTAAAAAAGCAGAATATTGCCTGTATTTCAGGACCTTCACATGCTGAAGAAGTTTCAAAAAAAGTACCTACTGCAGTTGTTTGTGCATGTGAAAAACTTGCTGTTGCAAAGATAGTTCAGAATGTTTTTTCAAATGATTATTTCAGAGTCTATACAAGCACAGATTTACGAGGAACTGAAATCGGCGGTGCACTTAAAAATGTAATAGCTATCGCTGCCGGAATTTGTGACGGAGCAGGTTTCGGAGATAACACCAAAGCAGCTTTGATGACACGGGGAATAACTGAAATAATGAAACTCGGATTGCTGATGAAATCCAACAAAGAAACTTTTTTTGGTCTTTCCGGAATAGGAGATCTTATAGTTACTTGCGCATCGAAGCATTCCCGTAATCGCTTTGTAGGAGAGCAAATCGGGGCGGGCAAGAAATTGAAAACAATTCTTAAGGAAATGAAAATGGTTGCAGAAGGTGTTGCGACATCTAAGTCTGCATATCAGTTATCAAAAAAATATAATATTGAAATGCCGATAGTTGAGCAAGTGTATGAAATATTGTTCAGGAATAAATCCCCAAAAACTGCAACTAATCTTCTCATGACACGAACTTTAAAAAGAGAACATGAGTTTTAATTTGTAACAATATATATTGTCAATGATAGTGTAAAAAATCTTAAAATAAAATTTTAAACTTCATTGACTTATTAATCTATTTATTATATATTTGTAATTCCTATGATTCTTTAAGTTCTTTTGAAATACCAGCATAATAATAAGAATATATAGTGAGTCAAGAAGAAATCATTAACTTTGAGTTTTAAAACTTTCTAATAGTTATAAAAATTACTATGGAGAGTTTGATCCTGGCTCAGGACGAACGCTGGCGGCGTGCTTAATACATGCAAGTCAACTTGCCTCAGGGTAGCAATATTTTGAGGAGAGTGGCGCACGGGTGAGTAACACGTAGGTAATCTGCCTTTAGGACTGACATAATGTCGAGAAATCGGCACTAATATCAGATAATGCAGCGGCTCGGCATCGAGACAGTTGTTAAACCTTCGGGGCCTAAAGATGAGCCTGCGGTCCATTAGACAGTTGGCGGGGTAAAAGCCCACCAAATCAACGATGGATAGCTGGTCTGAGAGGATGATCAGCCACACTGGAACTGAGACACGGTCCAGACTCCTACGGGAGGCAGCAGTAAGGAATATTGCTCAATGGCCGAAAGGCTGAAGCAGCAACGCCGCGTGAAGGATGAAAGGCTTTTGCTTGTAAACTTCTGTAAGAGGGGAAAAATGATCCTTTTTAAGGATTTGATTGTACCTTCAGAGTAAGCCCCGGCTAACTACGTGCCAGCAGCCGCGGTAATACGTAGGGGGCAAGCGTTGTCCGGATTTACTGGGTGTAAAGGGTGCTCAGGCGGATTTGTAAGTCAGGGGTGAAACTCCGGAGCTTAACTCCGGAACTGCCTCTGAAACTGTGAGTCTCGAGTTTGAGAGAGGGCAATGGAATATCTGGTGTAGCAGTGAAATGCGTAGATATCAGATAGAACACCAATGGCGAAGGCAGTTGCCTGGCTCAATACTGACGCTAAAGCACGAAAGTGTGGGTAGCAAACAGGATTAGATACCCTGGTAGTCCACACCCTAAACGATGAATACTAGATGTTGGTCCTTTTAAGGATCAGTATCTGAGCTAACGCATTAAGTATTCCACCTGGGAAGTACGATCGCAAGGTTGAAACTCAAAGGAATTGACGGGGGCCCGCACAAGCAGTGGAGCATGTGGTTTAATTCGATGCAACGCGAAGAACCTTACCTAGGCTTGAAAGGCTAGCTAATCCTGATGAAAGTCGGGGTGCCGCAAGGCGAGCTAGTACAGGTGCTGCATGGCTGTCGTCAGCTCGTGCCGTGAGGTGTTGGGTTAAGTCCCGCAACGAGCGCAACCCTTGTCCTTAGTTGCCAACAGGTAATGCTGAGCACTCTAAGGAGACTGCCTACGCAAGTAGTGAGGAAGGTGAGGATGACGTCAAGTCCGCATGGCCCTTACGCCTAGGGCCACACACGTGCTACAATGGCTACTACAAAGGGGAGCAAGACCGCAAGGTGGAGCAAATCCCTAAAAAGTAGTCTCAGTTCGGATCGGAGTCTGCAACTCGACTCCGTGAAGCTGGAATTGCTAGTAATCGCGCATCAGCACGGCGCGGTGAATACGTTCCCGGGCCTTGTACACACCGCCCGTCAAGCCATGGAAGTTGGGGGTACCCGAAGTCGCCTTTAACAAGCGCCGAAGGTAAAACCAATGACTGGGGCTAAGTCGTAACAAGGTAGCCGTACCGGAAGGTGCGGCTGGATTACCTCCTTTCTAAAGAGAATATTTTAACCGGAGTTTCTGGTTTCTCTTGCTCACTTTAGAGTTTATTACCATCGGGCCTATAGCTCAGTTGGTTAGAGCGCACGCCTGATAAGCGTGAGGTCAGTGGTTCAACTCCACTTAGGCCCACATATCAGGATTTGTGTCTTTATTTCAAGGGGTTATAGCTCAACTGGTAGAGCATCTGATTTGCATTCAGAAGGTTAGCGGTTCGATCCCGCTTAACTCCACTGAATTTTTTTTTAGATGAATTAATTAAGATTTTTGTTTTATTTTGTAGTAAGAAATTGTTCTTTAACATTACGTCCATCAAATTTATTTATTTTTAATTTTTTATATTGATGTTTTAAAACCACAATGCTATCTGTATCAATATAAGATTTTTGGTAAGTTCTCAAGAGCAAATGGTGGATGCCTTGGCACTAAAAGGCGATGAAGGACGCGGCTACCTGCGATAAGCCTCGGCAAGACGGTAACAGTCTTAGACCCGGGGATCTCCGAATCGGGCAACCGGATTAGGGTAATGCTTAATCATATTCCGCTGAATAAATAGGCGCGAATAAGCCAACGAAGGGAACTGAAACATCTAAGTACCTTCAGGAAAAGAAAACAACCGTGATTTCCTTAGTAGCGGCGAGCGAAACGGAATCAGCCTAAACCCAGTAATGTGTATAAGACTGCAATCGTTGCATTACAGGTGTTGCGGGACTTTCCGACTGAATTGCAGTAAGTCAGGGAGTTACAAAACTTAGCTTTAGTTGAATGATTTGGAAATGTCAACCATAGACGGTGAAAGTCCGGTAAACGAAAAAGTTAAGACTCCCGAAAGTATCCCAAGTAGCGCGGAACACGTGAGATTCTGTGTGAATCTGCCAGAACCATCTGGTAAGGCTAAATACTCTTTAGTGACCGATAGTGTACAAGTACCGTGAGGGAAAGGTGAAAAGTACTCCTAACAGGAGGGTGAAATAGAACCTGAAACCATTTGCTTACAAACGGTAGGAGTCTCGAATTGCAGCTTGCTGTGATTCCGGATGACTGCGTGCCTTTTGTTTAATGAGCCAACGAGTTACTCGTATGTAGCTGGATAAGTCTTTAAGAGACGGATCCATAGCGAAAGCAAGTCCGAAATGGGCGAAATTATAGTTACATGCGGTAGACGCGAAACTGTGTGATCTATTCATGGCCAGGATGAAGTATCGGTAAAACGATATGGAGGTCCGAACTAGTGTGGGTTGAAAACCGCTTAGATGAGCTGTGAATAGGAGCGAAAGACCAATCAAACTCAGAGATAGCTCGTACTCCTCGAAATAGCTTTAGGGCTAGCCTCGAGTAATAGTATATCGGAGGTAGAGCACTAATTGGGCTAGGGCCGTCACAACGGTACCAAACCCAGATAAACTCCGAATTCCGATTATATGTTTCTCGGGAGTCAGGCAGTGGGGGATAAGCTTCATTGCCGAGAGGGAAATAACCCAGACCACCAATTAAGGTCCCCAAGTCCATGTTAACAGACTAAGGATGTTGAGTTGCTAAGACAACTAGGATGTTGGCTTAGAAGCAGCCACTCATTTAAAGAGTGCGTAATAGCTCACTAGTCAAGCGACTCAGCGCCGATAATACTCGGGACTAAACATGGCACCGAAATTGTGGAATTCCGCTTGCGGGATTGGTAGAGGAGCATTCTATTTGCGACTGCGGTTAGAACGCAGGACCTTCGGGTCGAAGGTGTCAGGTGACTGATGCTGGAGCGGATAGAAAAGCAAATGTTGGCATGAGTAACGATAAATACGATGAAAAATCGTATCACCGAAAATCTAAGGGTTCCTGAGCAATGTTAATCATCTCAGGGTTAGTCGGCCCCTAAGCCGAGGCCGAAAGGCGTAGGTAATGGGAAACAGGTTGAATATTCCTGTACCATCGACATTTAAATTTAAGTGACGCAGAAGTGAAAGGAGAGCCGTCTGTTGGATTAGACGGTCTAAGGGCGTAGGCAAGGGTAACCTTGTCGAAACCCGAACGGGAGGGCGCAAGCCCACAAACTTTCCCTAATCAGGCTGCCAAGAAAAGCTTAAACGTATACTAAGATGACCGTACCGTAAACCGACACAGGTAGATGAGGAGAGTATCCTAAGGTGCTCGAGTGAGCCGTGGTCAAGGAACTCGGCAAATTAACCCCGTAACTTCGGGATAAGGGGTGGTCACTTCGGTGACCCGCAGAGAAATGGGCCAAGCGACTGTTTAACAAAAACACATGTCTATGCTAAGTCTTTAAGACGATGTATATGGACTGACACCTGCCCGGTGCTGGAAGGTTAAGAGGAGAGGTTAGCCCTGAGAAATCTAGGCAAAGCTTTGAATCGAAGCCCCAGTAAACGGCGGCCGTAACTATAACGGTCCTAAGGTAGCGAAATTCCTTGTCGGGTAAGTTCCGACCTGCACGAATGGTGTAACGATTTGGTCACTGTCTCGACCACGGGCTCGGTGAAATTGTGGTACCGGTGAAGACGCCGGTTTCCTGTATATGGACGAAAAGACCCCGTGCACCTTTACTGCACCTTAACATTGTGTTTGGATAAAGCTTGTGTAGAATAGGTGGGAGACTTCGAAGCGGTGGCGCTAGTCATCGTGGAGTCGCAATGTGAAATACCACCCTTGCTTTGTTCGGATTCTAACCCAGACCCCTGAATCGGGGCCGGGGACCGTGTTAGGCGGGTAGTTTGACTGGGGCGGTCGCCTCCTAAATTGTAACGGAGGCTTTCAAAGGTTCCCTCAGCACGCTTGGTAACCGTGCGTAGAGTGCAAAGGCATAAGGGAGCTTAACTGCGAGACCTACAAGTCGAGCAGATGCG
Organism: uncultured Ignavibacteria bacterium; assembly: GCA_963806045.1. GTDB lineage: Bacteria > Bacteroidota > Ignavibacteria > Tepidaquicellales > Tepidaquicellaceae > DATCHW01. The sequence goes on along the minus strand of CAWDWP010000015.1, from coordinate 124,256 downwards.
AAAGCAGGACTTAGTGATCCGACGGTAGAGTATGGAATTGCCGTCGCTCAAAGGATAAAAGGTACGCCGGGGATAACAGGCTGATCTCCCCCAAGAGTTCACATCGACGGGGAGGTTTGGCACCTCGATGTCGGCTCATCGCATCCTGGGGCTGAAGAAGGTCCCAAGGGTTTGGCTGTTCGCCAATTAAAGCGGTACGTGAGCTGGGTTCAGAACGTCGTGAGACAGTTCGGTCTCTATCCTATACAGGCGAAGGAAACTTGAGAAGGCTCGCTCCTAGTACGAGAGGACCAGAGTGAACGAATCAATGGTGTACCAGTTGTCACGCCAGTGGCACCGCTGGGTAGCTATATTCGGTTGAGATAAGCGCTGAAAGCATCTAAGCGCGAAACTCGCTTCAAGATTAGGTTTCCCTTCTGTAGCAATACAGAAATAAGACTCCAGAAAGATTATCTGGTGATAGGCTACAGGTACAAGTCTGGTGACAGATTCAGCCGAGTAGTACTAATAAGTCGAATGACTTATCTTATAATTTTGTATTGATCAGGTAGCATTCGTAGTTTTAAGACATTATGTTCTCAATAAATGAGTTTTCTGGTGATTCAATTTAAGTGTTACACCTCTTCCCATTCCGAACAGAGTAGTTAAGCCTTAAATTACTGATGGTACTGCATGGGCAACTGTGTGGGAGAGTAGGTTTCGCCAGATTTAATTTCAAAAAGCCGTTTAGTGCAAATACTAAACGGCTTTTTTTATTATAAAAAATTTATGTTTCATTCCCCTTCAGAAAATATTTAATTCCCCCTTAGAAAAGTCTTAGAGCTTCCTCGGAGGTGGGGGTAGGGGGGTTGTTGTTGTCTTTAATTATTTGTCTTTTAAATTACTAATTACTAATTATTAATTATCGAAGCGTAGCGAAGATCCTCTTGGGAGGACTAATTACTAATTATTAATTGTGATCTCATCAATAAATATCCACGACGGGTCTCCCGCTCCCGGATGCCACTCCGGCAATTTTCCGTAACTCTTTGTTTTCACTCTTATATATCTTACTTCTTTATTTATTCCAATTCCGAAATCCTTTATCTCTACTTCCTTACTTTGAATATCCATATTTGTATTCACCACGCCTGCAGGTGTAAAATTAATTCCGTCATTAGAAATTTCAAATTCTACTTCAGTTGGGAAACATATCCATGAACCTACATCCTGTATAAATCCTGCTTTCACTTCTTTCACAAACTGTAACTTTCCCTAAGTCAACAATTGCTTCAAAATCCTGCCCCTTATATCCCTGCCATTTTCCGAGCCTCCAGTTCTTTTCGCCTCTTTCTAAATCAATTAATGCTTCATCACCGCCTCCTGTGTATTGAGGACTGTATTTTGATATTATTTTTATACTCCTGCCTGCAACTACCTTGAAGAATTCTGATGTTATAGTTTTACTCGCTTGTGATTCTGAATTAAAGGCAATAGCTGAGATTCTTGTCGATTCGTCTATTTTAAAAGGACCGTTATATTGAATTAACTTATCTTGTGAACCGATTGTATATTGTATTTTATCCTCTGGATTGATTGTTTTAATCTCAATTTCTTGAGTTCCTGAAAAGCTTTTCTTGTCGAAGTTTATTATTGATACAGGGACAATCAAATTATCTGTTATTTCAGTCACAGGAACATCTTCATCTCTGCTTCCCCAATTCTTGTTTGGTTCTGATACCCATTTTAAAAACAATTTCGCCACCATTCATTATATCCGAATGAGTAATGTAACATTTATCGTATTTATTCCCATTCATCTCTGCAGATTGTATATAAAAATTATTATCTGACAGATTTTCAGTTCTTATAATAAATTTATTTCCGTTCTCAAGATTTATCGTCACTTTATCAAACAGTGGTGTTCCAATCGTATATTGCAATTGCCCCGGACACACCTGGTAAAATCCCATCGCACTCAATACAAACCACGCCGACATCTGCCCGCAGTCTTCATTTCCAATTAATCCATCAGGGTCATTTTTGTAAAACTCCGAATTGATTTTGTGAACTAATGCCTGTGTTTTCCACGGCTGATTTACATAATCATATAAATATGCCATATGATGTGAAGGCTCATTTCCGTGTGCATATTGACCTATCAGACCGGTGATATCACTTAAATCCATTCCTGACATATTTGATTCTGTAATAAATAATTCATCGAGTTTTGCATGCAAGTTTATCTTTGCCTCCGTGTAATTTTATAAATCCTGTCATATCCTGCGGAACATAAAAACTATACTGCCATGCATTTGCTTCCGTGTAATTACTGTTAACTTCCAGCGGATCGAATGGCTTATACCATCCGCCGTTTATTTTTGCCCTCATCATTCCTGTTGAAGGGTCAAAAACATTTTTATAAGATTGAGCTCGTTCAATAAATCTAACGTAATCATCTTTATTAAAATCTTTTGCAAATTGTGCAATGCACCAGTCATCATAAGCATATTCAAGAGTCTTTGAAACTGATTCGTGTTCTTTATCCTGCGGAACAAATCCATATTGCCTGTAATATTCAAGCCCGAACAAATTCGTATCTGCACTGTGTTTCATAGCAGCAAGTGCTTTTATTTCATCAAATCCCCTGATACCTTTTATGTAAGCATCCACTATGACCGGAACAGAATGATATCCTATCATACAATATGTTTCATTTGCAGATAATTCCCAGACAGGCAAAAGTCCTCTGTGTTCGTATTGTTTTAAAAATGTATTTATAAAATCTTTAGTTCGTTTCTGGTCGATTATTGTCATCAAAGGATGTTCAGCCCTGTATGTATCCCATAACGAAAAAACAGTATAATTATCAAATCCTTCAGCTTTATGGACTTTCAAATCCGTCCCCATATATTGACCATCCACATCCATAAATAAATTCGGAACAACCATTGTATGATATAAAGCCGTATAAAAAACAATCTTCTGGTCTTTTGTTCCGCCTTCAACCTGAATTTTATTCAATTCTTTATTCCAGTCTTCATTTGCTTGTTTCCTCACTTCTTCAAAATCCCAATCCGGAATTTCGCTGTCAAGATTTTTCAAAGCTCCTTCGATACTGACACCCGATATCCCGACTTTAACATATATTACTTCACCTTTTTCTGTCTTATATCCAACAACTGCTTTTACATTTTTGCCGTTTGTTCCTTCAAAACCTCTTACCATTTCATCATTGGTATAAAAAGAAAAAGTCTCAAAAGGTTTTGAAAACTTCATCACAAAATATACATATTGATTTCTTGCCCAGCCGGTCGAATGCCGCATTCCTCTGATTTCGTTATTATTTACAATTTCTATCGACGACTCAATCACTTCATCCCTGTGTTTTAAGTCTATTATGAAATTGGATGAATTGCTTTCAGGAAAAGTATATTTATGCAGTCCTGCTCTCTTTGTAGCAGTTAATTCAGCTAATATATTATATTTTTCAAGAAGGACTGAATAAAATCCGGGCGAAGCAGTTTCGTTCTTATGACTGAAGCCCGAAGCGTAATCGGTATTTTTCAGTTTAATATCACCCGTAAAAGGCATAATCAATATATCGCAGTAATCCGGAACACCTGTTCCGCTCAGATGCATATGTGAAAATCCATATATGATTGAATCGGAATAGTGATACCCCGAACACCCATCCCAGCCCTCAAGCCGTGTATCAGGACTTAATTGTACCATACCAAATGGCACAGTTGCTCCGGGATATGTATGTCCGTGCCCGCCCGTTCCAATAAAAGGATTGACGTATTGTGTCAGGTCAGAGTTTTGAGCAAAGGAAACCTGTGAAAGCAAAACTATTACCAAAATAATTATTCTTTTCATTTTAAAACACCTTTATATTCTTTTGGTTTTACAAAAATTAGATTATTGTCGTATTCTTCAGAATTATCAGAACTAATAAATTTACAATCCAATATTAACTCATCTTTATTCATATTGCCTATCAGGGAATTCAAATCTGTCTGAAAATAAATCTTACTTGAATTTTCAGGAATTTCATTTTTCATTTCCTTATAGTAAACAGTTTCACCTGTTATTACATTTTTCAAATTCAAATATAAAGCTCCGTCTGTTTTAGTTAATTTATCTGAAATAATAAATACTTTCAATAAACTGTCTTCTATTGTTGGAGAAATAAGTATTTTATCATAACATTTCGATACCACAGATTGTAACAATTTCTTATTTCCATAATAATCTATCGCAGACCATGTTATACCGGGCCAGCAGTCATTTAACTGCCAGAAAAGTGTTCCCATGCAATATGGCTTCGCCCTTCTTTGTGCCTCTATTGCTTTTTTTATTCCATATGCTTGAAGAGATTGACTCGTTTTTATATACTCATTAAAATCATTTGGTATTACAAAATCTCTTTCCATATACTTTTGAATAGTCTCAAATCCAACCGGATGTTTTTGATGTGATTTCAACGCATCAGAATATAAAAATCTGTCTTCAGGAAAAGTAAATTTCTCTATAGTGGTTATATCAGGAAATGCCTGAAAACCATATTCACTCATAAATCTCGGGACTTTCTTTTCTAACACTTCAAATGGTTCCATACCCCACCAGACACCCCAGTAATGCGAATCACCTTCCTTCATCGCTTCCGGATGCCCCCAGCCAATTTTGGGTGATGAAGGGATATAATTTCTGCAGAAATATTTATTATCTCTGAAAAAATTATAAGGATAGTCTTCCCCGGGTATATCTGTAACTATTTTATTCTCTCTTGATTTAAGATTGAGGCATTGTGGAATTATATCGCTAAATAGTTTCGAATAATCTTCACTAATAAAAGCAGAATCTTTACCGGTATAATTAAATTCTTTCTGCCAGCCCCAGTTCTGCCAGCCTTCGTCAACCTCATTATTCCCGCACCAGAGTGCAATGCAAGGATGGTTTTGCAATCGTTTTATATTATCCGTAGCTTCCTGCTTTACATTACTCAGAAATATTGAATCTCCCGGATTCATCGCACAGGCAAACATAAAATCCTGCCAGACAAGTATTCCGTTTTCATCGCACTGATTATAAAATTCATCATTTTCATATACTCCTCCACCCCATAATCTGAGCATATTCATATTGCTTTCTTTTACATCCTTTATGATTTTTTGATATTTTTCCTTTGAAACATTTGGCAGGAAACAGTCCATTGGAATAAAGTTTGCACCTTTCATAAATACAGGAACATCATTTAGCTTAAAGTAAAAGCTTTCGCCTCCGGAATCTTTTTCCTGAATGAGCTCAACTTTTCTGATTCCGATTCTAAATGATTTCTCGTCTAATACTTCATCGTCTATTAAAATTTTAAGTTTATAAGTGTAAAGATAGGGCTCGCCAAGACCATTGCACCACCAGAGTTTTGGATTAGAAATATCAAATTTAAAAAGTACATCTTCAATTTTATAACCGGGAAAACTTTTCGTATAAATGATGTAACCTCTGTTTATTTTTTCAAATTGAATTTCTTTTCCTTTTTCGTCAGTTATTGAATAATAAATATCTTCGGGATTTAATTCATCCGGTTTTGCGTATTTTCTCAAATTATCCTCTGCGATTTCTGCTCTTAATATTATATCGGCTTTTGACTCACTTAATTCTGTTATGTCCACAGACAAATTCCCAATTCTCCTCATACTCCATGCCTCAAGGTAAACTTGTCTCCATATTCCGCTTGTTACAAATCTGGGTGCAAAGTCCCAGCCGTATTGATATGCTGCTTTTCGTGTAAATACTCTGTTACCGCCCGGCAATCCTTTAATTCCTTCTTTCTTATAATATGCATTTGCAATACTGTCGCCTGTTCTTACCGGTGAAGCAAAAATAATTTTTAATTCATTTCCTTTCTTATTAAGCAACTCTTTACATTCAAATTCCCACTTTCTGAACATATTATCTGCTGTTATAATTAAAATGTCGTTTAAATAAACTTTTGCATATGTATCCAAACCTTCGAAAACCAAATTTATTATCTTCTGATTATAAGTATCTTCATCTAAATCAAAAATCGTTTTGTATTCCCAGTCTTCATTTTCAATCCACTGTAATTTTTTCTCATTATCTCTGAAATATGGGTCGGGAATTAAATTATTTTTCAATAGGTCAGTATGCACTGTTCCGGGTACTTCCGCAGGATTCCATTTCTCTTTCCCAATCTGCCTGAATTGCCAGCTTTTATTCAAATATATCTTCTGAACGGACTGAGATAGACTGATAGTAGATACGAGTAAAATGAATATTATTGTTGTTATTTTTTTCATTTTAAAAATTTAACCGCAAAGCCCGCAGAGTTTTTCGCAAAGTACTCAAATTATTTCCTCTCGTTCCCAAGCTTGCAGTAACTTTTACGTTACCAAGGAGGACCTTGGTAACGAGAGAAATATATTTATTTTTGTCTTTTCTCTTTCTAATTATTAATTACTAATTATTAATTATTAATTATCTTGAAACAATAACGTAGCTCTGTCCCAAAATCCGCCGTAAACTTTTTCAGTGTATCTCCTTCCATCGAAATTATCATTATTCTTCCACTAATGCCAATCCTATCGGGGTGAGCAACCCGCTCCCACCAGTGCTGCATCATGCCATCCAATTGCTTATCCGTAAGTAAAAATGTATAGCAGCCATCCTCCAAAGTTATAACTTCATCATATGTCGTACTATCCTGAAATTCCGGTTTGCTGTAAAATATTTTCCCCATTCCGTCAAATATCGTATATGCATTTTCCTTTGCTCTTCCCAAATTATTGGATTCTATATGCAAAATAAATGGATTGGGAAGTAACTCCGGAACTGTGACTTTTGAAGACAATGTATTATTTAATTCATTTTCATCAGCCATATTATTTGGTTCACTTACCGTCACAACAAAAACGGGATTCTCTTCTAATCCTTTCCAGATCTGGTACTGGTAAATAAACTTCCTGTGTCTCAAGAAACTTCAATTGTCCGTGCCAGTTGTACATTGATTTCTCTCCGTCAGCCAGTCCGTAAGTTATCTTCAGTGACTGCAATAAATTACTTCCTGTGTTTTTTATTATTATCCTCGGACTTCCGCATATCGGATTATCCCTTCTGTATCCTTCATAAGCATTGGGTGCAATTATATCTTCAATTGTAGCTTCATTCTTGAAATTAGGTGCACCGTAAAATATAATCTGGTGCGACTCCACAAATTCTCCTCCTTTTTCAACAGGGTTGGAATATGGCTCGATTTCATAATCAAAATTTGTAATCGTATCACCGGAATTAAATTTATTCGAAATGTCAAATTCAAATGTCTGTGCAGAAGCGCCCGGACACCATCCTGCCCTGTTAAATGGCCACGTCCCGCCCTGCGGGAATATCGGATTCCTACCGCATTCTTTCCACACTGTCCAGTAAGAAAGTACTTCCCTGAATTCACTGTTACCCCAGGTGTATTTATGTGATTTGGAATTCCATTCACAGCAGGCAAAATCTCCGACTTCTCTGTGTCCTGTGATTCTTGCTTTTAGTTTATATCCTTTTGCATCTTTTCTTATAATAATATTATTTTGTGTCAGTTTCTTGTTTTCCGAAATATCACCATAATTATACATTCCCCAGGGATAAATATTTTCAATTGCGATCACATCCCTCGGTGGAATTCCTTCAATGAAATAAAATTTCATATCGAGCAGTTCCTGTTGATTTCCCGACGATATATCTACATCACCTTTCAACAGGGGAGCATAGTCAGTAACATCATAGATGAAAGACCATCCCGCCTCACCGTTCAAATCTAATCTCTTGCCATAAGGAGTTACAAAATTTTCAAGCTCAAATATTTCTTTTGCAGTATCACCGGGATGATTAACATACACGAGTGTATTTGTAGTATAATCCCATTCACCGCAGGGGTATTTATCCTGTGTAGTCTGCCAGTCACATTTTAATGTCCTGACCATCATAATCTTTGCCCACCTTCTTCCATCATTCGGAAACTGAAATACACCTCTCCGTTTTGTAATATCCTTAAATGTGAAAGTCTGAACAATAGTGGTATCACCGGGATTTGAAAAAGAAATCGAATAAATTAATAATGAAAGAATTGTAAAGAGAAAGAATTTTTTCATCAGTATTTTTTAAAAACATTTAAGAAGGAACGTTATAAACTAAAATTATATGCAAAACTTATCCACGGCATAGGAATTAAATATGACCTTCCACTGCTTCCGCCTAAATTGAAATTCGTCAGTATACCAACCATAGAAACATCAATAGCAAAACCGTCCTTAAAATATCTTCCTCCGATTGATAAAACTGAAAAATTCGCACCTCTTTTTCCGCCAAGGTCAATCCAGTTTTCTGTTATGAGCTTGAAATTTTTATCAGTTCTTGCTTCAAAGCCAAATAATAAATGAGGATAACCGGTAGTATAAATTTTATTTTTATATTGCCAGTCAATATTATATAATAAGCCGCTTCCGATAGTAAGGGATAATTTATTCGTAATATCAAATGTAGAAGCCAGGTAAAAAATACCGGTATTATAGTCATTATTAATATCCTGAAAACTATATGTTTGTGCGTACGCCAATCCTAGTGAAATATCAATACCTTCAAGGTGCAGTGCTCGAATTTTAGGAGTAAAATAAAATACAGGTGGATAAAGCGATGCACCGGCACCGATATTAATATAATCTGTTATCCCAAATGAACTGTAAGGAAGAAATAATACAGTTATCCAGGGAAAAAAAATTGCAGTGGAAACATATGCTTTTCCTCCTTTCAACGTTTTACCTGTCGGACCCAATAATAAACGAGAATCATTTGGGTCAGGTAGTAAGCGTAATTCCTCAATTTGTTCATGTGTTAAGTCCGTTGTATCTTTTAGGGAAGGACTTATTGAAATTCCATTAATCTCAATTATGTCTTTCCTTGGAAGACTGAAAGTTTTTAATTCTGTTTCAATTTTTACTGTATCATCCGTAATGCTTCGTACAATTCCTGTAGCTTCAAATCCATAAGAAAGTGTGATTTTATATTTCTTACCGATAACAAGTGAATCGATTTGTGAATAAGATTGTGAGGTTAAGCAAATACAAAAAAATGTTATTAAAGCAAATTTTAATAAAGATAGATTTTTACCCATATACACCGAATATTTTAAAAATTCTATTACTCTAATTTATTAATTCTGAAATACAATTAATAGTTATTCCAAATCTCCATTTTCTTTTGTCTTTTTGTTTCTCTGACTTCTGACTCCTGATTTCTGACTTCCGATTTCTGACTTCTGACTTCAATTTTTATCTTTTCAATTACTAATTACTAATTATTAATTATTAATTTATTCCACCCCTATTTCATCCACAAAAAGCCACGCACCATTTCCTTCCCCGGGTTTTCCATTTGGTATCTTTCCGTAATTGAATGCTTTTACTTTTACGAATCTTGCTTTTGATTCTTCAATATGAATTAATATATCCTTGCCAAATTGTTTTATTTCATCTTCGTTTGCCTGACCTCTCAAAATATATTCTATACCATCAATTGATGTAGAGATCTCAATTTTATTAGGTAAATATATCCAGCTGTTTTCGTCGTTTAATAATCCTACATCAACTATCGAAATATATTGAATTGAACCAAGGTCTATTTCTGCCGTCATATCTTCACCGAGGAACCCCAGCCACTCTTTCCCATACCACGGTAATCGTCCCTTTATACCGTCAACAAGTGTATAAGCTCCGCCTGTATTATATTTTTCGTTCGGCTCTTTTAAAAGACTGATAATTTTCCCCGTTGCTTTGTTAATATAAAATTGCTGCGGTATTGTGTTTCCCTGCTTTTCCCCGTTCTCAAAATATGAAGCTTTAACCAATAATGAATTTTTCATTTCAACCGGACTGATGTATTTAAAGGAATTAATATTTGGCTCGGTTCCGTCTGTTGTATAATGAATTTCCCCATCATCTGATGGCGGAGATAATTCCAGAGCGATTCCATCGTTTGTTTCTATTGGCGATACTTTTGTTTTGATATCAAATATTGCCTTCGAATAATTAATATTTAACTTTGATAATATTTTAAAATGATTTAATAACCGTGGTTTGAAATTCTGATAATCTCTCAGTTCCTTTGGTGACCATAATACTTCTGATAAAGCACATATTCTCGGGAACACCATATATTCAACTTTTTTTTCTGAGTCAATATATTCTGTCCACACATTTCCCTGTGCACCAAGAATATATTTTTCTTCATCGGAGTTTAATTCTGAAGGGGTCGGTTCATAGGAATAAACTTTTTCAACAGGTGTATATCCGCCAATCGCGAGCGGTTCGAATCGCGGGTCTCCCTGATAATAGTCAAAGTAACAAAAACCTCCGGGTGACATTACAACATTGTGGCTTTGTGTGGCAGCATCTATTCCGCCTTTAGTGCCGCGCCAGGACATTACAGTCGCATTCGGAGCAAGTCCGCCTTCCAAAATTTCATCCCAGCCGATTAATGTTCTGCCTTTTGAATTAATAAATTTCTCAATTCGTTTTATGAAATAACTCTGCAAACCATTTTCATCTTTCAGTCCTTCACGTTTAATCATTTCCTGGCAATAATTGCATTTCTTCCATCTGACCTTTGGCACTTCGTCACCACCTACGTGAATATATTTTCCCGGAAAAAGTTCTATCACTTCAGTCAGGACATCTTCAAGAAATTTAAATGTTTCTTCTTTCGGACAGAATACATCTTCAAACACCCCCCATTCTTTTGCTACATCAAAAGGTCCTCCCGTACAGGAAAATTCAGGATATGAAGCAAGTGCTGCAAGCGAATGCCCGGGCATTTCAATTTCAGGTACAATCGTTACATTCCTTTCAGATGCATATTTTACAATTTCCTTTATTTCTTCCTGTGTATAAAATCCTCCGTATGTTATTGTATCATATTTATGCGGGTAATCCCTGTAACTGCCTATCAGAGTTCCTTTTCGCCATGCACCGATATCAGTTAATTTTGGATATTTTTTAATTTCTATCCTCCATCCCTGGTCATCAGTCAGATGCCAGTGAAAAGTATTCATCTTATACATTGCAATGTAATCAATGTATTTCTTTATAAATTCTTTCGGAAAAAAATGCCTGCATACATCAAGATGCATTCCCCTCCATTTGAATCTTGGATAATCTTTTATTTCAAGACAGGGGAGTCTCCGGTTTAAATTCTCCTGCATCAGTTGAAATAAATGTTTGTAATCCGTAAAAGACCCCGGCAGGATTTTTTGAAGTTATTCTTATTTCTTTTTCCTGTATAGAAAAATGGTATCCTTCATCCTTTATATCTAAATTTTCATCCGAGTTCAGAAAAATAATTTTATCACTTAATGGAATACTTCCGACCCATATTTCAAGTTCAAAACCAAAATTTCTCTTTATATATTCGTTTAAGAATACTGCATTTGGATATTGTTCCCGCACGTTTACGCTTATGTATGTTTTGCTGTCTATTTCAAAATTACCCGCATTTTTAGTTAATGATACAGGTCGCGGTATAATTTCTGCTCCCGGAATTGAGGGTTGAGAACAAGCAGTAAGTGAAAGAGATAAACAAAGAAATAAAAAGTAAATAATTTAATTTCATTTTTTATTTTCTAATTTTTCCAAATTACATCTTTGCATTTAGTTTGTTCACCCATCATCTTTTTAATCTCTCTCTACATGTTTATCCGTTACATTCCACCTTTTAACCCTTCTACCTTTCAACTTTTCAACTTTTAACCTTTTACTTTTTAACCTTTCAACTTTTTAACTTATTTATCTCTTTCCACACCAACGCGCTTGCTCCGAGAATCGCCGCATTGCTATCCGTAATCTTCGATGGAAGGAGTTTTACTTTGTTCTTAAAGATATTCAGCATATTCTCTTCCATATATCTCTTTGTTGGCTCGAAAATATAATCCCCTGCAAGTGCTAATCCTCCGAATAATATAATCGCTTCCGGGACTTGTAATTGCAACCGCATCCGCAAGACTTCTGCCGAGAATTTTACCCGTGTAATCAAAAGCTTCCAGTGCCAGTTTATCACTTTTTTTTGCTGCTTCAAATATTTTTTTTGATGTGATTTCTTCTTCAGGTATTTCGTTTAAAATACTTTTATCATTTGTTTTAAGAAGTTCCTTTACAGTTTTGACAATTCCTGTTGCTGAAGCATATTGTTCAAGGCATCCCTTTCTTCCGCATCCGCACTGTCTTCCGTCTGATACAGCAATTGTATGCCCTAACTCTCCTGCGAATCCATCATGACCGTAAATCATTTCGCCGTTTGCCACAAATCCGCTTCCCAAACCTGTTCCTAAAGTAACAATAAAGAAATCTTTCATTCCCTTTGCGGCACCATATATCATTTCCCCGATAGCCGCAGCATTTGCATCGTTCGTTAAGATTACCGGTAAGTTGAAATGTTCTTTGAACAGTTCACAAAAAGGTATCACTCCTCTCCATCTTAAGTTCGGTGCAAATTCTACAGTTCCGTTAAAATAATTTCCATTCGGTGCTCCAATACCAATCCCAACAATTTTCAAATCCTCTTTATATTCTTTTATTAACTTTTTTATCCCTTCTGCCATTACTCTCACAAAATCCCCGGCAGTCTCATATTCATTTGTTTTTATCGAACTCTCAGCAAGACATTTTCCTTCTTTATCTACAATACCAAATACAGAATTCGTCCCCCCGATATCTATTCCTATAGCCGCTTCTATCACTGATTTATATGATTAATTTGATAAAAATGATTAAAAAAAATATTTCGTAAAGATTCCATCTTTTAAAAAAGATCATAAAGATGGAATCTTTTTTCATTTCCTCGTTTCTTCTCATCCGCTGACTGCTCTTGGTCATCGGATGAATATCTTTTCCCTGACTTTACTGATTTAATAGTAATTATTTTTAATTCTTAATTTTTAATTTTCTCAGTGTCTCTCTGTGTCTTCTTTGAGTCTCTCTGTGAAACTTATTTTGTTGTCTTTCGTTTTTGTAACTTCTGTTTATGATGTTTATTATTCATTATTAATTATTATTTACTAATTATTAATTTTCACTTTATAACCGCTCATTCCGTAAAACAACAAATACAAATAAGCCAGCAGAGGTACAAACAAAGAATAATGCACTCCGGCTGCGTCAGCAAGGAGTCCCTGCATCAATGGCAGTATCGCCCCTCCGACAATCATCATAACGAGCAGCGAAGAACCCTGCGATGTATATTTGCCAAGCCCGTTTATTGCAAGTGTGAAAATATTCGACCACATAATGGAATTAAAAAGACCAATCCCGAGCATAGACCACATTGCCACTTTTCCTGTCGTAAATATTCCAACCAGTAAAAGAGCCATCACGAATAAAGCAAAAATTGTCAAGGTCCTCGCAGGCAAAGATTTGCCAATCATAAAAGCAAAATAATTTATCACAAGAAATATCAGGAAATACCATACCAGCGTGAAATCAATTTTTATTATCAGAAAAATTATTATAAATAATACTACCGCAATTCCCGCCATAGAAAGATATTTTTTTGCTCCTTTTGTTTCACTCAGAGAAATCGAACCCATAAATCTTCCTATCATAGCACCTCCCCAGTAAAATGCCAGATACTTGCTTGCATCTGCATTAGCAAGTCCTGCAATATCCGGAAGTTTTAAATATGCAACCATATTGCTTCCTATAGAAACTTCTGCTCCGACATAAAAAAAGACTGCAAATATTCCCCAGAAAAGATTTCTGTGTTTCAGCGCTTCCGGTTTGCTTTCGATTTTCTCACTTCCTGTAAATGCCGGTAGATGCGCGAACGCTATGAATAAGGCAAGCAGCAAAAATGCTCCTCCGAAAATCAGGTAAGGCACTTTAACAGAATTTGCTCCCGGATTTTCATCTGTTAGAAAGAATTTAAAAATCAAAAATCCTCCTATTACAGGAGCGATTGTATGACCGAATGAATTAAAACCCTGCGCCAGGTTCAGACGGCTCGATGCTGTCTCCGGCTTACCAAGCAAGGCTACATAAGGATTTGCGGCTATCTGTAGAATTGTCAACCCAAAACTTATGCACGCCAGTGCTCCGAGAAAATATCCGAATGATGAATAAACTGCTGATGGATAAAACAGAAAACAGCCTATAGCGGAAAGCACCAGTCCGCCGATTATTCCGTTTTTATATCCGATTTTCGAAATCGGGTCGCCTATTGTTATCGAACAAATAAAATATATTAATGAGCCGATAAAATAAGCTCCGAAGAAAGCAAATTGAACAAGATTTGCCTGAAAGTGTGTAAGCTCAAAAACTCCTTTCAGAAACGGTGTCAGAACATCATTCAGGCTCGTGATAAATCCCCACATAAAAAACAAAGTTGTTAAAACAAGAAGAGAAGATTTGAATGTACTCTTTTCAGAATTCATAGTCCGGATTTTCAATTTTTGAATGAATCAAATTAAAGAAAATACTCCTTGAACAAAAGTCTAAAATTGGAAAGAGGAAATAACAATAAGTAGTTATAATATCTATATTTTAAAATGTCTAAATTATTTATACTTTAAAAAAACTGGTAATAACTTTCCAATTGGTGAATTAGTAAATTATATGAAAAAAATAAGAGAATTAAATGTAAAAGGCTCTTCAATATCCGTGATTAGACACAATAACGATGATTATATATCTCTTACAGATATGATTAAAACTTTTGGAGACGATACGATTATTTATAACTGGCTCAGAAACAGAAATACTATTGAATTTTTAGGGATTTGGGAACAATTAAATAACCCGGATTTTAAACCTATCGAATTCGATAGGTTTAAAAAACAAGCAGGGTTAAACAGTTTCACAATGTCTCCAAAAAAATGGGTAGATTCTACTAATGCTAAAGGAATATTATCAAAATCTGGAAGGTACGGTGGAGGAACATATGCTCACAGAGATATAGCTTTCGAATTTGGTTCCTGGTTAAGCGCCGAATTTAAACTTTATCTTATTAAAGAATTTCAAAGACTTAAAAATGATGAAAATGAAAGGTTAAAACTTGAATGGAATCTGCAAAGAACTTTAGCAAAAATTAATTACAGAATACATACAGATGCAATTAAAGAATCTTTAATCCCTCCTCAATTATCAAAGTCACAAATCAATTTCGTTTATGCAAATGAAGCCGATTTATTAAATGTAGCCTTATTTGGTAAAACCGCTTCAGATTGGCGGGATGAAAATCCGGATAAAAAAGGAAATGTAAGGGATTATGCTTCTATTGAACAGTTAGTAGTTTTATCAAATCTTGAAAGCATAAACTCTGTTCTTATTCGACAGGGTTTAACTCAAAGTGGTAGGTTGAAACAACTTAATAATATAGCAATAATGCAAATGAATTCACTGCTATCAAATACTAATATTAAAAAAATTAAATAAGAAATCTAATTATTAAGTATGAAAGAAGTAGATACAATTGAAAATTAATACTTATAAATTATAGTCCGTAATAAAAAAAATGCCCAATAAAGTAGATTTAAAAATATTTAAGTATATTACCTTATTACTAATACTAATTTCACAATTTTTCTCTAATGCTTATTCTCAATTCAACAGCGAAAATGTATTTGATAACACCGCCCCCAGAACTTTCCATCCAAACATTACAAAAAATCCGGGACATTATTCCAAAAAAGATTGGATGAGAGTAATCGATTCTGCTTGGGGACAAGGTTTAAATAATTATTATAAAGCTACGTTGTTCCGTATTTTTTGGAGTACTATAGATTCGAGTTATGCTTGTTTTCATAACCTTGAAAATGTTAATAATCTTATTTGGTCTGATATAAGAATAACATATTATCCACTGATTTATCAGGGAGTAAGCAGAGGTAGGTTCAGCGGTATTATGAGTTATCTGTCGCTGATGTTTAGAGATATTCACACAAAAGCCGTTGACAATGAAGTTAATAGTACTGCTTTAGAACCGGGTGTTCCATTATTTTATATAGGTGGATGGTATGATAACAGCCATTTTGGTGCGGGTCTTACACCATTACCTGACAGTAATCTTTTAGTTTACGATGTAGTTCCACAGCATCCTTTAGGACTTGAGAGAGGTGACATTGTTTTGGGATATGACAGGATACCTTATAAATTGCTTTTTAATGAAATACTTGATGTCCGGATGCCTGTAACAGGCTGGGCAATAGGAAATTCACCAAGCGCCTATTTACATTCAATTTTAAATGCCGCAGGAATGAACTGGCATTTATTTGACACGATTGATATTAAAAAGTTTAATTCGGGAGATACTGTTCATTTAGCAACATCTGTTTTGACAAATAAAAGTATGAATATCTTTTGTACTGAGCAGATGAATATACCCGGGAGTACCCAAGCCGGATTATCCGGGAGGTCAAAAGGTTTCATACGGAATTGTCCAGGGAACAAATATTGGATATGTTTATTGCTGGGCCTGGTCACAAAATGCATTCTATGAATTTTATAATGCAGTAAAGGCTTTAATGAATACAGATGGATTGATTTTAGATTTTAGGTTTAATGCAGGCGGGAATATGTGGTTAAGTAATGGAGGATTGAGTTTATTATTTCCATATAAAGTGAATACAATTTGTTTTGCAAAGAGATCCAGTAAGTATGATTATTATCAAATGAAAAATAACTCGACTCCTGAAACTTACAGCATTCCCGGTAGACCTCCGGGATATAATAAACCAATTGCAGTATTAACAGGTCCCGGTGCGGTTAGTTCAGGAGACCAGGTAGCATTAAGAATGAAATATCATCCGAACGCAAAATTCTTTGGGAAATCAACGGGTGGAGCATTCAGCAGTCCAATATGGGCAAATTTGTGGGATGGATGGTCTTTTTTATATTCAGCCGGTGAATCTTACGAATTGAAAAATCCCGGTGTATATTTAACACATGAAGAATTACCTGTGGATTATGATGTATGGCTAACCCCTGAATTCGTTGCACAGGGAAGAGATAATGTTGTTGAATCTGCGATGAATTGGATTAATTCTTCAATTACAAACATAGAAAATTCTACAAGCTATGAATTATCACAAAATTTTCCAAATCCTTTTAATGCAAGAACTATAATTAAATTTCAGATCCAAAAAGAAGGTTTTGTAAAGCTAAAAATTTATGATATTCGCGGAAGAGAAGTTGAATTGATTGTTAATGAATCTTTAGAACCCGGAACATATTACCGTTCTTTCGATGGCAGCAACTTCTCAAGCGGAGTTTATTTTTATAGAATTCAGGCTAGAGAGTACTCTGAAACAAAAAAAATGCTGATGATAAAATGACGAAGTCATTTTATCATCAGTCATAGTCCGGATTTCAATCTTTGAATGAATCAAATTAAAGAAAATACTCCTTGAACAAAAGTTTAAAAATAGAATGTAAGAATCAACAATAAGAAACTATATTATCTATAAATTATAAAAGAAATTCATTAATATTATGCGTACCCAAAATTATTAGGAGCTTAATATATGAAAATAAGGTTTACTCTTATCTTTATAATCTATTTAATATTTGTACAAAATATTTATTCTCAAGATTTAACTCCGGAACAAATTTATGAAAAAGTAAATAACTGTGTTGTTGTAATTTTATCTTATGATTTTGATGGTAAATTTTCAAAGCAAGGGAGCGGCGTTGTTATAAGTGATAAAGGCTGGATTGTAACTAATTATCATGTATTTGCAAAATGCGAAAAAATGGAAGTCAAACATAATGATAAAATTGTGAAATACACGGATATAATCGGGGTTGATGTTGAAAAAGATATTTTAATTTTAAAAGTTGAAGATCATACTATTTCCTCAATTCCTACTCGGAAGCAGTGATAAATCTTAAAGGTTGGTCAAAGAATATATTCCATAGGTAGTCCTCTCGGTCTTGAAAATTCATTGTCAGAAGGAATAATAAGTGGAATAAGAAATGTTGATAGCTAAAAATCGAAATTACATCCAAATAACCGCAAGTATATCACCCGGTAGCAGTGGTGGTGCGGTTATAAATAGCTTCGGTGAACTAATAGGCATTAGCACAATGACAATGAAAGAAGGTCAGAATTTAAACTTTGCGATACCAGTAAGTGATATTTTGAAAGTAACACTTGGTTCATTCAGTGATAAAAAAAGTATTGATGCAAATAATTATTTTTATAAGGGATATTAATGCGACTGAAAATGGAAATTATAAAGAAGCAATAAATTATTTTACAATATTTCTTGAATTATTACCAAATAGTACATCAGGTATATATACAATCGCGGATTCAGTTTATGATAAATTGAATGACTATTCCAAAGCAATATCAGATTTTACAAAAGCAATTGAAATAAATCCAAATAATGCAGATGCTTATTTCAATCGGGAATTGCTTATAGTGAATTGAAAGACTATTCCAAAGCATTATCGGATTATAATAAAGCAATTGAAATAAATCCGAATAGATACTGATGTATATAACAATCGTGGATTACTTTATAGTGATATTGCAAGACTATTCCAAAGCAATATCGGATTTTCAATAAGGCAATTGAAATAAATCCGAATAATGCAGATGGATATTGCAATCGCGGAGTTGTTTAAGGTCAGTTAAAAGAATATTCCAAAGCAATGTCAGATTATAATAAGGCAGTTGAAATAAATCCGAATGAATGCAGATGCATATTACTAATCGTGGAATTGTTTATGGGATATTTAAAGACTATTCCAAAGCAATAACGGATTATACAAAAGCAATAGAAATAAATTCAAATAATGCTGATGTATATAGCAATCGCGGATTAGTTTACGCTATATTGCAAGACTATTCTAAAGCAATATCGGATTGCAATAAAGCAATTGAATTAAATCCGACCGATGCAAGTACATGTTTAACCGTGGCCTTACTTTTAGTCAGCTCAAAGACTACTCCAAAGCAATATCGGATTTTACAAAAGCAATTGGAATAAATCCGAATTATGCTGGAACGCTTATTACAACCGCGGAATTGCTTACTATAATTTGGGTAAGTACGAACAGAGCTCTGCGAAGATTGGCAGTAAATCATATTCACTTGGGTAATTTGGACGTCAAAAAATCTATTGGATAATATTGTAAATAATTTTTGATTTATTTGGTCTGTATAGAATTTGTAAAGTATCCACATTTCCCGTTGTATCAGAACTTACTTCCTTACACGTGTCGGGAGAAATCTCCCGTCGCCACAGTTAATTTGTTATTTTAAAAATTTATGACCTGCTCGTGAAAATAAACTGTTTTTAAAAAAATTAATTCAAAACGGTATATATTATATTGCGTTCGATGCCTCAGATATATCGATTGGAATTTAATTTTATCAAATTAAAGCCGGTGATTTTAAAAGTGTGAGAAAAATAATGGAATTAAAAGGGGGTTCTATAAATTAAGCTATAAAATTAAAGTAGTTATGTTTATATTAAAAAGTTCAGCATTAAGCCAATCTGGATATATTTATATTTTTTTGATATTAAATACATCAGATGAAGGTATTTAAAAAAATAATTTAAATTTAAACACAGAGTATATTTCATTAATAAATCCTGATTAAAATCAGGAGTATCTACCCAATATCGACGGATAAATATCTTATAAAATCAGGGGTATAAGTAGAGTTACCAGTGGTTTAGACAAAACACATTAGCACCAAAAAAAGGATTGAATAGGAAAAATGACGAGCAAAATATCCATTCTTCATATATCAGATTTACACAGAAGCAAAGACTGTGAAATCTCTAATATGGCTTTACTTTCTTCATTATTTAAAAGACAAGGACAGATATTCTGTTTCAGAATCACCTATAATACAAGTGCCTGACATAATTATTGTTAGCGGTGATATAATTCTGTGGCTCAATTAAGCCAGATGGTTCAGAAGAGGAAGTTCAGAACCAGTATGATGAAGCGATTGCTTTTCTTAATAAACTAACTGACCACTTCCTTGGTAGCAATAAAACAATTGTCATAGTTCCAGGCAACCACGATATTGATTGGAAATTTTCAAAAGAATGTATGGAAAAAATTGATAGTGCAAAAGTTTTCGATGAAAAGAATACTCTCAAATGGGAAATATTAAAAGAAGCTTTAAACCAAAATTCTATTACTCGTTGGTCATGGAAAGACCTTTCCTTTTACAAAATAACCGATACAGAAAAATACAAAAAACGATTAGAAGCCTTTGCAAATTTCTATACTATGTTTTATGGTGGGGAAAGAGAATATAGTATTGACCCCAAAGAACAATATGACATTTTTGATTTTCCTGAATTCAATTTAACCATTACGGCATTCAATAGCTGTCATAACAACGACCATTTAAGACTTGTTGGGGATATACACCCAGAGTGCATTGCAAACGTTAATTTGAAGCTTCGTGCCTTACAGAAAAAAGGTAGATTTGTTTTATCAACTTGGCATCATAATACAAAAGGTTTGCCATACGATTCGAATTATATGGATAATAGTCGCTTAAAAAACTTTATTGATTCGGGTATTTCAATCGGGTTTCATGGTCACCAACACAAGACAGAACTCATCCATGAATTCAGTGATGTGATTGAGCAAAAGAAAATTATTGTTTTTAGTGCTGGCACTTCGTGCGGGGACCAAATCATTACCGGTAGGGAATAACAGGCAGTACCATATTATTGCATTTGAAAGCAATGATTGGAATCAATATTTTCGCGTGACTTTGCATGCAAGAGAGAAAACAGATTCTTCACCATTTGACAATCCAATTTGGACAGCAGGAAGAATTGATTCAAAAAATGTAAGTCATTATACTTTGGAAATTGAAAAACCTATAGTTACAGACATTAGCGGTATTTTTTTATTGAAATAGAAAAATTAATGATCGATAAAAAATATCCTGAAGCCAAATCGGCATTATTGAATTTAGATTTAACAAATGACTTTGTTAGAAAATTCTTAGTAGAGTGCATTTTACAAACAGAAGATTTTGAATTGGCTTTGAAGGTTTTTGCAGAACCACAAACTGATGAGGAGATAATTGCTGTTTTGAATGCTGCTATTCAATTGGGAAATAAAGAACAAATGAAGCAGGTTGCAGATAAATAATAAAAGCACTTTCTACTTCTAACTCTGGAATACAGAATTAATCAAAAAAATAGAAGCAATTACAAGATGAATAATGTAAACAAATTATCGTTTCAAATTGAAGTTAGAAGAGTTCTCGAAATTCTTTCTAATGACATTTATGACTCACCATATGCATTGCTTCGTGAGAATATTCAAAACGGATATGATGCTATTTTGATGAGGATGCAACTTGAAGGTGTTGGTTCGTTCGAACCCAAAATAATAGTAAATATCGATTCTAGATATATAACAATTGAGGATAACGGAACTGCGATGAATATAGAGGTTGTAAGAAATCACTTCGAATGATGGTTTCAAGTGGTTAAAACAATGAAATAGCTCAAAAAGCTGGAGTAGTTGGGACTTTTGGTACAGTGTATGTAATTTTGGAGTATGTAAATCATTAAAAAGTAATTACCCACTATTATCAAGGAAATGAAACAATTGAAACATTTGCTAATAGAGAATCTCTTTCAATAACTAAAGAATGTATTGATATTCATACTTACCACGAAGAAATGAAGCAGGGAAACATATCTTTGCCGAGCTACACGATGCTTTGAATCCAACTGTTCAAGGAGGTGTGAGCTATCTTATCCTTACATTAAGCATTTAAATATTCCAGTAATAATGAATGGAGCAAATGTTGGCCAAAATAAATACATGGATATTTTTGAAGTAAGATCCGAAAATTTGTATAAATCTGAAACATACAACATCTTAACACCAAATAATTCAAGTTTAACATTGAATTTGAATTATACTAAACAGAATATTATAAAAGTATATTGCTCAAACATTATAAGAAATTCAATACCTATTATTGGTGACATAGCTCTTTCGCAAGGTAGTGGAGGTATATATGGATTAAGAAATTACTTTGGTTTAGCTCCAATTCCTGTCGGGCTTTTTCAATTTAGGTGGTGTTGTGAATTTATCAATATTAAACCCAACTGCTGGCAGGGAGGCATTAAGTAAAGAGAAAGTATTGAATTAATTTCTCAAATAATCAATATAATTGAATCAAAGCTTGCAAGTCTATTTCGACTTAGTACTTGCTGATTTAAATTCAGGCTTTGTAAATTACTTATCATCCAACAAGAAATTCGAATTAGCAAAAAACTTAAAGATAGTTGTTCAGCCTAATGACGAAAGGTGGACTTTAAGTAAGATTGCTTTAAGCGTTGGAGGTAAAAAAGTATATTACTATTCCGGTCGCTAAACCTCATCTACGATACTTCAATTCGGTAATGAAAATTCTTATTTGTTATTATTGAGTCAAGATAATCCTAGAAGAAGAATTCAGTTAGAATATATTAAAAGATTAGGTGTTGAAGAAGTTCCTGACAAAGCTAGAATTTTAAAAGTTTTTGAAACAAAAGAATTATATTTTTCTGAACTAACATTAAGCCTTCGAGTACGTTCATTCTCAATGAAGACTACTTCATCGCAGATCAAAATTTACATAGCAGAAATAAGCCATCAAGTACCTAGTTTAGTTGAACATGAAGACAATGTGGTAATTGTTTATTTGTCACGTGAGTCAAGTGCAGTTAAACAAGTACTTCAAATATATACAACTGACTGGTCATTGTTCGGAAGTTTTGTTAAAGATTTTGTAAGAAATCACCTTTATCAAAAATTTGCTCCCTAGTCCCATCTTCAACAAGGCAAGGAGCTGATGCACTACATTAAATCCGAATACGAAATCGTCAATTGTGAAAATACGAGTATTCAGACTTAGGTGCTCTTGAATCATTGCTATCAGAATATGTTTCTGGGGATATAGATTTTCCAGAAGTTCTTAAAAAATCAACAACAATAATAAGAACACATTCTCAATTTGTAAGAAAAAATCAGGTTGGAACTGTTGAACAGGAAATCCCAAGCATTATCGAAAATAATGCAGCAGACAAAATTACTTTTGATGAATATGGTGCTGTACCTCCAATAATCAGAAGAGAAACTAAGACTGACAAAAAGATTTTAAAAACCGATAAGCAATATCCTCATCTGAATAATTTTTGTTTATTCCTAAGTCTTTCAGACAAAATTTTTAAAAGTCAATTGGAGTTTTTTCTTAACCTCATACGACCAAAGTAATTTGGAGTATGCATAAAGTAGTTTATATTTTTACCCATGCATCAAACAGTCTTTCACTTTATTATGATATTGAACTAAGAGAAAAACTTGAAGACGAAATGAACAGGCGGGAAGCTATACCTACTACAACGATAATTACTGATAATAGAATGTTTATTCCTCAAACTTCTCAACTTAACCCATATTTTGATATTCATGAAGGGACAAAAGAGTTTTATGTTCGGTACGATATTATTACTGATTTCAGTAATTCATGAAAAATTTCAATCAATTAAAGCTAGCTGTGATCAGCGGGTAGGCAAAAGGCGGGTTGATTTTCTTCATTGACCATTTTGCATAAACCAGTATTTATATTTGACGTTAAGTTCAGAGGTAATAATCCCGCCCTTCACTAAACCTCAAAACGTTTTTGAATATATTTTATAGCGCTTACTGCCATTGTAATCCGCTAATACATTTTCTTTTCTCTTCTTGACTTATTAGTTTATTTCCCTTATTTTTGAATATAACCATAATAATATATGGTTATATGTTTTTGCATAAGTTCTTTAAAATAATTTTCTATTATGCAAACCATAAAATGGCATAGTTTTGGCAGTTTTTTACAATAATTTCTATTCTTAGCAATTCCTTGATTTATCAATATTTAAAATGGCATATACTGACAAACTTGTACATCTCATTTTACTTAAATTCTTGATTTAACAAATTTATTGATTTTTACTTTTGGCATATGTTTTCATTTACGTTATGCTCTTTATTATTTTATGATTATTAATTTCTAATTTTCAACTTGGTCTATAATGTACCCAAATTGTACCCTACTTTTTTTAAAAAATTAACTTATATAAAAATAAAGCACTTAACTTTTTGATGGGGACATTTCTGATAATTAAATCAGCATAAATAAATATTTATCTTTTGGTTAAATTTTTGAAAAATGTCCCCAAAAATATCCCTATGATATAAATCGCAAAGGGTCAGAGACCCTCTTGTCATAAAACTTCATAATACTAAAAACTTTTATCTTGTCTGAGTTCTTTGTCAGATATTTAATTTTGCTTTCTTCTTTCATCCTTTTAATCTTCTTATAACCTACACTTTATGAACTTCGAATCGTATTAAAATGTCCACGTTTTGTCATGATATTTTATTGTTCTTGCAAACTCTTGTAATTTATCGATTTAATAATTTACCTGTGACATTTCTGTAAAGCTCTTTAACATAAACTATTATTTTTACAAAATTACAATTTTCCCAAAATGTCAGTGAATTATGTCACCCCATCGGGGTTTTTTATTATTAAATTTTTATTCCTGTTTCATCCCGTTCATCCTGTCATTTTTATTTTCTCATTGTTATTTGCATCCTTATTCATTAGTCATTCGTAATATGTTTTATTTTGTTTCTTTCATGTCTATCCCGTTAATCCTGTCGATTTTGCCGTCTCACGTTTGACTTTTCACGTTTTACTGCTCTTATTAGTTCCATTGAAATTAGTTAAACCTTTGATTAACTTATATGTTAATTAGCTTTATTGCCCTTGTAGCTCAGGTGGATAGAGCAGCAGTTTCCTAAACTGCTTGTCGGATGTTCGAGTCATCCCAAGGGCACGACTAACTGCTATATTTTATTATATGATAAGACTGGAGTCTAAGAAAAATAGGGTTGCGATTGTGACCGGTTCGGCTGTAAGATTAGGTAAATCTATCGCTGTTTCTCTTGCAAATCTTGGCTTTGATATAGCACTCCATTATAACAGTTCATCATTAAAAGAGCTTGATGATACGATGAAAAAAATTGAACGGATAGGTGTGAAAGTGAAGCCATTTAAAGCCGATATAAGCAATGTGGATTCCATAAGAAAAATGTTCGTTAAAATAAAAAAAGAGTTTAAGACACTCGATGTTCTTGTAAATAATGCTGCAATTTTCAGGCATGTAGATTTCCTTAAAATAAGCGAAAAGATTTTTGATGAATTCATAAATACTAATTTAAAAAGCACTCTTTTCTGTTCTATAGAGGCTTCGAAAATTATGCTGAAGTCATCAGCGAAAACCGGCAGAATAATTAATATCGCATCACTTGGTGGTTTACTAAACTGGGAGGGGTATATTCCTTATTCCCTGTCAAAAGCAGGAGTGATTAAACTCACTCAGATTATGGCTAAAAGACTGGCACCAAATATACTCGTTAATGCAATAGCTCCGGGAACAATTTTAATTGAAAATGATAAAAACAAAACTGTTGATTTCACGGAAGAAAAAAAATATCCTATGAAAAGATTCGCAAAATCTAACGACATCACATCACTTATTGGTTACCTTGTTGATAAGAATGAATATATCACCGGTCATACTTTCGTGGTTGATGGAGCAAGAAGCTTAGTATAGAATATTAGTATAACTGATTAAAAACTAAAAACAATTTAATGGATTATTTAAAAAAAGCACCTAAAGCATATCATAATGCTGAATTTCTTAATTCTCCTTTTGCCCGTCCAATAAGGCTTTTGACGGAATATATAGAACCGTATGCGAGACTAAAATATAGTGATATAAAAGATACGATAGTTTTTTTCGGAAGTGCAAGAATTCTGCCGGAAAAGCAGGCTTCTCAGGATTTTGAAAGCATAACAAAACTTTATGATTCGGCGTTGAAGAATAAAAAATTGACAAATAAACTTAAGGAAGACATGTTTATTGCAGAACAGCATGTTCAAATGTCAAAATATTACGAAGATACTGTTGAATTGGCATATTTACTGACAAAATGGTCTAAGAAACTTAAAAAGGGAAATAAATTTGTTGTTTGTTCAGGCGGCGGACCCGGAATTATGGAAGCTGCAAATAAAGGTGCTGCAAAAGCGAAAGGTCTTTCAATCGGATTCAATATATCCCTTCCGTTCGAGCAGTATCCAAACAAATATATTTCTCCTGAACTCAATTTTGAATTTCATTATTTTTTCATGAGAAAATTCTGGTTTGCATATCTTGCCAAGGCTATTGTTATAATGCCCGGTGGATATGGCACACTGGATGAGTTAATGGAAATTCTTAACTCTTGTACAGACGAATAAACTCAGAAAAAAAATTACGATTTTAATTTACGGAAAAGAATTCTGGGACAAGGTTATAAATCTGAAAGTACTTGCTGATAAAAATATGATTTCAAAGGATGAATTGAAATTAATTAAATTTGCAAATACCCCACAGGAAGCTTTCAATTTCCTGAAGCAGGAATTAAGTAAAAATTATGTAAAAACTTAAATTAATAATTATGATTTTAAGCATGACGGGATTCGGCAAAGCCGAAGGAATATTTGATAAAAAGAAATATGTAATCGAATTAAGGTCTGTGAACAGCAGATTTGCCGAAATCTCTGTGAAATATCCGAAATATATGTCCTCGAAGGATAATGATTTCAAAGAAATTCTGAGAAAAAATATATCACGGGGCAAGGTGAATATGAATCTAAATGTTGAAAGTGATACCACGATTCAGAGTAATCTTACAGTCGAGAAAAATTTGATAAAAGATTATACTAAGATTCTGAAATCAATCAGAAAAGAAATCGGCTCAAAAGAGAAAATCAGGCTCGACCATATTCTTCATTTCTCTGAAATATTATCGGCGGAAACCAGCGGGGATGTATCTCCGGAAGAATTCAGTTTTGTTAAAGAGCTTCTTGTTAAAGCAATTGAAGACCTGTTCATAATGAAAAAGAAAGAAGGCGACTTTATAAGAAATGATATTTTAAGCAGAATTGAACATATCGGGGGGGAAAACGAAGTAATCAGAAATATTTCCGTGAGCAGGGTCCCAACTGAAAGAATCAGGCTTAAAGAAAAAGTTGAAGCGTTGATTGAAGATAAAGGTAAAATTGACGAGAACCGTCTGGAGCTTGAATTAATTCTCCTTTCGGATAAAATAGATATCACTGAGGAATCTATTAGGTTGAAAAGTCATTTGAAATTCTTTGCAGAATGTGTGGATACAATTGAAAATTCAGGAAGAAGGCTTAACTTCCTCCTCCAGGAAATGAACAGGGAAATAAATACTATGGCATCAAAATCTATGGATGCGGAAATATCTCAGAAAGTCTCTGTTCTGAAAGAAGAACTTGAGAAAATCAGGGAACAAATACAAAACGTTGAATAATTAAATTGAAAGAATAAAAATGTTATTTGCTGTTGCAGCACCTTCAGGTACAGGTAAAACATCAATTGTAAAAGAAGTTTTAAATCAAAATCCCGATTTGGCTTTTTCCGTTTCGGCTACTACCCGTAAAAAAAGGGAAAATGAAGTCGATGGAATAGATTATCTTTATATTAGTGAAGATGACTTCAGAAAAAAAATTACTAATAGTGAATTTATTGAATATGAACTTGTCTTTGGAAATGAATATTACGGAACTTTAAAATCTGCAGTCGATAGCTATATCAAAGATAAAGTTAATGCTATTTTTGACCTTGATGTAAATGGCGCATTATCTCTTAAAAGTATATATAAAAATCACATCGTATTGATTTTTATAAAGCCGCCGGATAAAAATTCCGTAATTGAACGACTTAAAGGAAGAGGTACAGAAACCGACGAACAAATACAAAGAAGACTGGCGAGATTTGAAATGGAAATGTCCAAAATAAATGAATTTGATTATATCGTTTTAAATGATAATTTAAATGATGCAGTTCTACAAGGTAAACGAACTGATTCAAAAGTTTAAAAATAAAGTAAGTAAATTAATAGAGGAGAAATAAATGTCTATAAAAACAATAGATTTAGAAAAATTCGAAAAAAATGCCGAAAACCTTTATGAAGCAGTTGTGATTGCTTCAAAAAGAGCACGGCAGATTAATGATGAGATTAAGATGGAATTGAACCAGCGTCTCGAGCCCATCATCGCGAAAGAAACTGAAGATGATACAATTATGAATCAGGATAAAATGAACATTTCACTCGAATTTGAAAAAAGAGACAAGCCTTCAATTCAGGCAGTAAAAGAACTCAGTGACGAAGAAATTACATTCAGGTACAGGGATGCCAAGTAATATTCCTGATGCTAAAAGGTAAAAAGATATTAATAGGAATTACGGGCGGAATTGCAGCGTATAAAATCTGCAATTTGGTCCGTTTGTTCATTAAAGCCGGGGCTGAAGTAAAAGTAATTATGACACCGGCTGCTGCGAAATTCGTTTCCCCGCTCACGCTTTCTGTTTTATCCAAAAACGAAGTAGCAATTAATATGTTCCCTGAAACTGAAAGCGTATTGATAATGTTGAATCAGTCAGTGCTAAAACCTGGCATATAAATTATGGCTTATGGGCTGATATATTTCGTTATTGCACCTGCCACAGCAAATACAATAGCAAGAATTGTTTGTGGTATCAGTGATAATTTTCTTCTCTCTACAGTACTTGCAGCAAGATGTCCCATTGTGGTTGTACCGACGATGGACGAAGATATGTACAAAAATAAAGTCACTCAATCAAATCTTAAGAAAATAAAAGAATTGAATTTTGATATCATAGAACCGGTTGAAGGCGAACTCGCTAGCGGTTTATATGGTCTCGGAAAAATGGCTGAACCCGAAACAATTTTCGATTTCATAAAAGCGAAACTCCTAAAAAAAAAGACCTTCGAGGTAATGATTTAAAAGATACAAAAATTCTGATTACCGCAGGTCCGACCCTGGAACCAATTGATTCAGTCCGTTATATCTCAAATTATTCTTCCGGAAAGATGGGATTCGAAACCGCCCGTGCCGCTGCTGATAGAGGAGCAGATGTCACTCTGATAGCCGGTCCTGTGAATCTTCGATACTCCCGATAGTGTAAAAAGAATCGATGTCAAAACTACATCAGAAATGTTCAATTCCGTAAAGAAAAATTATAAGAAAAATGATGTTGTTTTAATGTGTGCAGCAGTAGCTGATTATAAGCCCGTTAAGATTTATAACGATAAAATTAAAAAAGATACAAGCAAAGAGAATCTGAAACTTGAACTTACACAAACACAGGATATTTTAAAATATCTTGGTGATAATAAAGGGAATGTTTTTCTTATCGGATTTGCTCTTGAAGTAAATAATGAAATCCGATTTGCAAAAGAAAAACTAAGATATAAAAATCTTGATATGATAGTTCTTAATAATCCGAATGTGGAAGGTGCAGGTTTCGGAACTGAAACAAATGTCATAACTCTGATAGACAAGAAATCTGTTAAAAAATTACCCCTGCTTTCAAAATATGAAGCAGGAAATGCAATTCTGGACTATTATATTAAAAATAAGAAGCGTTCAAACTTAAATATGAATATATAAATTTTACTTACCTTCCCCCCTTTACCAAAGGGGGGTTAGGGGGGTTTTAGTTTCTTATATTACAAATTTTTATAACAAGAAAATAAATTATTTAAAGATAAATCCGAAAATTAATATCTTTGATTTTTAACAGATAATTTATAACATTCTCCCTTGTACCGCTAATATATCTCAGAATGTATAATGGAAAAAAGTTTTTTGGAAATCTTAGAACAGACTATCAATTATCTCAGGTTTCAGCGTGATTACGGAAATCTTGATTTTTATGATGAGAAAATAAAATTATCAAAAAATTTGTACTTTAAAAACCTGAAAATATGCAAAATGAATAGTTAAATCTGAAAAAGAATTGGAAAAGGTAATTGCCGTGAAAGAAGATTCAAATTCCGTGCTTTTCCCTCAGCCATGGCAAAAAGCAGAAAGCATTACCGAATTGGATAAAATGATATGCGATTGTAAAAATTGCCGTTTGGGAAACCTTAGAAAAAATTTTGTTTTTGGGACAGGAAATCCGGAGGCAAAAGTTGTGCTGGTTGGTGAAGCTCCGGGTGCCGATGAAGACAGAGAAGGAAAGCCATTTGTCGGTAGAGCAGGTAAACTTTTAACGGATATACTCTCTGCAATTAAATTCTCAAGAGATGAGGTCTTTATTTGCAACATATTAAAATGCAGACCTCCCGAGAACCGAAATCCATTACCCGATGAAATTAAAGAGTGTGAACCGTATCTTATTAAACAGCTCGAATTATTAAAACCATCTTTGATACTTGCGCTTGGAACTTTCGCTGCGCAGACTTTATTGAGATCCAATCTTCCCCTTGGAAAATTAAGAGGAAAATTCTATGACTACACTATCAATGACAGAAAAATAAAATTACTTGTTACATATCATCCCGCGGCATTATTGAGAAATCCTAATTGGAAAAAGCCGACCTGGGAGGATGTTCAGCTTTTCAGAAAAGAATACGATTTAATTTATTCATAATAAAAGTTTATGGCAGTTAGAAAACCGAAAAAACCGTTTCTGGAATTTGAAAAAGAAAATCCTGAAGATTATAGAGGAAAAATACCTCCGAATGTAGAAGAACTCGAAGCTCAGATATTAGGCGGAATATTGATTGACAATGAAGTCCTGAATGCAATTATAGAGCTTCTCACGAGTCCGGAATATTTTTATCATCATGCTCACTCCTTAATTTACCAGGCTATGATACAGATTAATGGCAGAAATGAACCTGTTGATGCGAATACAGTCAAGGAGGAACTTCAGAGGATGGGTAAACTGAAGGATGCGGGGGGTGTTGAATATTTAATTGATTTGACCACGAATGTTTCAAGCTCTGCAAATTCCCTTCATTATGCGACGATGGTTTTTCACAAATTTATTCTGAGAAGGTTGATTTCCGTTTCCGGTCAGATAGTGACAAGTTGTTTTGATCCCGCAGCAGACCCTCTTGGAGTGCTTGAGGAAGCTGAACAAAAAATAATGTCCATCTCTGAACTTCATGCGAATAAGATTGAATTCGCCTTAAAAGATAAACTGGATGTTGTAATAGATGAAATTCAACATCGACGGTCTAATCCGGAAGATATTATAGGTGTTCCAACGGGGTTTACAAAGCTTGATGAACTCACCTCCGGATTCCAGCCATCAGAGCTGATTATTATTGCAGGAAGACCCTCACATGGAAAAACTGCATTTGCACTTAACATAGCAAGAAATGCAGCCGTTAAGCATAAAAAGTGTATTGCTTTCTTTTCTCTTGAAATGGCATATCGTGAACTTATTATAAGGCTTATTTCCTCCGAGGCAATGGTTGATGGTCAAAGATTGAAAGCCGGAAAAGTGTCTAATGAAGAATGGCAGAGAGTCGCAAGAACTTATCCCAACTTAAAGACTAATATTTATATTGATGATACTAGTGAAATTACAATACTCGAACTTCGTGCAAAGGCAAGAAGGATGAAACGGGAATATAAAATTGATATGGTGATTATAGATTACCTGCAATTGATGAAGGGGGGGGAATATCACGAAAGACGCGACCTGGAAGTTGCATATGTTTCGAGGAGTCTGAAAGCTCTTGCAAAGGAATTAAATATTCCTGTCGTTGCATGTGCACAGTTAAACAGAGGAACGGAACAGCGTGGAAAAGAAAGCCGTCCCCAGCTTTCTGACTTAAGGGAGTCAGGTGCTATCGAACAAGACGCCGACGTCGTAATGTTTGTGCACCGCCCGATTATGAGCCTTGGGAAAAAGTATGATGAAAATGAAGCTGAATTTCAGGAATTAAAATTGGACGCTGAAGTGATTATAGGAAAACAAAGAAACGGACCAATCGGAAGAGTTGACCTTGTTTTCAAAAGTGAGTATGCAAAATTTGAAAACAAACTGATTAAACCTGTATTGAATTTACCGGTTGATGTAAACGAGAAAGGACAGCCCTTTTAGGTAAGAGTTAGTCTGGAAAACTTCCAGTCTTCCAGAACTTTTGCCCCTAATTTTTTATAAAAATTAATTGCATTTTTATTCCAGTCCAGAACAATCCATTCCATTCGTCCGCATTTTTCTTTCTGAGCTATTCTTTTCAGTTCCAGGAATAAATCTTTTCCAAGCCCTTTGCTTCTGTATTTTTCTGAAATATAGATGTCTTCGAGGTATAATGTCGGTCTTGCCAGAAAGGTAGAATAAGTAAAAAAATAAAAGGCATATCCGACTAGTTTTTCATTATACTCGGCAACCAATATTTTAAATCTCGGATTTTTTGAAAATGCATCTTCCAATAATCTTTTCGAATCATTATCACCCGGAGGGACTAACTTTTCAAAATATGCAAGTTCTCTGATTAACCTGATGATTTCATCTGAATCTGACTTTTTTGCTTTTCGTATGTTAAATTTCATTTTTACAATTTTATCTGAATTTAATAATGTATAAATTTATGAAAATTAATAATAAATGAATAGAAGAAATTTTGTAAAATCGTCTTTGCTTCTTTCAGCCTCAGGTATCCTATTACCTAAAGTTTCGAGCCTTAAGAATATCTTTGACTCGTTTGATGATTATGAAAACAAGAAATGCAAAGAAAAACTCGCTTCACTGGATTTATCCTATAAAGATTATCCTTTATATGAAGTAATTTCATATGTCGGGAAAAGTTTCATTGGCATTCCATATGTAGCCGGAACACTTGATATTAACACAAAACACGAAGAACTAGTCATAAAAGTGACAGGTCTGGATTGCGTTACATTTGTAGAGAACGCTCTGGTAATGTCAAGGCTTATAAAGAAAGGCGATACAAGTTTCAACTCTTATAAAAAAGAACTGACATTAATGAGATACAGAGATGGGATTATCGATAACTATCCTTCCCGTCTCCATTATTTTACTGACTGGATTTATGACAATCAAAATAAAGGAATTGTAGAAGATATTACAAAAGAAATTGGAGGCAAAATCTATAATAAAAAAATTAATTTTATGACATCGCATACCGATTCCTATAAGCAATTAAAAAATAATTCAGATTACGTAAATACTATGAGTAATATTGAAGCTGAAATGAATCAAAGACAGCTGTATTATATCCCTAAAAATATCGTTGATAATTATTATGATTCCCTCAAAACAGGGGATATCATTACCACAACCACAGATATTGCAGGTCTTGATGTTACGCATACAGGATTTATCTATAAAGATGATACAGGCACTTATTTTCTTCACGCTTCCATAACCAAGAAAGAAGTAATTATAAGTGATGTTGAATTAAAAGAATATTTAAGAAGCAACAAAAAGCAAACAGGGATAATTGTAGCACGTCCGAAAGACATAAATTAAAATCCATAATCCCATATGACACCTTTCATAATTAACTATATTCTGATTTGTATTCTTTACTATTTAATTGGTTCAATTCCAACGGCATATCTTATAGTAAGATTTAAGAACATTGATATCACAAAAGCAGGGACCGGAAATGTCGGAGCCTTGAATAGTTACGAAGTTACACAATCAAAAACAATTGGAATATTGGTCTTTTTTTTAGATTTCCTGAAAGGATTTATTCCTTCTTTACTGATAGCAAAGGTTTTTGTTCTTCCGTTATCTTTATCAATTATCCCTCTTGCTATGCTTATAGTAGGACATAACTTTTCAGTTTGGCTCGGATTTAAGGGCGGTAGGGGACTCTCTGTAGGAGTTGGAATTTACTTAGTCGTTAATTTCTGGATCATTGTTATTTGGTGTGCATTGTATCTATTGTCCTATTTAGTTAAACGCAGTATTCATATAGGAAATGTTGCGGCGACTTTACTGACACCGCTTCTGTTAATCTTCTTCTCTGGTTTTTTTGTCCGATTCAATTATGACTTTGGAATGTACAACACCGATATTAGTTATAATTTCAATTTACTTTTCACATTTTGCGCTGTTCTTAGCATATTAGTATTAATAAAGCACATAAAACCTATGGTTGAACTAATCAGAAAATCAGATTAATCTGTTCCGGAAAGGAATTATTTAAAAGGTTATTTGTTATTTTAATTAAAGCGAAATTATTTTCCAAAATAAGTAAAACAATATGAACAGAATAGAAAATAAAGTTATCATTTTAACAGGTGCTTCTAAAGGAATCGGAAAAGTAACGGCAAAAAAGTTATCCTCATTAAAACCTAAACTTGTTCTCGTATCAAGAAATATTGACGACCTGAAAAAAATAAGGGGCGAATTCGAAATAACAGATTCAAACCTGCTTCTTATTGGTGCAGATGTTTCAAAAGAAGAAGATTGCAAAAGAATAATCACTGAAACTACTTCAAAATTTGGAACAATTGATGTGCTAATCAATAATGCAGCACAGTTTGGACGGGGTTCAGTTGAGAAAATGAATATAGACGATTTTGACAGGGTATTTGCTACCAATATCAGAGGTGTATTCATTCTGACAAAATATACTCTTCCGTTTATGATTAAACAAAACAGCGGAACAATAGTAAATATTTCTTCAACAGCCGGTAAGAGAGGTTATCCGGGTGGTTCAGCATATACTGCTTCCAAGTTTGCTCTTAATGGATTCTCTGAATGTCTCATAAAAGAAGTGAGAGAAAATAATATCAGAGTTATAACAATCAGTCCGTCAATGGTCGATACAAAAGAAAAGCCCCTAGATGAACAGAAAGAAATTGGTAAGGGAGTCTATATGCGTGCGGAAGATGTTGCTGATTCAATCGTCTCCTCAATTGCCCTGCCTCAAAGAGCACTTATAAAAGATATCGAAATCTGGGGCACGAATCCGTAGAAATTTCCGTTAATGTCTACTCGTTCCCAAAGTCCACTTTGGGAACGCATCAATTAACGCCACTCGTTCCCAAAGTCCACTTTGGGAACGTATATCAGTCCAAAGCCACTGAGTGAGATTTTTGAGGAAATTTTCATCTTTTATTTACCTTATTTTTCATTTAATTTTAAGCAAAATAATCCTTCTTTAAAAGTATTGGGTGTTTTTAAACCTCTTACATACAAGTTTTAATTAATATAATTATCACGGAGAAAAAAAATGACATCAGTTGACTTCAAAAATATAAAACCAAAAAATTTTACATTCGGTCCAAGAAGAGGAAATTATTATGACATTAATGAAATAATTTCAGGCGGTTCTTTTTTGAACCCTGAAGAGCTTATCCGGTTTTGAAAAAATGGATTTGATATACAGAACTTTATGTGCAATTATGTATAATTTCGTTCCGACCAGCGGACATCCCGGAGGTTCGATATCTTCAGGAAGATTTGTTGAATCAATTATATACAAAATTGCAGATTATGACATAAAAAATCCTTTTGCGGACGATAATGATACTGTCGTTTATGGTGCCGGTCATAAGGCACTTGGCTTATACGCGATGTGGGCATTAAGGAATGAAATGGTAAGAACTTTCAACCCGAAAGAATTACCGGAAGAAAAATTTCAGATGAGATTTGAGGACCTCCTCGGCTTCAGAAAAAATCCCACAACTACTTTACCATTATTTAAAAAATTTAATTCTAAAGCTCTTGACGGACATCCAACTCCTGCTACCCCCTTTGTAAAAGTTGCAACAGGTGCAAGCGGAGTGGGCGATCCTTCAGCTTTTGGTCTTGCCTTAGGTGCGCTCGACTATTATGGCAAGGATGCCCCGAAAGTGCATGTTGTTGAAGGTGAAGGCGGTATGACTCCGGGCAGAGTTGCAGAAGCATTGGCTGCTGCATCTGCAATGAGATTATACAATGTTTTCTTTCATATTGATTTTAATCAGGCATCTATTGATAGCAACAGAGTTTGCCGTGATGGTGACCTGAAAGGCGATTATGTTCAATGGAATCCTATGGAATTGTGTTATTTACACGATTTCAATGTTATTTATATTGATGACGGAAAAGATTTCAATAAAGTTTATGCGGCTCAGAAATTTGCAAAATCACTCACAAATCAAATGCCGACTGCTCTGGTATACCGGACTATTAAAGGATGGAAATATGGTATTGAGGGAAGATCCTCTCACGGCGCAGGTCACAAATTTGCCTCAGATGGATATTACACTTCGATGAAAGAATTTGAAACAGAATTCAAAGTTGCAATACCTCGTTTTTCAGGAGATGCTACTCAGGAAAATATTGAAAAATGTTTTTATGATACCTTGATTACCGTCAGAAATGTTATTGAAAATCATAAAGAATTGAAATATTTCTCTGACGCAATTCTCGATTCTAAAAAAAGATATCAGGAATTAAAGCGAACTCCCCGTGATAAACATCCGAAACTTGAACTTTTATATAAATCAAAAGATATTTCGGAAAAAGTTATTCCGGAAGAGCTTGGAGTTAAACCGGGCTCATCAACTACTTTAAGGGCTGTTCTTGGTTCTTCACTGGGTTATCTTAATAAACTAACCGAAGGTGCATTTCTTGGTGTAGCTGCTGATCTTCTCGGTTCGACAAGCGTAAATCTTTTAGGTGGTGGTTTCAAAGATGGATTCTTTGATTCTGTCGATAATAGTGATTCAAGAATTCTTTCAATAGGAGGTATCTGTGAAGATGCTATCGGAGCTATGATGGCAGGGCTATCTGCTTATGGAAAAAATATCGGAGTCAGTTCTTCCTACGGTGCTTTCATTTCAGCAATGGAACATACTGCAGCCCGTCTTCACGGAATCGGCGAACAAAACAAGGTAGTGCATTTCGGCGGAAATTTTAATACCTGGATACTTATTAATGCACACGCAGGACTTAAAACAGGCGAAGATGGTCCAACACACGCTGACCCTCAATGTCTCCAGTTAATTCAGGAAAATTTTCCTCCGGGAATCCTTAATTACCATGACTCCCTGGGAACCTGCTGAAGTCTGGAGTTTATTAATTGCAGGATTAAAAAAGAGACCCGCAATTCTTTCTCCATTCGTAACAAGACCAAATGAAATAGTTGCAGATAGAAAAGCAATGAAACTCGCTCCGGCTGAGGATTCTGTTAAAGGTGTTTATCTTTTAAGAAAAGCTAAAGAAGATCATAAAGTCGATGCTAATTTTATATTGCAGGAAAGCGGTGTAACAATTGAATTTATTACCAAAGTACTTCCGCGGCTTGATAAGGAAGGAATTAATGTAAATGTATATTATGTTTCAAGTGCAGAATTATTTGACCTCTTACCGGCTAAAGAGCGGGAAACAATATTTCCGACAGTTCTGGGTGACGAAATTATGGGTATAACGGGATTCACTATCCCTACAATGTACAGATGGGTAACAAGTCATGACAGCAGGGAAAGAATTTTGCATCCTTTCAAAAAGGGTTCTTATCTTGGTTCTGGTAATGCAGAAAGCGTTTTGTTCCAGGCAGGACTTGATGCTGAAAGCATTCATAAAGAAGTAAAGGTATATCTTGACTATCTGTCAAAGAAAAAACCTGTTCACTTCTAAATTAACTTTTATAATTAAATTGTTGTTAAAAACTACGATAGTTAAAACACTTTCGTAGTTTTTTATTTTATATGAATATATTAGTATGTCCGGATTCTTTCAAAGGAACTTTAACTTCATTGGAAGTTTCTGAAATAATTTCAAATGTTCTGACTGATTATGGTTTTAATGCAACTTCTTTGCCAATAGGTGATGGAGGCGAAGGAACTGTTGAATCAATATTAAAGGGAATCAATGGTGAAAAGGTATCTGTTAGAGTGAAGAATCCATTTGGGAAGAGTTATTGATTCATATTTTGGATTAAAGGATAATGTTGCTTATATCGAAGTTGCCCAGTCTTCAGGATTAATCCTGTTAAATAAAAATGAACTTAACCCCTGGCTTGCCTCAACTTATGGCTTTGGTGAATTAATAATGGCAGCTATAAATAAAAAAGTAAATAAAATTTATCTGGCAATTGGAGGTTCGGCAACAAATGATTTTGGAATCGGAATGCTGCAGGCACTTGGCGTAAAATTTTATGATGAAAACAATCAGGAAATAACATTGAGAAAAAATGAAGGCTATGGCGCAAGTGTATTAAAACAAATAAAAAGTTATGATGATACAATTTTAAAGAAAAATATTGAGGGAATTGATTTTAAATTGATTTGTGACGTAATGATACCGCTTTTTGGTGAACAGGGGACATCGAAAATATTTTCTCCACAGAAGGGAGCGGATGAAAAAATGGTAATAAATCTGGAACAATCGATTATATACTTTGCGGATATTGTTAAAAAGCAATCAGGAATTGAAACTGACTTTCCCGGTGCAGGTGCTGCGGGCGGGCTCGGTTCTGCTATAAAAGTTTTTTTAAATGCAAAGATAACACCAGGAATTGAATCAATAATAAAGATTTTGAATATTGATGAAAAGATTAAAAATTCAGATGTTATAATAGTAGGTGAGGGCTCAATGGATTCGCAGTCTGCATTTGGAAAAGCGCCTTTTGGAATTGCCCGGCTTGCAAAAAAACTGAATAAAAAAGTTGTGGCAATAAACGGCAGAACTGATGAATCTATAAAAGAATCCGCTGCTGGATTATTTGATGCAGTCTACAGTTGCTTCGGAAATGATAAACTGGATTTGGATTTTTTAAAGAAAAACGCAAAACAAAAACTGATTGATGCAACAAAAGATTTTTGTAATCAATTCACCTATTCCCCCCTTTAACAAAGGGGGCTGAGGGGTTTTTATTCATAAAATGAATTATACAATAATTAAAATATGAAACCGAAAATATTTATAACACATACAATCCCCGACAGGGGAATTAACATGTTAATGGAAAATTTTATTATTGAATTCAATAATAAAAACGGAATTCTGGATAAAAAAACATTGATTGAAAAATCTTCTGATAAGGATGCAATACTTTCATTATTATCGGACACAATTGATTCAGAAGTAATTGACTCCTGCAGGAATTTGAAAATAATTTCCAACTATGCCGTTGGATATAATAATATAGACCTGAAAGCCGCTACTGATAAAGGTATTTATGTCACTAACACTCCAAGAACTCTTGATGAAACAACTGCGGATTTTATATTTGCTCTGATTTTGTCTATTTCAAGGCGTGTGGTTGAGTCTGATAAATTTATGCGTTCCGGGCAATATCGCGGCTGGGGTGCAATGGACTTCCTCGGACTGGATGTATATAATTCAACATTAGGAATTGTCGGAATGGGTAATATTGGTAAAGCAGTTGGAAGAATCGCATATTACGGGTTTCTGATGAAAGTATTGTACAGCGATAAATTCATTGATGCAAAACAATTGAAATTTTCTGCTCAGAATACAGACCTTGATACATTATTAAGGGAATCCGATTTTGTTACATTGAACGTTCCTTTGAAAGAAGATACTTATCATTTAATAGGAGATAGAGAATTATCTCTGATGAAAAAAACCGCATACCTGATAAATACTTCGAGGGGTCCCGTTGTTGATGAAAAGGCATTGTATAATGCTCTCAAAGAGAAAAAAATTGCAGGTGCAGCTATAGATGTTTATGAAAATGAACCCCGCTTCACGGAGGGTCTTGAAAAATTGGATAATATTGTAATGACTTCTCATATTGCCAGTGCAACCATTCAAACCCGTCAGTTGATGTCCTACAAAGCTGCACAGAATATCATAGATTTCTTCAACGGTAAGGAACCGGAAGGTTTGGTTAACCGGGATGTTTTAAAAAGGAAATAAAAAAAGGAATATGGTTTTCCATATTCCTTTTAAATAATCTATGAAAAGAATTTTTCTATTTTCTCATATACTTGTCTTCTTCAAGAGTGAAAACTAATGATATCCTGTGAGTATTACCTAATGCTTCTACATTATCAAATTTAACAAAGGAATAATCAATATTTATTTTAGGTAACTTTACTCCGGCGCCTAATGTGAGATTGCCTAACTCATTATAACCCGCTCTGATGGCAAAAAGGTTTTGAAAACTATACTCAAGCCCGGCATGCATATCGAATGAGACAGGACCGATATTATAATTCGAAGCAGACCTTCTGTTTTCAAATCTTACATCAAAATCCAATGCAGGAGTTAGTGTACCTTTAAAGAAATCAATCATATATGCTGTTCCGATTTTTGCTGTAGGGGTAATTAATTCTTTCTTCCCCGTTGTCCAGGAAAGATATGTTGTGGTTATATCCATCAGATTTGCTCCGAGCATAAATCTGCTGAATGGATTATAAGCAACACCGACATCAAAACCCAGTCCCCAGGCAGATTCTTCTGCAATATTTCGTCTGATTACTTTAAAATTTGCACCATAAGATAATTTTTCATTTTGCTTTCTTGAGTAGGTCAGGAAAAATGCATAATCTGTAGTGCTGAATCTTGTAATTTTATCGTTATCAAGTCTTAAAATTCCTGTTCCGTCATTAATCAAGAGCATTCCTCGTATCAGGTATATCATCTATACCCATCCTGATAATACTGATTCCCAATGAAGCATTTTTTCCGAATGGAATACCTACGGACCCATAATCATAATTTACAAGATTGCTGAATCTTGCATCATGCATTAAGGATATTTGAGGGTAATTTATTTTTGACAGCAAAGCTGGATTCCAGTATCCTGCAGTCACGTCATTAGCAAGAGCTACGAATGCTCCTCCCATTCCTAACGGTCTGCCTCCGACACCAATAGCCAGAAATTCTCCGGCGTATTTATTACCCGAGCCTTGTGCAAAAATATTGATAGTGGGGACTGAAATCAATAAGAGAGTTGTTAAAACTAATTTTTTAATGCTTATCATACAAATATATTTTGTTAAGATTGTATAATCCCTTTATCTATATCCATTTTCCTTTCTTATTTAACTCATATCTTTTTTATGGCCACTGTAATAATGTTTAATTTATATATATAATGCAATACTAAAAATATTCAAACAAATTCAATTAAGATAACATATATAAAATTATAATGTTCCCTCCTTCTAAAAAGTCAAGAGGCTTCTGTGAAGATGAAGTTCTCATCCAAATTAGATTTAATTTTTAATATTCCCCCCTTTTACAAAGGGGGGCTTGGGGGGTTATGCTTTTTAATTATTAATTATTAATTGCTTATTATTCATTAATCATTATTCATTACTCATTGTAAAGCTTTTTTCTGTTTTTCCGTCAATATTTCCTCAGCTATCTCGATTTTCATTTCCACTTTTTCATCAAATGGCTTACAAAATTTTAACTGCTTTTTCCGGTTCAGCTTCCAGAAAATCCAGTGCTTCCTGTGTTCCTAATATAACAGGCATCCTGTTATGAATCGGTTTGATATATTTATTCGGAGTAGTTGTAATCATTGAGTTATAAATATTATCATCGGATTTTATGAATATTGATGCAATATAAAAAATCTCATTACCCGATATTTCTATTTTATGTGGAATTTTTGTTTTGTTAATCTCTTTCCACTCGTAAAAGGCAGTTGCAGGAATCAAGCATCTGTTTTTCGTAAAGACCTGTTTCCAGTATTTTTTTTCTGAAATGGTTTCAATCCTTGAATTAAAGATTATGGGAGATTTAGCCTGCTTATCGAACTGTATTCCCCAGAAAACATTTTTTATTGAATATTCGTCTTTTTTGTTTCTGAATACCGATATTATTCTATTAGTAGGAGCAATATTTATTTTCTTTGTATCTTCATCCGCTTCAAATATGAAGTTACCCATTGAATCCTTTTTCAGCTTCTCAAAAATCGAAATCCCCGATTCCTTATTTTCAAATCTCGAACACATTGGTTAAAAATTAAATTTTATTCTTTAACAAATTATATGTAATTCAATTTTAATTTTCCTCTTAAAAAATTTGAATCTGAAAAGTCAAAAGTCAAAATTTAATTTAAAATTCAAAAGTGTAAGAAGTGAATTCTATAAAAATTCCCCTCTCCGTTCCTGGTCTCGGAATCTCGACTTGTCGGATAGAGGGGATTCCGTATTTATGAACCGGAACAATTTTATATAATTTTCCTTCTCCCGGCATAAACCAGCCGAGGTCGAGTAGTGAACTTGTTCTCTTATCAAATGTTAATACAGTTGAATCATCTAATAAATCTATAATTTTCCAGTTGTTGAAATTTGCAAAGAACGATGAATTTGCATGAAATATGACTCTAACATTCCTCTTACCTCCCCTGTTATCTTCACTGGATTCATCAATGAACGGTGAACATCTGCGGTTCACAATCATAAAGTATTTATTGCCGTCATCTTGTGTCTTTTTAAATGTTGCAACCTGTACATATCTTTCATTTTTACATTCATAAATTAAACCCGAAGGATTTGGAAATCCCGGATTATCCCCGGGGCATGAAGTTTGTATGCTTCCGGGTTTATATGTTACTATGTCGTTAAAATAAGAATTATTGACCAGGTTGTTTCGTTCGGTAATATCATAATCATAAATATAAGAATGCCTGTCTTCATTATTGAAACTCAGTAAATACGGTCCCCATTTATTAGTCAATCGCTCAACTATGGATAAAATTGTCTGTTTTTTATTCGGATTATCCTGCCCATAGTTATTTATAGTTCTGAGATTATCATCGTTATCAGCTATTCCTTTTTCATCTTTGCACGGAGGGTCAAGCTCATCCGGTTTATGAGTGTACATAAAATATAACAGTCCTCTTGCCCCATAAGATAGCGCAACATTGACCATCATTTTCAGTTCCTCATTAGTCGGCTCCCGTCTTATCTCTACCGGTATGAACCAGTAATGCGCCTGTGGCATAAATATGAATGGAATATTGGCTAATCTTGAAAGTGAGTCACTAATGCGTATCTGGAATCTGAAGTTACCATTATCATGATGAACAGTGGTAGAAGTTTTATTGCCGCAGGTAGTATTTCCGCATCGTGCGTCAGTTCCGCCTTCTTCAAGTAAATAGGGCTTGTGATTTAGATTATCCTGGAGCCATTCGTCATATAGTGATGGACTTATTGCCTGTGCCGGTACACTGGTTCCGGATTTGATTGGTAAAGTGTAGGGTATCCTGCTAAAGCTTTGCTGATCTCCATTTATTGTATAACAAGCAGTCAAGGGATAACTCTCTGAAAATACCTGTGTAAAACCGACTTTTTGAATGTATTGATGGTATAAAAATTCTGCATTTTCAACCGATACTCTGATTTCCCATGGTACATGTAAAGAGATTGTGTTTGTTAAATCCTGCATAAGGTCAGGAGCTCCGGGGATTTGATGCAATTTATTATTAACATATGCCATGCAGGGAAGATTGTTAAACTCAACAAGCTCAAGATAATACTTCATTATTTTGTCAACGCCGATTTGTCTAGCTTCTTCAGTAATCCAATCATCAAACTGACCTTTAAACAACTGGTCTGCCACATCATTATCCACCCTCACATAGTCTATCCACATATCGCAGTTCCCGTACCAAGAAACCTGTATATCAGCGTGATTTCTATCCGGTTTATCAGCATTTCCTCTCGCAGAATATACATAATTATCCCCCCAGTCGCCGTGGATTTTCATATTAACTGGTTCTTTATCATAATTATATTCC
Organism: uncultured Ignavibacteria bacterium; assembly: GCA_963806045.1. Taxonomy (GTDB): domain Bacteria; phylum Bacteroidota; class Ignavibacteria; order Tepidaquicellales; family Tepidaquicellaceae; genus DATCHW01. The sequence goes on along the minus strand of CAWDWP010000015.1, from coordinate 80,601 downwards.
TCAATATATTTTCCATCATATTGATTATTTGAATCTAAAAAATATTTACCTTTGATTACTACATCTTTTAAAACTAAATTAGTGTCCTGACTTAATACTCTTATTTTGCAAACAGGTGTCTCAGGATGAGATTTTGGAAAATCTACGGGAATTCTTATCCTTGGTTTTATTATCCAATCGCTTTCACTATCTCCCCACCACCCGCTAGCTCTGTTGCATTGCTCTGTATTCGCTTTAAGCCGTGATACTACAAGCCCTGCATTATCAACGTTTGTCTGACAATATCTAACTTTCACACCATTACCAAAATTACTATTATCCGTTATATCTCTGCCTTTATGATTTGGTGATTGAAAATGATAAAACCATAACTCTTTTTCTGCATAAGTTGTCATATCATCATTACATTTATAATCGCTACGCTGACCATAGCATAACCAGGTTATTTTCGGTCTCATAGCAATTAGTTTTCTTCCTCGGTTGTGAGAATAAATTTGGTCTATTATTCCATTTACTTCACCTGCATAAGCATTTACAGGACTCATAAGACTATCTTTTGAAATCCCGTTTATCCATTTCATTCTGGGTTTCCACTTGTCCATCAGGGGATCCCAATCTCCTTCAACATATTGATGCCAGAGATTAAAGCCGAGTGAATCAAGATGGGCATAAGAATATTTGTAGTCAATGTCTTCTTGCATAGCACCTATATAAAACTTTTCCAGCCAGCTGTTATTTGATTGTGTATACTGATAACCTGTATTATCATCTTTCGGAGCCTGTCTGTCACTTGCCGGAGCAGGCAATTCTGAAGTATTAAACAATAATACTTTTATACAAAAAAGCACAAGAACTATAATTAAAACTAATATTGTTTTCATATGTTTTCTTTTATGAAATTTGATATAATTATAATATGAATTTAACTTTTTTATTCCAATTTTCGTCCTTTTATCTCCGTTTCTTTACCTATACTAAAATATCGCTTTTCTCTCATCCCTTTCCACTTTTCAACATTTCAACATTTTAACTCTTTTCTATTTTTACTTCACTTGCAACATCTTCTTCGTATCAATCACCTTTCCATCCGCCATCAGCCTGTAAAAATATATTCCGCTCGGACTGAACTTACCCATAAAATCCACTTCATATTTCCCTGCGCTTTGCTTTTCATTCACCATTACCGTCACTTCTTTTCCCGATATATCAATACATCCAGTCTCACAAAACTGTTTTTCTTTATCTCATATCCGATTACTGTTCTCGGATTGAACGGATTCGGATAGTTCTGATGTAGAATATAATCCTTTGGAATCTCATTGCTGATTTTTTGTATGCCCATGTAAAATGTTGTATCACCTCCAGTAGATAGTATGAATTCCTCATTCACATCATAATATGCCCAACCAGTATTTTTATTAATAAAATTGATATAATAATATGGCGCAAATATGATGATACCATTGAAGTATCAGGTACCTGATAATACCAATTACTTCCTCCATTCGTCGTTCTGTAAAAAATTCCTCTGATTTGATTATTTGGATAAATATACATCGCACCAACTCCCCATATTGTATCTTTATTGATATTGGAAAATCTTGCCATCCCACCAAGAGAGTCTATATACCCCCCTTGAGGCAGATTTTGTTTTACCCAATTTAAACCTCCGTTTGTGGTTTTTTTCATGCATGAATCAGTCTCGTTCCCGTTACTTTTCCATCCTGTTAAACTATCAGAAAAATACATACAATAAAATTTTTCATTTGTGGCAACAATAAACCAATTATTGCCTCCATTAGTAGTCTTTCTTAACTTCGGTAACCCGGTGTTATTATTCACTATAAATCCAATCCTTGCATTATACATATAAATCTTATTCGGATTCTCTGTTCCTCCTGAAAACTGCTGTGTCCAGTTTAAGCCGCCATTGGTAGTAAGAAAAACTCCACCAACCAAACCATCATGATCTACAACTCGTATTGTGTCCTTATTTAAAACAGACATATCTTCAAATTCTGCTGCTCCAGTATTTACTAACTTTTGCCAATTCATGCCACCATTTGTCGATTTATAAAAAAACGCTGTTCCGCCTCCGGAACCACCGCATGCAAAACCAGTTGTTGAATTAACAAATTTTATTCTACTGTAAAAACAAGTATCAGTAAAAATTAATATTCCAGTTATCACCTCCATTTGATGTTTTAATAACATAATTAATATGTCCCGGACCACTATTTGTTCCTGTTGCAGCCCATCCAGTCAAACTATCAAGAAAAAAAACATCTGATATTGATTGTCCATTCAAATTAGGTAAAAACTGCTGATACCAGCCGGAGGAACGGTTCTCTGTGTGAAAAGTTGTTGCAAGAAACAAAAGGCAAATCCCTGAAAGCAATATTTTTACGATTAATATTTTATTCTTAATGAATGCCATTCTTTTCACCATTAAACCTTAAATATAATATATCAATATTATTCATCATCTTAAATATTATTAGAAATGGAAGATAATTTTTCCCCTCTCCGTTCCTGGAGAGGGGCAGGGGTGAGGTGTGAATGAACTATCCGGTTTAGCTTGTTCCCAAACTGAGTTTGGGAACACAATTGGGTTTCAAACTTTGTTTGATTTGTTAAACAAAGTTTAACAGACAAGTGCCCTCCCAGTTGGGCAAGCGTTACCAAATCCAATTTGGTAACGAGCAGAACGGAAAGTAATAATTTATTTGTAGGGGCAGACCTATGTGTCTGCCTTTCCCGAATAAATTTAAAATTAAAAAGTCAAAAGTTAAAATTTAATTTAAAATTAAAAAATGAAAGAAGTAAATTCTATAAAATTCCCTCTCCGTTCCTGGTTCTTGGACTTTAGTTTGTCTGTTAGTGAAATTGGGGGGCTAATGATAAAATTGTGATAACTATTTTATCAGGAGTTCCGATAGCGAAGCGTATCGGGATGAGGTGGTGAATGAATTCTCTCCCCCTCTTGCGAGAGGGAGGTAGGAGGGGGTCTGATTTGCAATCAGTTTACACCCCTCTTAGTCCCCCCTTGTAAAGTGGGGAAGTAAGCAGGGCTTGTTCCCAAACTGAGTTTGGGAACACAATTGGGTTTCAAACTTTGTTTAATTTGTTAAACAAAGTCTAACAGACAAGTGCCCTCGCAGTAGGGCAAGCGTAGCCAAATCCAATTTGGTAACGAGTAGAACGGAAAGTAATAATTTATTTGTAGGGGCAAAGCAATGTGTCTGCCCTTATTATAATTTCCCCTTAGAAAAATCGAAGAACCTTCCGGGATGGGGAACAAAAGGAGGTGGTGAATAAGAATAACTTGTTCTGATAATTTTTCAAGAAAATATGATTATAACATTTGTTTCCTTTTTCAGGCTATTACATTAACTTTTTTATTTGTTTTTTTTGGAAGTATAAAGAATTATCACTCAATTAGGTTATCATTTATCTTAATTCTATAAATAAAAATTATTATATTGCAATGCCGTTTAATTAAATTTTATTCAGTAGAAAACAAAAAAAATGAAATATTTCATTACGGGTGGAGCAGGTTTTATCGGGAGTAATCTTACCGACCGTTTACTAAAAGAAGGACATAAAGTTGTTGTTTACGATAACTTATCTACGGGAATTATTGAATTTCTGACTGATGCTGATAAAAATCAGAATTTTAGATTTAAAGAAGCTGATTTGCTGGATACAGATTCTTTGACGAATGAAATGAAATCGTGTGATTTTGTATTTCATTTAGCAGCAAATGCTGATGTAAGGTTCGGTATAGAGCATCCAGGAAGAGATCTTGAACAGAATACAATAGCAACATTTAATGTTCTTGAAGCTATGCGTAAAAATAATATTAACCGGATAGCATTCGCATCTTCCGGGTCAATTTATGGAGAACCTGAAGTTTTTCCGACTCCTGAGCAGGCTCCTCTCCCGGTTCAGACTTCTTTATATGGAGCATCAAAATTAGCTTGTGAGGGAATGATAGAAGCATACTGCGAAGGTTTCGGATTTCAATCATGGATATACAGGTTTGTTTCAATTCTTGGTGAAAGATATACTCACGGGCATGTTTTCGATTTTTATAAAAAACTGCTCAATAACCCCGAAGAATTATTTATCCTCGGAAACGGGGAACAAAGGAAATCATATCTATATATTCAGGACTGTATTGATGCGATACTTATTTCGATAAAATTGAGTGATGCAAAAGTTAATTTATTTAATCTCGGCACAGATGAATATTGTAAAGTAATTGATTCCGCTGAATTGATTTCATCGCATCTCGGACTGAATCCGAAATTTAAATTTGCGGGTGGAGAACGCGGCTGGATAGGGGACAGTCCATTTATCTTTCTTGATACAAATAAAATCAAGTCTCTTGGCTGGATTCCGCATTTTACAATTAAGAAATCTATCTTAAAAACACTTATTTATTTGCAAAACAATAAGTGGATTCTGGAAAAGAGATAATAATTAAAGTCTTTTTTAATATTCCGGGAAAAGAGACAGACATTTAAAGATATAACATGAACTTTTCAAAATAATAGTCTATCTAATTTAAGTTAATTATCTGAATTAATTTAAGTTCAAATATTCGTGTCAGAAAAGAAAATACAATTCATTTCACATTTAATAATGTTTCTTATTGGATAGCTGCAGTGAGTATTACAGATTGTTTTCAATTATTGAATTGTATTGAATGCTTTATATTTTTTCGCCTTGCCGTTGTTGGTGTTTAAGCGAAGTGTCACCAACAGCATGTAAATTTCTTACAAAATCATCCAATTATTGAATTGTATTGAATGCATTATATTTTTAACTTATAAAATATTTTAATTATTTATGAGACTGACAAAATTCTTTTTGCCGACCCTAAAAGAGGACCCGGCTGACACTGTTGTAACCTCGCATAAGCTTATGCTGAGAGCGGGAATGATAAGGCAATTAACTTCAGGAGTTTATTCTTATTTGCCCTTCGGATTAATTGTATTCAAGAAAATAGAAAAAATAATCCGTGAGGAAATGAATGCTATTGGCGGTAATGAGTTCTATCTCCCTGCATTATCTCCAAATGAATTATGGGCTTCTACCGGAAGGCTGGATGATTACGGTGATACGATTTTCAGAATAAAAAATCGTGAACTTGTTCTGGCTCCGACTCACGAAGAAGTATTTACCTCGATAGCAAAACCAAATCTTATATCATATAAAGATTTACCCCAAATGTGGTATCAGATTCAGACAAAATTCCGGAACGAGGCGCGTCCGCGTTCAGGTGTCTTGAGGGGCAGACAGTTTACGATGAAGGATGCATATTCGTTCGACTCTTCGTGGGAAGGACTTGATGAATCATATAAACTTCAGGATAAGGCATATAAAAATATATTTTCCAGATGCGGATTAAAATTCTTTTCCGTTATTGCATTTAGCGGTGCGATGGGCGGTAGCGAGTCGGAAGAGTTTATGGTTGAATCGGAAGCAGGTGAAGATATCGTAGCAATTAGTGAAGATGGTTCATACGCTTCAAACATTGAAGTTGCAGTTTCAAAGGTTGAAATAGTTAAGCGAAAAAATTCGAATCTTCCCTATGAAGAATTATACACTCCAAATATTAAAACAATAGATGAGCTAGCTGTTTTTCTGAATACAAATGATAAAACTCATCTTGCTAAATCACGTGTATTTGTGAATCCTGCTAAAGACGAAAATGGAAAAGATGAATATATTCTTGTATTTATTTGCGGAGATGATGAAGTAAATGATTCCAAGATGCAGAATGTGTTTGGTCCTGCAGTTCGTCCCGGTCATCCGGATGAGCTGAAAGAAATTACAGGCGCTGATGCAGGAAGCATTGGACCGATTGGATTAAAAAATAAGGATTTTACTATCGTTGCAGATTTAAGGCTTCAGGATGCCGATGAACTTATCAGCGGTGCTAATAAAAACGATTATCATTTTAAAAATATAGATTTTAAGCGTGATGCACCGGGCATAAAATATCACGATTTAAGAGTCGTAAAAGAAGGTGAATTAACAACCGATGGAAAAAGTAAAATAAGAGTAACTCGTGCAATCGAGGTCGGACATATATTCAAGCTCGGAACTAAATATGCCAAAGCCCTGAATGCTAATTTTCTTGATAAAGACGGCAACGAAAATCCTGTGATAATGGGGAGTTATGGAATAGGAGTCGAGAGAATCGCTGCATCCCACATTGAACAGAGCAACGATAAAGATGGGATAATCTGGACTGGTGAAATTGCACCATTTAAAATAATGCTGATTTCTGTTAATGCACACAATGAAGAAGTTAAAAAAGTTTCTGATGAAATTTATAACGAATTATTAAATCGTAATATTGAAGTATTATATGATGACAGACCCGAAGTACGCCCGGGATTTAAGTTTAAAGATGCCGACCTGATTGGAATTCCGATACACGTAATTATAGGTGAAAAGAACCTGAAAAATAATAATGTGGAAATTAAAATCAGAAAAACTCAGGAGCGTATTATTTGCAATAAGTCTGAATTAATTGGTAAATTAAATTCTCTTGTAAAACAATATTGATAATTTGACTATACCTGATATATTAAAATATGAATACTTACTTGCATCAAAATCTCCCAGACGAATCAATCTGCTTAAGCAGATTGGGCTTGATTTCATAGCAATTGACAGCGAAGCTGAAGAATGGGAAACAAGCGAGTTCAAGCCTATAATGATAACAAAAATCAATACGGGCAGAAAAGTAAATGCCGTTATTGGAAAAGCAAAAGGAAGAATAATTATATCCGCAGATACAATCGTTGCTATAAATAAAAAAATCCTTCATAAACCTGCTTCAGTGAAAGATGCTAAAAATTATCTCAAGCTTCTCAGCGGAAAGAAACATACCGTTTACACGGGAGTATTGGTAGTTAATCCCGTTAAGAAAAAATCCTGTTTTGATTATGAAAAAACTGATGTATATTTCAGAAAATTAAAACCAACTGAAATTAATTATTATGTTGAGAACTATAATCCGCTTGATAAAGCCGGAAGTTACGGTATCCAGGATGATTTTGGCTGTCTGTTTATAGAAAAAATCAATGGTGATTTTTACAATGTGGTTGGTTTACCGCTTGCGAAACTTAGTGATATGATATTAAAAGTAATTAAATAAGAATTTTTGTTCTCAAAATATAAAAAAAAGATACTTTTTTCGGTTGCTTTGGGAGCTTTGGTGTTTTTAGGCTTCAGTATTTACGCTGATTTTGACAAACTGTTGTCAGCGTTCGGAAAATTTAACTGGTTGTGGTTTCCGGTGCTTCTGCTTCTGTCTTTTGGTAATTATGTTTTCCGTTTTTTGAAGTGGCATTATTACACAAAGATAATTCAAATTAAATTACCCCTCGGAAGAAGTTTTCTTATATTCCTTTCTTCATTTGTTATGAGTGTGACTCCCGGTAAAATGGGTGAAGTTCTGAAATCTTTTCTCGTGAAGGAAGAGACCGGAACCCCTGTGAGTAAGTCCGCACCGATTGTTTTTGCAGAGCGTCTAACTGATTTCCTTTCAATAGTATTTCTATGCATTATTGGAGCATATTTTTTCAATTATGGATTGGAGATTATAATTTCAGCAGGAGTGATTTTTATTTTATGTGTTTTAGTTTTGAGTTCGAAAAAATTATCGTTGAGAATTATCGGGCTTTTCGAAAAAATCAAATATTTTAAAGAAGTTCATTTCAAAATTTCATACTGCATATGAGAGTATTTATCTTATGCTCAGAATTAAACCTCTCATAATCGCATTTTTCATTAGTCTGGTATCATGGTTTTTTGAATGTGTAGGATTTTATGTTGTATTAAGAGTGTTTTCTTATTCAGTGGAAATGGTAAGCGTCAGTTTGCTAATAGCGACTTTTATTTATGGATTTTCAACTTTAATTGGAGCAATTGCTATGTTACCGGGAGGGCTTGGTGTAACAGAGGCATCAATTACAGGATTACTGGTTTTCCTTAAAATTCCGAAGGATATATCTGTAGCTTCTACGATAATCATAAGAGTTGCAACACTATGGTTTGCAGTTATAATCGGAATATTTGCAATATTAATTTATCAAAAGAAATCCCATCATTTGATTGAAGACATATAATTTGCTTTCACTAAGACACAAAATCACTTGAAGTAAATATATATATTCTATAAATTAATTGCTTAATCAATGAATATGGAAGAAAAAAAGGATTTAACCAGAAAAATCAGGATTTTAATTGGAAAAGTGGGTCTTGATGGTCATGACAGAGGTGCAAAAGTAATAGCGGCAGCTTTCAGAGACGCCGGAATTGAAGTTATTTACACAGGACTGAGGCAAACTGCAGAGACAATAGTTGAAGCTGCATTACAGGAAGATGTTGATGCGATTGGTATCAGCATTTTAAGCGGAGCCCATATGACGGTTTTTCCCAAGATTAAAAAATTAATGGAAGAAAAAGAACTGAATGATGTACTTTTATTCGGAGGTGGTATAATTCCGGACCAGGATATTGAAGATTTAAAGAAAATTGGTGTAGGATCTTTGTTTACACCGGGAACTCCGACTTATGAGACAATTAATTACGTGAAAGATTGGGTTGCCAAAAACCGAAATAACTAAATTATCGTCAGAAAATAAAAATTTCAATTTAAATAATGTTTATTAATTCGGAGCCGATTAAATTTGGGACTGACGGCTGGAGGGCTGTCATAGCTGATAATTATAATTTTGAAAACGTCAGAAGAGTTTCACTTGCTGTTGCTCAGACATTTTCGGGTCACCCCAAAATAAAAAATGGTATAGTTATTGGATATGACACTCGTTTTCTGTCCAAGGAATTTGCTCACTGTTCCGCTGAAATTTTTGGTTCACAAAATATAAAAGTTCTATTAGTTGATTCATTTGTAACAACTCCCACTGTTTCACTTTTAGCAAGAAATAAGAATCTGGCATTCGGAGTAATGATTACAGCCTCTCATAATCCTTATAGTTATAATGGATTCAAACTCAAAGATGAATATGGCGGTTCAATGAGTATTGAAGAAATTGGAAAAGTCGAAGCAAAACTACCCGATATTAAATTGGTCGAAGATTATAAGTCATTGTCTGATTTGGTTAGTTTGGGAATTGTTGAATTTTTTAATGGCAGGGACTATTATATTAAAAATTTAACTGAAAAAATTGATATTGAATAAAATAAAAGATGCAAACCTTTCAGTTGTTTATGATGCTATGTATGGTGCAGGACAAAACTCTATTTCCTCGATACTTAAAGTAAATGAATTACACGGAATAGTGAATCCATATTTTGATGGTGGAGCTCCCGAACCTGTCCAAAAGAATTTAAAAGAAATTTGCGATATAATAAAAAATGGGAAATATGATATCGGAATTGTGAATGATGGCGATGCCGACAGAATAGCTATAATAGATGAAAATGGAGATTTTCTGGATGCACAAAAAACTTTTGCACTTCTTTTAAAATATTTGCATCAGAACAAAAAGTTTACAGGTAAAGTGGTAAGAGGATATTCTTCGAGTGATTTAATAAAAAAATATTGCGATAAATATGGACTTGATACTTGAAACGGTTAATGATTGGCTTTAAACATATTTCAAAACTAATGATAAACGATGATGTTATGATAGGCGCAGAAGAAAGCGGAGGAATTGGAATTAAAGGACATCTTCCTGAAAGAGATGGGGTATTTAATGGTTTACTATATCTTGAAATGCTTGCTGCAACACGGAAAAGCATAGGTCAATTGAAGAAAGAGCTTGAAGATGAATTCGGGGTATTCTTTTATAATCGGATTGATGTTCATACAACAGAAGAAAAGAAAATTCAAACTCTTGAAAAATGCAGGTCACTCAAAATCGGGGATAAAATAGGGTTAAAAACTATATTGGAAATAGGAAATCTTGATGGATTTAAATTTAACTTTGAAAATGGCTGGATAATAATCAGAGCTTCAGGAACAGAACCTCTTCTTAGATTCTATTGTGAAACCTATGATAAAGATAATACTAAGGAAATATTAAAATCTACTATTAATAATTTTAATTTATAATTTTTAATGATAAAAAGAAGTAATTTGTTTTTTTTAATTTTTCTCCTGATGTTTTCATCATTATTTGCTCAGGATAGAAGAACCACTATTAATAATAATTACTACTAATACCGGTAATAATACTCCAAATCTAAAAATAAATGCCGACGGTTTTGATATATTGAATAATCTTGCAAAATCAAAATCCATATAACAGTTCAAATTTTAAACTCGTCGCACTCGAAGGCGCTATTAATTCAGATACTTATATTGTTGGACCGAATGACCAGTTCGATTTAGGGATTTATGGATATATAAATCAGCAAGTTCCGGTAATAGTATCTCCTGAAGGTTATATTGTAATTCCAACAGTTGGTCAGATAAAGGCATCCGGAATTTCAATATCAGAACTAAGGAATCAGGTAATATCTACAGTCAAAAAAAGATATTATTCAAGCGATATTAGTTTGACTTTAACTGTACCAAGGACATTTCTGATTAATGTTTCAGGTCTTAGACAGGGAACATTTGAAGCAAGCCCTGTTATGAGAGTTTCTACTCTTTTGAATTATATTTTGACTTCTGATACGACTAATTTAACAATGACTTATCAGAAAAAGCTGGATACTCGCCCTGAAAAGTTTTTTGACAGCAGTCCTTCTCTACGCAATATTGAACTAAAAAGAAAAAACGGTTCGGTTGTAAAGGTTGATATATATAAATTTTTTATGACCAGGGATGATAAATATAATCCTTTTTTATCAGATGGTGATTTTATTAAAATACCATATAATTTAATTACCAAAACATTCATAACTGTTAACGGAGCCGTCCAGTTAGCCGGCACGTATGAATATTCCGATGATGATGATCTGGAAACCGTTCTTGGATTAGGAAGAGGATTTGATGTTAATGCAGAACAGGATAGCGTTGTTCTTTTCAGGCCATACGGAGATTCTAAAGGATTCGATCTGATTAATCTTTCTTATCCAAAAGATAAGGATTTCAAAATAAACAACTTCGACCGGATATTCGTAAAATATAAAACTGATTATCAAAAGAATACATCAGTTCTTGTTTTAGGTGAAATTCAGCGTCCGGGATATTATCCCATTTCATTTAAAAATACACGGATAAAAGATGTTATTGATATGGCAGGAGGATTGAGGGAAAATGCTTATTTACCATTGTGCATATTATTCAGAAAATATGACGAGGAATATTCTAGAAGAGACTCAGTAGAAATAATGCTTAATGCCAGAGCAAATGATGTTTTTCTGACACCTGCTGAAAAAAGAAATTTCGAAACGGATGTAATTTCGAGACGTAATCGGGTCATAGTTGATTTTGAAAAATTGATGAATAAGAATGACCAAAGTCAGAATGTAATATTAGAAGATAAAGATATAATTTATATAAACGATGACAAGAAAATCGTTTATGTATATGGTCAGGTTAATAACGAAGGTTATGTCCCTTATGTCGAAGGAAAAGATTATGAGTATTACATAGAACAGGCAGGAGGTTATGCTTTAAGCGCTGATGAAGGGAATACACGCATAATAAAATTTAACTCAAGAGGATGGTATAAACCCGACGAAATAAAAATAAATTCAGGCGATTATGTTTATGTTCCAAAATATGAAAAGAAAACATTTACGGAAAAAATATCTCTGATCGCCCAGATTGCAGGGGTTCTTATAGGTGTCCTGACAACTTATATATTATTAAAAAAGTAATACTAAATAATTATCGCGCTTAATAACAATTTAACAAATATTGGCTGATAAAAAAGAAAGCAATTCAAATGAGAAATATCATATCCTGGGTAAAATACTCTGATATACCAATAAAAGATTTGATTTTGTAAATAGTATTAATATTTAAATTAATAAAATACTAGAAAATAATAACTTTTAAAATAAATTTAAAATGGATAACGTAGAAACTAATCAGGATAATGAAATAACATATGCGGAATTTTCGTTGGTTGATATTATTCACATTTTTTTGAAAAATAAAAAGAAAATTTTAATTTTTTCATTAAGCATAGGGTTAATCACAGCATTTTATGTATTCTTTATTGCGAATCCAATTTTCTTTTCGACAGGTACTGTTAAAACTACTGCTAAAGCAGTTGGACTTTCAGGTATGTTGTCACAGAGTTTACCGGATATAGGTGAGTTAGGGGATTTAGCCGGAAGTTCGTCAACTGGAAAAGAATTAGCTTTATATGAGAATATATTAATAAGTAGGAGATGTATTGAAGAAACGATAATTAAATATAAATGGAATGAAGACGGGGACTTTAAATATATGCAGGATGCGGTTAAATTTTTCAGAGAGAATGTTCTTGATATCAAAAAGGACAAGATCGCAGGAACTATGGATATAGGAATCTACGATAAAGATCCCGCAAAAGCAAAAGAAATGGCTGAATTTATGATTTCCCAACTGAATAATATAAATATTGAATTAAATGTTTTAAATGCAAAAAATAACAGGGAATTTATTGAAGCACGGTATAAGTCAGCTAAAGAAGATCTTAAAAAAGCGGAAGATAGTCTGAAGTCTTACCAGGATATTTATGGCATTGCACCTGATATTGTAGTAAAAGCTGCAACGCAATCAGAAGTACAATTAGAAGTTGAAATTAAATCTGAAGAAGTAAAGCTTGATTTATTAAAGAAAATTTTAAGCCCTGATCAGTCAGAAATTAAAATTCAGGAAGAGAAAATCGCGGCTTTTAAAAATCAACTTTCTGAAATGCGGAATTCAACAGATTATACCAGTAAGCTTAATCTGAAAGGAAGTCCGGATATAGTCATGAACAGCCTGAGACTGCAAAGAGATGTAGAGATTCAGAATAAAATTTTAACATTTATTATACCCTTATTTGAACAGGCAAAAATTGAAGAAAAAAAAGAAACACCTTCAGTATTAGTTCTGGACCAGCCTAATCTCCCGGAAAAGAAAGTTAAACCGAAAAGACTCACGTTAACATTAATTTCATTAATTTTTGCTTTTCTTTCTTCACTGTCATGGTTTATTATTTATGCAAAATGGAAAACATTCAAAAGTCAATTTTTAAACAAAGAAAAGTTACTTTAAGTAACGATAAATTATTTCTGATTATATCGTTGTTTCTTGTCCTTTTCACGATTTACAGGAACTCATGGTTACCTGGTGGTTTGTATTGGGTAGCAAAGGAAAATTTTATTTTTGTATTTTTAACAGTTACATTGATTATTTTGACTTTGGATTTCAACAAGATTTTTTACTTTAAGCTCAGATTAAAATCAGAATATTTCGGATTATATTTGTTATTTTTCCTCAGCTTTATTTCCGTTATTATAAATTTTTCGAATGAATTTGTTAGTCTATATAATTTAATCAGATTTATAACATTTATATTGTATCTTTTTTTGTATTTTTTCTATTTACCATCAATAATACAAATTAAAAAAAAATATTTTATTACTTTTATCCGGTTTTACGCAATTTTAGGATTTTGGATAGGCAGCATCGGATTGACTATGTATATAATAAGTTATGTCCCTTATGATTTATATACTCATAGTACCAATTATATATCTTTAACAATTCATCCGAATTATGTGTCATATCTTTTAACTGCTACTATTGTTGCATCATTATATTATTTTTTAGAAAACAAAGAAAAATTTACTTTATATGGAAAAATATTTTATTTTATTTCTTTTATCATACAGGTAATATCTCAGATATTGACTATAAGCAGAGGCGGTTTCATCGGTACTTCTGTTGGCATATTTTTAATGTTACTGTTTTATTACAGAAAAAAAATATTTCTTATTTTTCCTGTTATTATTGCTATTAGTTACTATTTTGTAACAGCGATTTTCACGACGAAAGGTATTGCATCAAATATTTCCAGGTTTTTACTTTTAATTCCTGTATATTATATGTTAATGGAAAAAAGTGTTCATACATTCTTCGGATTTGGAATTACAAATTCCTTTGAAGCATATACAAATTATCGGCTTGATTATGGAGTAATTGAGCAGGTTAACAATCCCCACAATTCTATCTTGTCAATTTTTATCATGTTTGGGATTATTTTTACGATTTGCTTTTTAATATTTTTTTTTGGATTAATTATTAAGGGTTTTTTATATTCTTTTCGTGCTTCAGATAAAACAAATAAATTATTTTATGGCTTTTTAACGTCTAGTTTAATGGCTTTAGCTGCACATGGAATATTTGAATCTGCTTTAATTATGCCCGAATATTTTGAAATGCAGTTGTTTCTTTTATCTCTTGGATTATTGTTTTTATATACCAGGAAAAAAAATAAATTTTCTTATGTTTAAGATTTTAATTAACCCTATTTTATCTTAATTTTACACCTGAAAGTCGTATAAAATTGAAACCACCCTTAGTATCTGCAATAATTTCCGCATATAATTCAGAGAAATTTATCAAAGCTGCAATCGAATCAATCTTAAATCAGTCTTACAGTAATTTCGAAATTATTGTGTTCGATGATATTTCAACAGATTCAACAATTCCAATTTGCGAATCATTTCTTAATCTTTCAAATTTTAGATTAATCAGAGCAAATGAACATACAGGAAATATCGCAAAAGCAAGAAATTATTCTATTGAAATTGCAAATGGAGAATATGTTGCTTTTTTAGATAGTGATGATTTGTGGGAGCCCGATAAAATTGAAAAGCAGATGAAATATATTGAGGAATTTCCTATTATTTGTTCTGATGCTAAAATTGTTGACGAAAACAATAAAATATTATCCGAATCGTATTTTGGAAAATTTGGATACATTAATAATGTTAATTTAGAGAGGTTGCTTTTGGATAATTTAGTTATTACATCTTCTGTTCTGGCTAAGAAAGAATTAATTATAAATTCAGGAAGATTTTCCGAAGAACAAGGATTTTTCGCAGAAGACTACGCTCTTTGGTTGAATATAGCTAAGCAAAACGCTATTAAATATATCAATTCTCCGTTAATTAGATACAGAAGACATATTGGTAACGGTTCATTATGTATATCGAGCTAAATTGCTACTTGAATCAATTCATCTGAAAAACCCGTTTGTTTCTGATAAGGATATTAAATTAAAAAAAGCAGCAATTAAAAGTATAATTGAATTAAAAATGGAACTAACTGAGATTTATTTAAGAAACAATATGTTTCGTTCCTCATTTCAGAATATGTTCTATGTTTTATGGTATTTTACACCGAAATTATCAGTTAGATATCATAAATTCTATATTAAATTCATTTATTTATTGCTCAAAAAATTATTTAGAGGAGTTTTTACATCAAAGAGATAATAAAATCCACTTCCAAGATTTCTATTTATACATTTATAAATATTGCTCTTGGTATTGTAAGAGTTAAAATTATTTCTGTTTTTCTTGGTGTAGCGGGAATGGGAATAATATCGCAGTTGCTCAATTTTCAGACTTTTATGATGTTTATCGTTACTATCGGAATACCTCTAGGCCTTACTAAATATATTTCAGAACACAAACAGGATGACACTGAAATTGTTAATATTATTTTTCTCAATTCGCTGAAAATTCTTACAATTTCCTCACTTATTTTCGCTTTATTAATATCGATATTTTCAAGTTATATTTCGGGAATAATATTTGATGATAGTAAATATTATTACTTTATTATATTACTCGCTCTTTCAATACCCTTTTCGACATTTAGCGGTTTTCTTGAAGCTTATCTAAGAGGATTACGAAATATTGACCTTCTTACTAAGCTGCTTATTTCTTCAGCTGTTGCGGGATTTGTTTTCACGTTGATATTGGTCTTATTTTTTAACTTAGAAGGTGCTGTAATTGGTTCACTGTCAAATGCTCTTTTGTCTTCTATCATTTATTTCCTTCGTAATGAAAAGAACAATCACTAATACCTAAACTAAAAATCTTTATGAATTCAACAAAAAAATATTAAATAATATTATAAAAATTGGTTTTGCCAGTTTAATAGTTGGTGCAGTCGCTCAATTAATTCTATTATTGATACGAACAATCACGATTAATAAAATGGGAGTATTTGGAAACGGAATATATCAAAGTGTCCTGACAATATCGTTAAATTATTTTGGCTTCATTTTTGTTTCTTTGAATATGTATTCATTTCCTAAAGTCTCAAGTTTAAAATTAGACAGTGATATTGTCGATGAAATAAACCTTAATTTTAGATATATAATGTTTCTTATGATTCCGTTAATTGCATTTATATTTGTTTTTCGGGAATTAGTTATTGCATTACTTTTTACTAAAGATTTTGCGTCATCCGAACCACTTTATAAATATCAGTTCTTCGGTGATTTATTTAAGGCTTTTTCGTGGGTTCTTGGTTTATGGCTTATACCAAGATTAAAATTGTTTCTTTGGGTAACATTAGATATGATACTAAGTGCTAATTTTTTGGTATTTTATATTTTATTATTGAATTTTTATGAAAATGGTCTGATAAGTCTGGCGATTGCCTATTTAATGTCAAACCTTATTCATTTTGTCCTGAATCTAATTGCATCAAAAAAACATATAAATTTCAAATTCCAGTCCAATAATCTAAGTGCCGGAATATTCGGACTAGGTCTTTTGATTATTTTAGTATGTTTATCAGAATATAAAATTGTATTTGGATACATTGCTATTATTCCTTATTACTTCTCTGGTTTGTCTACGCTATAAAGAAAAGTGAATGGTCCTTTATTAAAGTCAATTTTCGAAAATATATCTATAACCGATATTTTTCTTGAAGTAATTATTAAACACAAAATTAATATACTGAAAAAAATATTATTAATATCGCATTCCAGTAATAAAGTCGGAGGTGGAGAAGATGATTTCTTTAGGCTCCTGAAATATTTGCAGGGAAAATTTATTGTTTATGCTATATTATCAGAAGGTGACAGAGCAGAAGAATTTGCTAAACTATGTTTCAAGTATTTAATTGTTCCTAATAAAATATTTCCCTTTAATGAATTTAAATTAAAAGAATATTTTATTTTCTTTTATATAACTATTATAAAATTAACAAGATTGATACCATTTATTAGTGAAAACAAAACAATAGATGTTTGCTTCGTTAATTCCTCTGTGAGTTTTATCGAGATGCGATTACTGAAACATTACAAAATACCCTATATAGTTTCGGTGAAGGAGAAATTAAATCCAGGATTTTTGCGACGGTATGTTTATAAATTAATCGATGATTCTGCATTTAAAGTTATAACTATTTCCGCTTATCTAAGGGATCTGTTAAAACAAACTATAATGCGTAAAGAAGTAAAAATAATTAGGACATCAATAGATGAAGATATCTATGACTCATTTAAAGCAGAAGTAAAAATAATTAAAAATAAAAATAAATTCGTTTTGCTGAATATTGGTCAGATTTACGGGCTCAAGAATCAGAAGTTACTGATAGAAGCACTTCATAATTTGAAAGACAAAGATTCGATTCTTGTAAAATTTATCGGATTTGTTGCTGATAATAAATATAACAGGGAATTATTAAAAAAGATAAGCGAATATAAACTTGAAAATATAATTGAGTTTTGCGGTGCACTTGAAAAAAAAGAAATTATATCTGAATACATTAATTCTGACGCAGTTGTAATAACTTCAAAGGAAGAAGGTATGTCGTTGGTATTAGTAGAGGCTTTATATTTTGAAAAACCTGTAATTTCAACAAGTGTTGGTGTTATACCTGAAGTAATTAGAAACAGAGAAAATGGAATCATTATACAAAATATGGATCCTTTATACCTTGCACATTCCCTGTATGAATTAATTTCTGATAAAACGTTTTATAATAAAATTAAAAATAACTCATTAAATACATTTAAAACTAATTTTAATTTACAAAATGCTCTTGAAAAACATCTTCAGTTGTTCTACGAATACATAAATAAGTGATGGATATTATAGTGTGTTAAATATTTATGAAGATTATCTTATAATTAATATGTTTTTTGGTTTAGTTTGAAAAGTTAAATATCAATGATTATATTTTAAATTATGCTGTCATTATATAATATATTAACTATGGGTTGAGTCAATTGATTGAAGTATCAATAATATTATTAAATTATAATACGACAGATTATTTAAGGAAATTATTAATTTCGGTCGGTAAGTATTTAAATTTAAGCAATTATGAAATAATTGTTGCAGATAACAATTCAAATGATAAGTCTGTTCTGGATCTAAAAAGGGAATTTAATTTTATTAATTTCATTGCTATACCTGAAAATATTGGATTTGCTTCAGGAAATAATTATGCAGTAAAACATTCAAAAGGCAAATATTTATTATTTCTTAATCCGGATATTGAGTTAATTGATAATTCAATCGAAAAACTTCCAGCTATATACTCTCAGGAGAAAAATGCAGGGGTTATTTCAGGTTTGTTGATTAACGAGGATAACACAGTTCAGTATTGCTTTAATGATTTCCCGAATTTATCTTGGGAATTTTTTTTGATGATAGGAAAAGGATATAATAATAAAATTAGAAAACTTACAAATAGAAAGGAAATATCACAAAATATTAATTTTGATGTTGACTGGTTCCACGGAGCGTTTTTATTCATGGAAAAAAATATATTTGATAATTTAGGCGGATTTAATGAAAACCATTTCATGTATTATGAAGATGTTGAATTGTGCTATATTGTTAAAAAAAAGTTAAACAAAAGAATTATCTGTGTACCCGCTGTCAAAGTAAAACATTTAACAAAATCTTCTATAAAAGAAAATAATACAGATGATCTTTATTATTTTCATATAAATCGGGGAAAATTAATTTTTTTTGAAAATTATAATTATTTTTATAAGCTTATGTTAAAAGGTATTTTGTTATTAGGTATTATAATTAGACTCGCTGGTTTACCTTTTTGGGGTAAGTTTGAAGGAGTGAGGGGGAAAAAATATCTGCAGTTTACTAAAATATTGGAAATATTTTTTCGCAAACGAAAACTATATAGTTCAAAATTTGAATATATACAAAAATAATAAGATTACATTCTACAAAGCATTGGCATAAGTTTGGTAAGTGGTTTCGAATTAATTTTACGGCATCTTTATTTAATATATTTTACCGGTAAGTATTAAAACGTAAAAATATCTGTAATAATGAATTCTATAAAACGCAAAATATTAATTACATTAAATAATTCCATGTTGAGTGGAATTGAAACATTTGCATTTCTGCTGGCAAAATATCTAAATAACAGTAAATATGAATTAATAATGGCTATTCCCGGAAAAGGTCCTTTGTGTGAATTATTTGATAAAAATAATATAAAATATATAATATTTAATGATAAAAAACACAAACCATATTCGTTGAAAGGTATTTGGTTTCTGTTTAAGTACATTTTAAAAAATAAATTTGATATTATTCATGCACAGGCTGGAATAGCTCCTTGTATCATCGGAAAATTATTAAGGGTAAAATTAATTATTGAACATAAACATGGACTTGATTTTACAATGGAAAAAATATTGAAAATGAAATTTTGTCAATTGAACTATGAAAAAGTAAAAAAATATTTTGTTGATTATACATTCACAGGATGTAATAACGATAAAAACATCTTAATTAATAAATTCAGATATGATGCTCAGAAAATTATTGTAATTTATAATGGAATAGTACCTCATTCCGAAATTCCTGAAGTAAGCGAAAATAATCCATTAATTATCGGAAATATAGGAAGATTAACGTATCAAAAAGCACAGGAAGTTTTCATAAATATGGCAAAGGAGTTAAGTCTTAAGGGGGTACAATGCCTTTATTATTTATATGGTAGTGGTGAAAATTATGATTTATATAACAGATTGATAGAAAATTATAATTTATCTGATACAGTATTTTTAATGGGATATACAGAAAACGTATATGAAGCCATGAGTAAAATTGATATTTTTATTTTGACATCAAGATATGAAGGGATTCCATACGTAATTCTCCAGGCAATGGACTATGCAAAACCAATCATAAGCACCGATGTCGGAGGAATAAATGAAATTATCAAAGATGGGTTTAACGGTTTATTAGTGAAAAATGGTGATATTTCAGAATTAACGGAAAAGGTAATTTATATAATAGAAAATAAAAAATTGAGAGCCGAAATTTCTAAAAACGCCAGGAGTTCATTATTAGAAAATTATACAATAGAAAAAACAATCGAAACAATAAAAATGATTTATAATAAATAAAATGATTTTAAATATGAATTCTTAGTTGTGCAGGAGTTTTAAAAAATTTTTGAATTAATTAAAAAAGACAGGATAGATAAAGAATATGATACCCAATGTATTTCATTTTATATATTTTTTCCCCGAATCCGGTAACAGAGAATTTGAATTTTCTCTTGCTCATTATTTATGTATCAAATCAGCACTAGATGTAAATAAACCTGAAAAAATATTTTTCTATTTGAATTACGAACCATATGGTGTTTGGTGGGATAAAATAAAACCATTTTTGAATATAGAAAAAATTAAACCCCCGGATAGTGTCTTTGGAAACAAATTATACCATCCGGCACATAAGTCGGATGTGATGAGGATTAATATTCTTAATGAATCCGGAGGAATATATATGGACCTGGATACAATCTGTAAAAAGACATTTTTACCTTTACTCCAGAATGATTTCGTAATGGGAAAGCAGGGAAGATGGAGAAATATGGGATTATGTAATGGTGTTATCCTTGCAAAGAAAAATGCGGAATTTTTGGATATCTGGTATAAAGAATATAAAACTTTTCGTTCAGAAGGTTACGATAAGTATTGGGCTGAGCATTCTATTGAAAGACCATTCCTGCTTTCTAAGAAATATCCGGATTTAATTCATGTAGAACCATATTATAGTTTTCACTATCCCTTATATTATCCATTCAGTTTATATAAATTATTTAAAAGATGTATAGATTATCCCGATGCATTTTGTCATCATCTTTGGGAAGGGGCTTCCGGCGAGAAATATTTAAAAAATCTCTCACCGGACTATATTAAAAAAAGTTGATACAACCTATAATATAATTGCAAGAAAATATTTATAATATTTGATTCAATTTCTATTGATTATTTATTACTTTAGCATAACAAATTAGTTCATCAACCATTAAGTTATTTCTTATCCTCAAAACTTCAAAACCATTATTTTCTAATAATAATTTAAAATTATGGGGATTAAAACTCCACAGATGTTCTGGAGGGTTAACATAGTGCCAATTTGCAGTTTTAGTCTTAGCTCTTAAACTTGTGTTCGAAGGAGTTTTTATGGCTATTAACCCATTTTTTCTTAAATATTTTTTTGCTTGATTTAAAAATAACGGGATTTCTTTCAAATGTTCAAACAAATGCTTGAATAGAATTAAATCAAAGTTATTTTGTTCTAAAGTAGAATTTTGAAAATCTCTGGCAACAACGACTTTAATACCGAGCTTATTATATTTATCAGATAGTTCTTTTGAGTATTCTGTTCCCGTGCAATTCCAACCAAATTTTTTGCCAATTAATAACATTTCTCCTTCCCCGCAGCCATAATCAAGGAATTTTTTAATGTGAGAATATTTCATCGTATTCTTAAGAAAGTAATATTCCCTTATGTATTTAAATGTAATTATATCCCGGAAAAATTTTAGAGAAGAATTCAGTATTTTTTGAAATCGTCTTTCATAATAAGAATTATAATGTACAGTTAATTCTTCTTCTGTCGGCATCGGGTATGACCACATTAAGTTGCATTCGTTGCATTTTAATACAATATAATGAGTATCAGATTTAAGAAGGGGAGGTTTACCAAAATTACTTACATTTATTGATTTACACGCTATACACATTTCCTGCATGTAATAATATGATAAATTAATAAAATGAGATTATTCAGGATATTTGAAAATTGAAATATGTTTAATTTGTAATGAAAAAATTAATGTAGGAAAATATTTATCAAAAAGATATTAACATTTTCCATAGTAATTATTAAAAAAAATGAATATTTTTATGTTTATCTTTATATTTCGATACAATTATTCAAATGACTGAAAATAATACGCCTTTAATCAGTATTGTCGCACCCACATGTAATAGGGCGAAACTGCTTAAGAAAATGGTAAATAGCGTATTAACACAATCTTATCAATTATGGGAATTAATAGTTATTGATGATATATCGACTGATGAAACTGAAACTAATGATGAATGATTTTTCGAAAAGTGATTCTAGAATCAAGTATTTCAGGATTCCATTGGATAAAGAACCGGGTATTACGAAATATCTGAATTATGGACTCAATGTTGCAAAAGGAAAATATATTTCAAGACTCGATGATGATGATTACTGGATGGATAATGATGTACTTAAAATTCAGGTTGAATTTCTTGAAACAAATCCTGATTATGTTGCGGTAGGTGGAGCAGCTATAATAGTAAATGAAAAAGGTGACCACGTTTTTAAATATACAAAATATGAAAAGGATGAAGATATCCGTAAAAATGCTCTAATGGCGAATCCAATGGTTCATACAGCAGCATTATTTCGAAAAGATGTGGTATTATCTCTCGGCGGATATGAAGATTTACCTTATGCAGAAGACTGGGATTTATGGCTTAAATTAGGAAAAATAGGTAAAATTTACAATTTTCAAAAATATTTTACTTGTTATCTTTCTGCCGGTCAGAATACTTCTTTTATTAAACAGAGACCTCAGTCAAAAGAAATTTTAAAAATTATTAAAAAGTATCGTAAAGATTATCCGAATTACAGAAAAGCATTTCTGATAAATGGTACACAATATTTATATTCATTTTTACCGAATAGGTTTAAGAAAAGATTTCATTCTTTTATGATATATCTTAAAAGAAATTATTTTTAATTTTAAAAAGAATTTGTCTAAAAAATATTTCATAGTAGGCGGAGCAGGTTTCATCGGAAGTCATTTGGTTAACACACTCTTAAAAGACGCCAACGTTTTTGTCAAAATTTATGATAATTTTTCTTCTGGAAAAATGTTTCATCTGGAAGATGTTATTAATAATAAAAATCTTGAAATCGTAAAAGCAGATGTGAAAGATCTTGATCGAACTGATTTCTTCCATGAAAGGTTCCGATGTAGTGTACCATTTTGCATCAAATCCGGATATTTCAAAAGCAATTTCACAACCCGATATAGACTTCTGGGAAGGCACTTACCTTACCAATAATGTTATCGAAGCAATGAGAATAAATAAGGTTAAGAATCTTATTTATGCATCAGGAAGCGGAGTGTATGGGGATACAGGTCATATTGAAACAAATGAAGATTATTCGCCCATGATCCCAATTTCAACTTATGGTGCAAGCAAACTCTGCTTGTGAAGCTTTACTCAGTTCATATTCTTTTATGTTTGATATAAATGCCGCTGCATTCAGATTTGCTAATGTAGTTGGTCCACATCAGACTCATGGTGTGGGTTACGATTTTATCAGAAAGTTGTTAAATAATAATTATGAACTGGATATATTGGGTGACGGAACTCAGAGCAAATCATATATATATGTTTACGATGTTATAAATGCTTTATTGTTAGTAGAAAAAAATCATCTAAAAGGATATTCATATTTTAATGTTGCAACGGAAGATAATATTACCGTTAATGAAATAGCCGAAATTGTTATAGAAGTAATGAATCTGAAAGATGTAAAATATAAACATACAGGCGGCGATAGAGGCTGGAAAGGCGATGTACCAATTGTGAGATTAAATTCTGAGAAAATAAGAAAACTTGGCTGGATAAATAAATTAAACTCTTATGAAGCAATCCGGAAATCAGTAAAATCTATGCATCAGGATGCTCTGTTGAATAAGTTCGGATGGAAAGGAGAAAACAAATGATTATTTCCCGTGCTCCTGTACGTCTTTCTATGGGCGGTGGCGGAACTGACCTTGAATCATATTATAAAGATTACGGTGGATTTTTACTTGCTGCAGCTATAAATAAATACGTTTATATTTCATGCAATAAGAGATTTGAAGAATCAATCAGATTGTCTTATTCAAAAACCGAGATAGTTGATGATGTTGAGAAAATTGAACATAATATTTTTCGTGAAGCATTGAAATTAACCGGTATTAATAAGCAAATTGAACTTGTATCGATTGCGGATGTTCCTTCAAATTGCGGATTGGGCACGTCGTCCACTTTCACAGTTTCATTACTCAATGCTCTTTTTAGCTTCAGAAAAATTTATCACAACCTCGATAAACTCGCTGAAACCGCCTGCCATATCGAAATCGATATTCTAAAAGAACCGATTGGTAAACAAGATCAGTATGCTTCCGCTTTTGGAGGTTTCAATGCTTATCATTTTAATCAGGACGGAACGGTGGATATTGAACCTGTGAATATCAGGGAAGAACTTTTGATGGAAATGCAAAGTAATTTATTCCTTTTCTATCTTAAGAAAGAACGCTCGGCTAGTCAGGTTCTTAAAATCCAGAACAAAAGAAGTAAAGAAAAAGATAAAAATACAATTGATAGACTCCATAAAATAAAAGAAATCGGACATTATACAAAAAAAATTCTGGAAGAAGGCAGAATTGATGAGTTCGGTGAGATCCTGCATAATCATTGGATGACAAAGAAAGGTCTTTCCGATAAAATATCTGACCCTTTTATAGATGAAGCTTATGAAGTAGCATTGAAAAATGGTGCTACCGGGGGAAAAGTTGTTGGTGCCGGAGGAGGAGGATTTCTGTTATTCTATTGTCCTAAAGATAAATCAAAATTAGTTTCTGCTATGTCAAAGTTAAATTTAACTCCTACATATCTTGCCTTTGAGAACGAGGGTGCTAAAATCGTATTATCAAAATAACTCCCGTTGAATTACATAAAAGAAAAAATAGTAATTCTTTCCGGTGGACTCGCATCAAGGCTCCGTCCGGTTACTGAAAAAATTCCCAAATCACTTCTCGATATTTCAGGTGCACCTTTTATAAACCGACAGCTCAAATTATTGCGAGAAAAAGGATTTCGGAATGTTGTAATTTGTGCCGGGTATCTTGGTGATATGATACAAGATTATATCAAAACACGGTGAAGATTACGGACTAAATGTAGAGTATTCTTTCGATGGTGAAAAACTTCTTGGAACAGGTGGAGCTTTAAAAAAAGCATTACCACTTTTGAGTGAGACCTTTTTTGTCTTGTATGGTGATTCCTATCTTAATATTGATTATAAAATAATTAAGGATAATTTTAATCAATTGAATTTTTCGGGAATTATGACTGTTTATAAAAATAAAGATAAATGGGACAAAAGCAACGTTTGGTTTGAAGGAAATAAAATTGTACAATATGACAAAAAATACAAAAACGAAAATATGCATTATATAGATTATGGTCTGGGTATTTTAAAGAAATCCGTATTTGAAAAATATTTTTCTGATTGTACTCATATTGACCTGGAAGAAGTTTATAAAACTCTGATTAAGAATAACGAATTAGCCGGTTTTGAAGTGTTCGATCGATTTTATGAAATCGGCTCACACGAAGGTTTAAAAGAAACCCGTGAATATTTTTTGAAAAATAAATAAAATTTTATGACCGATTATATCACTGAACATCTTAATGAATCAAAAAAAATTATTGATTTAATAGATAAAAAAAATATAGAAGGTATCGTTAGGATAATTCTGGATGTTAAGAAAAACAACGGAAGGCTCTTCTTTCTTGGTGTAGGGGGCAGTGCCGCAAATGCCTCCCACGCTGTTAATGATTTTAGAAAAATTGCCGGAATAGAATCTTACACGCCTACTGATAATGTATCTGAACTGACTGCTCGAACAAATGATGACGGTTGGGAATCTGTATTTGTAAATTGGCTGAAGTGTAATAAGATAGATTCCGATGATTGTATATTCATATTTTCAGTCGGAGGTGGCAATAAGGAAAAGAATATAAGCGTGAATCTAATACACGCAATTGATTATGCAAAAGAGAAAGGTTGTAAAATAGTCGGTGTAGTAGGAAAGGATGGCGGTTATACCGCAAAGGTTGCTGATTGCTGTGTTATTATTCCTGTCGTTAATGATGAATCAATTACTCCTCATTCAGAAGCATTTCAGGGCGTAGTTTGGCATTTGATTGTTTCTCATCCTGATATTAAAGCCAACCAGATGAAATGGGAGTCAACTAAGTGAACAAAGCCGTTTTCCTTGACAGGGATGGTGTCATTAATAAACTGGTATTCAATTCTGAACGAAATGAATTCGAACCCCCTCATAGTGTAGAAGATTTTATTCTTTACAGTGGTGTACTTCCATTCCTTAAAAAGTTGCAGGAAAATGATTTTCTCTTGTTCATTGTTTCAAATCAGCCGGATTATGCTAAAGGCAAAACAACTTTAGAAAATCTTAAAATTCGTCCATTCATATTTTCAGAATGGAGTTAGAAAAAAATGGTATTTTTTTCCGTGCATTTTATTATTGCTATCATCATCCAAACGGAATAGTTAAAGAATATTCATTTGACTGTGATTGCAGGAAACCTAAGACATATTTTGTCGAAAAATCTGTTTTGGATTTCAACATAAATAAACTTTCATCATGGTTTATTGGCGACCGGGATTCTGATATCATTTGCGGCATGAATTCCGGTCTGAAAACAATTCTTGTCTTAAATCCTGAAAGCAAAAGTTATATCGGAAATTCGAAACCCGATTTTAGCGTTAAAAACCTCTCTGAAGCCGTTAAAATCATCTTAAAATAGTCCTTTCTATTTAATATATGTATTTGAATTTATAAGTTTTAATAATATTAAATAAATCATATTTTATAGTTTATACTGGAAAATTCAGGTTTCTTAAATAATAATACAAATAATGCAATCAATCAAAAATCGAAAAATTAAAATCTTTGCCGATGGTGCAAATGTAAAAGAGATGGTCAATGTATTTCGTGAAGGGTTGGTACAAGGTTTCACGACAAACCCGACTCTTATGAAAAAGGATGGTGTTACCAATTATGAAAAATTTGCTAAAGAAGTGCTCGAAGAAATTAAAACCTTACCAATTTCTTTTGAAGTTTTTTCCGATGATTTTGAATCGATGGAAAAAGAAGCAAGAAAAATATCTTCCTGGGGGAAGAATGTCGTAGTCAAAATTCCAATCACGAATACTAAAGGTGAATCATCCATACCTTTAATAAAAAAATTATCTAATGACGGCTTGTCACTTAATATTACCGCAATTCTTCCGGTTGAACAGGTAGAAAGTGTAATAAATGTGATTAATGAAGATACTCCGATTATAATTTCAGTATTTGCAGGCAGAATTGCTGATACCGGCAGAGACCCCATCCCATATATACAAAAAGCAATGGAGTTTGTGAAAAGAAAAAAGAATGCTGAGCTTTTATGGGCGAGTTCCCGTGAACTCTTAAATCTTATTCAGGCTGAAGAATGCGGATGTCATATAATTACTATTACTAATGATATTCTCAAGAAACTCAAAATGATTGACAAAGACCTGAAAGAACTTTCTCTGGATACTGTTAAAATGTTTTTTAACGATGCTTTGAATGCAGGTTATAAAATTTTATAGGAAAATAAAGGATTAAAATAGAATTGGTTGTCCAAGCGAAAAGAGAAAATATTACTAATATTATCGGATCTGATTTCAATCAATATTGCCTGGGTTATTTATTATTACTTGCGTGTAGAATCCGGCTGGATTTTATATACCAATCCCCCGGAATTTTTTATTCCCATGGTTGTAGTTTATTTATATTGGTTTTTGTTGTTCTCATTTCTGGGAATGTACCAGCATTGGTTCGTTCGCTCAAGATTTGATGAATTTTCTTCCAGCTTAAAAGTTATTTCATTAGGCTGTTTTATTCTGTTCTTTGCAATTTTTCTGGATGATAGTTCAAAAAATGCTGCCATTGTATCCAGATTCCTGATTTTGTTCTATTGGATAATATTACTTTTTTTCATTTCTCTCGGTAGAGTTTTCATCCGCAGATTTCAGATGCAGCTGCTTCAACGAGGGATAGGGCAAAGAAATACTTTAATCATCGGAACAGGCAAACGAGCAGTAGAACTGGATAGTATGGTTAAAAGACATCCGAAGCTTGGATATAAAATCATAGGATTTGTTGGCTTGGAATCGGATGAGGTTATGGAAAATGAACTTGGAAAACTGAAGGACATCGTGAATATCATCAAAGAGAATGAAATCTCCGAATTGATGATTGCTCTTGAACCTAAAGACAAAGAATTGCTTTTGCAAATAATGAACTATTGTGTTGATTTGGATATTAATATTAAAATTCTTCCGGATATGTATGAAATTGTAGGTGGAATGGCAAAGACAAGTCAGATTTACGGAGTTCCTTTTATAGAAGTGAACCCGCAGCTATTGTCTTACACTTCCCGGATTATAAAAAAGATTATAGATGTTACTTTTTCTATTATAATTTTGATTTTGCTTTCTCCATTGATTATTTTCTCGGCAATAATTATTAAGGTAACCTCAAAGGGACCAATATTATATTCTCAGCTCAGGGTCGGGAAAAATTATAAAATTTTTAAAATGTATAAATTCCGTTCTATGGTTCTTGAAGCTGAAAAAGATAAACCAATTTGGGCAGAATCTGAAGATGCTCGCGTCACCCCGTTCGGCAGGTTCATTAGAAAAATAAGAATTGATGAAATTCCTCAGTTCATTAATGTGTTAAAAAATGAAATGAGTATTGTCGGACCTCGGCCCGAAAGACCATTTTTTGTAAACCGGTTAAAAAAAGAAATACCATATTATTCAAAAAGACTGTCAATTAAACCCGGCATCACTGGCTGGGCGCAGGTTAAACTTTCGTATGATACTTCCGTAGAAGATGTTAAAGACAAATTACAATACGATTTTTATTATATAGAAAATATGAGCCTTGCACTCGATTTTAAGATAATGATAAATACAATTTTTGTAGTTTTTCTAATGAAGGGTCAATAATATGAATAAAATTTTAGTTATAATTCCTACTTACAACGAATCTGAGAATATACTTAAAATTATTCCGGAGGTATTGAATAATTCCTCCGCGGAAAATGAGTTTAATGTTCTCGTGATTGACGATAATTCTCCCGATGGAACTGCGCGTCTTGTTGAAAGTATGAATAACCCACACGTCGATTTAATCAAGCGTGAAAAGAAAATGGGCTTGGGAACTGCTTATGTTACCGGTTTCAAATATGCTATTAGTAAGCATTACGATATGGTATTTGAAATGGATGCTGATTTCTCACATGATCCGAAATATCTTAATAATTTTGTCGAGCAAATCAATCTGGGCTATGATTTAGTCATTGGCTCCAGGTACATACGTGGTATTTCAGTTGTTAACTGGCCCTTAAGAAGATTAATGCTAAGCTACTTCGCCAATAAATATACGCGAATGGTCACAGGTTTGAAAATTAAAGATACAACTGCCGGATTTGCTTGTTACAAAGTATCATCATTAGAAAAACTTAATCTCGATATCATTAAATCAAATGGCTATTCATTCCAGATCGAAATGAAATTTTTATTCTTCAAAAAAGGATTTAAGATTATCGAAATTCCTATCTTATTCATTGACAGAAGAGAAGGTGAATCTAAAATGTCCCGGAAGGTTGTTTACGAAGCTTATTTCCTCGTCTGGAAATTAAAATTCAGATCAATATTCGGGAAAATATAATTTATGAACGGTAATGATGAAAATACTTTTGATGTATCTGTAGTTATAGTTAATTATAACGTCAAAGACCATGTAGATAACTGCATCGCTTCTATATATTCAGCAAATAATAAAAACCATAAATTAGAAATATTTGTAGTTGATAATAATTCTATCGACGGAAGCGCAAAATTTATCAATGAAAAATATCCGGATATAAATTTAATAGCAAATGATAAAAA
Source organism: uncultured Ignavibacteria bacterium (assembly GCA_963806045.1). Taxonomy (GTDB): domain Bacteria; phylum Bacteroidota; class Ignavibacteria; order Tepidaquicellales; family Tepidaquicellaceae; genus DATCHW01. The sequence continues at coordinate 50,535 of CAWDWP010000015.1, read as the reverse complement.
TATTGGCTTTTCAAAAGCTAATAATCTTGCATTAAAACAAGCTAAAGGCAGATACATACTGATTCTGAATCCGGATACGCTTCTTGAGGAAGGAACTTTTGAAAAGTTAATTAATTTTTGCAAAAAAAATGAAAAGGTCGGTGCTGTATCCTCAAAGTTGATTTTAGCTAACGGTAAATTAGATTCTGCCTGTAAAAGAAGTTTTCCCACTTTGTCTGTCGCAATTCCCAGAATATTAGGTCTGTCCAAGCTTTTTCCAAAAAGCAAAATCTTCGGTAAATATAATCTCACATATCTTGATGAAAATAAAACTTATGATGTCGATTCCATTTGTGGCGCATTTATGTTTATTCCAAAATCCGTCCTTGATGTGACAGGCTTTTTCGATGAAGATTATTTTATGTATGGTGAAGATATCGATCTCTGTTTCAGAATAAAAAAGAATGGCTTCAAAATATTCTATTTTCCTGAAGTAACTACAATCCATTATAAAGGTGAAAGCACACGTAAAACAAATCTCTCGTATGTGAATAATTTTTACGGTGCGATGTCTATTTTCATTAAAAAAAATTTCACCGGTGTTCCTCGATTGCTTTCCCTTGTTCTCCAGTTTGGAATTTATAACAGGTCTTTTTTTAGTTACCTAAGGAGAATTTTCAGAGTTCTGATATTCCCTATGATTGATGTTGTGATTCTTTATTCTACATTAATCTTAGCCGTCCGCTTGAGATTTAACATTTTCCCTAACCGCTCTTATCTTTTCATCATTACAGTATATGTTTTAATCTGGCTTTTCTTGTTAAGCATTTTTGGTCTTTATTCGAAAAAAAACCGTTTCTCTTTGAAACAATCTTTCAATGGAATCATTTCAGGCTTCTTTCTTAACTCATCCATAACATATTTTTTTAATCAATATGCATATTCCAGGGAAGTATTATTAACTTCTACTGTTTTATCATTAGTTCTAATGATTTTATGGCGAGGAATTACCAATCTTGTAATATTTTTTAGAAACCGAAATATTATGCTGAATAAAATTGATTTACTTGTCGTCGGAGAACGGGAGTTGAATCAGGATATAGAAGAAAAACTGGTTTCAAAATACAATATTTTGTTTTTTAACAAAATTGCTACTAAAAAAACTCTTGAAGAATTAGAAGAAATAGTTCGTATAAAAAATATTAAAGAATTGATATTTTCAGGTGAATATTTTACAAATCAGCAAATTCTAAGCCTAATGTGGAAATTCAGGGAAAAAAACCTGCATTTTAAGATAATTCCTACGGGTAAAGAACTGATTTTATCACAATTACATTCAAAACTCGATGATATATCTTTAATTGAAATTGAATATAATATTAATAATAAATTGAATATATTTTTGAAAAGGGTATTTGATATTATTGTTTCATTTATTCTCTTGATATTAATATATCCATTTATATTTTTATATAGTAAAGCGTCAAAAAATAATTTATCGAGGCATACTTCTAAATTGCTGTTGCTGCCAAAAGTGTTCATCGGCAAATACAGTATGGTTGGTATTCCTTTATGGTTTGAAGCAAAAAATACAGAATATTTAGGTAAAATTGGATTAACCGGATTAATTCAGGTTAATCAGTTCAAAGGGTTATCTGAAGAGGAACTGGAAAATTATAGTCTGTTTTATGCAAAAAACCAATCCCTTATGCTTGATATAGAGATACTATTAAAGACACTATTTTCATTTATAAAAAAATATTAAAATAACATGTTAAACACAGTATTAGACTTCGAAAAACCTATTATTGAATTAGAGAAAAAAATTGATGAAATGAGAAAAATGGCTGACACCTTGGATATTTCATCTGAAATTAATAAATTAGAGACAAAAGTGAACGAACTTAGAAAAAATGTTTTTGATACCCTCACACCCTGGCAGATAGTTCAGCTTGCCCGGCACCCGGAAAGACCATATACCCTCGATTATATATATCTCATGACTGATAATTTCATCGAACTCCACGGCGACAGACACTATGGCGACGATAAAGCCGTCGTTGGCGGTTTCGCAAATATCGGAGATGAAACAGTAATGATTATCGGACAGCAAAAAGGAAGAGATACAAAATCTAATCTTTACAGAAATTTCGGAATGATGAATCCCGAAGGATATAGAAAAGCTCTTCGCCTGATGAAGCTCGCCGAAAAGTTTGATAAACCTGTTCTCACATTTCTCGATACTCCCGGTGCATTTCCCGGCATCGAAGCCGAGGAAAGAGGACAGGCAGAAGCAATTGCCCGTAACATTCTGGAAATGTCAAGACTTCAGGTTCCGATTATTGTGTCGATTATCGGGGAAGGTGCTTCCGGTGGTGCATTAGGTATTGGAGTAGGTGACAGGGTCCTCATGCTTAAATATTGCTGGTACTCGGTTATCTCTCCTGAATCTTGCTCTTCTATCCTTTGGAGAAGCTGGGATTTTAAAGAACAGGCTGCCGAAGCTCTTAAACTAACAGCAAATGACTTATTAAAGCTTGGAATCATCGACAGAATCGTCGACGAACCTACAGGCGGCGCACATCGTAATCATCAGGAAGCCGCAAAAATCCTCAAAGATGTATTGATTGAGGAAATCCAGCTTGTCCGGAAAATCAAGAAAGATAAACTGCTGGATAACAGAATTAAAAAGTTTGATAAAATGGGCTTCTACAAAGAATAAATTTTTTTCTGGTTACGAAGCCCCAGTTGTAAATTCCGTATGAAAGAATAGAATCAGAACTTCGTAATCTATTTCGTGTAAGTCAGTAGTTACCTCCTGACTTAGAATTGTTTAAAACTAAATTTTCTTATTCATTTTGAGAAATAATAATTCAAGTTTAATTAACAAACCTCTGGTTACGAAGCTCCAGCTTCGTAACCTATTTTTTTCTTCCCCCTTTGAAGCCGAAGGGGCTCCTGGGAGTTGGGGACTGAAGGGGATGATATTGATTTCTCATTCCCCCCTTTTACAAAGGGGGGCTAGGGGGGTTATTTCAATATGACAAACAACACAACTAAGTTCATAATCAAAGGCGGAAGTCCGCTTCACGGTTCTGTAAAAGTATCGGGAGCAAAAAATTCCGCTACAAAACTGATGATTGCCTCCCTGCTCACTTCTGAAAAATGTACATTATTTAATTCTCCAAATAAAATAAGTGATATAATAGTTGCGAATCAGATATGCAAGAATATCGGAAGCGATATTTCAGAAGAGAAAGATAAGATTACTATTCAAACAGAAAAAGTTAAAAATCACATTATCCCCGCTGAACTTGGCAATAATACCAGAATTGCAGTCTTGCTCGCCGGACCCCTGCTTCATCGCGTGGGTAAAGCGGAAATCCCGATTCCGGGCGGATGTAAAATTGGCAGCAGACCGGTTAACTTCCACATCGAAGGTCTTAAAAAATTAGGATGTGAAGTCGAAACTAATGATTATTTTTATATTCTTCATACTGATGGACTAAAAGGAAATAATATTCATCTTGATTACCCAAGCGTTGGCTCCACTGAAAACATTATCATCGCCGCATCGCTTGCAAAAGGCAGAACTATTCTCACAAATGCCGCCGTTGAGCCTGAAATTTTAGACCTTATCAAGTTCCTTCAGAAGATGGGAGCTATCATCGAAATCAGCACAGATAGAAAAATATCAATCGAAGGAGTCGAAAAATTAACCGGGACCTCTCATACTGTCATCCCGGATAGAAATCAATCCGCCTCTTTTGCCTGTGCAGGACTCGCTTCTAAAGGGGATATCTTTGTCGAAAATGCAAAGCAGGAAGACTTAATTACTTTTCTTAATACTGTCCGCAGAGTCGGAGGAAAATTCCGGATTGAAGATGACGGCATCAGGTTTTATTATGACGGACCTTTTAAATCAATTGCAATTGAAACGAATGTGCATCCCGGCTTTATGACTGACTGGCAGCAGCCTTTCGTTATCCTCCTAACTCAGTCCAAAGGAATTTCCATCATCCACGAAACTGTTTATGAAAAAAGATTTGGCTATGTTGAAGCTCTGAAAAAAATGGGAGCCGATATCGAATTGTATAACACCTGCCTCGGCGGTATGCAATGCAGATTTGTAAATACTAATTATTATCACAGCGCAGTTATCAAAGGTCCGACAGAATTAAAATCTTCTGAAATAAATATTCCTGACCTTCGTGCCGGCTTTTCTTATTTAGTTGCGGGTGTGATTGCAAAAGGTGAAACAATTGTTAATGGTGCTGTTTTTATTGATAGGGGATACGAAGATATTGACCTCAAGCTAAGGTCCCTCGGTGTCGACATTGTCCGTGCATAACAGCCCACGGCTTTAGCCGTGGGAATAACGGTTTTAACCGCGGGAAAGAATGTGGTAAATAAAAAGTAGCCCACGACTTTAGCCGTGGGGTGAAGATCATAAAATATTATTTAACCGTTTTAACGGTTTATTTATCTTAAAACTATCAGAATTATTTATGGATAACAATAAAATTGAACAACTTCGGAAGTTAAGAAATGAAGGTCTCCAGGGCGGTGGTGTAAAAAGAACCGATGCTCAGCACAAAAGGGGAAAGCTCACTGCTCGTGAACGTGTGGAACTCCTGCTCGATAGTGGTACTTTTGAAGAATGGGATTTATTTGTAAAGCACCAGTCTCACGATTTCGGTCTGGATGAACAGAGATTTTATACGGATGGAGTCATTACAGGCTTCGGAAAAATCGATGGCAGGAATGTATGTGTCTTTTCTCAGGATTTCACAATCCTCGGCGGCTCCTTATCCGAATCGTATGCAAAAAAGATTGTTAAGGTTATGGACCTTAGCTATGAAAATTGGTGTTCCCGTTATCGGTATAAATGATAGCGGTGGTGCGCGTATTCAGGAAGGTGTTGTTTCTCTCGCCGGATATGCAGATATTTTCTTAAGGAATACCATCGCAAGCGGTGTCATTCCTCAGATTTCAGCCATTGTAGGACCCTGCGCAGGTGGTGCTGTCTATTCACCCGCTATCACAGATTTTATTTTTATGGTAGATAAAATTTCACATATGTTTATCACCGGTCCTAATGTAATCAAAGCCGTTACAAATGAAGATGTCACATTCGATGAACTCGGCGGTGCTGCCACTCACGCTACGAAAAGCGGTGTCAGCCACTTCACCTGTGAAAATGAAATTGATTGCTTTCAGAAAATCCGAAAGCTCATGTCTTATGTTCCTTTGAATAACGCAGAAAATCCTCCAAATTATGAATATGATTTTTCAAATGAAAAAGACCTCGAGGAACTAAACTCTTTCATCCCTGATAATCCCAATAAACCATATGATATGAAGGAGCTGATTTATAAAATTATAGACCCTGATAGTTTCTTTGAAGTTCACAAAGACTATGCAGAAAATATAATTGTAGGATTCGGAAGAATCGGAGGTCGTTCCGTTGGAATCATAGCAAATCAGCCGCTCGTTCTTGCAGGTGTATTATGTCTGAATGCTTCCATCAAAGGTGCCCGCTTTGTTCGGTTCTGCGATGCATTCAATATTCCATTGCTCGTTTTTGAAGATGTACCCGGATTCCTGCCCGGAACTGACCAGGAATGGAGAGGTGTTATAAGGCACGGAGCAAAATTGCTTTATGCCTTCTGCGAAGCCACCGTTCCAAAAATCACAGTCATCATCCGCAAAGCATATGGCGGAGCTTATTGCGTAATGAATTCCAAGCACATTCGCGGAGATGTAAATCTTGCCTGGCCCAGTGCGGAAATCGCAGTAATGGGTGCAAAAGGTGCAACTGAAATTGTATTCAAAAAAGAAATTGAATCCGCTCCGAACAGGCAAAAAGCTGTTGATGAAAAGATTAATGAATTCACGGAAAAATTTGCAAATCCATACGTCGCCGCTGAAAAAGGTTACATAGATGATATAATCGAACCAAAAGACACCAGAAAAAAATTAATAAAATATTTCGAACTCATAGAATCCAAAGTGGACACCAACCCCTCCCGCAAACACGGCAACATCCCGTTATAATTTTTCTCCCTTTTTTGAATATACAATTCCCCCTTATCAAAGGGGGATTAAGGGGGTTGTCTTTTTAACATCTGAAGGTTACCGTTTCACGTTTGACGTTTTTCTCTCTTTCATTGGATTGATTTTCTTCACAATTTTTCCTAATTTTAACGTTTTATACCCAATGGCTAATGGAAAAAAAGATAGTTCTTTAAAAGATTTTCTCTCAAAACCCTTAATAAAAGCAGATTCTAAGGCAATTCAGTATTCCGGACTGGGAGTTCAGCTCGTTGTTGTTATTCTCGTCTTTTTATTCATTGGGGTCTGGCTGGATAAAGTTTTTAATACTCAGTTTGTCTTTACTTTAATCCTTACTTTTGTCGGCTTTGGAGGGGGTTTTTATAGCTTTTATCTGACAATAAAAAAGCTCGGCGAATCCGATAAATATAAAAAGAAATAAATTACAAGATTTGGTTAATAAGAATTGTAAACGGAATTTCATTGCTGCATTGGTTGTGATTAGTTTGGTTTCACTGGCCGGCTTAATACTGCTTAATTTATTTTCGGATATAAAAATCGAATCTGCACCGGTTTTCTATGGCTGGGTTTTAAGTCTCGCGAACGTCCTTATCGGGACACGGTATATCCTGAAATCAATTAAAAAAGATAATAAAAGATTCTTCGCCGTAGTTTTCGGAAGTATGACAGTGAGATTGTTTGTTACTTTGATTTTAGTCCTTATCGGACTGCTGGTTCTTAAACTGAATGAAATATATTTTATATTTTCCTTGCTTGGTTTTTATTTTGCATTTATCGCTATTGAAGTTATTTTTCTGAATTGTAATTCGAAATCAACAAAATCTAATAAGACAGATATTGTTAAAAATTGATATTGATTAGAAATTTTACCATAAGATTATTTGTATTTTTTGTTTTCCTGGCACTGCTTTTCAGCAGCAGTTCAGTATTCTCACAGCATTTACAGGAAAATTCAACAGATGAAGCAAAAAATGTTCCGCACACTGTAGATACTACTAAGTCAAAAGGTGAACATGATACTGAAAAAGAAGGTAACTTTGATATTATTGAAAGGGTTGTCGACCACGATTATGTTGATTTTTATTTCCTTGGACAACTTCCTCTCCCTCAGTTCGAGCCAATTCAGCTCGGCGGTTTGACAATTGATATGTCGGTCACGAAAAGTATGTTTATGATGCTCGTTTCTTCTATTATTATTGATTATCGTTCTGCTGAGAGCCGCTGCTATCAATACTAAAAACAGGGTTCCAAAAGGCATTGGCAATTTTGTTGAAACAATAATAATGTTCATCAGGGATGAGATAGTAATGCCGAATATGGGAAAAGCCGGTTTGAATCTTCTTCCGTTCTTTTTAACAATATTCTTCTTCATACTTTTTGCAAATCTTATCGGATTGATTCCGTTTATGGCTCAGCCGACTAAAAACATAAATGTAACTTCAGCACTGGCACTGATTGCTTTTTCGATGATTCAGATTTCCGGTATGAAAAAATATGGAGTGTGGGGATATTTCAGAGGTTTGGTTCCGTCAGGTGTTCCGGTATTTGTTTTGCCGATTATGATTATAGTAGAGTTCATCGGGTTGTTCACAAAACCTTTTGCACTGCTTATGAGGTTATTTGCGAATATTAATGCAGGTTCAATTATAATTTTATCATTGATTGGTTTGATTTTCATAATGTCATATGCAGGTATTATTATCGCAATACCGTTTGCAATTTTCATTTATATGCTTGAAATTTTTGTTGCCGTTTTACAGGCTTATATTTTCACAATGCTGTCTGTCATATTTATTAATATGGCAGTACATCAGCACTAATTTTATATTTTTAAAACAGATTTAATTTAAATTTAAAGGAGAAAAAATTAATGACAAATTTAGCTTTAGCGTACCTGGCAGCCGGTATCGGTGCAGGTCTTGTAGTTATCGGTGCAGCATTCGGTATTGGTAAATTAGCAGGTTCTGCAATGGATGCAAGCGGAAGAAATCCCGAAGCACTTGGCGATATCAGAACATCAATGATTATAGCAGCCGCACTTATCGAAGGTGTTGCGCTGTTCGGTCTTGTTATCTGTATCCTGCTTGCAATTAAAGCATAAATAAAATTTGTAAGTCTTTTATAAATCTGTAAAAGATTTAATTTTTAATTTAACAAAATAATGACTGGAATTTTTTCATTTATAGGATTTAATCTTATACTGCTGTTTTCAGGTAGTGAGGGTCATAAGGAATTTGGCTTGCTGTCCGTAAATCCGGGCTTGATTATCTGGACAATTATTATATTTGTTCTCGTGCTTCTTGTCCTTCGTAAATTTGCCTGGAAACCGCTTCTGAAAGCTCTGAATAACAGGGAGGATACAATTAAGAATGCCCTGGATAATGCCGAGAAACTGAACAAAGAAGCGAAAGAGCTTATGGAAGAAAACAAAAAGAATCTCGATGAAGCAGCAAGGCAATCGATGAAAATTATTAACGAGGCGAAGGAAATTGCTAAAAAAGAAAAAGATAATATCATTTCTAAAGCAAATGAAGAATCAAAGAAGATTATTGACAGGATAAAACAGGAGATTGAAAATGAAAGGGAATCTGCAATGGAACAAATGAGAGACCAGATTTCCGACCTTGTAATTAAGGCTGCCGAGAAAGTAATTAATGAAAATCTTGATACTCCTAAGCAAAAGAAAATCGTTGATGATTTTATGAACCGGATAAATGAAAATTGAAAAATGTTAAATTTTGAAATAAAGTAAATAATGGAATTAAGAGTTTCCCGGAGATATTCACTTGCACTTTATAATGCGTCTGTAAAAACTCAGATGCTTGAGTCTGTGATTTCTGATGCCTACTCTGTACTGGAAATTTTGAATAAATCTCACAGATTGAAATTATTTTTTACAAGTCCGATTATAAGTCCGCGTGTGAAATCCAAAATTGTGGCGGAAATATTTCAAAAAAATATCGGGAAGCTTACTCTTGAGTTTATTTACCTTCTTATCAAGCACAGCAGGGAAAATGTCATACATATTATTTTTGAAGATTTCATCAATCTTACAAAAGAGAAAAAAGGAATTATTGACGTTAAGGTCAGAACAGCAATTGAACTTGATGATAATGAAAAGAACAAACTGATAAGTGAATTGGAAATATTTTCGAAGAAAAAAGTAAATGCTGAATTTTTACTTGATAAAGAAGTTCTTGGCGGATTTACTGTTCAGATTAAAGATTCCGTTATTGATGCAAGTATTCAGAACCAGCTTGGAAAATCTGAGGAAAAAATTTAAAAAAACAAATATTTTAGTTAATAATTAATTTTTAATATAAATTCTTTTTAACAGGAGAAATTTAAATGAATGTGGTAAAACCCGATGAAGTATCTGCAATTTTGCTGCAGGCAGTTGACAGGTTTTGAAAATGAGGTGGACATATATGAGGTTGGTACAGTATTGTATGTTGGGGATGGAGTAGCGAGAGTTTACGGTTTAAATAACTGTATGGCAAGCGAACTTATTGAATTCCCGCACGGGGTTATTGGAATTGCTCTTAACCTGGAAGAAGATAACGTGGGTTGTATTCTTTTCGGTGAAACATCACTCGTAAAAGAAGGTGATCAGGTTAAAAGAACGGGTCGGATTGCTTCGATGCCTGTTGGGGAAGCGTTCCTCGGAAGGGTTATTAATCCTTTGGGAATACCGATTGATGGTAAAGGAGAAATAAAAGCAGTACAATTCAATCCTATTGAAAAGAAAGCTCTTGGAGTTATACAAAGACAGCCTGTTAAAGAACCGCTTCAGACCGGAATAAAAGCCATAGATGCAATGATTCCGATTGGAAGAGGGCAAAGAGAACTGATAATCGGTGACAGGCAGACAGGAAAAACAGCAATTGCTATAGATACTATAATTAATCAAAGAGGAAAAGATGTTTTTTGTATTTATGTCGCTATCGGTCAAAAAGGCTCTACTGTCGCACAGGTAGTGAAAAATCTTCAGGAAGCCGGTGCAATGGAATATACAACCGTAATATCTGCAACCGCCTCGGATCCTGCACCTCTGCAATACATCGCACCATATGGGGGAGCAGCTTTAGGGGAATATTTCAGGGATAGTAAAAGACACGCATTGTGTATTTATGATGATTTATCAAAACAGGCTGCTGCATATCGTGAAGTTTCACTTCTGTTAAGAAGACCTCCGGGAAGGGAAGCATATCCGGGTGACGTATTCTATCTCCATTCAAGACTTCTCGAAAGAGCATCAAAGCTTTCTGATGAGCTTGGAGGCGGAAGCCTTACAGCGTTACCTGTCATTGAAACTAAAGCCGGTGACGTATCAGCTTACATTCCGACAAACGTAATCTCGATTACAGATGGTCAGATTTATCTTGTTCCTGACCTCTTTAATGCCGGAATAAAACCTGCTATTAACGTAGGTATATCCGTATCGAGAGTTGGTGGAAATGCACAGATAAAAGCTATGAAAAAAATCGCAGGAACTCTCAGACTGGACCTTAGCTCAATATCGTGAACTTGAAGCATTCGCAAAATTCGGGTCAGACCTTGATAAATCAACTCTTCAGCAGTTGAGAAGAGGCGAGCGGCTCGTTGAAATATTAAAACAGGATCAGTTTGTTCCGATGGATGTCGAAAAGCAGGTAGTGATAATTTATGCGGCAACAAAAGGTTACCTCGATGATTTAGATGTTCAATATATTGGAAAATATGAATCGGATCTCCTCGGGGAAATGGAAACTTTGCACAAAGAACTATTAAACGAAATTGCTGAGAAGAAGGACCTGAACGATGAAACATCAAAGAAGCTTGACGATATAATCTCTAAATTTAGTGAAAGATATAAATCAACTTTAAAACAATAATTTATTATGACCACAAAACCTCCATCTGAAGTTAATTATGCGGGTGATGATAACTTAACGAAAAGAATCTATTCCGCCATTGATGAACTTAAGGAAATTATACCTATTGATGGTGACAGATATAGATTGAGCTTCTGCCTGAATATGTATTTTGATAATCAGATTAGAGATATGATGGATGCTGTCGACCAGGCAGACCCGAGATCTTCTACTATTGATTATCCGGAACTGTTTAAACGTATTCAGCAGATATTTAATGAACGCGGAATATTAAAAAGTTAAATATAATTTTTAATTTGATATAGATGGCAACTTTAAAAGAGATAAAAACCAGAATCCTCGGCATAAAAAACACGCAGAAGATTACCAGAGCAATGAAAATGGTTTCTGCATCAAAGCTTCGCCGTGCGCAGGACAAAATTATCTCAGCACGACCATATGCATTAAAGATGAATGAATTGTTAAATCATCTTCTGAAAGTTGCTGATACGAGTATTAATGATTTAATGCAGCCTCGTGAAATTAATTCTTGTTTAATAGTGGTAATTTCTGCTGACAGAGGTTTATGCGGTTCATTCAATGCAAATATAATGAAGTACGCCGTCAATTATGTCAGGGATGCCGGTAAAGATGTCAAACTAATCACAATAGGTAAAAAATCTACAGATTTTTTCAAAAAACGAAATTATAACGTAATAGCTTCTTATAATAATATTCTGGGTAAACTCTCCCCCGAACTTGTCACCGATATTGTTAAATTTATTACAAAAGGCTATTTGAATTTCGAATATGATTCTGTGGAAATTATTTACAATGAATTCAAATCAATTGCAAAGCAGAATCTTGTTTCGGAAAAATTTCTGCCGTTGAATTTTGAAGTAAATCCTGAAGAAAAGAAAAAAGGTTCAATGATAGATTATATTTATGAGCCGTCCGAGATAGAAATACTTAATGTATTAATTCCCAAGCAGCTTAATACTCAGTTCCTGAAAACTCTTCTTGAATCAAATGCAGCAGCAGAAGCAGCCAGAATGACAGCTATGGAAACTGCTACCAGAAACGCATCGGATATGATACAATATCTTGAATTGAGCTATAACAAAGCCAGGCAGGAAGCAATCACTAAAGAGCTACTCGAAATTGTCGCCGGCGCCGAAGCCCTAAAAGAAGGCTAAAAAAATCGTCTACTAAATGTAGTCGTCTAGTTGTCCCTTTAGCGGGCTTAAGCGGTAATTTCCAGTTAAACTCCAACATCTCTGATTACGAATCCAGATTCGTAACCTTATATCAGACTAAATTCTTAATTTTCCCTCTGGATTACGAATCCCCGATTCGTAACCTCATAAGAATCAACTAAATTTTTCACATTATTTTTCTTTTTCTTATGATTATTATGAATAAATGTTAAATAATTATTTTATATTAAAAGAAATCTCTCTTTATCTGAACAATGAATTATCTTCATTCACTGTCTCTGACTGCTTTTCCCAAAACAAAAATGAACTTGTAATCTCATTTAATCAGGGAGATATAAAAAATATTTAATATTCAATATCGGGCAAAAGGATACAGGTATATTTTTAAAATTCAGATTCAATAAAGCCAAAAAAAATATAGCCTCATTATTTACTAACCTTATCGGAAATAAAGTTGATAAAATATATATAGATACAGATGATAGATTGATATACTTCGATATGAACAATGGGGAAAAACTAATTTTTTGTTTTGCTCCGGGCAAAGAAAATATGATTATATCTCGTGATAATAAAATTCTTGAGTCTTTTAAAAATTCAGACGTCTATTACAAATAAAGACATTAAAGATTATTTGATTTCTAAACAGGTGAAATCCTCTCAGCTCAATACTATTAAGGATTACCTAAAATCAAATTATATAAAATTCGGGAACCAATATTTTAACGAAATTCTTTTCAAAACAAATTTAACTCCTACAGACACCCTTACACCTGAAATATCCGAAAGAATTGATAAAGAATTTGATTCGTTATTAAATGAATTCCGGAATCCTGTTTATATACTATATTCAGGAGAAAAGGAATCACTGATTTCTCTGGCAGAACTGAAATATTACAATAGTAAGGATTATTTCAAAACACACTTTAATAATATTAATGACTTAGTAATCGAATATTACTATAATAAAGACAAACAAAAATTCGTAACAGATACGAAGGATAAGAAACTATCTGAATTAAATCAAAAATTAAAAAAGATTGAAAAAAATATAAGTAATTTAAACATTCATTTGAAAGAATCTCTGGATTCCGAAAAATATTTAAATTACGGAAATTATATTCTGGCAAATATCGGAGAAATTAAGCAGGGTATGGATTATCTGGAAATACTGGAAGAAGACTCAATAGAAAAAATTAAATTAGATAATACGATTTCTCCTTCGAAAAATGCGCAGAAATATTTTAAAAAATATAAAAAGCAAAAAGAGTCCGCTGATTTACTAAAATTGAAAATCGGGAAGTTTGAAAAAGAGAAAATAAAAGTTCTGGAAGAAATTAATAACCTTAAAAATATGTCGGATTTTAAAGAAATAAAAAATATTTCAAAATCAAATATCAATGAGAAGGATATTAGATGAAACCTCAAAGTTTCGTAAGTTTGTTTTAAGTGAAGATTATCAGGTTTGGGTTGGTAAAGACAGCAAATCAAATGATTTATTGACTATGCATTATTCTGCTCCTAATGACTTGTGGTTTCATATTCGTGGTACCAGTGGTTCCCATACTGTTTTAAAAACAGGGAACAAAACTGAGAATCTCGATAAAAAAATAATTGAAACCGCTGCATCAATTTGCGCTTATTACTCTAAAGCCCGTAATGCAGGTAATGTTCCTGTTGCATTTTGCCAGAGAAAATATGTTAAGAAAAAGAAAGGATTCAATGAAGGTTCTGTAGTTATGGAAAGGGAAAAGGTTATTTTTGTAAAGCCAAAATTGCCGGAGGGTTTTGAATCGGATTAAATAAAATTTCTTTCGAGTTCAGTTAATTTTTCAAGTAATCTTTTCTTGTTTGCATTTTCATTATCCATCAGGGAGTTATAAATATTAAATGCTTCTTTGTAAAATCCCTGGCCTGCAAGTAAATCAGCGAATGTCTCCGTAACCATTTTTATCTTTTGAAAATGTAATGTTTCTTCACTGCCATTTGTTTTGCTCTGCTTGGCTGGAGTTTCATTTTTCTTAAGGTAAGCTTTTTTCAGCTTATAATTATTGTACTGGTCTTCAAATTTTTTAAATTCGATTTTATCTATTAATTTATTTTCCTCACTTTTGTTCCAGAGGTTCAATACATCATCAATGGATATTTTTGGATTAATAAAATCTGTATTATCAGATGAAATCTCTTCGTATTCAGCAACGGAGGATTCCTTAGTAGGGTAACAAATCCTTTCCTGCTGAGCTGAATTTTTCATTTCTGTTATTGAGTCCATATAATTATTAAGAACCTCGAAGTTATTTAATTTCAAAGATATATTACCGAGTAATGTTTCGGCATCGCTTAGATATTCAAGTTTAATCAAAGCTTTTAACAGGATTAATTTTGCCGTCAGATAATCAGGATAAATATCCAGACCGGTTTTGCATGTATCCGCACATTCTTCATATTGACCATTTAAGTAATATAAATTGGCAAGCCTTGTAAATGAAGGTGTAAAAACCTTTTCGTTCAGTTGTGATTTTAAATCTTCTATATATTTCTCTAAACTATTTATCATTTATACAGCTTTTTTAACTGCACGGTTATATAAAATAACTTGCCTGATAGATAAATATGATATCATTCCAAATCCCGATGCGAACATTAACTGGAATGGTAATGCAGCAATCTGAACATAGACAACAGACATAATCACTCCTGTGAAGCAATACAATGCAAGTACAGCTTCAATGTAAGTTGTAATTTTAATTCTCTTAGTTAACAAATATTTTTTATCATGCCAGGAATCTCTATTATGCATTATTTTGAATTTTGGAGTTCTGACAAATTCACTTTTCTTATTTATTAATCCTTCGAATACTGCTTTCGTATTATTAACTGAAAATCCCATACTACCTGCCATAAATACCGGAAAATACATTATTCTCTTCTGCCAGTCCGGATAAACATCTTTTTGTGAATACAAATAAAATAAAAATGAACTGATGAAAGCAAAAATAAAAACAGACATAAATTTAAATACCGGATCATATTCACCTGTCTCTTTGATTAGCAGAATCGGCAAATTCAATAAAGCCGCTAAAAGTATAAAAGGATATGCCATGTTACTGCATAAATGAATAAAGGATTGGAATTTCATTTTAAACGACATATCAGATTTTAAAACTTTCGGATATATTTTCTTTGCTGTCTCAATAGCTCCTTTTGTCCATCTGAATTGCTGCGATTTTAGAGAATTTATTTCTGCCGGCAATTCAGCAGGGGATGTAAAATTAATTAGGTATTTGAATTTCCATCCTTTCATTTGAGCCCTGTATGATAAGTCCAGGTCTTCCGTTAAAGTATCTGCTTCCCAGTTTCCTGCATCAAAAATGCACGACTTTCTCCAGATACCACCTGTACCATTAAAATTAATAAAAAATCCCGCCCTGTTCCTGACAGCCTGTTCGATTACAAAATGACCGTCAAGAGCAAGTGCTTCAGTTTTTGTCATTAAGCTATAATCATGATTCAGATGTTCCCATCTTGTTTGCACTAATCCGATTTTAGGATTTGTAAAAAAATATGGCAGCGTCCTCATTAAAAATTTCTGTCTTGGAATAAAATCCGCATCGAAAATCGCAACAAATTCGCCTTTTGCAATTTCCAGTCCTTCCTTTAAAGCTCCGGCTTTATAACCTTTCCTGTTAGTTCTGTGGATGAGTTTAATATCATATCCCTGCGCTATATATTTCTTGATGTGTTCATTAATAATTTCTGTAGAATCATCAGTAGAATCATCCAGTATCTGAATTTCTACTTTATCCTTCGGATACTCAATTCGAATGACAGCATCTATTAGTCTGTTAATAACATATCTTTCATTATATAAAGGCAGTTGAATCGTGACCATCGGAAATTCTTTCAATATCATATCTTCTGATGAAAGATCCTCTTTCCTTTTTTTGAAAGTCTTGAAATAATAATAAATCATGGAAAAACCATGAGAGCCGAAGAAAAAAAGAATTGATAATGAAATAATGTATGTAATTAGAACTATAGTCTCGATTTTCATTTAATAATTATTGTTCCTTGTTATTTACCAGTTTGATGTTATATCGTTTAATATATCTTCGCAGATTCTATCTAACGCTGTTGAAATACCCGTTAATCGGGCTGAAAAAGTGTTATCCGAGGAATTATATTCTCCCCAGTTTTCATAAGTCCTTTCCCATATTTGCTTCTGCTTCTTTAAATTCTGAAATTCAACTTTTACTGAAATTGTAATCTTTCTTTTTGTTACATTGTCATTGCCGCTTATCACCAGGGGATCATCTTTTACACTTATAATCGTACCGTCAATCAATCCGTCAGCTTTCGTTTTATCGGTAATCAAAAAAGTATTATCACTTATAATTTTATTTTTCAGACTTTCTGTAAAATTCTCTTTTAATCTTGCTTCTGCGAATCCGCTGTTATCATTAAAAATTGGTACAGCTATAGTCTTTATACCTTCCGGAGGACTATTTCCGCGAAAACTGTAAATTCCGCAACCTGTAAAATTTAAAATCAGAACTAATGATAATATTTTGACAAAATATTTCAATGTATTTTATTTTTCCAGTTTATATTTCTTAATTTTTCTGTAAATATTTCTCGGAGTTTGTCCGAGTTTTTCAGAAACAGATTGAATATTCCATTTATTTATTTCAAGCAGATATTCAAGTACCTTTTTGTCAATCTCGTCTGAATCCATGTTACTGATTTCTTCTTTTGGAATAAAAAAATCCTCTTCATTTCTTGCATTAATTTTATTCGAATTGCCGTCAATATTTTGTATCAGCCTTTTTACATCTATAACGTCTGACTTAATTTCTAATAGTGCTCTGAAAAGAAAATCCTTTTCAAAATCATCTTTAGGTATGTTTGATGTTAACGTGGGAAGCTGTCTCTGAATGCTATCCTCGCTTTGCAAATGCCTTTTCACATCTTCGATTATTAACCTTCTGTCAGGATAAAGAACTATTATACTTTCACAGAAATTTTTTAATTCTCTGGCATTTCCTTTCCATACATAATTAATAAGGTAATCCATCGCTTCTTCATTTATACCTTTGAAAGTTATATTATTTTCTTTACAAAAGAATTCTACAAAATGGTTAAATAATAATTTTACGTCTGATTTTCTCTCTCGAAGAGGTGGTATATTAAGATTTATTGATTTTAATCTGTAATAAAGATCTTCTCTGAAATTTTTATTATGAACTTCTTTTTCCAAATCCCTGTTAGTTGCAGCAATCACCCTTACATCAACCATCAGTGTTTTATTTCCCCCCACCCTCATAAATTCACCCGATTCAAGCACTCTTAAAATTTTCACCTGGGTTGAAAGAGGCATTTCTCCGATTTCATCCAGAAAAATTGTCCCTTCATGTGCCATTTCAAAATAGCCTTTCCTGTCATCGATGGCGCCGGTAAAAGAACCTTTCTGATGCCCGAATAATTCACTTTCAATTATTCCTTCAGGAATTGCCCCGCAATTGACCTTAATCAAAGGTTTATTACTTCTTTTACTCAGATGATATAGAGCATTTGCAACTAGTTCTTTCCCTGTTCCGCTTTCCCCTGTAATCAGGACGCTGATATTCGTAGGAGCCACCTGTTTAATGGTCTCGTTAAGTTCCTTAATCTGTATTGAGTTACCTAATAGTGTATTCATTTCTGCATTAACTATAAATATAGCATTATACAAAAGTTTATTAAAGAGAAATAATTATAGCTAATAATTAATTTTATATAATAAAAGCAGGTAATTATTGCAGTTATTTCAATTGGTTTATTTTAGATTAATTCTATAAAAAAATAACCCCATACTTGAGAAAGCATGGGGTTATATAAAATTATTAACTTAAATCTTTTTTTATTAATATTTAATTATTTTACTAAAACCATTCGTTTTGTCATATTAAATTCACCTGCTTGGAATCTATAATAATAAACTCCGCTTGGGAATGAAGAAGCACTCCACACCGTTTCATAGCTCCCTGCTGATAATATAGTATTCACTAGAGTTGTTAATTCTTTTCCTTGTATATTATACACCTTCAAATTTACTAATCCTGAATTAGCTACGTCAAATCTAATTTTTGTAACAGGGTTGAAAGGATTCGGATAATTATTATAAAGATTAAATTCCAAAGGAACATTATTTCCAATCAAATTTAAACCAGTTGGTTGTGGAGTAAAACTCCAAATTGATGACCATGGACTGGAACCATATGCATTAGTGGCATTTACTCTCCAGAAATATGTAATATTATCAAAGAGTTTACCTGAAGGAACATTATACTGATTCGTAGTTATTGAAGCAGAATCAATTATTATAGTAAAGTTTGGAACTCTTGAAATTTGTACTCTATAATAAAGAAGACCCGGTATATTACTCCAAATCAATGTAGGGGTTATAGTGGTTCCTATAGTGCCATTCAGAGGAGAAATCAGTGTGGGGGCAGGTGGCAATAATGCAGTTGAGAAGCTCCAGACACTTGACCAGGCACTAGTTCCTTGAGAATTTGAAGCATTAACTCTCCAAAAATAAGTATATCCACCTAAAAGTTTTTCAGGTGGAACAATGTATTGAGTATTCGAAACTGTTGCCGAATCTGCTATAACTAAAAAATTTGCTACAGTAGAAATTTGAATTTTATAATTTGTTGCTCCGCTAAAAGCATTCCATATCATTGTGGGAGTAATAGATATCTCAGTTGAATTATTTGGAGGAGATACAAGTGTTGGTGCAGGTGGGGGTGATACACCACCGTTTGTTGTTTTAATAATTGCCCCATTGTTACCTACTGCCCAGCCAGTGAATGCATTTACAAAGTAAACATCACCCAACCAATTATTAGTTGGTGAAAATTGACTCGCCCAGTTCTCGCCCAAATTAGTTGTTTGCAGAATAATGGAAGAACCGGATAACGTATCCTCCAACTATCCACCCGGTATTGCTGTTGGTAAAATAAACAGAGTTAAGCCATTGTGTTGTTCCACTTGCTTTCATAACCCAGCTATTTCCACCATCTGTAGTTTTTAATATTCCTCCATTGTAACCTGTTATGATTCCTGTTGAAGCATTTATGAAATATGAACCTACTAGATTTTGTGTAGTTCCCGAAAACTGCTGGACCCAATTATATCCTCCATTCGTTGTTTTAAGAATAGTTCCAATGCTGCCGTTTATCCATCCCGTATATTGATTAACGAAGAAACAACCTGTTAAAGGAGTTGATGTTCCTATATTTACCATTAACCAGTATTGGACCTCCGTTTGTAGTAAATAAAATATTTCCATATCCACAACTTGCCCAGCCTTTATTTTCGTCTATAAAAAATATTTTATAAACTAAACCTGTTGTAGTATTGTAATATTGGCTGTTCCAAGTTAAACCACCATCGGTAGTTTTTGTAATTAAACCATGTTTACTGTTTTCTGTTCCCCTCCTGCCCATCCGGTTAATTCATTTATAAAATATAAAGATAATATGCTTTCAGGGGAATACGACCAGTTTATAACCGTCCAATTATTTCCGGCATTTGTAGTCTTTGCATATGCATTTATGAAGCCTCCTGCCCAACCAGTTTGCTGATTTATAAAAAATACGGAACGAAAATGATTAGATATTCCGCAATACTGAGAATACCAACCGCTTTGAGAGTAACAATGAGATGTAAAAACTAAGAGAAATAGAATTATAAATTTTTTCATAAAACACCTCCTTAAAATGTTTAACTTTTAGTATTAAATTAAACAAAAAACATTAATAATATTTAACTTATTAATAAATAAAATTCAATACAATTATTTTGAATTAAAATATCAATAATAAAGTTACAATATGGTTCAATAAATTATTAGTTATTTTAATTAATTCTATAACCATTAAATAACTTTAAATATTGTTTATCCTTTTATAAAAATAAATATTTAATTAATTTTATATTCATTAAAATTAATATTTTGGCAAAAGCATTAAATCGAAAAAAGTTGGAAGAGCAAAGTACTTCTTCTAATGTTAATAAATACATAGAAAAGTATTTTTGGATTATCGTTCCCATTTTAATGTTAATATATTTTTGGTCGAGCAAAATATCCGCCCGGATTTTACCAGGATGATGAAATAGGACATTTTGTTAATGCTATGAAGTTTTGGATAAATCCTTCTTATATACTTGGAAACTGGCCTAAACCCGGTTATAAAATTTTTTTGGTACTGCCTGCATTGGTAAGTTATGATACGGTAATACTTATCAATTCTTTTATCTCGGCTTTTACAGTTTATCTAACGTACCGTTTGATAAAATTATTAAAAATTGAGTATGCATATTTTGGAGCCGTGATACTAGCATTTCAACCTCTGTTTTTTGATTTATCTTTCCGGTCTTATGCGGAAATATTTACTGCATTATTATTTTTGCTTCTTATTGTAGCTTATAAAAAAGAAAATTATTTTTTTACAGGACTAATATGCGGGATACTTGTTTACTGTCAGACAGGAGACAATTCTGCTCTCTGCAATAATTATTATCATATTCCATTAAGCGAAAAAAATTTCTGCCAATCTTATCATTTTTAATTTTCCCCTGTAATTTATGACCTTTTAGGCTACTTGGCTAAAGGGGATATTATGTATATCTTTACACAGATGGTAGAAGTCTAGCAATATGGATGTAGGAGGAGCCAGGAGGGGATATTTCCATTATTTCAAGGTTATAATTTACATCGTTAGCCCTGTCACATTGGGATTTTTTCTGATAGGACTTCTTCGGTTTTCTAAAAGACCTCAAAAAAATGAAAGAATATCTCATAAAATATGGTTTGTTATACATAATCATTATCATGACAATTATCGCTCAAATATCTGCAATGCAAAAAGGTGTAAATCCGGGGTCATGGAGATATATTTTGCATATTGTTCCATTAATAGCAGTATTTGCGAATATCGGGTTTGTCAATGTTCTGCAAAAGAAATTTTTTAAGTTTAATGCAAGTGTTTTTGGTATTTATTTAATAATGATATTGACATTATGGTCTAAATCGACAAATGGATTGGACCTGACAGAAGAAAGTAGTTATTTAAATCTGTTATTTTCTTTATTAATGTTAATTATTTATCTGTTCTTCAATAGTTCGAAAAACTATCAGAAATATATTCCACAGTTTTCTTTATTTATTATAGTTATAAATATAATATTCCTTGTAGTATTTTTTACACCAAGAAAATTATCTGATGCAAATATTGTCATGAAGGAAGTTGTAGAGTATATTTCAAAATCAGATTTACGAAATAACATAATATATACAACCCACTCTAATTTTGATTTTTATCAGGATCACAAATGGGTTTTCAATTCCAGAAAATCCGAAGCTTTAATATGGATACGCTGAAGTTAATAAAAAGCGGAGATGTTGTAATATGGGATTCTCATTACAGTTATAGACCTGAATTCAAATGGGATGTTCCTTTTGATTATCTTTATAAGGATACCTTAAACTATAAACTTATTCACCAAATAAACAAAAATAATAAATTCGCTGCTTTTATTTTTCAAAAAAAATGATATCCCGATAATATTTTGATCAACAAATGTATAATATATGGCGGAGGTGGTTTTATTGGCTCTCATCTCTGCGATAAACTTCTTGAAGAAGAACTATTATGTTACAATTTTTGACAAACTAAATTTCAGCAGAATTAATCTTGCTCACAATTTAAGCAAAATAAAAATTATTGAAGGGGATTTCAATAATGAAGTGGATATTAAAAACTCGTTAAAGAATATTGATATTGTATTTCACCTTGTTAGTTCCACTCTTCCGGCAAATTCAAATGAAAATCCTGTCTATGATGTTGAAACAAATTTGATTTCTTCTCTCAAATTATTCGAAGAATGTATTCAACATAAAATTAAAAAAGTTGTTTTCATTTCTTCAGGTGGCACAGTCTATGGGGTTCCCGACAAAACTCCCATTATTGAAAGTCATCCTCTTAATCCTATTTGCTCATATGGAATAATCAAAAAAGCTATCGAAGATTACCTTTTTATGTTTAACAAAATTTACGGACTTTCATATAATGTATTCCGGCTTTCAAATCCGTACGGTGAAAGACAAAATCCATATGTAGCTCAGGGTGTGATTCCTGTTTTTTTAAGTAAGATTATTCAAAACCAAAAAATTGAGATATGGGGTGACGGCGAGGTCACGAGAGATTATATCTATATAAAAGATGCTGTGGAACTCCTTGTAAAATCTCTGAATTATCGAGTCGAAAAATAAAGTTTTTAATCTCTCTTCATCAAAAGGTTATTCATTAAACGAGCTTTTAAGAATTATGATTTGTATAACCGGTTCAAATCCGGAAGTAATATTTAAAGAAGGCAGGGAAATAGATGTTCCTGTCAGTATTCTTGATAATACATCTGGCGAAAGAAACATTTAACTGGAAACCGGTTACGGATATCTAATACCGGAATTAATAATACTTATGATTATTTGAAAAAGGTTTTGAAATAAATTATTAAAATGATTGATAATTCAAATGTTACCCTAAGTGTTTTTTTCCCTGCTTATTATGATGAAAAGAATATAGATAAAGTAGTAATCAAAGCAGTTCAGGTTCTTGAAGAACTGAGGTTAAAAGATTATGAAGTAATTATAATAGAAGATGGAAGCCCTGACAAAACAGGTGAAGTAGCAGACGGACTCGCAAAGAGATTTGATAAGGTCAGGGTCATTCATCATGAAAAGAATCTGGGTTACGGTGCAACTTTAAAAGATGGATTTTGAATGCAAAGATGGATTATGTATTTTATACAGATGGTGATAATCAGTTCGATCTTGATGAATTGAAAAAATTTGTAGCTTTAATTCCTTTTTCAGACATGTTGTGGGCTACAGAAAAACGAAAGCAATATTCTACTTATAGAAAATTCACTTCACTTTGTTATAATTATCTTCTTAGATTACTCTTTGATATCGATTACTGGGATATTGACTGTGCTTTTAAGTTATTTAAAACAGAATTATTCGGGAAAATTAAAATTGATTCTGTTGATGCATTCATTGATGCAGAAATTATGCTAAAGCAAATTTACTGGGATATACTTCTACAGAAGTCGGTGTAATGCATTTACCCCGTGTTGACGGTATATCAACTGGTGCAAGACCATCGGTAATTTTCAGAACTATTAAAGAAGTTTTTCAATATCGAAAAGAGTATTTATGCTGAAATTGAAAAAAATAAAATCCGCTAAATAAAGATTATTTTACTTTTCAGCAATCACGTAATATTGACCTCCCAAGGGAAGAAATCCCATATATTTCTCAAGGAATCTGAACTTTTTAAGAAAAGCAGGAAGAAAAATCATAAAGTATATTTATGTATTTTATATCCTGAACTTTGAAACAATTCTCTTCAATTGCTCTTTGGGTTTAAGAATATGCATCTACATCCCAGATACAATCTTTTAACAATTTTTCTGGTAACAGGATTGTAGGGATTATGTTCAAATATAAAAAAATATTCCTTTAGCTTTTAACATAGTATCGTAATTTTATTCAATACTTTTTCCGTATATCACAGGGTTGAATATGATGAAAAACACAGGAAGTAAAAACTAAATCAAATTTATTTATATATTCTTTTGATTTTTCATTATTCATTAATAAAAAAATCTATATCCGGATTATTTTTTAATGCAATTTCAATACTTTTTCTGAATATATCACATCCGGAAATATTTAGAATCAGGGAAAATTTCATAAAATATTTCAGATTTCTGCCTATACCGCAGCCGAAGTCAAATATAATTTAAGGGATTACCGTAAATTTTTCTCTGACTAATTTGATTTTATATTCAGCAAAATATCCGCTTTCCTCTCCGAACATACTTAGATCTTCTCCGAGATATATTTTCATACTCTTCAGCGTGATGGTCAAAATCTACTTTTTCCTTCATTGTGTATAATGTTTATTTTCATCCACTTTGTCTTTGTCGCCTTGTTGCGGATTTGATGGTTTTGAATCTTCAGTATCATATCCGGCTTCATTGATTGCTTTCCTGATAACATCTTTGTTTGTTAAGTTTCCTGCAAAAGTGACTTTTACAGATTTTGCTTTGTAATCAGCCACAACATCTTTTATACCTTCCAATTTATTCACTCCTTTTGTAATAGTTTGTTCACATCCGGTACAGGTCATACCTTCGCATTTAAATTCAACAGTTTCTATTTTTTCAATTCCGTGGGTTTTTTGATGTCAGTCGTAGTTTTATTGTCTTTTCCGCAGCTGAACAATAATAAAGTAAATAAAATTAAAGAAGAAATTAAATAATATTTTTTCATTTTGTTGTTTATTGTATTAATAAATTAATCAATATTTACGAATTTAAGTCTTAATGAATTAATCATAACCGTAATAACATCGCTGAAAGCCATAAACATTGCAGCCATGACAGGTGAAATAATTATTCCGGCAGGGGATAACAATCCTGCAGCAAGTGGTATTGCAATTGCATTGTAGAAAAATGCCCAGAATATATTCTGCTTAATTATAGAAACTGTTTTATGAGATATTTTTATTGCTTTTGTGAGATTCCGTAAATCTCCTCTTACCAAAATAACATCAGCGGAGTCAATCGCAATATCCTGCCCGGTACCCATTGCAACACCTACATTGGCTCTTGTTAGTGACGGTGCATCATTAATTCCGTCTCCAACCATTGCAACATTTTTCCCTTCACTTTGTAGATTGGATATAATCTTTTCTTTCTCATCCGGGAGTGTCTTGTATGAAAAATCTTTTATTCCAAGTTCTCCTGCAATATTTTTTGTTGTTTGTTCATTATCCCCGGATATCATAAATACATTTTTACTCTCATCAAGTAAGTTTTTTCACAATATTTACTGATTCCGGTTTTAGTTTATCTTCAAATTCAATATATCCGGCTAAATCTTTTTCAAATGCAATGTACATAACAGATTTGTCACTTATCATAGTATCAATATCTTCTATCCCTTTGGATTTCATTAATCTCTCATTACCGATACTGATTCCAATATTGGTCACTGATGCTGTTACTCCTAAACCATTTTCGTTAATTAATTCTTTAACATCACTAAGTGCATCAATTCCATTGCTGATACAATATTCTTCAATTGATTTTGCAATCGGATGATTGGAATATTTCTCAACAGAATAAACATATTTCATAAAATCAGTTTCAGATAAACCATTTAAAATCGTTACATTTCTAATAGTCATTTTTCCTGCCGTAAGAGTACCGGTTTTATCAAAGCAAACAGTATCTATTTTATTAAGCTTTTCGATTGCCTCCACATTGTTGAAGAGTATTCCGTTTTCCGCAGATCTCCCAACTCCAATAACAACAGCCATTGGAGAAGCTAATCCTAATGCACAGGGACAGGCAATTATCAATACCGATACTGCATATAAAAGAGATCTGTCGAATGGAGCACCGATTATGAAATTCCAGATTAAAAATGTCAAGATTGCTATTGCAATTACGACAGGAACAAATATTGCCGCTACTTTGTCAGCAATACGCTGAATTTGAGGCTTGGAATTCGAAGCATCTTTAACCAGCGTAATGATTTTGGAAAGCATTGTATCTTTACCGACTTTTTCCGCAATCATTTTTACAAATCCGTTTTTCAATATAGTTCCGCTGATTAGTTTATCACCCGGCTTTTTCTCTATCAACTGACTTTCTCCTGTCATTGCACTTTCATCTGCCACGCAATATCCATCTTTTATAATTCCGTCTACAGGAATAATATCTCCTGTTTTTATAATAACAATATCATTTTCCTTTACCTTCTTGTAGGAAATCTGAATCTCTTCATTATTTCTGATCACTGTAACTATCTTTGATTGCAGTTGTTTTAATTTCTTAATTGAAGTTTGAGTTTTTGATTTTAGAACTGATTCGAGATAATGACCTATTAAAATAAAAGAAATTATCATCGCAGCAGTTTCATAATATACTTCGTGGCTGTTATTAAGAGCAGAGATGTTAAATTTAAATAAATGATTTACAGATATCACAAGACTATAGACGTAAGAAGCCAATACACCCATGGTTATAAGAGAATTCATATCAGATGTTTTATTCCTGAGGGCAGAAACTGCTCCCTTAAGAAATTTATCACCGCACCAGAAAATAACAAAAGAGCTAAGGAAGAAAAGAAGTATAAGATTTAAATTGTAGGGAATATTCAGTGATTTCATAAAATCAAAATGATCGGTCATGCTTAACAGTGATATTATGATAGTCAGGAAAATTGAAATTCCGATTTTGATTTTTTGATTTGAGAGTTGTTTTTTCTTTACCAGCTCAGTTTTCTCTTCATCATCTTCTTCTATTACATCATAGCCTAGTTTTCTTATGTCGGCAATTATTTCATCTTTTTGTTTCGTCTCCGGATTATGCTTAACAATCGCCACTTCCGATGAAAAATTAATATCAACAGAATATACCCCCTCTGTTTTTTCCAGAAATGTTTTAATGCTGTTAGCACAACCGGTACAGGTCATGCCTATAACATCAAGTTCTAAAGTTTGAATTTCTTTTGATTTATTATTTCCATTGAAAATTAAAGCATCTGCTATTCTTGCAGCTCTTTTGTTACTCAAAACATTATGAACACGTATAATGTTCGCACCATTAAAAATTGCATAAGTGTTTGCAGCTATGGTTCCTTCAAGTCTCTCCTCAGTTTTCGAAGGGTATATTTTATCAATAAAGCTTTTGTTAGATACCCCCAATAATATAGGATATCCCAAAGATTTATATTCTCTCAGGTGTTTCAAAATCATCAGGTTGTGTTTTAATGTTTTACCGAATCCAATTCCGGGGTCAATTATGATTTGTTTTATCCCGGCTTCTTTAGCGGTATTTATTGAAGCTATAAAATAATTTTTTATTTCATCAATTACGTTTTCATACTCAGGATTTTCCTGCATATTTTTGGGAGTTCCTTTTATATGCATTAATATACAGCTCGCATTATATTTCGAGACTATTTCAGGCATCTTTATTGTCAAAATTAAATCCGCTTATATCATTTACAATTGTCGCACCTGCTTTCAATGCTTCTTCAGCAACAGAACTTTTATAAGTATCAATTGATATGGGTATATTCAATCGTTTCTTTAGTTTGGATATTACAGGCAAAACTCTGCTTAGTTCTTCATATAAAGTGACTTCCTCTGCTCCGGGTCTCGTTGATTCACCACCTACATCTATGAAATCCGCTCCGTCTTTTTCCATCTGAATAGCATCCTTGATAACTCTGTCTATATTAATTTTCCCGTCATAATATTTACCGCCATCGGAAAATGAATCAGGTGTAATATTCAAGATACCCATAATGTATGTACGTGAATCAAAATTATATTCAATATTTCCGAATTTATATGTCATTAATATTATTTTGGTAAGTAGGTAAAAATTATTTTAACTTACATCTGCTCCGTCATCAATCGATTTTTCAGTGGTAACAATGGTAAGTTTTCCGTCTTTCTTTGCTGCCAGCAGCATTCCCTGGGACTCAATTCCCATAAGTTTTGACGGTTTAAGGTTGTCAACAATTATTATAGTTTTTCCCTTTAATTCTTCAGGTGAATAATGTTCGGCTATACCCGCAACTATTTGCTTTTCTTTATTTCCCGATTTTATTTTCAGTTTCAAAAGTTTCTTGCTCTTTTCAACCTTTTCGCATTCAAGAATAACAGCAGTTCTTAAATCTATTTTCTTAAAATCATCAATCGTGATTAAGTTATCCGGCTCTTCAGTTTTTTCAATTTTCTCTTTTTCAACTGTCAGTTCAAGCTGAGGAAAAAGTATTTCATTTTCTCCCAGTTCGTTTCCTGCTTTCATACAAATTTCTCCTATTTTATTCCAGTTAAAGTCAGATTTGTCTTTATTCAGAATATTTAATATTCTTATCCGAAGTGTTTGGTAATATAGGTGATATTGCGATTGCGATTGAATGGCATATCTCAATACAATTATTAATAATGCTTCCGCATTTTTCTTCATCGGTTTTAATTACTTTCCACGGTTCAGAATCATTGAAATATTTATTTGCTGCCCGAATAATATTCATTGTCTCATTCAGGGCATCACGGAATCTAAAATTGTTATATAATTCGGAAATAAGATTTTTTTGAGTTTTAATAAATTCAAGGATTTCCAGGTTTTCATCTGCTTGTCTTGCGGGAATTTTGTTTGCAAACTTTGTTTTCACAAATACTACAGTTCTGTTAATAAAGTTTCCAAGTATCGCTGCGAGTTCATTATTATTCTTTATCTGAAAATCATCCCAGCTGAAATCTGCATCTTTATTTTCAGGAAGATTAGTAGCCAGTGTGTATCGTATCAGGTCCGGATTGAATTGTTTCACAATATCTTTTACTAAAATGCCATGACCTTTGCTCTTTGACAGCTTTCCGCCTTCAAGGTTCAGGAATTCATTTGCAGGCACATTTTCAGGCAATACAAAATCTCCGTGAGCCATCAGCATTGCAGGAAATACAATTGCGTGAAAAATAATATTATCTTTTCCTATAAAATGAATGAGACTTGTATCTTTATCCAACCAGTATTCTTTCCATTTCCCGGGTTCATTTCTCTCGATAAACAATTCTTTAGTGGCTGATATGTAACCTATCGGTGCTTCAAACCATACATAAATCACTTTTCCTTCCTGTCCATTAAGCGGTACCTTAACCCCCCAGTCCAGATCTCTTGTTATAGCTCTGTCTTTTAATCCTGTTTTAAACCACCCCTGGCAATAATTTATTACATTTGATTTCCAGTTGGTTTTAGATTTAATCCATTCCTCAAGTTTTTGCTGAAATTTCTGCAAAGGGAAATAAAAATTTACCGATTCTTTAATGACCGGTGTGTCACCTGAAATCTTTGATTTTGGATTAATCAGTTCAAGAGGGGATAAGTTGCTCCCGCAGTTTTCACATTGGTCACCTCTTGCTTCTTCATAACCGCAAATCGGACAGGTACCTTCCACGAATCTGTCCGCTAAAAACCGTTTATCTTTCTCTGAATATAATTGCTTTTCCGATTTTTGGGATAATAGTTCCTTATTATATAAATTTAAAAAGAAATCCTGTGAAGTTTTATGATGAATTTCATTTGAGGTTCTCGAGAATATATCAAAATTTATTCCTAAATCTTCAAACGCTTGTTTATTTGCAAAGTGGTATCTGTCAATAATCTCTTTTGGAGTGAGATTTTCTTTCATTGCAGATATCTCAATTGCAGTTCCGTGTTCATCCGAACCGCAAATGAATATAATATCTTCATTGCACAGTTTTTTGAATCTAACAAATATGTCTGCAGGCAGGTATGCTCCTGCGATATGCCCGAGGTGTATATAACCGTTTGCGTAAGGCAGTGCTGCCGTCACTAAATATCTTTTATTCTTTTTCATTTGTAAATATACTTATTATGTAAATTTATATAAATGCATAATTTATCTTCAATCAACCTTCAATAAACTTAGATTTCTCCTTATCAGTCGGAATCCTGCATGAATCTCTTTTCCCAAACCACTTATACCTGTTTCTCGATAGTAAATCATAAAAATAATTCCTTACCGGATGGTGGAACTATAATGAATATGTAAAATAACTTCCATATCCCGCTGAGACTTTTTGCGATTCGCAATGCTGCTGTTGAACGGGTATATAATTTTCCTTTTTCAATTAAAATAATTGTATCAAATTCTGTATGTGAAAAATTGTATTCAGTTAAGAATTTTTGTCCAATCTCAGATTGAAGAGAAGCAAACCTGGAATACGTTTTCCTTATCTCTTTTGATTATGAAATTAATGGAAGAGTTGCAAAAATTGCATATCCCATCAAATAATATTATTGAATAATTGTCTGTCATCTACTGTCAGAACTCATATCCCTCGCCAAACGTTCAATAATATTTTTATGCTTCGGAAAATTCCTCATAAGTTTTACCTTGTCACCAAACTCAAAATCATCGAATTCAAAACCGGGTGATACTGTACATCCAACCAGTGAAAAAGATTTTTTATCTTCCACTTCTGCAGCAAACCAATATCCTGATTTTATTCTCGCAGTAAAAGTATCACCTTTACTTAAATTTCCTCCGAGTTTAATTGTAACTAATTTTTGTTTATTTTCAAGAATATGAATGAGCAGTCTCGTTCCTTCATAAAAATGCCATATTTCGTCACTTTTGAGCCTATGAAATGCTGAAAATTTATTCCCGTAAAGTAAATAATAAATGGAAGTATATATACTCCTTTGACCTGAATATCTTTTTGGTAAAATGGAAGGTTTAAGCATTTCTTCGGACCGGAAAACTTCAGCAAAATATCCTCCTTCAGAGTGTTGTTTCAAGTTGAGTTTTTGTATCAAATATTCAATTCGTTTCTTCATTGTTGTTTTTTCAGAATTTATCCTATTAGTATTTAAAATTAAACCCCGAAATATACTTTACTCCCGCTATTTAACATTTTATTAATCAAAAAAAATAATTATTTTACGGAAAATTAACACCTTAAATATATTATCAAAATTAAATCTTACCAGTATGAAAAAAATTAATGTTACGGCATTACTTATTGTTTTTGTTTTAAGTTTAGCTTTTATCGCGGGTTGCAGTAAAGGGAAGAATGTCGATTTATCAGAAAATACTCCTGTACACGTAAAATATGATGTAACAGGAAAAGATCCCGGAACACTGGATGTAGTCTATAAAGGAAAAAATGCTAAAATGGAAATAACCATGATGAAAGAAGGAAAACCAATGACTATGCAGATGATATTAAAAGATAAAACTATGTACACTGTTATGGATGAAGGTGGGAAGAAAATGGGATTTAAGAATGATGTTACTAATGACGAAAGTATGAAAGATTTTTATGCAATGCTTGATGCAAAAGATAAAATTAAGGAAATGGAAAAAACTGGTTCTGAAGAAGTATTAGGTTATAAATGTGATATTTATAAAGATAAAAAAGGTGATATACTTTCAATTTATAAAGAAAAAGCTCCTCTGAAAATTATATCTAAAGATAATGTCTCCATGACTGCAACATTGTTTGAACCGAATGTTAAAATAGCAGATGATGCATTTGAACCACCAAAAGATGTCGAATTTATGGATATGAATGCCATGCAGCAAAATATGCCGAAAGACACTTTACAGAAATAATAATCGTCGATAATTTTATTTAAAAGCCCGTAAAAACGGGCTTTTTTTTTATTGTTTTTGTGAATTCCTCACTTATATTTACAGGTCAGTCACAAATACAATCATTGTAATACTTGCTAAAAATCGCTAAATTTACAGGTTAAAATGCTATTTTAACGGGGATATAGCTCAGTTGGTAGAGCACTTCGTTCGCAACGAAGGGGTCGCAGGTTCGATTCCTGTTATCTCCACAAATATTTAAATTTAAGTTACTTATGCTCAACGAAAAAATTATTCCTGTCAATATAGAAGATGAAATGAAGACTTCTTATATTGACTATTCGATGTCAGTTATTGTTTCCCGCGCTTTACCGGATGTCCGTGATGGTTTGAAACCTGTTCACAGAAGAGTTCTTTATGGAATGTATGACCTTGGTCTTGCGTCTAACAGGGCTTATAAAAAATCTGCCCGTATAGTCGGAGAAGTTCTTGGTAAATATCATCCACACGGAGATAGTGCTGTATATTATTCGATGGTTCGTATGGTTCAGGATTTTTCGCTTCGCTATCCGCTTGTTGACGGACAGGGTAATTTTGGTTCGGTTGACGGAGATTCACCTGCAGCAATGCGATATACAGAAGCAAGGCTTGCAAAAATATCTGAAACTTTATTAAGGGATTTAGAAAAAAATACTGTAGATTTTATTCCCAATTTCGATGAAACATTAAAAGAGCCGACCGTACTTCCTTCAGCTCTTCCTAATCTCCTCGTAAATGGCTCAAACGGCATTGCCGTAGGTATGGCAACAAATATACCTCCCCACAATCTTGGGGAAATCATCGATGGGATGATTTTTTTAATCAAAACTCCCGATGCTGACCTCAAAAAACTTATGAAATTTGTTACTGCACCGGATTTCCCGACAGGCGGCATTATCTACGGATATGAACCCGTAAAAGAGGCTTATGAAACCGGCAGGGGACGCCTTATACTCAGAGCAAAAGCATCAATCGAAACTGAAAAAAATAACAGGCAGAATATTATTGTCACCGAACTTCCATATCAGGTAAATAAAGCAACGTTAATAGAAAATATTGCGCATCTTGTAAGGGATAAAAAACTCGAAGATATTTCAAGTATTAATGATGAAAGTGACAGAGATGGTATGAGGATTGTCGTGGGGCTAAAACGCGACGCGAATGCTCACGTCGTAATCAATAATCTTTATAAGCATACTGCTATGCAGGTTACTTTCGGTATTATCTCTCTTGCTCTCGTGAACGGCATCCCGAAAGTTCTCACACTTAAAGAAATGATGGAGCATTTTATTAGCCATAGATTAAATGTAATAGTAAGAAGAACAAAATTCGAACTCGATACTGCGGAAAAAAGAGCTCATATACTTGAAGGTTATATCATCGCTCTTGATAATATTGATGAAATTATAAAACTCATCAAGAAATCAAAAGACGTTCCCACGGCTAAAGAAGGATTGATTAAGAAATTCAAGCTTTCCGATTTACAAGCTCAGGCAATTCTCGATATGCGTTTGCAGAGATTAACCGGACTCGAAAGAAAGAAAATCGAAGAAGAATTTAAAGAGCTTATTAAATTAATTGAAAAGTTAAAAAGAATTCTTGCAAGTGATGCATTAAGAAGAGAAATCATAATCGATGAATTAAAAGATATAAGAGAAAAATTTGCAGATGAAAGAAGGACCCAGATTGTTTACGACGTCAGGAAAATGAGTGATGAAGATATGATGAAGGAACTGGTAAAAGAGGAAGATGTAGTTATTACAATCAGTAATAAAGGGTTCATTAAACGCATTCCGGTTGCGTCTTATAAATCGCAGGGCAGGGGAGGTAAAGGCATCACTGCTGCTACGACAGGCTCGCAGGAAGATGACTTCGTTGAACATATGTTTATCGGTTCAACCCATCAGTATATAATGTTCTTCACCGATAAAGGTAAATGCTACTGGCTTAAAGTTTATGATATCCCGGAAGGAACAAGAACCTCAAGAGGGAAATCAATTTTAACTCTGATTGAAAAGGAAAAAGATGAGGTTATTTCTTCATTCGTAATGGTCAAAGATTTTACGGAAGATTTGTATGTCACTATGGTTACAAGAAACGGTCTGATAAAGAAAACCAGGCTGGAAGCTTATTCGAATATCAGAAGAAACGGAATCAATGCGATTAATCTGAATGAAAAAGATGTACTTGTTGATGTTAAACTTACGAATGGTTCCCAGGAACTTGTAATTGGAACTCACGAAGGAAAAGCTATAAGGTTTAATGAATCTCTTGTAAGGGATATGGGCAGGGTTGCTACAGGTGTCCGTGCCGTAAAAATGGGCAAAGGTGATTTTGTTATCGGTCTTGTTGCTGTCATCAGACAATCTGCAACCATTCTTGTAGTCACCGATAAAGGTTTCGGGAAAAGAAGCGATCTGAATGATTACAGGGTTACCAACCGTGGAGGCAAAGGCGTAATTACTGTCAAGACAAGTGAAAAAAATGGTAAATTAATTTCGATTAAAGAAGTTACTGATACAGACGATTTGATGATTATAACTTCTAAGGGCCTGCTAATAAGGCAGAAGATGAAAGATATCAGGGTAATGGGCAGAAATGCACAGGGAGTAAGAGTGATAAGACTCAAGGAAGGTGATATTATTTGTGCAGTCGCACGAATTGCCGAAGTAGATCAAGAAGAAACCAATGGTAATGGAAAGTTGTTTTAATAATTTGATTATTTAGTTTTAAAATATATCTTATATGAAATTAATTGACATTCGCAGTGATACTGTCACAAAGCCGACTAAGGCAATGCTTGAAGCAATAATGAATGCAAAGGTTGGCGATGATGTTTTCGGTGAAGACCCGACTGTTAACGAACTTCAGAGGAAATGTGCGGAAATGACCGGAAAAGAAAAAGCATTATTTGTCCCGACGGGTTGCATGGGAAATCAGCTTGCAATAAAATCACATACAAATCCGGGTGATGAAGTTATCTGTGAAATGGAATCTCATATTTTCAATTATGAAACTGCCGCTCCGGCTGTATTGTCGAGAGTTCAGCTTATGACTGTCGAAGGTACAAATGGTATTATGGATGTCAGCAGCATAAAAAAATATCTCAGGCCAAAAGATTATTATTTCCCTGTTTCAAGATTAATATGTATTGAGAATACTCATAACCGTGCCGGCGGAGTCATTCAGCCAATTGAAAATGTCAGGGAAATTTCAGCATTTGCCCGCGAAAATGGAATTAAAGTTCATATGGATGGTGCACGAATTTTTAATGCTTATGTCGAAACAGGAATTACAATCAAAGAGTATGCTGCTTATGTGGATTCAATTTCATTTTGCTTCTCAAAAGGTCTCGGAGCGCCTGTAGGCTCAATACTTTGCGGAGATGCAGATTTCATCGAACGGGCACATAAATGGAGAAAAATTATAGGCGGAGGAATGAGGCAGGTTGGAATACTCGCAGCCGCAGCAATGTATGCACTTGAAAATAATGTAGAAAGACTGAAAGAAGATAATCTTAAAGCCAAAAATTTTGCAAATGAAATAAAGAAAATTGACGGTATCGATGTGGATGTTGATATGGTTCATACAAATATTGTAATTTTTGCAAATTCAAAAATACCTAAGAAACAATATATTCCTAAACTCAAAGAAAAAGGTCTTTTAATTTCTGCCGGAAGTTATGACTTATTGCGGGCAGTGTTCCATCTTGATGTATCGTTTGATGAGGTAGGTGAAGCCGTGAAAATTATGAAAACGTTATAAATTCTTAATTATAGAAATAATCTTTTCTATATCTTCAATCCGGTGCATCGGATAATTTCCAATTCGTAATTGTTCATTCCTGAATTTTCCGTATCCGTGGCTTAAAATATATCCTTCCTCTTTCAATGCATTCATTATTTGTGATTTCTTTTCCGTTGTGATTGTAATCACCGTATCAGACCTGTCTTCCGGATTTTTTACAAATGGTTTGGCTATTTCACAACTGTCAAAATAATCATACAGAAGTTTTGATTTCTCTTTCGTTTCTTTTCTTATCTTTTCAATACCGTATTCTGTTATTTGCTTCAGAACTTTGCTCAGAACAAAAATTCCTAACGTATTCGGAGTTTCTGTTGGTTGAAATTTACGTGCATTTTCACTTAACTTAATAAAATTATGGTAACTTCCGATATTGCCCTTCAATTCATTTTTTATATGTTTTGCTTTTTGTATGCATTTTTCATTAACAATCAGAACAGCAAGCCCCGAAGGCATTCCCAGCCCTTTCTGAACTGAGAAGAATGCAGCATCAATAAAATTATAATCCAGTTCTACGAATGGGAACGATGATACAATATCAACTGCAACTAATTTACCGGGATTCTCCCTTTTAACTTTGTGAATTTTACCGGGTGATATTTGAACCCCTGTACTTGTTTCATTTTGTGTGAAGCAAATCAACTCTGCTTCGTCCGGAATTTTCACATCGAAATCAAATCCTTTTCCATATTCAGCTTCAATTTTATGCGTGTCTTTTTCTAACTCCATAGCGGTATTGTAAAATCTTTCTGAAAAAGCACCGTTTACAAAGTGAAATGATTTTTTGTGAACCAGATTTTGTAAAAGCCTATCCATACATTCAGTTGCAGACCCCAGAAAAAATATTTTAAAGCCATCAGGAAATTTCAGAATGCTTTTAAGTGAATTATGAACAGATTTGTAAATCTCTATGAACTCATCAGAGCGATGATAAATCGAACATATATCAAGTTCTAAAGCCTCCTTAATATACGAATCTATCCCCGGAAAAAGCTGTGTCGGTCCGACTGTGAAGAAAATATTGTTTCTGCGGGTTTCCAGAATTATTAATTATAATATATTTTATTTAATAGTATCTTTGAATCTATTGAAACGTGATGCTTATGTTCTTTTAATTATTAATTATCGCAGCGAAGCGAAGATCCTCCTGGGAGGACTAATTATTAATTGAATATGAGCGGGAGACGGGGCTCGAACCCGCGACGTCCAGCTTGGGAAGCTGACATTCTACCACTGAATTACTCCCGCAATATTTTAAATTATGCAGGATATTAATGTTTTTCAATCCATTTTAAGTAATATTATTGCTAAATTTGGATAAATCTAATGTTTACTTAACTTATGAAACCAGAATCCGATAAAATCGCTTTACTCGAAACATTTGATA
This sequence comes from uncultured Ignavibacteria bacterium, assembly GCA_963806045.1. Taxonomy (GTDB): domain Bacteria; phylum Bacteroidota; class Ignavibacteria; order Tepidaquicellales; family Tepidaquicellaceae; genus DATCHW01. Next base: position 13,929 of record CAWDWP010000015.1, on the reverse strand, counting down.
ATTCTCATCCGAAAAGAAATTATGTTATTATTCACCGGACGAATGAATTTACTTCGGTCTGCCCGAAAACAGGTCAGCCGGATTTCGGCACTATAACAATTTCTTATATTGCTTCAAAAAAATGCGTCGAATTAAAATCTCTTAAATTATATCTGCAGTCATTCCGTAACGACGGCATTTTCTATGAAAATGTCATTAACAGAATTCTCGATGATCTTTTATTTATCCTGAAACCAAAATGGATGGAAGTAAAAGGTGAATTTACTGTACGGGGCGGTTTGAACAGCACTGTAATTGCTGAACACGGAAAAAAGTAATACTAACTCATACTTTATTAAAACAAAATTATTAATCATATGAATTACCGAATTGAACACGACACAATGGGCGAAGTGAAAGTCCCGGCTGATAAGTATTGGGGAGCACAAACCCAGAGGTCAAAGGAAAATTTTAAAATAGGCAATCAGCTAATGCCTGTTGAAGTTATTTATGCTTTCGCAATTCTAAAGAAAGCTGCCGCAATGGCAAATCACGAATGCGGAGTTCTGCCGAAAGAAAAAATGGATTTGATTTCGAAGGTTTGTGATGAAATACTCGCAGGGAAACTCGACGACCAGTTTCCGCTTGTTATCTGGCAGACAGGCTCCGGCACACAATCGAATATGAATATGAATGAAGTTATTGCAAACCGTGCGCACGTAATTAACGGCGGTAAGCTTGAGGATGCCAAAAAAATTCTGCATCCAAATGACGATGTTAATAAATCGCAATCTTCAAACGATACATTCCCGACTGCTATGTCTATTGCTGCATATAAACTCATTTGGGAAAATACTCTTCCGAAATCTGAAACTCTGATGAAGGCACTTAAAGAAAAGTCTAAAAAATGGATGGATATCGTAAAGATTGGCAGAACCCATCTTATGGATGCCACTCCTCTCACTCTCGGACAGGAGTTTTCCGGTTATGCATCCCAGGTTGACCACGGCAGAAGAGCCATTACAAATACACTCACGCATCTGTCCGAACTCGCTCTCGGTGGGTCAGCCGTCGGAACAGGATTAAATGTTCCTGCTAATTATGATGTAATTGTTGCAAAATATATCTCAGAATTGACGGGCTTGCCGTTCAAAACTGCTGAGAATAAATTCGAATCTCTTGCCGCGCACGATGCAATGGTTGAAACTTCAGGCGGGCTTAAAACACTTGCTGTTGGCTTGTTCAAAATCGCAAATGATATTCGCCTGCTCGGCTCCGGACCCAGATGCGGACTTGGAGAGCTGAATCTTCCTGAAAATGAACCCGGCTCTTCTATTATGCCCGGGAAAGTCAATCCTACACAGTGCGAAGCTCTTACAATGGTATGCGCCCAGGTGATAGGGAATGATGTAGCTGTTTCCACAGGCGGTATCTACGGACAATTTGAACTTAACGTATTTAAACCCGTTATGATTCACAACGTCCTTAATTCCGCAAGATTGCTCGGTGATGCCTGCGAATCTTTTACCGAGCATTGTGTTGTGGGAATTGAACCAAATCTTGTCAATATTAATAAGCATCTGGAAAATTCTCTAATGCTCGTAACGGCGTTGAATCCTCATATCGGTTATGAAAATGCAGCTAAGATTGCTAAAAAAGCTCATAAAGAAAATAAAACTTTAAGAGAAGCAACGATAGAATTAGGCTTGCTTACGGATTCGGAATTCACTGCCAAGGTTGACCCGAAAAAAATGGTCGGCAACCTGAAAAAGTAAAACAATTTTTTATTACCCCTCCGTAGTCGGTAGGTGAAGACCTGAGTGTTACAGAAGGAGGTAATCCTCCCAGTAGGACTTGTAGCTCCGGACTGCAACAGCGAAATATTAATTATAATTACGTCATTTCCATTAGATCATTACTCATTATTGGCATTAACCTTTATAAATCGATTCTATCCTGTACTGATTTCATCTCGTGTGTTACTAACATTGATTTCTTTGTGCGTCTTAATGCCAGCCCTACACTTTTGTTGGAGTGGAAACCTCTTTTATTATTATAATTCCAAAATCCGATTAATCCCGATTTTGACTATTTCATCCTGTCTGATTTCTTCTCTGTGTCACTTCGTTTTTCTTCGTGTGTCTTTGATGTAACCTCTTTTATCCTTATAATCCTAAAATTCTATTTATCCTGATTCTGACGTTTTCTCTTCTCAAATTTTTGGATTTAAATTAATCAAGAAAAATAATATTTTACTTTACTTTTAAAACCAATATCAAATATAATTTTCAACAATATGTCGCCATTATCAAACTTTAGCCAGAAAATTGTGTCACCTGAGGAAGCCGTAAAAGTTATAAAATCGGGGGACACCGTGTATCTGCACGCAAATAGTGCCTATCCCGAAATTCTTGTTAACGCAATGTGCGAAAGATATAAAGAACTTCAGAATGTCAAAATCACTCACCTTACTACTTTTCATAAAGTACCCTACGTTGACCCTATGTATGCAGGGCATTTTGTGCATAATGCACTTTTCACCTCAGGGAATGTCCGAAAAGCCGTTAATGAAGGCAGAGCCGATTTTTACCCGGTATTTTTATCCGAAATTCCGTACCTGATTGAAATGAAAAGAATACCGATTGATGTTTGCATGCTAACTCTTTCATTGCCCGATGAACACGGGTATTGCTCATTCGGTGTAAGTAATGAAGTTTCAAAAACTGCTGCGGACAATGCAAAAATCATCTTAGCGCAATTCAATCCCAATATGCCAAGGGTTCTGGGGGATAACTTCATTCACATCAGTAAAATTAAGTATATAGTTGAAGTAGATACTCCTTTGCTTGAAGTTGAAATGGTTGACAGTAATTCTACTGAAGAAGAGAAAGATAATTTATCAGAAAATCGCAGAGAATATTGCTTCTTTAATTGAAGATGAGTCTACTCTTCAAATGGGCATCGGCGCAATCCCTGATGCAGTTCTTCCTTTTATGAAAGAGAAAAAAAATCTCGGAATTCATACCGAAATGTTTTCGGACGGTTTAATAGACCTGATTGAACTCGGAGTTGTGAATGGCGAGAAAAAAACATTTTTGCAGAATAAAGTCGTTGCCTCTTTCGTTATAGGAACAAAAAAACTTTTTGACTATATCCATAATAATCCTCTTATAGAATTCAGGACATCAAAATTTGTAAATGACCCGTTTAATATTGCAAGAAATGATAAAATGATTTCCATCAATTCTGCGATTCAGGTGGATATCAGCGGACAGGTTTGCTCTGATTCAATGGGAACAAGAATTTTTTCGGGTTTCGGAGGCCAGCTCGATTTTATGAGAGGAGCAATGAGAAGCATTGGCGGAAAACCCATTCTCGCATTTGCTTCCACTACCAAAAATGATACAATTTCTAAAATTGTGCCAATCTTAACTCCCGGCTCAGGTGTCGTTACTACAAGAGGCGATGTGTATTATATAATCACTGAATATGGTATTGCAGATTTATACGGCAAGACTTTAAGAGAACGAACCAAAGCTCTGATAAATATCGCACACCCGAAATTCAGGGAAGAACTTGAAATTAAAGCGCGGGAATTTAAATGGTTGTGGTAATTTAAAATAACTGTATTGAAAAAAGCTATCGTACTCGTTAGCGGGGGGATGGATAGCGCACTCACTGCTGCTATTGCATCAAAAAAATACCACCCCGCTTTTTTGCATATAAACTATGGTCAGCGAACTGAAAAACGCGAACTGAAAGCGTTTAATGACATCGCAGATTATTATAAAGTAAAAGAGCGTCTCGTTGCCGATATCAGCCACCTGAAAAAAATCGGCGGCTCTTCTCTCACCGATAAAAAAATAAAAGTTTCTCTTCCCGATTTATTAAATAAAAATATCCCTTCAAGCTATGTCCCTTTTCGAAATGCTAATATACTTGCAATCGCCGTAAGCTGGGCTGAGGTGATAAAAGCGGAAAGAATTTTTATTGGTGCCGTTGAAGAAGATTCCAGCGGTTATCCAGATTGCAGGAAGGTTTTCTTTGATGCATATAACAATATGATTAAATACGGAACAAAAAAAGATTTCAACATCAAAATCGAAGCTCCGCTTATTCATCTGTCTAAAAAAGATATAGTTCTGAAATCATTAAGGCTTAAATCTCCTTTGCATCTAACGTGGTCCTGCTATAAAAACAATGATATTGCCTGCGGTGAATGCGATAGCTGCGCTCTCAGGTTAAGAGGATTCCTGCGGGCAGGAAAAAGTGACCCGATAAAGTACAAAAAATTTATTAACTTTAATATATGAAGGAAAATAAGGACTTAAGACTCATTAAAATAGCAGCCGGATCTGATTTTAGTCGGATTTTCTTTCTATATTCTCAAAGAGCTTCAGTCCATCCTCATACCTTTTTTTATGGCACTCGTAGTTTCTTTTCTCTTCGAACCGTTATATGAATGGCTTAAGAAGAAAAGATTTCCCGCGTGGGCTGCAATTTTATCTGTAGTAATTGTAATCCTTGTCGTTTCAAATATTGCCAGTGTCTTCGTCTATACCAGCATTAATACTTTTACGAACGAATTCCCGAAATATGTCCAAAAAATCGAAGGTCTCGGGGTTTCTGTCACGAATACACTTAACTCTCTCGGAATATCTAATGAAGAAATTAAAAAATCGTTCAATGTTTCACAATATATGAGCGGTGAAAAACTTACCGGAATGCTTTCGGATGTAATATCCAGCATTGCGGGAATCTTTACAAATTATATTCTTATTCTCATTTATGTCATATTTTTGTTAACAGAATTCAGCAGCATTCAGAGGCGAATTCTTACCGCATTCTCGCGCGAAAGGTCAAGAAAAATATCTGATATTCTCAGTGATATTTTCATTGACCTCAGGAGATATATTGTGGGAAAAACCCTTATCAATCTATCACACGCATTGCTCATCACCATTATATTTTTATTTTTCGGTCTTGACTTTGCTATCGTTTGGGGCTTGCTCACATTCTTTATGACATTTATTCCGAATATCGGTGCTTTTATTTCGTCTGTTCTTCCTTTCGTTACCGCTCTTGCGCAGTATGATAATCTTGTTGTACCTGTAGTTCTGCTCATAATTATGGGAGTTGTAGCATATTCTGTGGGTAACCTGGTCGAGCCGAAAATCCTCGGTGATAAGCTTAATCTCAGCCCTCTCCTGTTAATATTTTCTCTGGTTTTCTGGGGCTATATCTGGGGAATTGTCGGAATGCTTCTTTCCGTTCCTATTATGAGCATGATTAAAATAATTCTCAGTAAATTTGATAGCACTAAGCCTGTGGCTATTTTAATGTCTTATGATGTCAGTAATTCTAAAAAAGATGAACCGGCAATCATTTAAATTAATTATATGACAGATAAACAAAATATAAGATTCCAGAATATAACAGCAGCATTATTTTTAGTTGGGTTTTCATGCTATATCCTGAAAGAGCTTCAGTCTATTTTGCTTCCTCTTTTTGTGGCGCTTATCATTTCTTTCCTTTTCGAACCGTTATATGAATGGCTTAAAAAGAAAAGATTTCCATCGTGGGCTGCAATATTATCGGTAGTAATTGTTATCCTTGTCGTTTCAAATATTGCAAGTGTCTTCGTATATACCAGCATCAATTCATTCACGACCGGAATTCCGAAATACATTCAGAAAATAGAAGGGCTTAGCGGTAATATAGCTGTTTTTTTGAATACGCTTGGAATATCAAATGATAAGATAAAAGAAACTCTCGATTTTTCGAAATTCTTAAGCGGAGAAAAGATTGCCGGCGCGCTTTCAACAATTGTCTCAGGCATCGCCGGAATTTTCACGAATTACATTCTCATACTCATTTATGTAATTTTTCTCTTGGGCGAATTCAGCAGTATTAAAAGGCGTATCCATGCAGCATTCTCGAAAAGCGAATCAAGAACGATAGCAGACACGCTAAGCGATATTTTTATTGACCTTCGGAAATATATTGTAGGGAAAACGCTTATTAATTTTTCCCACGCCTTTATTCTGACTATTGTATTTATATTTTTCGGACTCGATTTTGCTATCGTATGGGGATTGTTCTTTTTCTTCCTGACCTGGCTTCCCCAAATCGGTGCTTTCCTTGCGACAATATTTCCTATATTAATTGCTTTTGCTCAGTATGATAATATACTTACTCCGATAGTTTTATTGATAATTATGATTGTGGTGGGATATACAATGGGAAGCTTTTTAGAGCCAAGGATTCTCGGCAACAGGCTTAACCTTAGCCCTCTTCTTCTCATCTTCTCGCTTGTATTCTGGGGATGGATGTGGGGAGTTGTCGGAATGCTTCTGTCAGTTCCGGTTATGAGTATGATTAAAATTATTCTCAGCAAGTTTGAAAGCACTAATCCAATTGCAATCATGATGTCTAATGAGGTCGTTTATTCTAAAGTTGATAAGGAGGCGGATTTAAATTTTCCCGGTAAATAAATTTAAACTCTCGAACTCCGATTGTTAAAACTCTGGTTTTAAAAGAACCCTCGATTCCCAATCTCCTGATTGGGAATGTAAATTAAGACTCCGTTACCCGGATGGGGAACGTAAATAAAACTCTCGTTCCCCATCTCCGGATGGGGAACGTAAACAATATAAATATTAAACAGAAATCAAATATAAACAAAAAGAAAACAAAATGACAAAAAACAAGAAACTCCTTGCCTGGGTGGATGAAGCAGCCAAAATGTGCCAGCCCGACAAAATTCACTGGTGTGACGGTTCCGAAGAGGAAAACAATAAGCTTATTAAAATCTACGTTGACAATGGTTCATTCGCCCCGATTCCAAAGCGTCCGAATAGCTACTGGGTTGTCTCTGACCCGAAAGATGTTGCACGCGTTGAGGACAGCACTTTCATTTGCCCCGAAAAGGAAATTGACGCAGGTCCCACAAATCACTGGATGGCTCCAAATGAAATGAAAAAAATATTAACCGGACTTTTCACAGGCTCTATGAAGGGAAGAACAATGTACGTGATTCCTTTCTCGATGGGTCCGCTCGGCTCAAATATATCACATATCGGAATTGAAATTACAGATTCTCCTTATGTTGTAATCAATATGCGTATTATGACACGTATGGGTAAGGCAGTGCTCGATATCTTAGGCGACGGCGAGTTTGTTCCGTGCCTGCATTCAGTCGGCTCTCCGCTCACGGACGGAAAGAAAGATGTCGCCTGGCCCTGCAATACAACTAAATATATCTGCCACTTCCCCGAAGAGCGTTCCATCTGGTCTTATGGAAGCGGTTACGGCGGAAATGCACTGCTCGGGAAAAAATGCTTTGCGCTCCGCATAGCATCAGTCCTTGCCCGCGATGAAGGCTGGCTTGCAGAGCATATGCTCATACTCGGCTTGACGCCTCCCGACGGCGGTGAAAAGAAATACATTGCCGCGGCTTTCCCTTCCGCCTGCGGAAAAACGAATCTTGCAATGCTCACTCCTTCCATTCCCGGATGGAAAGTTGAAACTGTCGGAGATGATATTGCCTGGATGAAATTCGGCACCGACGGCAGGCTGCACGCCATCAATCCCGAAGCAGGTTTCTTCGGCGTTGCACCCGGAACCTCGATGAAGACAAATGCAAATGCAATGCTTTCCTGTGAATCCAATTCCATCTTTACAAACGTTGCTTTCACCGATGACGGCGATGTCTGGTGGGAAGGAATGACAGACGAAAAGCCAAAGCATTTAATTGACTGGAATAAAAACGAATGGACACCGGATAACGGAAAGCTTGCCGCTCATCCGAATTCACGCTTCACCGCACCTGCAAAGCAATGCCCTGTTATTGACCCTGCGTGGGAAGACCCGAAGGGTGTCCCGATTTCGGCATTCCTCTTCGGCGGTCGGCGTGCGAGCGTCACACCGCTTGTAAATGAAGCATATAGCTGGAACCACGGAGTTTATATGGGCTCGGCAGCCGCATCGGAAACCACCGCAGCAGCAGCAGGAGCAGTCGGCAAGCTCAGGCACGACCCGTTTGCAATGCTTCCTTTCTGCGGATATAATATGGGAGATTATTTCGGGCACTGGATTCAAATCGGAAAAATGTCCTTCCCCGAAAAGCTTCCGAAGATATTCTTTGTCAACTGGTTCCGCAAGAACGAAGCAGGAAAATTCATCTGGCCCGGATACGGCGATAACATACGTGCATTAAAGTGGGTTGTTGAAAGAGTTGCAGGAACAGGAAAATATATTGATACACCTATCGGACGCCTGCCTGCAGAAGGTGCAATTGATACTAAGGGACTGGATATCAATCCCGCAGATTTCAAAAAACTCTTTGAAGTAGATAAAAAAGCCTGGGTTGATGAAGTTGCAGAAATGCGCGAATACTACAAAATCTTCGGCGACCATTTACCCAAAGAACTCGCAGAAGAACTGGATAAGATAGAAGAAAGATTGAAGAAGTAAAAATATTAATAAATTCAGGGTACTGTTAAAAATAGTAGTAAACTAAATTCTTTAATGAAAATAAATTAATTATTTTTTATTTACTTTTTATTCAAATTGAAAGCACATTTAAATAGACAAAGTAATTTAGGAATACAGTATATAAGTGAATTAAGTAGAATCTTTAGAGTTAATGATTGGGATAAAAGTCCTGGTTATCAAAATATATTAGATAAATTTTGTTTCTTATTAGAAGTATTGGATGATGAAAAACGGGATTTTATTATTGAATTAACTGAAAGATTCTTAGTACTTATATGATTGGAGTCAATTTCAAAGTTTATTCTACGATTTATTGAAAAGAGTAAATAAATCGGATTATAAGAACTGTGATAAAATATATGTTACGTCCTTACTTACACCAGATACGGATAAAAAAAGAGAAATTAAAAGTCCTGATAATTTATTATGTTATGCTAGATCAACTGTTTTTAAATCAAATAAAGATTTCCAAGGAAAAGAATTTATTATTATTGATAGAATAAATAATTTACCATTAGTTATAAACGATCAAAGTATGATATTTTTAGTTGATGATTTTATTGGGACTGGAGAGACAGCAGAATCGGCAATAATATATCTTTTTAGTAATAGAAAAGATGTTAATATTAATAAAGTTAAAGTATTTGCATTGTATTCTTTAAATGAAGGATTACAAAAAGTGAAAGCTACTGGGGTTGAAGTTTTTATTAAAGAGATATTACAGAAAGGAATCTCAGACTTTTATGATTCTCCAGAAAAAGAACAAAAAATAGATCTAATGTTATCTATTGAGAATATTATTAATGGTTTATCTCCTTATTTTAATTTAGGATATCAAAAATCTGAAGCATTAATCTCAATCGGTAGAACACCTGATAATACTTTTCCTGTTTATTGGAAAGGTTTTAAAAAAAATGGTGAATTCTTTGAAGCACCTTTTCAACGTGATTAATATTGTATGAAAGAGAAATATTTAATATTATTATTACAAATAATTAAAGGAAATGGGAATATTGAACCTTTACTAAAAATGGGGTTAAATTATTTTCAAGTTGCAGAATATATTGATTACGCCATAAAGAAAAGATATATTTCTAAAAAAGAGAAAATATTTAAATTGACAGAAATTGGATTGAAAAAATTGGAAAGTTTAAATAAAAAAGTAAAAAGATATAATTCTGAAAAATGGATTGGTCCATATGATCAATTTAAAATTAAAAAAATTAACTTAGAGGAAATTTATATACCAAAAAAGATAAAAAAGAAGTATTTGCCTTGAGAAGTTCATTAGACTCTTGTGGTTATACCACGATGGATGGCGAGTCGCCATCCTGAGAAGAACCGGCTTTCAAGCCAACGTTAATAAATTCTTGCTACAGATTCGCTACGAATTTATTAACGTACGTTGTTTTGTCTACGACAAAACGAACGTGCAATCGAACATAAAGAGTTCGATTGATGATATAATTGATTTGTAATGAACTTCTCTAAGGCTTTAATTTTGATTATGATAAATTGGAAGAAATATTCAAGATCATTTAGAAGAAGTGCAAAAATAAAAGGATTAACTTCAAAACAAATAATAAAATTACTCCATTATGCTCGTAATCTTAATGAGAAAAATCTTCCTATAATATATGATGTAACTCATTTTTCATTATTAGTTGGATATGATATTGAATATGTTTTGGGTGCTTCCAATAATTCGATAAAATTTTATAGAACTTTCTATATTCCTAAAAAATCAACTAATAGAAAAAGAAAAATTGATGAACCATTACCATCTCTAAAAGAAATCCAGAAATGGATTCTAATTAATATATTAAACAATATTCGAGTTAGCAAATTTGCTAAAGCCTTTGTATCTAACATATCATTAAAAGATAATGCAAAATTTCATAGAAATCAAAAACTTTTATTAACCTTAGATATTAAAGATTTTTTTAAATCAATTAAGTTTATTGAAGTTTATAAAGTATTTCATAAGATTGGTTATTCAAAAGGAGTTTCTGTATTATTATCTAAATTATGTACTTTTTATGGTAGTCTTCCTCAAGGTGCACCTACAAGTCCTTATATTTCTAATTTAGTTTTTCATCCATTGGATAATAGAATAGCAGCATTTTGCTTTGAAAGAAATATCAGATATACAAGATATGCAGATGATTTAACTTTTTCAGGAGATTTTAAACCTGGAATGATCATTAAATTTGTTAAGTATGTCTTAAAAAATAAAAAATTAAAATTGAATTCAGATAAAATTCGAACAATGTATAAAGGACAAAGACAAGAAGTTACCGGAATTATTGTTAATCAAAAAATGCAAGTTCCTAGAAAAATAAGAAGAGAATTAAGGCAGAATGTTTATTATATCAAAAAATATGATGTTTTATCACATATGGAAAGAAAAAAGATAATGAATATTAATTATTTGAATCATTTATTAGGTAAAGCCAATTTTATTTGTTTTATTAATCCAAAAGATTCAAAAGCAAAAGATGAATACAATTATTTGAAAAATAAAATTTCCGCTGCTCATCAGGAGTTTCCTCCCGATAGTTAAAAACACTTTTGAAAAAACTTAATCTAAAATATTTTCCTTCCGATACTATCGTTTGTTGGCTTAAGCAGAAGAACGACTTAAGAATTCTATTGAATGAAGGTTGGTATCGAATTCCTTTTAATAAAAAACCGGATAATTTATTAAAAGTTAAATATCTTGCATTCTATCAATCATATGACTTTGGAAAGGATAAATGCATAACAAAGCATTACGGAACGATTGAAAATATTGAAATACATAAGCGAATCGAACTATTCCCAAAAGATAAAAAACATCCTAACAAGAATGACGATTATTATAAGATTTATATGAAAGATTTGAATATTCTTAAAAACCCCATTCCAAGTAAAAGACAAAGAAGATTAATTTTTATAAATACTACTTTGCAAAAATTATTATCTGCAGTTGAAATAAATGATTTATTTAATGAAAGTCCTCTTGAAGATATTCTTTGGATTGGTATGAAGGAAAATAAAATCGTTGCTGAAAGGCAAGTTAATATCAGGAGTGGAAAAATATGATTACCGCTTGGATTTTGCTACATTCTGTAAAAAAGGCTCGCTCAATATTGAATGCGATGGTGATTCCTACCACATAAATAATGAGAAAGCCATTAAAGATAATAAACGCGATAACTATTTAACAAAAAAAGGCTGGAGCATTCTTCGATACTCCACAACTCAATTACAAGACACTGATGATTGTATCTCAGAAATCAAAGAATCCATTTATAGAAAAGGTGGAATTGCTGTTTGAGTCTTAATATTATTTTATATTTTCGCAATATTATTAAAATACCTTCCTTAAAATTAATATTGAATAGATATTCCACTTATTCTTTAACTCTTATTAGTTAATTTCAGAAAAACTATTTTATCACAATGCTTGACAGTAAAACATACTTTGAAATTGTTGCAGAAATAAAAGGTATCAAATATAAATCATGCTTTAAGCAAAATCTTAAGGAATATAATTATAGCAGGTTTAATATTAATACATGCCCGGCTTCCTGCATTGTAAACATTGAACAAAGCGGATTTGCTCTATCTAAAGTGGGTATCTCCAAAAAGAACCCGATCATATCCATTTGAAAGAGTATATAATACACTAAACTGTGCAAAAAGAATAACGATTATACCTATTATTAAAGATGAAGGGGATAAAGGGGACGAGATTTCATTCAGTGGGATACAGTTTCACTAATGAGTTTACTAGATGTATATGTTATTCTTGCTTATTATGATGCGCTGAAGTGCATATCCAGACAGAAGGAAAAGTACTGATCAAAATTCAACAATAAGTTATTAAAGACAAGAATAAAGGAAATAGGTAACTATCATAGTTCAGCATTACATTGGAATTTAAATGAGATTGAAAAAACAATGCCAGATTTGATTAAAAAGGTTAAAGAATATCTTATCAAAGCATACATGAGAAATTGTCAGTACAGTTTCATAGTTCCAATGGAATTGATGTTTTCTTCAGTAAGTTTAAAAACGGAGTTGAGGAATTTAAAGAGTTTTCAAGAGAAAAAGCTCAAGGTGCTCAGAGTAGAGAACATAAAACTCTACAACCAAAAGAATTGCTCTTCGAACATTAACAAAAGCAAAGATCACAATAAAAAATTATTTAGGTGGATATTACTATTTTACCACAGATGAAATTGAAATTGAGAAAGATCACATTCATTTAATAGAATGTAAGCATTCCAAAGATAAACTTCTTCCAAGTCTGAGTGACATTAAGGATGGATTACTTAAAATGATACTCTATTGTAATTTGTCTTCAGTTTTTTTAAATGAGGTTGAATATTCAATAACACCTGTTTTAAGTCTGACTTCGATTCATTTAAAGAGTTCTATAATTTCAAATGATAGGAATATCAATATTAAAGATTTCATTTCCAGAAATAATTTATCAGCTAATCAAGTAGAATTATTAAATATACTTATTGAGGAATCGCAAAAAAATAAATTCGTTTTAGAGATAAAAAAAGCATAAATGACAAAAAGCCCGTTAAGATATCCCGGAGGAAAAAGTCGTGCAATTGGTATAATGTCGAAATTAATTCCCGATTATTCAGAATATCGAGAGCCTTTTCTTGGTGGCGGCTCCCTTTTTGTTTATTTGAAACAAAGAAATCCGGGTTGTATATATTGGATTAACGATATTTACAAACCACTTTATAAGTTCTGGTATGAAGTAAAAAATGATGTCGATGAAGTTCTTAAAATTGTTAATGAATGGAAAACCGAATTCAAAGAAGGCAGAGATTTGCATAAATATTTACAAAAAAATATTGATGGTTTCGATTCAATTCATATTGCTGCCGCATTTTTTGTATTTAATAGAATCACATTCTCAGGGACTTCTGAAAGCGGAGGGTATTCCGAAGCTTCATACAAAGGGCGATTTACTGATTCAAGTTTAGAAAGAGTAAAAATGTTGTCAAAGATTTTACATAATACCAATATTACTAATTTAGATTATAAGGAAGTAATTGAATCCCCGGGTGATAATGTGTTTATGTATCTCGATCCTCCTTATTATTCTGCTACAAAATCAGCTCTGTATGGAAAAAATGGAAATCTACATAAATCATTTGACCATGAAAGATTTGCTCAAGTCATGAGAAATTGTAATCATCGTTGGCTCATTACATATGATGATTGTGAATATATTAGAGACTTATACTCTTATGCAAATATTTTTGAATGGGATTTGAAATATGGAATGCGGAATGTCTCAGAAAATTCAAATCAAAACGGTAAGGAATTATTTATTTCGAATTATTTAACATCTTACCCGGTAGAAAAACAAACTGAAATATTTGAAAATGAATTTATAGTTATGGATAAATTTAATGGTAAAGAATATTGTATAAAAAAATG
>CAWDWP010000014.1:0-10423 GCA_963806045.1 uncultured Ignavibacteria bacterium | reverse complement strand
AGTCTGCAGAAATAAAATTAAGCGGATATGGCGATAAAATTGTATATGGCAGAATAGATTATATTAATCCATTCGTAAACCCTGATACACGAACAATAGAGGTTAGAATTACTACCCCTAACTCTAATTTATTGCTTAAACCCGAAATGTTTGTAAAAGTAAATATAGCGACTTCAAATATATCTTCCGCTATTGTCGTTCCCAAGAACGCTGTTCTCCGGACAGGTAAAATGGATATGGTATATCTGAAGAAATCAGGCAACGCATTCATTCCTAAAGAAGTAAAAATTGGCGGAGAGCGAAATGGCAAATACCTTATTACATCAGGAATAGATTCCGGCGATGAAATAGTTGTAAGCGCCGGATTCCTTATAGACAGTGAAAGCCAGATAAGGATGGGCTCGGGAAATTCTATGCCGGGAATGGATATGCCCGAAAAAAAGAACGATTTAGAGATAAAAGACAACGATGCAATGAAGGATATGAAACACTAAAAAATTAATAATTAATAATTAATAATTAATAATGAGTAATGAATAATAATCAAGAAAACGTAACCCACGACTTTAGTCGTGGGAAAAAGCAAAATTTGTAATAACCCTTTCAAGGGTTTCTATGAACTTTGAAATAATATTAAATAATAAATGAAAAATCAAAAAAATCATGAAAAAGATAAATCTCAAAAGAACATTCGCTTTATTATCAGTTATCTTCGTGACAACCGCATTCCTTGTGACGGGTTGCTCAAAACAGGAAATTAAAGAAACGTCTACTAATAAAGAACAAATAACTGAAACGACTCAGCAGCAAAACGAGGTGAATAATATGCAGAAAGATTCATCCCTGAATTCGAATCAGTACAGTAAAGGTAACACAAACAGCGATAAGATGGAAATGAGCAAAGATATGAAATCGGATACAAAGGGCAATATAGAACACAAGATGATAAATATTCCTTCAGCACAATGCGAAATTTGTCAGGGTAAGATAGAAAAAGCCCTGAAAAAAGTTGCCGGAGTAAAGAACTATGAAGTAAATATTGATGAAAAAGTTGTTTACGTTAATTTTGACAAATCGGTAACGAACTTGGGCAAGATTGAAAATGCAATTACAGCAGTTGGTTTTGATGCAAACAGTAAAAAAGCAGACCCTGATGCATATTCAAAACTCGATGACTGCTGTAAACTCCCGCAGGACAGAAAGAAAAAATGATGAGGGGTTTGTCATGCTGAACTTGTTTCAGCAACTAATATATATATTGGCATAGAAGAAGACCCCGAAACAAGTTCGGGGTGACAAAATAAACCTCTGAATTAAATTCCCCCTTAGAAAAGGGGGACTGACAGGGGGTTGTAAAAAATAATGTAATAAAATTATTCACTCTCCTTCCCAAGCTCCAGCTTGGGAAGGAAAAAAAGATGATAAATATTATTAAATAATATTATGATAGAAAAAATAATAGATTTCTCGGTTAAGAACAGGTTTGTAATTCTTCTATTATACATAGGCATCTTTGCATACGGTGTTTATTCAATGATTCATACACCTGTCGATGCAATTCCTGACCTATCCGAAAATCAGGTTATCAGTCTGGACTGAATGGATGGGCAGAAGTCCGCAAATAATAGAAGACCAGATTACATATCCGCTGACGACAAATCTGCAGGGAATGCCGAAGGTGAAAGCTGTCCGCAGTCAGTCGATGTTCGGTATGAGTTTTATCTATGTAATCTTTGATGATGATGCAGAGATTTACTGGGCTCGAAGCCGAGTACTTGAAAAACTTTCTCAGGTTCAGGGAACACTCCCCGAAGGTGTCAAACCTATATCTCGGATCCGGACGGCACCGGTGTCGGACACGTTTACTGGTATCATCTCGTAAGCGATAAATATGACCTCGGGGAACTGAGAGCCATACAGGATTACTATCTTAAGCTCGGACTTCAATCGGTCGAAGGTGTCGCAGAAGTTGCATCAATT
Organism: uncultured Ignavibacteria bacterium; assembly: GCA_963806045.1. GTDB lineage: Bacteria > Bacteroidota > Ignavibacteria > Tepidaquicellales > Tepidaquicellaceae > DATCHW01. Next base: position 8,443 of record CAWDWP010000014.1, on the reverse strand, counting down.
GGCGGTTTCATTAAGCAGTATCAGATTGATGTTGACCCTAACCGCCTGAATGCATATGGAATCGGTATTTCCGATATCGTTACTGCCGTGCAAAGAAGCAACAAAGATGTCGGCGGAAGAAATATAGAGTCTTCGGATATCGAATATTTCGTAAGAGGAAAAGGATACATTACGAATGTGAGCGATATTGAAGAAATCACATTGACCTCAGGCAAAGGCGGAATTCCCGTCAGGATAAAAGATATCGCGACTGTTCAGATTGGAGCGGATATACGGCGTGGTCTTATGGATATGAACGGTGAAGGTGAAGTTGTTGGCGGTATAATCGTTATGCGGTATGGTGAAAATGCAATGACGGTAATTGACAGGGTAAAAGAAAAAATTAAAGAGCTCGAAAAAGGTCTTCCGGCAGGAATTACAATTCAAACTTCCTATGACAGAAGCGGATTGATTACAAGTGCCATCGATACTTTGAAACGTGCTATAATCGAAGAATGCCTGATTGTTTCATTAATTGTTCTTGTGTTTCTTTTCCATTTCAGAAGTGCTTTAAGGATATTGATTGAAATTCCCGCTGCAATTCTTATTTCATTTATTTTAATGCGGCAGTTTAATATCACATCTAACATTATGAGCCTTGGAGGTCTCATTATTTCAATCGGAATTCTTGTAGATGCATCTATTGTTATGGTTGAAAATGCTTACCGAAATATTGCGAAAGCACAGGAATTGGGATTAACAATTGATTACAAGGAAATCGCCGCTAAATCTGCGAAGCAGGTTGGTCGTGCAATATTTTTCTCGGAAGCAATTATTGTGATTTCATTCCTGCCCGTATTTTTGCTTGAAGGACAGGAAGGAAAATTATTTCATCCGCTTGCATTCACAAAAACATTTGCAATTGCCGGCTCGGCATTTATTACAATCACTCTCGTCCCGATGCTAATGACACTTTTTATGAAGGGAAAGTTGTACGGCGAAAAGAAAAATCCTGTTACGCGTACTTTCAACCGTCTCTATGACCCGGTGCTGAGACTTGCACTTAAATACAGAAAGACTACTCTTGCAATAAACATTATTGCACTTCTTGCAACTATACCGCTGATTATGAATACCGGAAGCGAATTTATGCCTCCGCTTGACGAAGGCAGTCTTCTGTTTATGCCTACAATGCTTCCGAATATTTCGGTGAATGAAGCGAAAAGAATTCTGCAGGTTCAGGATGCAATCATTAAGAGCGTTCCCGAGGTTGACCACGTGCTCGGAAAAGTAGGACGTGCGGAAACCCCAACAGACCCTGCTCCGACAAGTATGATTGAAACCATTATTATGCTGAAAGATAAATCCGAATGGCGCAAAGGATTTACAAAAGCTGATATCGTCAGCGAACTGAATTCGAAATTGCAAATTCCCGGTGTGAGCAATGGCTGGACACAACCGATTATCAACCGTATAAATATGCTTTCTACGGGTGTAAGAACGGATCTTGGAGTGAAAATATTCGGAGATAATCTCGATACACTTGAGGCACTGGCTATAAAAGCGGAAAAAATTCTTAAGACAATTCCCGGTGCTGCGGATGTATTCGCAGAAAGAACTCAGGGCGGCTCTTATATTGACATAGATATCAAACGTGATGCAATTTCAAGATACGGCTTGAATGTCGGTGATGTTCAGGATGTAATTGAAACAGCAATCGGCGGTGAAAATATTTCAAAGACAGTCGAAGGCAGAAGAAGATTTCCAATCAGGGTTAGATATATGAAAGATTACAGAATGGATATCGATGCATTGAAAAAAGTTTATGTGACTGTATCAAACGGCTCGATAAGTTCTATGAGTTCCGGAAGCGGAATGAGTACGAATAAACCGGCACCTTCTGTCACCGGCGGTAAAATGCAAATTCCTCTCGGTGAGATTGTCGATATAAAAATCACATCAGGTCCTCCGATGATAGGTTCGGAAAATGCACTTCTTCGCTCTATTATATTCCTGAATGTTCGCGGACGTGATATGGGCGGATTTGTTAACGACGCAAAAGACGTTCTCGATAAAGAGCTTGCACCATCGCTTCCGAAAGGATATTTCTATTCCTGGAGCGGACAGTGGGAAAATCAAATCCGTGCTAAACAAAGACTGGAAATAATTATGCCGATTGTTTTCCTTATAATTTTTGTTATGCTTTATTTTGTTTATAAAAATTTCCTCGAAGCTGCTCTTGTAATGTTGTCCGTTCCTTTTGCCTTGATAGGCGGTGTTTACTATATGTCTATACTCGGACTTAATTTTTCTGTTGCAATATGGGTTGGATTTATTGCTCTCTATGGAGTAGCTGTTGAGACAGGTGTTATTATGGTAATTTATCTTCACGAAGCGCTCGATAAAAAACTGATTGAAAAAAATGGAGTTCTATCCAAACAGGATTTAATTGATGCAACTGAAGAAGGTGCAATATTAAGACTAAGACCGAAATTAATGACAGTTGCTGTTGCAATGCTCGGATTAATTCCCGTAATGTGGTCAACCGGAACAGGTGCAGATTTAGCAAAACCGCTTGCGGTTCCATTAATCGGAGGGATATTAACATCTGCAATTCACGTATTATTCGTAACTCCTGTAATATTTGTAATGATAAAAGAGCAGTACAGAAAGCGGGGCAAGCTCAAAAAATCAGAAATGGCACAATTTATGATACACTAATAAAAATTAAAATTTAAAAATCAAAAGTTAAAAATTTATTCAAAATTAAAAAACGATAATGTGGAAGTTTTGTCATTCCTGCGAAAGCAGAGGGTACCCTTAGGGTCATCCAGTTGAAATGCTATTGGTATCACTTCGTTTAAATACCAACAACATCAAGATCTTTTCTAAACAATTTGATATTTACTTGATTTTGTTTTGATTCATCTCTTATCAATGAGTATCGTTCTTTTTACTCTTCAAAGTATTCATTACCGTTTATATCAATATAGCCCCATTTTCCTTTTAACAAGACCTTCGAAAGTCCATTTTCAAAATTATAACAACTTTCATATTTAAAAGAAATAATTTCTTGTCCTTTTTTATTTATAAATCCTTCTTTATCATTAAATCTCACAAGTGCAAGTCCTTCCTTAGAAAAATTCCAAGCATCCTCAAATATTAAGGGAATATATTCTTTTCCTTCGAAGTTTACGAACCCTACTTTATTATTTAATTTAACTTTTATAACATCTTTTTGGTAAATCCAAATATTATCATATTTAGCAGGTATAATTACCTCCCCTTTTTTATTTATAACCCCCCATTTATTATTCAATTCAAAGTTAATGAGTCCTTCGTTGATATAACCTGCATAATCACAATTTAGCGAAATAATTTCTTCACCTTTAGTGTTTATGATTTCCCAATTATCATTTAATTTAACTAGTGCAAGCCCCTCGCTGAAATGTTGGGTTTCATTATACCTCATCGGAATTATAAGTTCATTTTTAGTATTTACGAATCCCCACTTTCCATTTAATTTAACCGCAGCCAGTCCTTCATTAAAATTTTCAATTTCGTCATAATCCTCAGGAATAATTTCGTTTCCATATTTATTCCTTATTCCCCATTTATCATTCAATAATACACGAACGAATCCATCTTTTAAGAACCAAACAAAATCAAATATTATTGGAATGATTTCTTTTCCTTGTTTATCTAGGAAACCACATTTATTATTCGACTCAACCCGTACAATTCCCTCTTTAAAATCATCAATTATATCATACTTTAAGGGAATAATCTCAGTTCCTGATTTATCAATAAATCCCCATTTTTCATTTAAATTCACAGGTGCAAGTCCTTCTTTGAAAACATATACTTTATCATATTTTAGCCCTATTACCTCTTTTCCTTCGATATTAATAAATCCCCATTTATTTTTTATTTTGACAGCGGATAATTCTTCTTCAAAATCACCTGCAAAATCATATTTTATTGTAATGACTTCATTTCCTTTATTGTCGATAAATCCATATTTATTGTTTAATTCAACCTTTGCAAGATTATTATCGAAAGGAAAAACATAATCAAATATTAATGGAATAATTACTTTTTTATCCTTATCGCAGAACCCCCATTTGTTGCCCTTCCGATAAGGAATCAGGTCTGGAATTTGTGATTTCGAAATATCCTGCCCAAAAGTTAAATCAGATGATAAAAATAGAATGAATATAAATAAGTAAGAAATAATTTTAAATTTAAATCTACCGACTGATCCAAATTTGAAAATCTTCATAAGTTTTATATTCCTTTATTGTTATTGAGGTAGCTTTGTAAAAACGAATTTCAAGATATAAGAACTTTTGATTTAGAAATTGTAAATAGTGATCCCTTATTTTAATTTACCACTTAATTTTTTATTATTAAAGCTATCTTTTAATAATAAAGTAAAACGTAAAAGGTAAGACGTAAAAAGAAAGAGACAAGAAGTGAAAAAGTAGAAAAGTTAAAAGTAGAAACGAAAAGAAGTGAGATGTCAAATGTGAGACGCGAGATATAAAACAAACAAAATTACAAAATTTCTTACAACTTTTATGCTGATTTTTTAGTTCTATCTAACTAGAACTATTAAAATAGATTTGGATAAAATTTTCGAAAAAAAGCACTGGGATACGATAATAATAGGAGGAGGACAGGCAGGAATTGCAGCCGGATATCACCTGAAAAAACTCAATGAGGATTTCCTGATTCTCGATGAGAATAAGCGAGTCGGCGATTGCTGGCGAAACAGGTGGGATTCTCTGATTCTTTTTACCCCGCACAGCATAACGGATTACCCGGATTCCCTTTCCCCGCTGAACGCGGAACATTTGCAACCAGAGATGAAATGGCTGACTACCTTGAAAACTACGTTAAGAAATTCTCCCTTCCGGTTTCGACGGGTGTAAAAGTGAACCATCTTTCCAAATAATTCTTCAGATAATTCTTCATTTGAAATAAGCACTTCGAACGGAATATATTTTTCTGAGTGTGTCATAGTAGCAACCGGAACAAATCCCGCACCTTACATTCCGGACATTGCCGGAAAACTTAATGAGGATATTCACCAGATTCATTCTTCTTCTTATAAAAATCCTGAAATGATTCCGCAGGGGGACGTGCTGGTTATCGGAGCGGGAACATCGGGAGCACAAATTGCCATAGAGCTGAGCAGGAGCCGCAAGACTTACAAAACCTTTATTTCCGGAAATCCTACACCTCACATTCCCGACTGGCTTTTTAAATATTTCGGAGGATTATACTGGTTGTTTATCAGCTATATCCTTACTATAAAGACACCAATTGGCAGGAAAGCAAGGAAAAGAATATTGAGCAAAGGAACGCCGCTTATCAGTGTATCCGTTTCAGACCTTGACGCGGCAGGGGTAATCCGGCTCCCGAGAACCGGTACCGTAATCAATGGCTATCCAAAACTTGAAGACGGAAAAATTATCCGTGTTTCCAATGTTATATGGGCGACGGGATACAAACCTGATTTTTCCTGGATAGATTTTAATGTAACCGATGAAACAGGCTGGCCTGCGACTAACAGGGGAATTTCAAAATCCGTACCGGGGTTATATTTTGCGGGTATGAAATTTCAATACTCTTTAACATCAGGTTTAATCGGCGGTGTCGGCAGGGATGCAGAGTACATTGCAAAGCATATTCATAAGCTCAGAAATCAGCAAGTCCGGGATTCATACGAGCCGGAAGCGGTTACTCAAGTATAAAGTTTAAAGGCAAAAGTTTAAAGTAAAAAAATACAGGGCGATGTGAGTTTGTTAAGTTAATTAAGTTATTTAAGTGGATTAAAAAGCAAGTATCACAGAGGGGCGCAGAGGCGAACACAGAGTTACACAGAGAGGAAAAAAACAGAAGGAGCGCAAAGAACGCAAAGAAAATTTAGAATTTAAAATTTTAAAAATTAAAGGATAAATTTATGAAAATTGCAGTTTTAGGAACAGGGGTTGTGGGGCAGACATTAGCAGAGAAGCTGGCTGAACTTAATCACGATGTTATGATGGGTTCACGAAATACCGCAGATTTACTTGCAAAAAATAAACCTGATAATTTCGGCAGACCGCCATTCAAGGAATGGATTAAACAACATCAAAAAATAAAATTTGCCACTTTTAGTGAAGCAGCAGCATTCGGTGAATTCATTATCAATGCGACCAATGGAATGGGCTCTCTGGAGGCTCTCAAATTAGCAGGCGAAAAAAATCTGAATAGTAAGGTTCTTCTGGATGTCTCGAACCCGCTTGATTTTTCCAAAGGATTTCCACCTACACTTTTTGTATGCAATACGGATTCACTTGCCGAGCAGATACAGCGGACTTTCCCGAACGCTAAAGTTGTAAAAAGCTTGAATACGATGAATGCATATATAATGACAAATCCATCGCTCGTCCCGGGCGACCATAATGTCTTCGTGAACGGAAATGATGCCGGTGCAAAAACGGAAGTGAAAAAACTATTGAATTCATTCGGCTGGAAAAATGAGAATATCTTAGATGTGGGCGATATCAAGCTAGCGAGAGGAACCGAAATGTATGTTTTCTTTTGGGCACAGCTGTTCGGAGCATTTCAAACAGGAACGTTTAATATTCATATTGCAAGATAATCGAAATGGGAATATAAGGATTCTCCGTATTTTGTCATCCTGAGGAACGAAGGATCTTGTTTCCATTCTGCTTTTGAGATTCTTCGTCCTCCTAGGAGGACTCAGAATGACATTTTTGAGCATTCGGACAGGCTCTGCGACTATGTCTTCACAAGGTGTTTTTACACAGTCTATAAATGACCGGGTAATTAAAAATAAAACTTCCACTCATTTGATGGATTTGCAACTATTATTTAGTTGCATTGTTTATAATAATATTATATATTTAATTGTGAGCAAAATTGAGAAGTTAATTCAAGGATTTAAGAATTATCCAAAAGATTTTTCTTATGATGATTTGAGAAAAATATTAAAACATTATGGCTATGAAGAAATAAGTACGGGCAAGACATCCGGTTCGCGTGTTGCATTTTATCATAAAACCACACAGCATATAATCAGACTTCACAAGCCGCATCCAAAACCGGTGTTGAAAGATTATCAGATTCATATGCTCATAGAAGAATTAAGGAATCAAAATCTATTAAAATGAAAAATACAGTAACTTATAAATCGTTTATCGGCTCGCTTCAGTTTAGTCAGAGCGATAAAACATTTTTCGGAAAAATTGAGGGTATAAATGACCTCGTTACTTTTGAAGGGAAAAGTGTTGAACAACTTCTCAAAGCTTTTCACGAAGCTGTAGATGATTATCTGGATATATGCAAACTTAATAAGAAAGAGCCGCATAAATCTTTTAAAGGGAGCTTTAACATCAGAGTAGCTCCTGATATTCATGCAAGAGCTTATCATTCCGCTAAGTCATTAAATCTTTCTCTGAATCAGTTTGTACGGAAGTCAATCGAAAAAAGTCTTTCTGAAGGTCTGGAATATTAATCTAATCAAGAGAAAGTATTATAAATGATTATTTAATTTATATGACGTTATATATTAAAAATATGGTTTGCGACAGATGCGTTATGGTCGTGAAGAGTGAACTGGACAAACTTGGCTATACTCCGCAGACTGTGATTCTGGGAGAAGCTGAAATTCTGGAAGACCTTACAATAAGTGAAAAGGAAAATGTCGGTGAGAAGCTAAGACTGCTCGGCTTTGAACTGATTGATGACAATAACAGCAGGATAATAGAAAAAATTAAAACCCTGATAATAAATCTTGTTCACCATTCGGATGAAGAACTTAAAGTGAATCTTTCCGAATACATCGAATCACATTTGCATAAAGATTATACATATCTTAGCAATCTCTTTTCCGATACGGAGGGAACAACCATAGAAAAATATTTTATCCACCAGAAAATTGAACGCGTGAAGGAACTGCTTGTATATGATGAACTGACGCTTAGCGAAATTGCATATAAAATGGGGTATAGCAGTGTGGCATATCTTTCCAGCCAGTTCAAAAAAGTTACAGGCTTGCCTCCGAGCCACTTTAAAATGATTAAGGAAATTAAACGCAAGCCTCTGGATAAAGTCTAAACTAAAGTCTGACCTGTAAATCTTATAACCTTTTTCTAAGAAATTATAACACTTTTGCAATCGCTTATTGCTATTTTTGAATAAAGAAGAATTTGAAATGGAAAAGACAATAAAAAATAGTTATCCCGTAACAGGATTAAGCTGTGCCTCCTGCGCCGTAAGTGTGGAAAGCATGCTGAAGGCACAAAAAGGAGTAAAGAATGCCTCTGTCAATTATGCAAACTCGACAGCTTTTGTTGAATACGAACCTGCAGTAGCTAATCCTGCTGAATTTAAAACAGCAATTCAATCAATCGGGTATGATATTTTACTGAATGAAAAAGAAGGTAATGGT
>CAWDWP010000013.1:0-5234 GCA_963806045.1 uncultured Ignavibacteria bacterium | reverse complement strand
GAGACATTACATGTTCAACTGAAAAACTCAATTTATTATTGCCTCTATCCTAAAATTGCTGTAATTTTAAATTAACTTTTGAATCCTGGGGTGGTTTTTAAGCTGAGCTTCTATTAGGGACCTTCGAAGACTGCAGGATATAGATATAAAGGCAGACAATTATTTTTTAATATAAATACTTTTTCAATTATTTTCCCAATATATATGCCTAGACCACAAACTATATATTCGCTCAAAGGAATCTTTACAGACCTGCTGGGTGTTGCTGAGAAAATCAATTTCATAATACCCACTTATCAACGAGGTTATAAATGGACCTCTTCTGAGGAAAATAGCCAAGTAAGAGTGTTAATGAATGATCTAAATTTAGCCGCAGAGCGTGGTAATGAAAGATATTATTTACAATTCATTACACTTAAAGAAAAAGAACAAAATTTTGAAGTGATTGATGGACAACAAAGACTTGTGACTCTTACAATTATATTTAGTTTATTATTTAATTTTGAAGAACTGCGGGGAGAAGAAAACTTCATTGCGGGAAAAATTATATATCAAATCAGAAACAATTTCATTCAAAAGTATATATATAACAACATTGAATTAATTTTGGAATCAAAAACTTGGGGAGATTTTATTAGTAGATCCGAGGATAGTAATAACCAGGATGTATTTTATATTTATCAAGCTGTAAGAACCATCCATAACTATCTTCTAAAAATAAATAAAAGAAAATTTTATGATTATATAAGTGAGAAAACACTACTTATAGTAAATCTCTTAGAGAATAACATAAACAGTGAAAAAATATTTATCAATGTGAACAAGGGAATAAAATTAAAAGATGAAGATCTAGTTAAAGGATTGTTAATAACAAAGATTCCTTTGGAAAATAAAGCCTTGACATATAGATTAACAGAAATAGAAATCAATGAAATCAGGGCAAATCTTGGAAGGCAATGGGACGATTTAACACATTGGGTGTCTCAGGAAGAGGTGCGAAATTTTTATAAGAGTGTATATGATAAAGACAACAGATTAAACTGGTTGATTAAACTTGCTTATCCTCAAGTAAGTTCAGATAAAATTAATCCTAACTTTTATTACCTCAATAAATTATATGATGACAGTAAAGAATCAGCAATACAAATCTTTAGTAAGATCCGTAGTACAATGTTAACTTTGAATGATTGGTATTTTGAGCCAGAAGAACACAATTTGCTGGGTTTTATTTTACATACAAAGTCTTCAATAGGCCTGACCAATCTATGGAGTGAGTTTTCTAATTGCGGTAATAAACGAGAATTTTTAACATTACTTAAAAATAATTGCAAAAGGATTATTCCTTTTGACTATTCCAATAATGGTATAAAGAAGGATTTAAATTATGTGGATAATGTAAGTGATCTTTTTAATCTTTTTTTAATTATCGATATTGCCAAGTTTTTGCCCATTGATGGAAGAAAAGCCATACCTTATGATTTTGGTAAAATTTTTGTCGAAAACTGGAGTATTGAACATATTTATCCACAGAATGAAAAAGATATGAGAAGACTAACCAATTTGACGAAAGCTGATATGTTCATTTTAAAAGAATTATTTACAGAAGAGTTGCAAAATTTTGAAATAGAAGACGAAAATAAAAGACAAATTACTTTGGATCTTCTTGACAAAATTAGGTCGTCAGATCAAGGGTTTACTATTAATGATGATGAAAGAAAAGCACTCGTCTATCTATTAGAAAATAAAGCAAACGATTTACATAAACTGGGAAATTTATGTTTGCTACCACAAGGAATTAATTCAAGTCTTTCTGATCATTTTTTCGACAGAAAAAGAACTATCATAGTTCAAAAAGTAAGTGATGGAAATTTTGTACCTTTTCATACATACGATGTTTTCAGCAAGTTAATTATTGGTAATGATACTAATCTTTATGTCTGGTCAAGAAGTGACTTATTAAAGCATGAGGAATATATTAACTGCCAAATAAATAAAATTGTTGACTATTTAAATATTAATTGAATTATGAATACTGGAAAATATAAAATATTAGAACTATTGGAATTTACTAATCTTGATCAATTTATAATACCTGAAATTCAGAGAGACTATGTATGGGGAAAAACTGAAGTGGTTGAATTGTTAGATTCACTAAAAGATAGTTATGACAATGGGGGCGGCGATTTACCTTACTTGGGATTTATTTATGCCTATCAAGATAAAGATTATGTTTACAAATATTTCCTTGTTGATGGACAACAAAGAATGACGACCGTATTTATACTATTGTTATCTTGTTATCAATTACGTAAAAGTAAAGTGCCAGATTATATAATAAAAAATGGCAAATTAAAAATAGATTATAAAGTCCGACAAATAACACACGATTTTTTATTTGACCTAGTAAGCTATATTAAAGTCAATTTTGAAAAATCCGAGCTTAAAATTGAGGACCAGGTTTGGTATCATAAAGGATATGAAAATGATATCACTATAATAAATATCTCTCAAAATTATTATACGATTAAGGATTGGTTGATAAATATTTTAGGGGAAAATCAGATTGATTCTTTTTTAAAATTTGTCGAAAACACTGCGGAGATATCATATTTCAATATTGATGAAGGTAGACAGGGGGAAGAATTATACATATATATGAATTCCAGGGGGCGTAACCTTGAGGCAAATGAAACATTAAAAGCAAAATATTTGAATAAGTTAACAGATGAGAATGAAAAGACTACTTGGGGAGCAAAATGGGAAAATTGGCAGGATTTTTTTTGGAAACATAAGGGATCCAATTCAGATGCAGATGAAAACTTTAATGAATTTCTTCGCAGAGTTCAAATAATAAATATGTGTGAGTTACAACAAACTTCTGATAAGATAATTGATTTTGCAATTTCAAACGTTTCTAAAAATATCAGAATAGATTTATTACCTGATACTCTAACTGAACTAGAAAAATATTTTGAAGCATATAAATGGCTTGTAGAAACCGATTTTATTATAACTTTTTTTAATCAATATGAATCCGAGAATTATCTATTAGAAACTCCTTCGATGGGAAGATTGATATATTATTTTCGAATTCTTCCGATTATGACATTTGTGTCAAGGGTAGATAAAATTAATCAAAATCTTTGCCTACGCTTCATCCGTTTCTTTTATAATATTTCAAGAAAAACTAATGTAAGTAAGGATATATCGAATCAATTACCTATCGCAATCAGATTGGTGTCAGAATATTGTAAAAATAACAAGGGAAATTACGACATAACAGACTTAATAGAATATCAAAAAGGAAGAACTGTAATTATCAACGATGAGGAAGTATTAAAACTAGAATTATATAAAAGATATATTGATGTTAGCCAGAGACAATATTTGGAACAAATATTCTGGAAAGTAGAAGATCATCCTGTATTTAATGGCGAGATAACATTTTTACTAGAAGAATTTTATACTGTGGAAAATAAACAATTCGATTTAAGTAATTTTGAAAAAACATGGAAATTATTTGAAAAATTATTTGATAATTCGAATGATCAATTAATCACAATAGCTTTATTATATTACGGAAATACATGGGAAAGAGTGTCCCCCTTATATTATGATAATTACAATTGTCAAAATTGGAATTGGTTAGTTCGTCAGCATGAAGGTAAATATTTAATGACTTTGTTAAAAGATTTACTTAAAATGGAAAATGGAATAGATGAAATTATTAAGATAAAAATTAAGGATTATTTTACCAAAAATAACATTGATTCAATTGAAAAGATAAAAGATATTTTTGGATTATTCGATCAAATGAAAGTATTAGTTGCACTTGATTATTACTCGAACAGAATTATTTGGCGTAAATATGCTTGTATAGCTGATGATTTAAATTATACATATGAAGATATTCCGTTTTTCAAAAGGGATAAGAGAATATTTAATATAAAGAGATACATCCGTAATGGTTCTCAAGGCCGGATTATTGCATTAATGAATGAAATACTTCAATCTGATTTAAAATTAAATGAAATATTAGCATTAATATTTTAATAATATGTGAAACTATTTAAAATGATTTCTAAATGTCATTAATGCCCTTCCAGGCCTCGGATTTCCATAAGAATTAAATCCAGATGCGACTGCTCCAGTTTTTGATTTCGCTGTTCTGCTTCCTCAATTATTGAATCGATGAATGATTTTTCTTCACTCATAATTTTTTACCTCCGAACATTTTACATAAAACTATTATTGCGAGACTGCCAAGATATTTTGCTGTTTCAATTACATTTTTGCGGGTAAAGTATTTTTTAATACTCATAATGTCTCCTTTTTTCTTTTTTTGGTTTTGGATTGTCTTCGATTAGTTCCCTGCGGATTACTGAGATTATTGCTGCAGAAAGATTCAGAATAATCCTCAGAATTTTTGGTTTGTTCATTTGTATATACCTCCTATATAGTTATAAGCTTATAGGTTTCTTTTACCGAATTATTTTGCAGTTAATAGTAAAAAAATCTTTGCGGTTGGGTGAAGGTTATTCGTCAATCTCAATTTCTTATTGCCAATTTCCTGAAATTCTCTTAATTTTCATCAGATGCTTGAGTCCTGGGGTGATGACTAAGTTAAGCCACTATGAGGGGCTTGCTCATCTTAACTTTAATCAGCTGTTGTACTTCAGATAGTATCCCTGCTGCCCTACTCCTGAGCAGACAAGCTGGTTGAACGGAATTTCATTCCTACCATCTCTTTTATATCAATCCTGGTTTCGACTTTTTCATAAGAATCCTCTTTTCCCCGCCATCATTATCCAAAATGAAAAGGAATGATAAATATAGGTGAAGACGGAGCGTTGTGCGGGTTTGTTCCGGTGGATATTTTCACGGTGAAATATAGGCGATTTTTAGATCCCGAAACAATCCTGAAACAAGTTCAGGATAAAGTTCAGGATGACATCGCTAAAAAGATCCCGAAACTAGTTCGGGATGACATCGCTAAAAAGATCCCGAAACTAGTTCGGGGTGACATCGCTAAGAGGATCCCGAAACTAATTCGGGATGACATCGCTAAGAGGATCCCGAACTAGTTCGGGGTGACATCGCTAAGAGGATCCTGAAACTAGTTCAGGATGACGTTGCTAAAAAGATCCTGAAACTAGTTCGGGATGACAAACAATTTGGTAAAATATTATGAAGAAATTTATCTCTATACTTTCTGTTCCAGCAATAAATGCAGG
>CAWDWP010000012.1:0-7502 GCA_963806045.1 uncultured Ignavibacteria bacterium | reverse complement strand
ACAGCCCGGAAAATATGAAGTTAATTGGACGGGAATAATTTATCAAGCGGAGTTTACTTTTATAAATTGACCGCTGGAAGTTTTACCGATACAAAAAAAATGCTGATGATAAAATAGCTATAGCTATTCTATCAGAAATCCCTCTGTTTTTATGGTGGGTTGATGATAAAGTAGTAAATAAATTCACCTTTTCAAGCTTCGCTTGAAAAATGGCTTTTAAAAAATGAGTGTTAGAACTTTAATATTTTAAATAAAAGAAAAGGAGAGTTTTAAATGAATTCAATTACTAAAAATTTAAAATTTTTATTAATTCTTGTCTTGTTTTCGTTAAGTGTTACAACTGCATTTTCTCAGGATTGGTCTGCCTTGGGCAGCGGTTCACCGGACTGGGGTGATTGCGTCGCTGTTTATAACAACGAACTATATTCAGGCGGCAGATATGGCATATTAAAATGGAACGGTTCATCCTGGCAGGCATTAGGTAGCGGTGTTACGGGAGAGGTTGTTTGTATGGCAGTATATCAGAATAAATTGATAGTCGGTGGTGCCTTTACAGATGCAGGCGGTTTGGGTACTCCCTATCTCGCAACCTGGGATGGTAGTGCCTGGAATGATTTGGGAGGTACAACCAATAGTATTGTACAATCTCTTGCAGTCTGGAATAACAAATTAATAATCGGAGGTTACTTTAATCAGTGCGAAAATCTTCCGGCAAATTACATTGTTCAGTATGACGGGAATAATTTTACAACGATGGGAACCGGTATGAGTTCTCAGGTCATGGCATTAACAACATACAACGGTGAACTTTATGCGGGCGGTTTTTTCACAACCGCCGGTGGAGTTTCTGCAAGCCATTTAGCAAAATGGAATGGCTCTGCATGGAGCGCAGTTGGCAGCGGAGTAGCGGGAATAGTATATTCATTAGGAACATATAATGGAAATCTGGTTGTAGGCGGATTATTCTCGGCAGCTGGAGGCGTACCGGCAAATGCAATTGCTTTATACAACGGTTCAAATTTCTCCGCGCTTGGCGACGGATGCAGCGGCGGATTTTATCCATACGTTTTTTCGGTTGTATCTTACAATACCGATCTGTATGCAGGCGGTCTTTATACAATTGCAGGAGGACTAACTGTTAATGGTATTGCAAAGTGGAACGGCAGCGCGTGGTCAGGTCTTGGGAGCGGTTTCGGTTATGGCAATGCTTGCGGCGCTTATGGAATATGTATTTACAACAATCAGCTTATTGCGACAGGTATTTTTGTCTCTCCGGCTATGAACATTGCAGCTTGGGGTAGTTTAACAGGAATAATCCATAACCAGACGATACCCAATAAGTTTGAACTTTCGCAGAATTACCCGAATCCGTTTAACCCGACGACAAAAATTAAGTTTGATTTAGCAGCGTACTCAGTGGGACGGACATTCCTGTCTGTCTATGATATGCTCGGACGTGAAGTTGCAACACTTGTAAATGAACAATTACCGCCGGGGACTTATGAAGTAACTTTTGACGGAAGTAATTTTCCAAGCGGAATTTATTTTTATAGTTACCGAAAATTTATACAAACAAAAAAACTCATTTTATTAAAATAACTTCTTTTAATATGAAAAATTTTATATTTATTTTACTGCTTATTCCCCTTTGTGTTTCATTCTCACAAGCTCAGACTTGCAACGACATTCTTGTTTACGAAATAGATATGATTAAACAGAATGCCGAGACAATGCTTGTCTATTCTTCCACTGCCAATGTAAAGCTGGAAAGCGGTGAAATATTACTCGCATTTTACTATGAGGGGAAACTAATTAAACTTACGGTGGACAACAGTGAAAACGAAGGTTATATGATTGCCGAACTATTCTTTAAAGATGGATTTCTCCGTCATATTGCTGAAGAATACAGAAAAGATGACAAGTTTTATAAAGATTTTTACTATTTCAAAGACGATAAACTTATCTGTTATCAGAATGAAAATTCAGGCGAATATAAAGGTGATGAATTATATTCAATAGCTGAAAAGAAATGGCTGGAAAAAGTGGATAAGTATTTACTCGCTATACAGTAAATACTAAGTTTAAATAAAACGGGATTAATGTTTTTGTTAATAACACATTTTCTTTTTCCGAATCAAGACCGTTGATTGAAATTCGTTACATAATCCTTTATCCCGCTTAATTGCGGAAATTGTAAATCTTAGAGTCTTTAATATCGCTGGAATAGACTCTTCCGGTTGTATTGATAATTCCGGTTCTAATGCTTTAAAAGATTCTTAAACATTTATGTTTGATAAATAAGCCCATAGTCCAAAAACCTTGAACAGCCAAACCACAACTATAATTACAACTATGGAATTCAAAATTGTTTTAATCGTATTCTGCATAGGTATACGATTTATCAACCATAAAAGAAACCCTACCACTACTAATGTGATAACTATTGTTAGAATAGACATTTTTTCTCCATTTTTAAATTAATAATTCATTTCAAATCATAATTCCGTAAATAATCATTTTATCTATACACAAATCTACACGGGGAGACTAACTAATGCAATAGTGCAAAGGATTGAAAAAGGAACTACTCCATTTTAGGTCAAAGTGTCTTTTTTTCACCATTTAGAGATTATTTTATTGTTTTTCTATTATTCACCTATAGAATTTAATTTTGTAATTAATTAGAATTTTCTATATATTTAACCAATATCTTATTACGGGGACTATTTTAAAGATATTCAATAAAGGTTAATCATAAAATTTCATTTTCCAATGCAAATTTTGAATGCAATTATTGTTGATGATGAACTCCACGGAAGGAATAACCTTCATTCGTTTCTGAAATCCTACTGCCCCGAAATCAATGTAATCGGAAAAGCGGGCTCTGCTCCCGAAGCGAAAAAGATGATATATGAATTAAAACCCGATGTGGTTTTTCTTGATATTAATATGCCTCAAATAAATGGTTTTGATTTGCTCGAGAGTCTGGTGGAAAAGAATTTCCTGACTGTATTTGTAACTGCGCATTCCCAATATGGAATACAAGCCGTTAAAGCAAATGCAGTTGACTATTTATTGAAGCCAATCGATATAGTTGAACTTCAGAAAACCGTTAAAAAACTCCTTACGATTAGCGAAAAGAAACCTGATTTGAAGGAAACTCACGATAAAAAGAATAAAATTTTAGTTTCGCACAGCGACGGAACATCTTTAATAGAATTTCCGATATTACGAGATTTGAAGGTGAAAATAATTATACAATAATACATCTTCGTAATAAAAAATCATTGGTGGTGGCGAAGACATTAAAAGAATTCGAAACTTCGATTCCGGAGAATATTTTCTTCAGAATACACAAGTCTGATATAATAAATCTGAATTATGTAACAGAGTTTACAAATCACGACGGTGGATGCGTAACAATGAAGGGAGGAACAAAAATTGCGATTTCCCGGAGAAGGCTTCAGCACTTCGAAGAAGTCATAAAAAAATATTCCTGTTCATCTGTTACAAACCACAAATGAATAAGGCATTAAATGCAATAGTTTATGCTGTTGCTTTTGTATATCTGTTTTTCATGTCTTCGATTTTAAATTCTCAAACATTTCCTTATTATCATTACACCACAAAAGACGGGCTCGTTAATGCAAATGTTTACTATAGTTGTCAGGATAAACTTGGCTATATCTGGTTTGCTACTAACAACGGAATAAGCAGGTTTGACGGGAACACATTTCAAAATTATTTTATGGCAGATGGATTAAATTCAAACAGTTTTACGAGCATAGCTTTAGGTGAAGACAGCACTCTTTATTTTGCTAATTTCGAAAAAGGTATAAATACTTATAAAAACGGAATCTTTTCCAATTACGAAGTATATCCTGCCTCGTCTATTACTATTTCTACCATGTCTCTGAGGAATGACACATTTTATATAGTACAAAAACCAAATCTTTTCTCTGTTATTTATAATCACATAATCAATAAATCCTCATTTTATAAATATAATACTGAAGGTATTAATTATTTGTATCCTTATAAAAATATTAACTCTTCGGCATATAAATTATTAATTGGTAATGAAAGAGGATTATTTGAATTAAGTAACAAGGATAGTATAAAAACCAGGTTTCCGGATATAGGCGATTTTTCTGTCTATGAAATAGCTGAAGATAAATACAAAAATCTTTGGATTGGATGTGACGGTAAAATATTAAAATATGTTGATAATAAAGTTGAAAAAACTATCACTCTGAATGAAGATATAAAAGGAAAAGTAAAAAAAATATTGATTGATAGCCGCGGAATTGTCTGGTTCCATCCGATGAATAAAGGATTATTTATTTTGAAGGATAACGAAATATTTGATTTAGGAAATAAAATATCCTTAGGCAATACGTCAGTAAATCATATTTACGAAGATAGAGAAGGCAATGTATGGGTTTCCACATCGGGGAAAGGTGTGTTTTGCTTTAATAATATTTTTATGTCGAATTATTTTGAAAGAGACGGGTTGTCTCACAATAACATTATTTCACTTCTTGTAAATAATAAAGGAGAAAAGTTAATAGGAACGTTTGATGGATTGAACATCTTAGAAAAAACAAAAATTGAAAAAATAAAAACAGGTCTGGAAGGAAATGTAACAGACTATATTTACGAAATTAAAATCGGTCTTGACAACAATTATCTGGTATGCGGTAGTTATAATTTATTAAGTTTCGAAAGAAATTATCTTAACAATAAACTATTTTTTATAAGTACTTTCTCGGCTTGCCAGATTGATTCCTCTACGGTTGTATTTGATTTTGGCGAAAGGGATTTAAAATATATAAATTATGGGAGAAACAAAACCTTAAATATTGGCGACATTGATACAAAGAAGCCTTCCTGGAATATTGTTAAACGCGATAAAATAAAGCAGATTCAAAAGAAAACTATTTTTGAAGACTTTCCCGGCAATTTAAAAATAAACGAAATTGAAAAAACAAGTGACGGAACCTTATGGATCGGGACAAACCTTGGCTTATGTAAAATCAATGGAGATATTAAAACATATTACAAAGAGATACTGTTCTAAATGCGAGCATTAAATCGATAAAAATTACTACCTCAGGTTCAATTCTCGTTGCCGGCGATAAAGGAATATCGGTGATATCGGGAAACCCGGAGAAAATAATATCACTCGAAAAAACCGCATATTTTGATTTCAGCTCATCTACATCCATTGACGTTGATAATGAAAATAATATCTGGATTGGGAATCTGAAAGGATTATACAGAATTCCATTAGATTCATTACTCAACGGAAAGTATAATAATGTAATTTATTTTAATGAAAAAACAGCTCTGCCCTCAGGTGAAGTCCATACCGTTTCTTATGATAAATTAAAAAACGAACTTTGGGTAGGCACTGCCGATGGCTTGATTAAAATGGAACTGAATGAATTGCATAATTACTTACAGCCGCCGCCGAAGGTATTAATTGAAGATATTATATTAGGTGATACAACTCTGACTAATTTCAATAATCTTGTTTTTAAACCCTCACAAAATAATATTCGCGTTCATTATACATCATTTAATTTCAATTCGCCTAAAAGCATAAAATACGAACATAAATTCGACAGAAAATCGGGATTGGATTGAGACAGAATACTCCGATATCGATTTTAACTCCCAGCCTCCCGGTAAATATAATTTATTACTGCGTACAGTAAATCTCAATAATGTTAAAGGTGAAATCACGAGTTTGAAATTTGAAATCCTCGCCCCATTTTGGAAAACCATCTGGTTTTATCTTCTCATTTTTTTATTGTTTTCTGCTTCGATAATTTTCTTATATTTTAAAAGGGTTCAATATATAAAACTCAAAGCGAATGAAAATCTTGAGATACAAAATAATATTTCATCTCTGAGGCATCAGGCACTATCTGCTTCACTGAATCCCCATTTTATATTTAATACTCTTAATTCAATTCAATACTATATTAATGAACACAGTACCGAAGAGGCGAACAAATATCTCGTGAACTTTTCGAGACTGATAAGAATGAATCTTGATTTAGCCGGTAATACATTTATTCCCCTGAATAAAGAACTGGAAAGGCTTGAACTGTATATGAAATACGAAAAATTAAGATTCGGTGAAAATATGGATTACAAAATAAATATTGGTGGAAACATCAATCCTGAAAAACTTGAAATTCCGAATATGATTTTACAGCCATTTGTTGAAAATTCAATCTGGCATGGATTATTAAACAAAAATGTCAATGGAAGGATTGATATTAATATCAATAAGAATGAAAAAGTCATATCAAAAATGAATTATACGATAATTGAAATAGAAATTTTAGATAATGGAATTGGACTGGAGGAAAGTAAAAAGTTCAAAAAATCAAATCACATTTCAAAAGGGATTTCAATAATAAGAGACCGTTTAAATCTTCTTGCGCCGGAAATAAAAGATTTTGATTTTATTACAATAAAAGACAGAGCAGACGGAACGCAGGGAGTTATAGTAAATATTACTTTACTTCCGAAACAATATAATATGATTGATTGACGAGGAAATCTATTAATCTCTTCTCCCGGAATAGAACATGGACCCACCGCGGTGGGCAGATCCTCCCGTTCAAAGATTGACACTTACTAATTGCACATTACTCTTTGCTAATTATTTTACTTCTCTTTTTTTTGACGACTTCGTGAAAATTGTTTTTAATTATTAATTTCTCATTACTAATTACTAATTGATTGCTTGCCGCACCCTCGATGAAAACGACCGTTCCCTAAATAAGAACGACCGTTTGCTAAACCTCTCTTGATAAAAGTAAAATTCGAACATAGTTTTGAAGCAAAGCAACGTTCAAATGTCAAAATTCACGGTTTGTAATTTAATAAAATTATAAAACAAAATGGCGCTTAAAAGACGAAAACCCGGAAGTATCATAAGGAAGACTGAAAAAAGACTCAGGGGAATGAAAAAGATAGATGGAAATTATAATACAATTATTGACTATGGTGGTCCGAATGCTCCCTTATCGAGTAAAGAGGTGAAACAACAAATACAGCTTTGTCTTGAGACTAAACAAACAATATAATGAGGCATTAAGAATAGCAGATGAGAAAGTTGAATTGCTCAAAGATGCAGAGTCGAAACTCACTGAGATGTATTCGCGAATCCTGTCGGGATGCGTAAGCAAGTTTGGTATTGATGCACCGGAAATTACTTTACTCGGAGGTACCCGTAAATCTGAAAGAAAAAAATCTGAAAAGAAAAACGAAATAATTAAATAAATCTCATTTTGAATAAAATATTTCAGAAGGGAATTTTTGAAAATTAAATTAAAAAGTAAGGAGAAAAAATGAAAAAATTAATTTTTATTGTTCTGTTTTTTATTGTTCATTATTCATTAATCATTAATCATTGTGATGCCCAATGGCAGGCGGATGTCCGTATGACCAATGACCCGCAATTATCATATACATCTTTCGGT
>CAWDWP010000011.1:0-67044 GCA_963806045.1 uncultured Ignavibacteria bacterium | reverse complement strand
GAGGAAAAAGCAAGGAACAATGATTAATGAGCAATGAATAATGAGTAATTAAAGAAAAAGAATTTCGCAGAGAGTCACAAAGAAACTCGAAGGAACACGGAGAAAAAAAGACAGGATTAACGGGATAAAATTAACGGGAAATTCCCAATCAGGGGATGACCCAAAGGGTACCCGAGGAACGAGGGAAAAAATTAAGACATTAGACAGGATTAACGGGATAAACAGGAACGATGAAGGAAGTACAAAGACTAAAGTATAAAGGCTAAAGTATAAAGTATAAAGGCAAAGTATAAAGGCAAAAGTACAAAGGCAAAAGTATAAAGGCAAAGTACAAAGGCGAAAGTATAAAGGCAAAAGGGAGGAAAGAGCAAGGAGCAATGAAAAAAGTAAAAGGTAAGAGGTAAAACGTTCGAAGGTAAAAGCAAAACCCCCCAGCCCCCCTTTGTTAAAGGGGGGAAAAATGGATGACGCTGAAGGTCACAGGAGCAAAGGTTACAACCCAAGCATCGTAACCAGAAGGAAGATTAAATGTGGAAATATGTCAAACAGGGTCTTAATCTCTAAAAAAGGGTAAATTATCATATTTTATTGTAAATTGAATATGAAATGGAAATAATTTATTTTAAGTGAAATAAATAAAGATTATGAAAAACAGAATCATTCTTTCTGCTTATTACAGCAGTTGCATTTTCAGTATTATCTTTCTCCTGCAACAAAGAACAAAAACCCCCGGAGCAGAATCAACTTAACCAGCCGCAGGAGCAATTTGTAGATAAAGAAAAGCAATTAAGGGAAAAAGAAGAGCTTTTAAAGATTAAAGAGGAAAGCCTAAACGCACGAGAACTGCAATTTTCAAAAGAGAGCAGGCACTCGGAATAAACGAAACAGTGACAAAGGATTCTACAAAAACAGATTTGAAAGGACAGCACTAAAATAAAAAAGGAAAAGGAAAAAATTACCAAGAAAGAAAAAGAGTTGAATAAACAAACAGATAATCCGAAAGAAACGGTTTCGACTTATATTGAATATCTTCAGCGGGGAATATCAGACGCAGGTAAGTTTGACGAAAATATTAAAAAAGCAAACGGACTCTGGCAAAGTGACAGGCTGAATACGCTTAAATCCAGTTATAAGAAACGAAGAAAATAGTAATTATTAATGAGCCCACCATTGTTTCTAATAAAGGCAACAAGGCATCTGTGAAAATGAAGATTAAAAAATCCGATAAGGATAAAGATACCGATATGACAGTGACATATAATCTTGTAGCGGACAAGAATGGGAAATGGAAAATAGTAAACAATACAATTGAAAAATAACAGGAAAATTTAAAATTAAAATATTTCCAATATGAGCATTCTTGTAAATAAGAAAACAAAGCTATTGGTGCAGGGAATTACGGGTTCCGAAGGCACGTTTCATACAACACAGATGATAGAATACGGAACAAAAGTGGTTGCAGGTGTAACACCGGGAAAGGGTGGAACATTTTTCCAGGAGAAGATTCCTATTTTTAATACGGTTAAAGACGCAGTGAAATCAACAGGAGCAAATGTTTCAGTGATATTTGTTCCTTCGTCGTTTGCGGCGGATGCAATAACAGAAGCAGTTGATTCCGGAATTAATCTTAGTGTTTGCATAACCGAAGGCATTCCGACGAAGGATATGGTAAAAGTTTATAACTATGTTAAGAGTAAAAATACAGATGGACGCACGGTAAGATTCATAGGACCGAATTGCCCTGGAATAATCACTCCGGGAGAATGTAAGATTGGTATTATGCCGGGATTCATTCATAAAAAAGGAACTGTCGGTGTGATTTCAAGAAGCGGGACACTAACATATGAAGCAGTTGACCAGTTAACAAACTCGGATCTGGGACAATCGACCTGTATAGGCATCGGCGGAGATCCGGTGATAGGAACGGAATTTATAGATGCGATAAAACTTATTTAATGAGGATGAGAATACAACGGCAATCGTAATGATTGGTGAGATTGGCGGTACCGCAGAAGAGACGGCAGCATATTTTATCAAAAAGAATGTGAAGAAACCTGTGATAGGATTTATTGCAGGTAAAACTGCTCCTCCCGGCCGAAGGATGGGACATGCAGGCGCAATAATTTCCGGCGGAAAAGGAACAGCCGCGGAAAAACTTATCTGTAATGAAGGAATGCGGAATAATTACCGTAAACTCTCCCGCAGATATTGGAATCACGGTAAAGAATGCACTTGAAAAACTCTGAAATGAAAAAATGGCAAAGCGAAAATATTACGAAAGAGAAGAAAGCATCTGTCAAAAAGGTAAGAAAACGAATGTAAAGAAGATCTTTTAAGAAAACTGTAAAAAAAGCAAAGAAAAGTAAAAAGAGAATTTAAATTTGGAACTGACAACAATAACGTTACACAAAGCGAAGTTTTATGCTTATCACGGAGTTTTTGAATATGAAAAAAAATACGGAAATGAATTCGAAGTAGATATTGAACTGCAATGTGACTTAGACAAGTTGAAAGATACTGACGATTTAAAAAACACCGTTAATTATCTTGAAGTTTATAATTTCGTTAAAGATATTGTTTACAGTAATAAATTTAATCTGATAGAAACCCTAATCAGAATATTTGCAAGGGGATTCTTGAAAGATTTGGAAAAGTAAAAAGGGTGAATGTGAAGATAAGAAAGCCGAATGCACCGCTTGGCATCAGTTGATTCAATCGAAATAGAGAAATCCCTGGAAAGATAAAATCATGGCTTCTGCATATTTAGGACTTGGTTCGAATATAGGCGACCGTTAGCATTCATCAAAAAAGCAATAGTTAAAATCAAAAGTAACAAAAGAATAAAAGTAGTTAATTGTTCTTCGATTTTTGAAACAGAACCCTGGGGATTAAAAGAACAGCGTGAATTCCTGAATTGCGTAATTGAAATAAAGACAGACATTCGCGCCTGATTGAACTTGTAAATAATATGAAAGATATCGAAACAATGCTTGGCAGGGAAAAAAAAGAGATATGGGGCGCAAGGAAAATTGATATCGATATACTGTTCTACGATGACATGTTTATAGTGATGAAGAAATAAGTATTCCGCATATGGAACTTCACAACAGACGTTTGTTCTGGTTCCGATGTGCGAAATTGCGCCTGATTATGTACATCCGGCATTTGATATAAGAATAATTGAACTGCTGGACATTACCGGAACTGATAAATCAGATGTGAAAATTTATAAAAACACCGGTAAAAGAGTTAACAAATAATTTTAATTACATTTGGATAAGAAAATACAATATATAGCAATAGAAGGTGTAATTGGTGCAGGCAAAACATCTCTGGCAAAAAGTCTTGCTGAAAGACTAAACGCAAAGCTTATTCTTGAAGATTTTGAAGATAACCCTTTTCTTGAGAGATTTTATGAAAATCCGGCGCGATATGCTTTTCATACGCAAATTTTCTTTCTACTCAGCCGGTATAAACAGCTTGTTGAATTATCACAGGAGGACCTTTTTCATAACTATATTATCGCTGATTATATTTTCGAAAAAGATAAAATATTTGCTTATCTGAATCTTCAGGATGATGAATTAAAACTTTATGAGACAATTGTTCAATCGATAGAAAGAAAAATCAGGGTTCCGGATTTGGTCATATATCTGCAATCAACAGTTGAGAGGTTGATGGGAAATATAAAACATCGTGACCGGGATGCTGAGAAGAACATTGCTGAAGACTACATCAGAGACCTGAATGAAGGATATAATTATTTCTTTTTCCGCTTTAAAGCAACTAAAGTAATGATAGTAAATGTTTCAGATATTGATTTTGTGAATAATGAACAGGATTTCGAGAACCTGATTGCGGAAATATTAAAAGCCGAGCATTCTGCAATCGAATACTTTAATCCGGCAACAAACAGATTGGCTAAGTAATAAAGAAATGTTAAGATTTTTTTTCATAATATTAAGTATTTTATTAGTCGCCTATGTTCTGAAAGGCACTGGTTCAAAGCATAATCACTCTTCTGAACAGAAAAAGTTCAAATACATCAGGAAAAATTAATTCTGAAGAAACCGTAAAAAAAACCACTATACCTTACGACAAAAGCAAAGTTGTCGATGCAAACTTCGAAGAAATTAAATGAATCAATACCGGCTGAATCACTGTCACCTGAAAATGTGAATAACATTCTCATTGTCAAACAGCACAATCAGTTTGGGGATATGCTGTTAACTCTTCCTGCATTTGCAGCTGTCCGGAAAAAATATCCTCGTGCATATATAACTCTTGTTGCTTCTCCCGGAAATTACGAAATTCTGAAAGGTGAGAATGATTACATTGATAATATTTTAGTATACGATAAATTTTCTTATCTGAAAATATTGAAATTTTTTTTCCGCTTAAGGAAAACAAAGTATGAAATCAGGCATTGTTCCTTCAACAGTCGGGCTATCAAGAACGTCACATCTTATAAATTATTTATCAGGAGCAAAAATCAGGGTTGGTGTAAACAGCGTTGATGGAAAAGTTAATAAAAGCAGTAAGCTTTTGAACTTGAAAAAGGATTTTGACTGGCGGGGCATTAAAATGAATCATGCTGAGAAATATATTGATATTGTCAGGCAAATCGGATGTGATTTAAATTCAGTTGAGCGAAGAAATGTTCATCTTAAATTTAATGAAGAGGAAATTAATTTTGGTAAAAAATATTATCAGAATAATTTTCCGGATAAATCACGTCCTGTTTTTGCATTCCAGGCAGGAGCAGGTAAAATTCCTAACAGGTGGAGCATAGATAATTTTGTCGAACTGATAAAAAGATTATACGACGAATATAATAATTATGTGTTTATAATCACGGGGACCAATGGATGATGAAGTTGTGAACACTCTTCAAAGAAGATTGTCGGAGAATAATATTAATTGTAACATCACATCACAACCAATTAGATTGAGTACAATATTGTTATCTTTATCTGATTTGTATATTACAAATGACACGGGGACAATGCATTCCGTTGCATTTTCGGGCGGGAGAGTTTTAGCTTTGTTTGGTCCAACACAGGGCCGGGAATGGGCTCCGGAAAAAGATAATTGTGAATATATACAATCAAAATCGAACAATATTAATGATATTTCTGTTGAAGAAGTTTATATAAAAGCAAAAGGAATCATAGAAAAAAAATCCGTATTATTTCCACTGTTAAAACGGGAATGATGGGTGAATGATAAAAATTATGAATGAAAAAATATTAGCAGCATTAGATTTAGGAACAAATTCATTTCACCTTGTAATTGTAAAGGTAAATGCAAAAGGACAATTTAAAGTCCTGACACGGGACAAAGAAGTAGTGCGTCTCGGAAGCAGTTCAAATGATATGAAATATCTTGCAGATGACGCAATTGAACGCGGAATAGCAGCACTAAAAAGATTCAAAATAGTTTGCGATTCATTCAATGCCGAAATCAGGGCAATTGGGACGAGTGCAATACGTGAAGCATTAAATAAGGATAAATTTATAAATGCAGTCTACGAAAATACAGGAATAAATATTGAAGTCGTAACGGGTCTGGAAGAAGCTAGGCTTATTTATCTCGGCGTACTTCAGGCGCTTGAAGTCTATGATAAAAAAATTTTATTGATAGATATAGGGGGCGGCAGTACGGAATTTCTGATTGGAGAGAAAGGCATTGTGCTCTTTGCATACAGTGTTAAAATCGGTGCTGTCAGATTAACTCAAAGGTACTTCAGAGATAAAAAAATTAAACAGAATGCAATAGAAGAAGCATTGCTTTTCGTTAAAAGTGTGGTGAATCCTGTGATAAGAAATCTTCACGAATATAAATATGATATGGTAATAGGAACATCAGGGACAATTACCAATATCGGAATGATAAATTATGCAGAAACAAATTCTTATGAGGATGACCAGTTCATTTTGAATAATTATGTTTTTGATTCTGAATCTTTGAAAAAAGCGGCTAAGAAAATTTATAAAGCAGAAACGATGAGTGAGCGGTGTGAAATTCCCGGTCTTGATCCGGCAAGGGCTGATATAATTACAGCGGGTGCTGTGATACTTGAACAGATATTCAAAGAGTTAAACTTAAAAAATATTACTGTTTCCAGTTATGCGTTACGCGAAGGAATTATTATTGATACTATCAGTAAACAGCAGACAGGATTTCAACTTGGTAACTTAAGCGATGTTTGTTATAACAGTATCATAACTCTTGCTGAGAATTGCGGATACGATAAACCTCACAGTGAGCAGGCATTAAAGCTGTCAGTGACATTATTCGATTTTCTGAAGGAAAAATTTTCTTTAACAGATAAGGATAAAGAATTTCTTGAAGCAGCGGCTTTGCTTCACGACATAGGTCACAGAGTTTCTCATTCCCAGCATCATAAACATTCGTATTATCTGATTAAGAATTCCGAAATGCTCGGATTCAATGATAATGAAATTGAAATGATTGCAAATATTGCAAGATATCATAGAAAATCCCACCCAAAACCAAAACATGAAGGGTATAGCCGATTGAACACTGCAGACAGAGACAGAGTCAGGAAACTCGCAGGAATTTTCAGAATTGCTGACGGACTTGACAGAGGGCACAAACAGATAGTTGAAGGAATTGAAATAAAGGAATTGAATAGTACGTTAAACTTGCATTTAAAAACAAAGGAGGGAGCAGACCCAACGCTTGAAATCTGGGGTGCTAATCTCAGAAAATCACTTTTTGAAGATTCGTTCGGATATAAAGTTGTAATTCAAAATGGAAAATAAATATCTTGTCCCTATTAATCCCCCCTTTTAACAAAGGGGGGCAGGGGGGTTAGTATTTAATAAACTTTCTTGCCATTTCCCGTGCAGGAATTGTAACTTAGATTAATAATTTTTTTTAGTATTTTACGGTAATTAAAAGCATTAATAATGATGAAAATTGGTATAGTTTGTTATCCCACCTACGGGGGTAGTGGAGTTGTTGCGACTGAACTGGGGAAGGTTCTTGCCATGCGCGGACACGAAGTACATTTTATTTCATATGCTATGCCGTCGAGGCTTAATGGTTTCTATGATAAAATATTCTATCACGAAGTTGAAATGTATAATTACCCGCTTTTTGAATTCCCCTTATATAGTCTCGCACTTGCGAGTAAAATGGTTGAAGTTGCAAAATTCAGCGACATAGACCTTATACACGCACATTATGCAATTCCTCACGCAACCAGTGCATACCTTGCAAGGGAGATGTTAAAAGCTGAAAATAAAATCAAAAAAAATATAAAAGTTATAACTACACTTCACGGAACAGATATAACATTGATTGGTCTGGAACCAAGTTTTCTCCCGACAATGAAATTCAGCATAGAGCAATCTGACGGTGTAACAGCCGTTTCGAAATTCCTCAGGGATAAAACGATGTCAAATTACCAGATTAATAAGGAAATAGAAGTGATTCCGAACTTTATTGATATAGATAAATTCAAAAGGCACAACGATGAAAATTCCCAGTGCTTCAGGAAAAATTTCGCACCTAATAACGAAAAGATACTGATTCATACTTCTAATTTCAGGCCCCTGAAGAGGGTTCAGGATGTTATAAGAATATTTGCAGAAATCAAAACTAAAATTCCATCCCGCTTGATTCTTGTTGGGGACGGTCCGGAAAGAAGTGATTGTGAAAATCTTTGCAGAACATTAGGTATCTTCGAATTTGTTAAATTCATGGGAAAGCAGGATGCTATTGTTGAATTGCTTTCAATTTCGGATATATTTCTAATGCCTTCACAATCTGAAAGTTTTGGATTGTCAGCACTTGAAGCAATGAGCTGTTCTGTTCCTGTAATTTCTACAAGTATCGGAGGCTTGCCGGAATTAAATATTCACGGTGAAACCGGTTACATTGCGGAAATAGGTGATACAGACCGAATGGCAAAATATTCAATCGAACTGCTTACGAACGAAAAGAAATATGAACTTTTTGCAGCCAATGCGAGAAACAGAGCTGAAACATTAAGCGAAGAAAAAATTGTACCTGAATATGAAAAATTTTATGAGAAGATTTTGAATTCCTGATTAAAAAAGGAAGAAGATTTTTACATATAACCTCGGACTAAATAATAAGCATATTTCAGATACTCAGAGACGACAATTCTGAATCCGAGAGAACTCTTCCACCAGTCATCATTATCGAAAAAAATAGTATATGTCATCATATAAAGTTTTATATCAGATGAACCTAATATTTTTCTGTAAACATTACGTGTTCTTCTGGAATGAAATGCATTAGTAAGGACTATGATAGATTTTGCGTTTTTTTGATTTATAATATCCAGCACCTTATCTGATTTATTCAGTGTAATCGGATGTTCAATATCTAAATTAAGAAAAGTTATCGGTAAATCTTTATAAAGCGAATCTATTATATTCATTAAAAATGATTCTTCCTGCTCTTCGGTGTATAGCCTGCCTTGTTCCCTGATTTTTACAAAAATAATCTCTTTGCATTTTCCCTGATGATAAAACTGATTACAGAATTTAATTGCATCTTTTGAAGAATATTCTTCTTCTCCAAATAATATATCCGCTTTTTCGAATTTATCATCTTCGACAATCAGAAATGAGCCAATAGAACTAAGGATAAACGGATGGCAAAGATATAATAAAATTAAAATCAGGATTATAAGCAGGATTTTAAATCTAAGTTTTAATCTTCTTACTTTTTTTTCTTTTATGAAGAAAGTTTTTATAGTATTATCGGATTTGATTTGTTAAACCTCCATACTGAAATCAATTTTCAATACATCTTTTAAACCTTGTTCAAATGTTCTGGGGTTAAAGTCAGGCATCATGCTCTTCAGGTAACTGATATCGGTTCTCTTTTCATACATTCCATCCGGCTTGCTTCTATCCCACTTGATTTCTCCTTCATATTTGAAAATCTTTTTAGCAATCTCTACATACTCTGCAATGCTGTGGTCGAATCCGGTTCCGATATTTACAATTTTAGGTTCATTATAATTATTCATAAGAAAAATCAAAGCATCAGCGCAATCTTCAACAAAAAGTGCCTCTCTCCTTGGTTTTCCGGAGCCCCAGAACAGAAGAGTTGTATTATTTTTAACTGCGTCATAAAACTTCTTGACTAATGCTCCGATGAAATGTCCTGTCTCGAGATTGTAATTATCGTGGGGTCCGTACATATTTGTAGGCATTGCTGAAATTGCATTAATTCCATATTGCATTCTGTACATCTCGCACCCGACTATTCCTAACCCTTTTGCGACTGCATATCCTTTGTTTGTTTCCTCAAGAGGTCCCATCATAAATCTATTTTCGTTTATGGGCTGGGGATTTTCTTTCGGATAAATGCAGGTTGACCCTGTAAATAGAATTTTTGTTTTTGGAGAGTTTTCAGTTAGTGATTGCAAGACATTTAAAATCATTAAAGAGTTTTGATACAAAAAATCCGCCTGCCTTGTGTTGTTTGCCTGTATCCCTCCGACCAGACCTGCGACCATGAATGCATAATCAGGTTTCTCAAGCTTGAAATAATCGTCAACCATGTTTTTTTTCAGCAAGTTAAAACCATCCTCATAGATAGGGGTTGTAATATTAAAATAACCATTGTGGTTTAATCTCCTCACAACCGCACTCCCCAGCATTCCATTTCCTCCGAAGACAGTTATTTTATCAGTAGCATTCATATTCTACAAATTAGATTCTAATTCTCTCAACAAATATAAAGTTTAGTTGTAAAAGGTGAAATGTCAAACGTCAGACGTCAAAAGTGAGATGTGAGACGAAAGATGTCAAACGTCAAGCGTGAGACATGAAAACTTCACAAGCTAATCTTCCAAAAGGATCAAAATATTAAGTACTCTGAATTAATTTTGAAATAAATGCAAATAATTTATTAATCTTAACACTTAAATCATCATAGCCCTCTTTGTTCAAAAATCCTAATTCAAATGAAATTTCTAATTGCGTATCAATTTCGACTAATGATGAACGAGCAATTACAAAAAATCGTTTTCGTTCAATTGAAGAATTTCTGGAAGAACCCTCTGCTATATTAGAAGCTACCGATAATGCTGCCCTTTTTAACTGATTTACAGTTATATATATTTCTGATGATGGGAAGTTATTGGTAACTTTGTAAATATCTTTTACAAAGTTTTTACTCAAATGCCATACATCTAATTTTTTATGGGATAAATTTAGCATAAATTAAACAAGTGTTTTAAAGTTAAATATATAAATAAAATACTGAATTTATTTTTTTAAATTTTAAATACTGTTCCACGTTTTACCATCTCACGTTTCACGTTTGACGTTTCACGATATCACTAGAAGCTTCCTCTCTGTCATTTCTTCTATTGCATATTTTACTCCTTCTTTTCCTACGCCCGATTGTTTAACTCCGCCATAAGGCATTGAATCAAGCCTGTAAGTTGAAACATCATTTATAATTACTCCTCCAACTTCAATATTGTCAAATGCGTAAAATATATTCTTCATATTGTTGCTAAATATTCCCGCCTGCAATCCGAAATCGGAATTATCTACTTCCTTCACGGCATCTTCGAAATATTCAAATTCCCTTAATGTCATGAGGGGAGCAAAGACTTCTTTTGAATTTACATTCTGATTACTGTTTGTTTTTGTTAGAATAGTTGGTTTTAAAACTGCATTTTCTCTGATTCCACCGAGCAAGATTTCTGCTTTTGTATCAGATGCTTCCCTTATCCATCGTTCAACCCTTTCTGCTTCTTTTACATTTATCATCGGACCGACAATAGTATCTTCTTCAAAAGGATTTCCTGTTTTCAGGGTTTTTGTTTTTTCCAGCAGAATTTTTTCGAAATCTTTATATACTTTTTTATGGACAAAAACTCTCTGAACTGAAATACAGCTTTGCCCCGCCTGTCCGAACGCTGCGAGAGCAATCTTGCCGGCAGCGAGTTCGATGTCGGCGGTTTCATCTACAATTACTCCGGCATTACCTCCGAGCTCGAGCGAGAGCCTTTGCATTGAAAGCATTTTTTTTATTTCCCAGCCAACTGCAGGGCTTCCAGTGAAGCTAATCATTTTTATTCTGTCATCTTTTAAATGCTCTTCAATTTCGCTTCCCGAAGCAGTAACAACATTTACCGGACAGAAATCAAGCCCCATTTCATCACAGGATTCTTTTATTATTTTTATGATTTCAATTCCGCAGCAGAGGGTAGCTGAAGCCGGTTTCAGAAGAACGACATTACCTGATGCAAGAGCAGGTGCAATTTTATGAGCAACTAAATTTATTGGAAAGTTCCATGGAGTAATGGCTAAAATTAAACCAATAGGGAAGCGCTTTATCATTCCGAATTTATTTTCCGACCCTCTTAGCAGGTCAAGCGGAATTATTTCTCCGTCAATTCTTTTTGCTTCCTCTGCTCCGGTTTTGAAAGTGAATATAGCCCTTTCAACTTCAACTCTTGAAAATTTAATGGGTTTGCCCATTTCTGCAGTCATAGTCTGTGCAAGATGTTCTTTTTTTTCTGATATCTTGACGGAAATTTTTTCAAGCAATTCTGATTTGATATAAGCAGGGGTCTTTTTGTATTTATTGAAAATTGAGGTTAAATAATTAAGGGAGATATTAATGTCTTCATGTGATGATTTATAAACTCTCCTGGTTACGACCTGAGTATACGGATTTATAATATCAACTGTTATATCCGATGATTTGAATTCATTTTTGATGAAATATTTTTCTGTGTTCATGGCTGTTTGTTATTTATTTATTAATAAAATAAATAATTATACTTATATATTTAATGCTGAAACATAATTACTTTAATAAACTTTAGCATATGCTACGTTGTTGAATATTGAATATATTAATCCCCCAAACCCCCACCCTTTTTTAACTTTTCAATTTTAAATTTACTTTTAAATTTTGACTTTTCATTTTTGAATTTTAACTAGTTTTGTATTTGGAATGTTAAATAATTAAAACTTTTTATATCTTATCAAAAATTCAAATAACTGTAAGAATTTATGGCGTTTAAGAGTGTCAGTGCTTTTATGAACGAAATTATCGATTATGCAGGAATATTTCCTCCTGCAAGTCTAACCCTGAAAGAATCATTTGATAATTTCATGGATTATCGATTATTCAAGCATAACTGGATTCTTTCCAAATTTGTTTGCCCTTTCAGCCGGTTGAATGAACTTACCGAGCTTATTGAAGGAAGCCCGTCGATAAATAACGCAAATCCGCTAAGGTTGACAATTTTAGGTTCTTTGTCACAGGATACTTTTATGTTTGAGAAGAATATTTTAAAAGATATTCAGGATATAATTAAATTCCAGGAAACAAATGGTCCGAAAGTCAGTATTGAAGGATTTGAAACCAAATTGCCTACTGAAATGCTTGCATTTCGCGAGAGTGCAGATTTGATTGATACAATAAATGATTTCAGGGATAAAATCGCTAAGCAGATTTCACCATCCGTGCAGATATTTCTTGAAACAGAAATAATGAAGGAAAACTGGGTAGATTTAATTGATTCCATTACATCAGCATTATCTGTCTGTAATGAATTTTATTCCGAAGGACAGGATTACCGGAAACTCGGTTTTAAGCTGCGAACCGGAGGAATTGATCACGATTCATATCCGACTTCAGATAAAATTGCTTATGCAATTATGAAAAGTATTAATAATAAAGTACCTTTTAAAGCGACAGCCGGTCTGCATCATGCGATAAGGCATATCAATGAACAGACAAATACACTGATTCACGGTTTCCTGAATATTTTCGGAGCAGGAATACTTTACCAGAGTAAAAAAATCAGCCCCGACGATATGATAAAAATTATTGATGATGAACAGCCTCAGAATTTTGTGTTCGAAGATGAATATTTTTCCTGGAACGGATATAAAATTAATACTGAAGAAATTACTTTTGCAAGAAAATATTATATGCTTTCATTCGGAAGCTGCAGCTTTGAGGAACCAAGACAGGACTTAAGAAATTTGAAATTATTGTAACTGATATTATAGTCTAATGAAATCATTTATCAATGTATCAGCCGATTCACACTTCTCTATAAACAATATTCCATTTGGAATATTTAAACCTGATAAAAACCAAAAACCCCGTGCAGGTGCTGCAATCGGAGAATATGTGCTGGATTTGTCCGTCATAGATAATGCAGGTCTTTTGTCATACAATTCAACCGAAAAAAATATCTTCGAAAAATCTTCGCTTAATGCTTTTATGGCACTTGGCAGAAAAACCTGTTCTGAAATAAGAATTGCAATTCAAAATCTGTTAAAAGAAGAAAATCCGGTTTTAAGAGATGATGTGAAATTAAGGGAAAAAGCTTTTCATAAAATTAATGATGTGATATTATGCTTGCCTGTTGAGGTAGGGGACTACACTGATTTTTATTCATCCCGTGACCACGCTACTAATGTAGGTGTTATGTTCCGCGGAAAAGAAAATGCTCTGATGCCCAACTGGCTTCATCTTCCCGTGGCTTATCACGGCAGGGCGAGTTCGATAGTTATCAGCGGAACAGATATTATCCGTCCAAAAGGGCAGGTTAAAGCTGATGATAAAGAATTTCCTGAATTCCGGCCAACTTCCCAGCTCGACCTTGAACTTGAAATGGGCTTTTTTGTCGGGCAGGGAAATCCTCTCGGAAGTCCGGTTCCGGTTCAGGAAGCGGAAGAACATATTTTCGGAATGGTGCTCGTGAATGACTGGAGTGCGAGGGATATTCAGAAGTGGGAATATGTACCTCTCGGACCATTTCTTGCCAAGAATTTCGCGACTTCAATATCTCCCTGGGTGGTAATGCTTGATGCTCTTGAACCATTCAGAATAAAAGGAGTCGAACAGAATCCCGAACCGCTTCCATATCTTAAAAATAAAAATTTCACTTATAATATTGAACTTGAAGTTTTTCTGAAAACGCAAAAAAATCCTGAACCATTCAAAATAACACATTCAAACTTTAAATATCTTTACTGGAACATTGCTCAGCAGCTTGCACATCACACTGTTACGGGCTGTAATCTCAGGACAGGGGATTTGCTTGCCTCCGGAACAATCAGCGGACCGGAAAAATCATCCCGCGGGTTGTTTGCTCGAATTAACCTGGAAAGGAACCGAACCGATAAAATTACCTAACGGAGAAGAAAGAACATTTCTTCAGGATGGCGATGAACTTATTATAAAAGGCTATTGTCAGGGCGATGGCTTCCGTGTCGGTTTTGGTGAAGTTACCGGCAAAATATTATCGGCTGTATAAAATTTAATTACACTCTCCCACTCTTGCGAGGGGGAGGTAGGAGGGGGTCTGAGTTGCAATCGGTTTACACCCTTCTTGGGTCCCCACCTCCACGGAGGCTCCAAGACCTTTGTAAAGGGGGAAGAATTCATTAAACATGTTCTTGACGCTTCTCTCAAACACTAGCAAGAGCGGTAAATTGGAGAGGAAATTTCAACGAAATATCCCCTCCCAATTCAAGGGGAGGGGTAGGGGTGGGGTGGAAAGCTTTTGAAAAATCTATTCAGAATAATTTTTCTCAATAATTCTCGATGACAATTCACACCTCACCCTCAGTCCCTCTCCTGGAAAGGAGAGGGAAGATCATTCGTTCTTGTTCCCAAATTATATTTGGGAACACAATTGGAAATCAAACTGAGTTTGGATTAAATAAACAAAGTTTCGCACGAAAGTACGTTCCCAAATGCAATTTGGGAACGAGAGAGAGAATATCATTTCACCAGCAACATCTTTTTCGTATCTATTATTTTTCCATCCACCATCAGCCTGTAAAAATATATTCCGCTTGGACTGAACTTTCCCATAAAATCAACTTCGTATTTCCCTGCGCTTTGCTTTTCGTTAACTAATACTCCCGCTTCCTTTCCAAGTATGTCGAACACATCCAATTTTACAAAACTGTTTTTCTTTATCTCATATCCGATTACTGTTCTTGGATTGAATGGATTCGGATAGTTCTGATACAAAATATAATCCTTCGGAATTTCATTGCTGATTTTTTGAATGCCTGTGTAAAATGTAGTATCGCCTCCTGTTACTGTATGTACCCCTTTATTTGTCATAGTATACGCCCACCCATTGAGTTTGTTTATAAAACTTATATAGTAATATCTATTTACATTTATTTGATAAGGATCAGGTAATTGATAACCCCAATTATTTCCTCCATTAGTTGAAATATATATCACTCCACGGACTTCCAAAGGGGTTGGTGTATAGTATTTAATTGCTCCAACAGCCCAAATAGTATCTTTATTCAAAAAAGAAAATTTGAATATTCCGGATTCTCCAATCTGTTGTGAATGGGGTAATAATTGTTTGAACCAGGTTATTCCACCATTAGTTGTTTTTTTAATAGAATCAACTGACCAAGCATACCAACCCGTTAAACTATCAATAAAAAATATATCTCTGAATCCTTCATTCGGAACTATAACTGACCAACTTGTGCCCCCATCTGTTGTTTTTCTAATATCAGATAAATAGATATCATTACAAATATATCCTATTCTCGCATTATACATATAAATTTTTGCACTTTGGAGACTTCCCCAACTATATTGTTCTTGCCAGCTTATTCCACCATTTGTAGTTCTTAAAACTGCATCATAAAAACCGGTAGACCCTACAATCCATATTGTATCTTGATTTAAGACTGACATATCTGAAACAACAAAATTATATTGTGGAAATAAATAAAACCAATTTGTTCCTCCATTTGTAGATTTAGAAATCCCGGTAATATCACCAGCAAATCCAGTATACTGATTTAGAAAATAAATTTTTGTATAACCCCAGAATCCACCACCAGTTAATAAATTATTATATTGTATAGTCCAATTATCACCACTATTAGTTGTTTTTAATATATAGATTGTATCATACTGTTGGTTTGTAGCATTAGTTACGCCCCACCCTGTTAAGCTATCTAAGAAAAAAACATCTTTAACGCTTCTTCCATTTAAGTTTGGCAAAAACTGCTGATACCAGCCGGAGGAACGGTTTTCTGTGTGAAACGTCGTGGCAAGAAACAGCAGGCATATCCCTGAAAGTATTATCCTCCCAATAAATATTTTATTCTTTATGAGTGCCATTCCGTTCACTTTTAATCCTCAAATATAATATATCAATATTATTTATTATCTTAAATATTATAAGGAAGGGAAGATTTTACTTTCTGAAAATGATGAAATAACCATTTCAAAAGTCAAAAGTCAAAAGTTAAAATTGAATTCAAAATTCAAAAGTCGGAAAAATTTATATGACACAGCCCACGACTTTAGTCGTGGGAGGCATTAAAATAAATAAGGAAACCGTTTAAACGGTTTACCATTAATTGACTATTGTACCCACGGTTGAAACCGTGGGCTGGTAATAATTTAATTAAAGTAAGGACTCAATACCCTCAGTCCCTTTATCCGACAAGTCGAGATTCGGAGACCTGGAAAGGAGGGAGGAGATTCCAGCCCCCCTTGTCACGTATCTTTCCTTTTTTGGACTTGTAACATTTATTTTTCAATAGTATATTAATCAACTATGGTTACATTTTTTATATTATTTTTAGTGATAGTTTGCGTATTGCTGGTTGCGATTGTATTAATGCAGTCATCAAAAGGCAGCGGTTTAGT
The DNA here is from genome assembly GCA_963806045.1 of uncultured Ignavibacteria bacterium. GTDB lineage: Bacteria > Bacteroidota > Ignavibacteria > Tepidaquicellales > Tepidaquicellaceae > DATCHW01. Next base: position 50,346 of record CAWDWP010000011.1, on the reverse strand, counting down.
GGGTCCTATTGCAGGAACCGGAGTTACAACTATGTTTGGTGCAAGGCGTGCTTCTGATTTCTTATCAAAAGCAACTGTCGTTCTTGCAGTGGTTTTCATGCTTTTTTCGCTTCTGGTTAACATATATATAAGTAAATCAGGCGGTCCTTCAATGAAGGAAAGCATATTGCAAAAGAACCAGAAAGAGTTGAGTCCGGGAGCACCGCCGGTTCAGGAACCTCAGAATATGCCGGGAAATCAACCGAATTCGCAGCCGAATCAAGATCAAAACAATCAGGAAAATCAACAACAAAATCCGGCTCCTTAATTTTGTAAAAATTGACTGATAATTTTTTGAAGTTTGAAAAGGGCATCCTGAAATTACAGGATGCTTTTTTATTTATCATTTTGATAGTGATTATTTCTTCAAAATCATATGCTCAGGACATTAATGTCATTAAGACCGGAAATTATGATACTAAAGCATTTAAAATGCTAAGTCTTCATGAACAGGTTTTGAATGATACAATAAAAAAGGATTCGAATAAAAGCACATTTGTGATGAAAAAATCACCCTGGAAAGCAGTATTATATTCCGCTATACTACCGGGATTGGGTCAGTTCTATAATGGTTCATACTGGAAAATACCTGTAATTGCAATATTGACCGGTTATTTCGGATATGAAATAATACGGAATAACAATAAATTTATAGATTACAGAGACCTGTATGCACAGTCTCAATCGGATTCAATACCCGAAGGTGACCTGAGACTTAAACAGTACAGGGAGTTTTATAGGAACCAGCGGGACAACTTTTATTTATATTCCGGTATTTTCTATTTGATTAATCTCGTTGATGCTTATGTTGATGCTCATATGTTTGATTTTGATGTTTCAGATAAAGTAAATTTAGGTTTAGAACCTGACAGAGGTCTAAAACTTAATTTCAAATTAAAATTATGATAATTTATTGTTAGTGATAGTTTTCATGTGTAAATTCAAAATATTAATAATTAACCCCCCAACCCCCCTTTGTAAAAGGGGGGAAATTAAGGTTGATAATCAAATTAATAATTTGTATAAGTGCAGTCTAATTTAGAATAGTTTCAATATCTTCTTTTTTAAAAAGAAATTTTATGTTTTTTTAATTTTTAATTTTCCATTTTAAATTTTAAATTTATTTTATGTGGGTTTTTATAGATAAAATTGCAGACTACGTCGGACAGGAAGTCACTATTAAAGGATGGCTTTATAATATCCGTTCATCAGGTAAGCTTATGTTCCCTGAAATCCGGGACGGCTCCGGAGTCATTCAGGGAGTGGTATCAAAGAAAGCAGTTTCTGAAAAAGTATGGGAAGATTTTTCAAAACTAACTCAGGAATCTTCATTGATGGTTTCCGGAACTGTTTCAAAACATCCTAAAAAGGAAAATGTATTTGAATTACAGATTTCCGGACTGGAAATTGTAAGCATAGCGGAACCATATCCGATAACTCCGAAAGAGCACGGAGTTGAATTCCTGATGGACAGAAGGCATCTCTGGATTCGTTCAAACCGCCAGGCAGCAATATTAAGAGTGCGGAATGAAATCATACAGTCAATCCGGGATTATATGTATAATAATGGTTTCGTTTTATTTGATGCACCGATATTCACACCAAACGCCAGCGAAGGAACCTCAACCCTGTTTGCAACAGATTATTTTGATTTAGGAAAGGCATATCTCTCGCAGTCCGGACAGTTGTATGCTGAAGCCGGTGCAATGGCATTGGGAAAAGTTTATACCTTAGGACCCACGTTCCGAGCAGAAAATTCAATGACCCGAAGGCATATAACAGAGTTCTGGATGATGGAACCTGAAATGGCGTTCTATGATTTAAATGATAATATGGATTTAATAGAAGATTTTCTTGTTTATGTTGTACAGAGAGTTTTGAAAAACAAAAAACAGGAATTTGAAATTCTGGAAAGGGATGTGACGAAACTTGAAAAAGTGACAAAACCTTTTCCGAGACTGACATATGATGAAGCATTGGAAATATTAAGAAAAAAAGATATTCCGCTGATTCGCAAAACGGAAAACGGAGAAGAACAAATCCGCCCGTTCCCCTGGGGTGAAGATTTCGGTGCACCTCACGAAGAAGCGATAGTTGCAGATTTCGATAAACCTGTTATGGTTCATCACTGGCCTGCTGAAGCTAAGGCATTCTATATGAAAAGAGATCCTGAAAATCCAAAATATGCACTCGGAGTTGATGTACTCGCTCCGGAAGGCTTCGGAGAAATTATCGGAGGCTCTCAGCGAGAAGATAATTTAGATTTTTTATTGCAAAGAATCGAACAGCACGAGCTCCCGATGGATGACTTCCAGTGGTATCTGGATTTGCGAAGATACGGCAGTGTTCCGCATTCAGGTTTCGGTCTCGGCATTGAAAGAATGGTTAGCTGGATTTGCAATCTTGAGCATATAAGGGAATCAATTCCGTTTGCAAGAAGACCAAACAGAATAAGACCATAAGGTAAAAATAAATTATGAGAACAATTGTTATAGATTGTAATAATTTGATTCATAAAATCCCCGCTTACAAAAAAAAATTCAGGGAGCAGAAGGATGCTGTTGCTCTTTCGCTGATAGAATCTGTAAAATCCAAATTCAATCACAATAAAATAATTTTTGTTTTTGATGGATTCAGTGATATTCAAATTAATAATGTAGTTTTTTCGGGCAAATTAACAGCAGATGAGATAATCAGGAAATACATCGAGGAAAATTATAACAGAGAACCTGTTTCGATTGTAAGCTCTGATACCGGGATTACAAACCTTGCAAAAATATGCGGATGCGAGGTAAAATCCTCTGAAGAGTTCTGGAAAGAACTAAAGCCCGCTTCGAAAAAGAAAGATAAAAATATCAACCAGCTATTTTATCCCGATGGAGAAAAACCGGACAGGATAACAAAAAAAGAGCTCGATGAATTTAAAAAACATTTTTCCTGAATAATATGACTCCTGAAAAATCATATGAACTTCTTGATAAATATATTGAGAACCCGAACCTGAAAAAGCATTGCTATTGCGTTGAAACCTGTATGAAATATTATGCAAAGAAACTCGGTGAAGATGAAGTGCGATGGGGCATGGCAGGTTTACTGCACGATTTAGACTGGGAAAAATTTCCCGATACACATCCAAATACTGCCGTTCCGATACTGGAAGAAGCCGGATTTGATAAAGAATTTATTGATACAATACTCTCTCACGCATATCCCGAAAGAACAAATGTTCCGAGGGAAACAGCAATTTGCAAAATATCTCTTTGCCTGTGATGAAATTACGGGATTTGTTACTGCATATTCACTTATGAAACCCGGAAGGTTTAACGATGTAGAGCCAAAGGGAGTTATAAAAAAAATGAAAGACAAAGCCTTTGCAAGAGCAGTTAACAGGGATGACATTACAAAAGGCGCTGAAGAAATAGGACTTGATTTGAGTATTCATATTCAGAATATTATCGAAGCATTAAAAACCGATGCGAGGTTATGACCATAATAAAGACAAAAGATCTGACAAAAGAATACCCTTCGAAAAGTTTTTCGAAAAGCAAAATTGTTGCATTAAATAAATTCACATTTAATGTAGAAGAGGGGGAGATATTCGGGCTTTTAGGTCCTAACGGTGCGGGGAAAACTACTCTCGTGAAACTTCTTCTCAGCATTGTATTTCCTACAGAAGGAGAAGCAACAATTTTCGATAAGAGTTTGAATGATGTCAGTATAAAAACTAAAATCGGTTACTTACCTGAAAGCCATCAGATTTCCGGGCTATTTTTCAGCAGAACAGGTGCTTTATTATTTCGGCGGATTAAGCGGTATCAGCAATGTTGTACTCAGAAAGAAAATTGATGAACTGCTGAAGCTTGTTGACCTTGAAAAGTGGAAAAAAACGAAAGTCAGAAAATTTTCAAAGGGAATGATGCAAAGACTCGGCATAGCTCAATCCATCATAAATGACCCGGAACTTATATTCCTTGATGAACCGACAGATGGAGTTGACCCTATCGGGAGAAAAGAAATCAGGGATATTATTCTTGACCTTAAATCGAAAGGGAAAACAGTATTTGTAAATTCACATCTCCTTAGTGAAGTTGAGATGATTTGTGACCGTGTTGCTATATTAAATAAAGGAGTATTAATAAAAGAAGGGCTTGTTTCGGAAATTATTTCAACTACTGACGGATATATTTTCATTACTTCTGATTTGAATGATGCCTTGATAAATAATCTGCTTTTGAATTATAAATTGACATTGCAGGGGAAAAACAAATTCATATATAATACAAATAGTCCTGAAGAATTAAACAATCTTATAGACTATTTGAGGTCAAACAAAATATTAATAAACAGCATATCAAAAGAAAAAAATACTTTAGAAGATATGTTTATAAACCTGATTTCAAAACAAAATTAATTGTTCCGTTAAATGATTTTATTTTCTTTCATATGGGGAATTTTCAAAGAAGCACTCGCAAAGAAAATTATTCTTTCCATTTTGTTATTTTTTGCTTTTATAGTGTTTCTGATTTTGTATTTTGTCAACCTGGATTCAGTAGAAGGAGTTAAAACGCTTCTTGCACTGTCGGGTCAGGATAAATTTGAAGAAGCACTTCTTGGATTAGAGCTTGAAATGGTTTCAGGTATTCCCGGCTTTATGTTGTTTATTTTATTTATAATTCTCGTTTCATCATTCATACCTTCAATGCTTAAAGAAGGCTACATTGATTTGATTTTGTCTAAGCCTATTTCCCGAACCAGAATAATCTTCGCGCATTTTATTGCAGGCTTGCTGTTCGTTTTCCTTGCTCTTTTGATTTTTGTAGGTGTTGTCTGGCTTATAATTTCGGCTAAAACCGGGATATGGCACTTTAAGTTTTTATTCTCAATAGTCTGGATGACGCTCGTCTTTTCGGTTCTTTATTCCACTGTGATTTTCTTTGCGACTATCACAAAAAGTTCGATATTCACGATACTGATAAACATATTCCTTTATTTTCCGCTGACCTGGGCGTTGTATAAGTTAAATATCATACTGCTGAATAAATCTCAAATCCTCGGAGCGACTGCTGAATTTCTCGGTAAATTTTTCTATTACGTATTCCCCAAACCCTGGGATATGCAGGATATCGGGGATAAAATTATTAAAGGGCTTCCGGTTGATTCATACATGCCTTTAATCACTTCATTGCTGTTTGTTATTATTATGCTTTCACTGACAATAGTATATTTCAAGAAAAAAGATTATTGAAATGAAAAAGTTTCTGGTAATATCTTTGCTTTTTCTTATTGCAGGATGCAATTCAAAACCATCGCCCGACAAGCTCCAGCCATCGATGAAGTCTGTTTTTAATCTTCTTGTCGAAAAGCCGCAGTTCGTAATGTATCTTAATTTCGGAAATATGAGAACTACTCAATTCTGGAAAGACAATATTTCAGATTCTATATTGAACTCGGAAAATACGCTCGGAAGTCTTCTCAATACTTTTAATGAAGCAACAGGTGCTACAATTTCCCGCGGGCTAGATGAAATGTTTTACTCTAATTCCTGGCTAGGTGAAAATGCAATTGTCCTGAAAGGTGTTTTCGACAGAAACAAGCTTGATACATTTTTACAAAAGGATTCATCGTTCTCACGAAAAGAATATCCTGCAGATGGAATTACAGTTTATATTAAAAAAGATAATAATCTTCAGTTCTTTTTCAAAGATAATTTCACTCTCTGTGCCAGCAATTTTACTAAGCAGATTGAAAATATGATTTCCATAAAGGATACGTCTAACACAGGTCTGCTCCTTAATAAAGAAATCCTTGCTGCCGTTGATAAAATCAATTATAAAAATAGTCTGTGGCTTGTTACGACAGAAAAAACATTTATTCGAGGAATATTCCTCAATTTTATTGAATCAAAATCACCTAAATTTGATTCAACAAAAACACTTCCGACCGACTCTATTAAATTAAATACCGGTTCAGGGAAAGATTCGCTGAGCAAAACGGATAAACTGATTGCCAATGAATTATACAGGCAAATCAATTCAGTTTCAATCTCGGCTAAAATGAAAAATGACCTGGATTTTGTTGTACAATTCGAATGTGTGGATGAAGCTTCGCGGGTTTCCTGAATAATCTTATTACGGGAATGATTACACTGTCACGACTCAGTTCTTCGGGTGAGAAAGATAAGAAACCATCCAGTTCTGAAAAAATTCTTGAAAGTTTGCGGGTTAAGAATTTTGAGTCTTCTGTTCATATTAATGTTAATATAACAAAAGATAATATTAATGATTTCAGAAAGAACACATTCCTTACGAAGCCGAACTAAAAGAAGTAGAAAAGTTGAAAGGTTAAAAGGTTGAAAGGTAGAAAAGTTGAAATGTTTAAAAGTTGTGTTGAAAAGTAAAACCTTTGCCTAACAAACTTAATAAACTTAACAAACTTAAAAAAATTAACAAACTTTACTCTTTCCCTGCTAAAAATTTCTCTGCAAGCTTTACATCCTGTTCACTCCCGATAAACAAAGGGGTTCTCTGGTGAAGAGAATCAGGTTTTATTTCAAGAATTCTATCTTTGCCGTTTGAAGACCTTCCGCCTGCTTCTTCTATAATGAAACTTAAAGGATTAGCTTCATACATCAATCTCAGTTTTCCGTTTTTATTTTTTTCATCAGCAGGATATATAAAAATTCCGCCGTATAACAGATTTCTGTGAAAATCTGCAACGAGAGAGCCGACATATCTGGATGAATATGGTCTTCCTGTCTCCTTATCCTTTTCTTTAAGGTAATCTATATATTTTTGCATACCTTTTGCCCATTTAGAATAATTCCCGTCATTTGTAGAGTAGGTTTTTGATTTTTTAGGAATTTTCATATTCGGATGGGAAAGCAAAAATTCACCAACTGAAGGGTCTAATGTAAATCCGTGAACCCCTTTGCCGGCAGTGTAAACAAGAATCGAACTCGAGCCGTAAACACAATAGCCTGCCGCAACCTGTTCAATGCCTTTTTGCAGGCAGTCTTCAATTGTTCCGGGACCGGTTTTTGAAATCCTTTTATAAATTGAAAAAATTGTTCCGATTGAAATATTAGCATCAATATTGGATGAACCGTCGAGCGGGTCAAAATGCACTATATACTTATTGTGCAGAATTTTTTCCTGATATTTAGCATCAATGGGTACAAATTCTTCAGATTCTTCAGAGCATACGGCACAAGCGTGTCCCCCCTGCTGCATCGAGTAGGTGAGTATGTCATTTGCATATTCATCAAGTTTTTTCACTTCCTCTCCCTGTATGTTCACCTGACCTGTGAATCCAAGTATGTCTATGAGTCCTGCCCTGTTTACTTCCTGTGATAAAACCTTGCAGGCAAGTGCAATATCCGATAATAAATCAGAAAGCTGTCCTGTGGCTTCGGGAATTTTTCTTTCTTCCTCGATAATATGCCTGTAAAAAGTTGTGAATTTCTTTATCATAATATTTTAATGCTAAAATGATTACGGAAAGTGGAAAGTTAATAAAATTCACAAAAAATAAAAACTGTAAAGAAAGAAGGTATAAAAGTTTAAAAGTTGAAGTGTTGTTCTTGTTCCCAAATTATATTTGGGAACACAAATGGAAATCAAACTGTGTTTGAATTAATTAAACGAAGTTTTGTAAGCAAGTACATTCCCAAATTCAATTTGGGAACGAGAGAAGAGGGTCACACCCACTCCTTATCCTTGAATTGGGAGGGGGATTTTATCTTATGAGAAATTATTTTCCCTCATATTATCAAATCCACTGCTTCTCTTATTCTCTCGACGCCGCTTATTTTGCTTTTATATTTTTTAACGTCGACATTTTTCAGGTTATTCTTTGGGAGTATAATCTGCTTAAATCCTAATTTTGTTGCTTCGGATATCCTTTTCTCGATATATGAAATCGTTCTTACCTCACCGGACAATCCTAATTCTCCTATGACTACCGTTTCCGAATCCACAGGAATATCTTTAAATGAAGAATAGATACTGAGTGCAACTGCAAGGTCTATCGCAGGTTCGTCAATTTTCACTCCGCCTGCAATATTCAGGAAAATATCATATTTACTCAGAAAAATTCCGAGCTTCTTTTCAAGTATTGCTATGATAATATTCAACCTTTTATAATCAAATCCCATCGATGTCCTTTGAGGAATTCCATAGCTCGTGGAAGTAACAAGTGCCTGAACTTCGATTAAAATCGGTCTTGTTCCTTCGATTGAAGCGGAAATAACACAACCGGATGCACCGTAATTCCGCTGTGATAAAAACACTTCACTGGGATTCTGAACTTCCCTCAACCCCTTGTCAGTCATTTCAAAAATTCCAATTTCATTCGTTGAGCCGAAACGGTTTTTAATTCCTCTTAAAATACGGTAAAGGTGAGTTCTCTCGCCTTCAAACTGAAGAACTGTATCAACCATATGCTCGAGCACTTTTGGTCCTGCAATCGCACCGTCTTTCGTAATATGACCAACGAGCATAACAGGAATATTCTGAAATTTAGCAATCTTAATCAGATAAGATGTAGATTCTCTCAACTGGACAATTGTTCCGGGAGAGCTTTCAATATCAGGTCGGAATATTGTTTGAATTGAATCAATAACAATCAGGTCGGGATTTTCATTATCTATTACTGAAGAAATAATTTCTAAATTAGTTTCAGAAAGCAAATAAAAATTATCCAGATGGTAATCAAGCCGTTCACATCTTAATTTTATTTGTGTAGCGGATTCTTCACCGCTTACATATAATATTTTTTTGTTTTTAATTTTATCCGCCACCTGAAGCATCAGAGTAGATTTTCCGATACCCGGGTCGCCTCCAATCAGAACAACAGAACCTGCAACTATTCCTCCCCCTAAAACCCTGTCGAATTCTTCGATGCCCGTTTTTAATCTTGGTTCGTCATTTCCTTTTACTTCAGACATCAGAACGAGGTCGGCAGATTTAGAATTCAGTAATGATTTCCTGTCGCTTTTTAATTTTGCCGTGTTAACGATTTCTTCGACCATTGTATTCCACATTCCGCAATCAGGACATTTTCCAAGCCATTTTGGAGATGAATAACCGCAATTCTGGCAGGCGAATTTAGTTTTTAATTTAGATGACATAAAATAATTTTGATGTTTAGAAATATACTTAAAAATTGATTTTAATTAAGTGGTAAAACAATTTTCACTGAATTTTGAAGAAAAATCCGGCAAAACCGATTGAAATTAGTTTAATAGAGCTAAATATTCTAAATTTTTCCCTTTTGCATTTTAATCTGCATGTATATATTTGCTAAGGTATTAGGTACCATAATCGATTCTATATGCGAAAGTATTTAAAGGTTTTTTTGAGAAATAATAAAAATGTTTTTTTACTTTAATAATTCTAATAGAATATTTAGATTTAAGTAATATAGAGTTCCTTCCTTCTCATAGAGGGCTGATATACAATAATGCCGCGCGATGTTCCCCACTAGCCGGCATTATTTTTTTATAATAAGTGTGTTTAGGCTAAAGCCGAGTTTCTGGTGAAATTAGACCCCACCGTAAACGGTGGGGAAATTTATAATTACTCCGTCGTTTACGACGGGGGTAAAGAACAAACAAAAAAATGGCTTTAGCCGAAACAGTTCTTAATGAAGAGATTAATACGGTAAATTATATTAGAATGATAAAATATCAAATATTTTTTCATCTGTCTCTTACCTTTAAATTTTCAATCATACTGATTATTTTAAATTCTAATTCAATTTATGATAATAATAGGAATCACCGGTACAATTGGTGCCGGAAAAGGTACAATTGTAGAATATCTTGTTAAAAATAATGGGTTTAACCATTATTCTGTCCGTGGTTTCATTACGGAGGAAATATTAAAAAGAAATCTTGAGGTTAACCGCGATAACATGGTTGTTGTAGCAAATGACCTCAGGAAAGAGCACACTTCTTCTTATATAGCACTGCAACTGTTTGAACAGGCCAAGGAATCCGGAAAAAATTGCGTGATTGAAAGCCTGAGAACAACAGGTGAAGTTGAGGCATTAAAAAGTAAAGGAAAATTTTACCTGTTTGCAGTCGATGCAGACAGTAAAATTCGCTATGACAGAATAGTTCTCAGAAAATCTGAAACAGACGATATTTCTTATGATACTTTTGCAGAAAACGAGCAGAGAGAACTATCATCAAATGACCCTAATAAGCAAAATCTTTCAGCCTGCATTAAAATGGCAGATTACATATTTTATAATAATGGAAGTATTGAAGAACTTTATAAAAAATTACAAGAGGTTTTAAATGACATCATCAAATGAAAATTCCCGTCCATCCTGGGATAAATATTTTATGGAAATTTCCGATACCGTTTCCAAGCGGGCAACTTGCGACAGAGGCAAAAGCGGATGTGTGATTGTCAGGGAAAAGCAAATTCTCGTTACCGGTTACGTCGGTGCTCCGAGGGGATTGCCTCATTGCGATGAAGCAGGACACCTTATGAAGCAGGTTGTGCACGAAGATGGCACGACAACAAATCATTGTGTAAGAACAGTACACGCGGAACAAAATGCAATATGCCAGGCAGCAAGACTTGGAATTTCTTTAAATGGTGCAACTCTTTACTGCCGAATGACTCCCTGCCGCACCTGCGCAATGATGATTATTAATTGCGGGATTGTACGGGTCGTATGCGAAAGGAAATATCACGCAGGCTCGGAATCGGAAACAATGTTTAAGGAAGCCGGAGTAAATCTGGAATATTTATTTAATGAGGTACAAAAATATAATAATCAATAAAAATGAATAACAGCATTGTATTAACAATTCAGGCTATTCTCGCTCCCGCATTGGGAATTTCTGCGACGGGGCTATTACTTCTCGGCTTAACCAACAGATATTCTTCCATGGTGAACAGAATCCGGCTGCTGAATGCCGAAAAAAGAAAATACATGAATATAATTATTGAAAAAGATGAACTTCCTTATACTGAAAATATCCGGCTCTCAAGCATCATTAATCAGATAAAAAATCTTCTTTACAGGAGCAAGCTGAACAGAAACGCCATCCTGAGTATCCAGTCTGCAATAATCCTGTTTGTCTTAACTTCCGTCCTGATAGGAATTAATGTCTTTTTCACTAATTCATTTGCTGAAACCTTCGCTTTAATGCTTTTTCTTACCGGAATGATTTTCGTTCTGATAGGGATAGTCTTCTCAGCCTGGGAAATTCATAACTCTTATAAAATCACGGAGCTTGAGGTAAAAGTGGAGTAATTGAATTTTTATCTTCATTTTAAATGTTAAAGTAAAAAGAATAAGTAAGTTAAGAATTTTAATGTTCTATGTTTATTCTTTTTTACTTATTTTGGAACATTTATTCAGAATAAGCGATATAATATAAAACATAACTTAAAGGAGAACTAAATGAAATTAAATTTCCTGGCAAAAATATTCATCACGGTAATTGTGACCTTTGCTGCTTTATCCGGCTACGTATATGCTCAATCCGCGGGAGATTATTATAATAATGGCATGAAAGCTGCACAGTCTAAAGATTATGAATCTGCTATAACAAATTTTTCAAAGTTTATTGAAATGAGCCCGACAGATCCTGATTTAGTAAAGGCTTATAATTATCGGGGTAAATGTTATTTTTTCTCGAAAAACTATGAAGCTTCAATCCCGGATTTCAATAAAGTATTAGAACTTACGCCAAATGACCCCGCAATGTATTTTTATATCGGCAGTGCATATGAAAACCTGAAAGATTTCACCGGCTCAATCAAAAATTATACAAAAGCAATTGAACTTAAACCCGACTATTCTAACGCATATTTTAACAGGGGCGTTTCTTATATGAATGTACAGGATACTGTGAAATCAATGATGGATTATACCAAAGCAATTGAATTAAAATCCGATTATGCTTCAGCATACTTAAACAGAGGAAATATTTATCTCGACCAGAACAAATATCAGGAAGCTATTAACGATTATGAAAATGCAATAACTTATAATTCGGCTTATGAATCTGATTTGAGACCAATCATTGATAAAGCGAAAGAAAGACTGAATTTATTAAATACACAGAATACAGACGGCACCAAGAAGCCATAATATATTTTATACATTATTTTTTTTAAGCGGAGATGACTTTATTGTCATCTCCTTTTTTTTTATTACTTTAATTAAACGCTTTGGTTTTTCTCTCAATTTTGAAACTAATATATAGTCATATTTGTTAAAACATATGTTTAAGAGATTTGTTTGATTTTAAAATGGAGGAAAAATGAAGAAATTAATCTTATCGTTAATTTTACTTTTAATATCAGTTCAGGTTAATTCTCAGACCCCTTTCTGGAGAACTCTTTCAAATGCTCCCGTTGCGGATACAGGGGTACTCCGGTTCGACGATATATATTTTATTAATGCAAATACCGGTTGGATAATTCAGGGAACTAATTATTACATTTTCAATGATACAGGTAAAGTTTTTAAAACTACTGATGGTGGTCAAAATTGGTATTTGGTTAATAAAAAGATAACTGCCTATTTGAGAAGCACCGGATATTTTTCTGAAACCACCGGTATCATAGGTACACTTGATTCGAATCATATTTTGTGGAGGACTACAGACGGAGGATATAACTGGACAGATATTGCGTCAAGTATTCAGGGAGTTGTCCCCAGTGCTATATGCGGTATATCGATTGTAAATTCCAATGTTGCTTTTGCAAGCGGCAGGTATTATTGTCCAGCAAACTTAATAAAAACTACAAATGCGGGACTAAACTGGGTTTCCATTCCGATTGATACGTCACTCGCCCGGTCGTTTGTCGATTGTTTTTTCTGGTCAGCGGATTCCGGATTTGTTGTCGGGGGTTATTCTCCTAACAATCAATTAAATACGAGTAATTCAATAATATTGATGACGACAAATGGTGGAATGAACTGGACAAGGGTTCATAAGTCCGGTAGAACCGGTGAATGGTGCTGGAAAATCCAGTTTGTAAACAGACAACTGGGATTTTCAAGTATTGAAAGTATATATAATTCTCCCACATATATAGTAAAGACAACAAACGGAGGAGTGAATTGGACTCAAACCTTATTACCTAATAGCATAGCAGACCTTGAAGGTATAGGATTTATTAATGCCAATACAGGTTGGGTTGGAGGATGGGGATTCAATTTTCACGGACCAACTTTTCAGACCACTAATGGAGGTGTAAACTGGCAGCAAACATCCTGGGGCGTAAATGTTAATCGTTTCAGATTCCTGAGTGATACGCTTGCTTATGCAGTTGGAGAAACTGTGTATAAATATTCAAATGAACCTGTAGGGATACATAATATTTCATCGGACTTACCGGAGCATTATGAATTGTATCAAAACTTTCCGAATCCATTTAATCCATCTACAAAAATCAAATTTGACATTTCCTCTGAAGTGAACAGGGCAAACAAAATCAGTTTAAAAATTTATGATGTTCTTGGAAATGAGATCAAAGTGCTGGTAAACGATAACCTTCAACCCGGCTCATATGAAGTTGTCTGGAATGCATCTGATTATCCGAGTGGGATCTATTTTTATAAATTATCTGCGGGAAATTTTACGAAAACCAATAAGCTGATTCTAATTAAGTAAATTAGATGAAAGGTGGTGCCGAAGTTTCTTCTGATATCCGGATTTCCTGCGAGAGAAAAATACTGAATACACGTTGGGTGTGAATTGAAGGTGAATCTTACTCTTTCAATCTTATTATTAAAATCTGAGCATTAATAAAGCATATCTTTTATTTTTCACATCAATTATTTTGAAAAAATGTCGGAAATCATAAGAAATATTAATTTAGCTGTAGAAGAGCTTCTTGCTGGAGAAGCTGTTGCTCTTCCGACGGAGACCGTTTATGGGCTTGCAGTAAACGCATTGGATGCAGAATCTGTTCTGAAAATATTTACAATCAAAAAGAGACCACATTTCGACCCATTAATTGTTCATATCTCTGATATTTCAGAAATTAATAAGTACGCAAAATATATTCCGGATGATGTTTTTCTTCTCGCAGAAAAATTCTCTCCGGGACCAATAACATTTGTCGTAAAAAAAAGAAACCTAATTCCCGATTTAGTTACAGCGGGTCTTGATACAGTAGCCATAAGGATTCCTTCTCATAAATTATTCAGAAAAGTTCTTCAAAATCTTCCATTTCCTCTGGCGGCTCCTTCGGCGAATATGTTTGGCAGAATATCACCGACTTCTGCTGAAGAAGTGAAAAAAGAACTAAATGGTAAAATAAATTTTATTCTCGATGGCGGTAAATCCAGAATTGGCATTGAATCCACAGTAATTGCCTTCAAAAATAATAATGCCGTGATTCTCCGCCCGGGTTTTATAACGAAAGATAAAATTGAAAAAGTTCTTAAAAGAAAAGTCGAATACTTTTCAAATAAAATTTCCCAAAATGTTTCTTCACCGGGGGCATTAAAAATTCATTATTCTCCTATGACTCCCTTATATTTATGTAATGATAATTTTAATATTAGCATTCTGAATAAACTTAATGCAGTATATCTGGATTTGAATAAATTTGAGAATTTGAATGAGCTTGCTTCAGATTTATTTTCAGAAATTCGCAAACTTGATGAAAAAAATTTTAAATTCATCGTTACAAAGAAAACTGATAATGAAGGTCTCGGTTATGCTATTAATGACAGGCTTGAAAAAGCATCTCACGGTAAAATCAGATTTTCCGACAATAAACCCATAATTACAAAGAAGTAAAATTATGGCAGATAGAATTATAATATCATTCGATGATGAAATTATTCCTGAAGAAAATAATGAAAAAGTTGTTCCTGAAAATGCTGATGTGAATGATAACGCTAATAATCCTGTCGCGGAAAATGATACAATAGTTTTGACCCCGGAACTCACAGAAGAAATTCGGTTATCTGAATTAAATTGCTCATATTATTCGAACCCTTCTCTATCGGGCTTTACAGACACAAAATTAAAGTATCCTGAAGGGACAGAAAGCGGATTCAATAAAAATTATTCCCTGGAACTGGAGGATGAATTCTTCAGCTCAATACTAATTAATAACGGGTTTATAATTCTTACTTCCAGAACTTCCCGTGCCTATTTTATAGACAGATTCAATCCAGAGTCAAAAATCATTATAAATTTCGATGGCAATAATTTCGAAAAAACCGGCTGCATTATAAAAAACGATATTTATTTAAATTCCCTGGCAGGGATTTATTTATTAAAATCCGGCATCAAGCCCGATAAAGAAGGTATTAAAAAAATTTACACGCCACCGGAAGGATATTATATCTGGTCAAATTTAAACATTTTCAGGGAAAACATTTTATTCCTGATTTATGACGGAGTGGAAAAAGCAAATTTAATTCTGATAGATAGATTTAGCGGAAATAAAATATTTGAATTTTCATTCAACACTGTTAAATATTTATCCGGTTCAATTCTTGCGGCATCAGATAAATTCTTTGTATTTGCAGATAACTTTATACTCATTTTCGAAAATTCCGGTAATGATGAAATAAAAGTTTTACAAAATGATTTGAGCTTTGAAATTAATCCGGAAACCAGATTCATTGCTTTGAAAAATAAATTATATATTAACGATACTGCAGGGAATGTTTTTTATTTCGACTTAATAAATAAAGAACTTGTTCTTCATAATTCCGGAATCAAAACCCCATATCTGAATTCACTTATGGGATTCGGGAATGTCATTTTCACAGGCCATCTTGGAGGCTGGAAAGCCTGTGATACAAATGGAATGGAAGTGTTTTCACACACAGATATAGACGAAAATAAAATTGAAGCGTTGAATTCAAATATTCTCATCGTTTCCAAATCCAGTAAAATTGTTTTCCATAACCTGAAAAGATTTCAGGAAGCGGAAAGCTTTGCAATATCAGGAATAAAATCAGAAAACTCAGGAATTATTTCTGCTTTATTGAATTTCAATGAAATTTTTATCCTCACAGAAGGTGGTATTTTGGAGTCTTATTCGAACAAAAGACTAAACATTAATATTTAAAAATATGAAAAAGTTTGCAGTTTTATTTTTATTATTCGCTTTTATCGCTATTGATGCAAATTCCCAAAATCAGGTTATATATCTCATAGATAACTCGGGAAGCATGAGCGGATATTATAAAAAGCCTGAAAGCACTTTCAAATTATTTTCCAAGGCATTGATTAAAAATTTTGTAAAACCCGAGGATTATGCGAGTGTTTATTTATTTACTAAGACTGAAAAAGAGCATAACATTGAATCGCCTAAAGCCATATTCAAAGGAAAAGGCAGTGAGCTGATTCCCGATAATGTGATTGCAAATTTCAATATGATGAAAGGAAACGACGGAGATTACGGCGCTACGGATATTATTGAGGCTCTCGATAAATCTATTTCTGAACTTAAAGAAAAGTCGGCAGTAATCTGGATTATTACAGATAATATCAGTGATTAT
The DNA here is from genome assembly GCA_963806045.1 of uncultured Ignavibacteria bacterium. Classification (GTDB taxonomy): domain Bacteria; phylum Bacteroidota; class Ignavibacteria; order Tepidaquicellales; family Tepidaquicellaceae; genus DATCHW01. The sequence continues at coordinate 33,804 of CAWDWP010000011.1, read as the reverse complement.
AGAGGTACGGGTGATTCATCATTCCTCAATACTCTTGACTTTTACAAGAGGTTAAGAAATGATGAAAAATTTAAAAAAATTCTTTTATACCCGATTCCTGAAAAAATCACAGAAAACGGTTATGTCTCGCCGGGTTATGTTGTATATGGAATTGTCTACTCAACAATAAATTTATCACAGACAGAACTTGAAAAATATGATAAACTATTAAGAGAGACCGGAATAAAACAAAAAGCAATAACCTTAAAACCTCTTGACATCGGAACGCTGGTTCTGGTTCCGAAAATAAACCAAAGTAAAATTTATCCCGGAAAATTATTTTTCGATGGAAAAGTATTACGGGGATATGATTTTGAGGAAGGCGAAAAAGTCCGTGAAACATTTAATGACCTTGTTCTCAAATCAAATTTATTTCCATACATTATAAAGAGTGCGCGTCTGGATGTCAGGCTGGAAAATTTCACTTCATCGGATTATTCTGTAAAATCAATGGGCACACAGACTATATCCCCTTCAACTGTAAGCAATGTTTCCCCGGAAGGAGAGGTAAAAGGGTTTACAGTCTTTTTCGATATGCCTGAAATAACACCAAATTTTTCTCTTAATACAGTTTTTAAAGAAGATTTCTCTGTCGGAGGGAATCTGGTTCTCGAAGTCTCGAATGTGGATATATTGCTCGATGAGAATTATATGGGCTCATTTAAAGAATTGTTTGCACTTCCGTCAATTCCGGAAATATTTTATCCTGTGCTAAAAGATAAGAAAATTATAACACAAATCCCGCTTGAAATCAGAATTAAATACGGACCCTGGAGACTTTTTGTACTTATAGGGATTTTAACCGTAATAATTGCTTTGATTGTTCTTGTACTATTCTTTTTACTCAGGAAAAAATGTTTTAGTATAATTATAGATAATTCAGACGAAAGAAATATCTGCCTGAACTCATTTTCCTCATTCAATGTAAATAATAATTATTCGCCCGTTATTGGTGTAATAAAAAAATCATTTACGGGAAATATTACCTTAAAATATTCAAAGTTTACTTCCACTCCGGGAATGAAAGTAATTCTTAAACAGGAACTTCCTGTAACAATAGAATATGAAGAAGATAACAGGACACAAAGTATTACACTGATGCTCAGGTCTATATCAGAATCAGGCGGGAATAAATCTGATAATGAGATTGATACTTTAGGATTTCATTGATAAATTCCCATAGTTAATGAAACTTAAATTATTAATACTCACATATTTCCTGACCGGATTCTTAACCGGTAACGTCATTTCTCAGGTGAGTACAGGAAAAGTAATAAACACAAAAGCATCGTATGCAGACACCGTTATCAATACTAATGATAAATTCCTAATTCAGAATACCGAAAGTTTAAAGCTGAATAATATAAAGCTTAGCTCTCTTGAAGATTACTCAATAAATTATAAAACAGGATTAATAATCCTTTACAAATCTCTTTTTTTCAAATATAGCCTCGATACAAACCGCATTTACGATTTAGTAATAGAATATGATTTATTCCCTTATAACATCAAAGAAGAATATTCAAATTTTAATGTAATAACAGAAAGGGATACTCTGACAGGGGATACAATTCAGATAGTATCTCAGAGAAAAGATTTTATTGAAAACATATTCGAAGGCACCGACCTGGAAAAATCAGGCAGTTTATTTCGCGGATTTACTTTCGGCTCAAACCGTGATGTATCGCTTAATTCCGGATTTCGTCTTCAGATGAACGGAAAACTTTCGAAAGATATTGAAATTGTTGCCGCTCTCACTGATGAAAACACACCGATACAGCCGGAAGGAAATACAACAAAATTACAGGAACTTGATAAGGTATTTATAGAACTTCGCGCAAGCAATATAACTGCAACCATAGGTGATATTGAACTGAATTTTCCACAGTCAGAATTTTTGAATTTTAAGAGAAAAATTCAGGGTGCAAGGGGGCTTGGAGATTTCAATTTCGGAAATTTTTCTATTACCGGTGCTGTTTCCCGGGGAAAATTTTCTACGAATTCTTTCAATGGCAGTGACGGTGTTCAGGGACCTTACAGGCTTATAGGTGCAAATAATGAAACCAATATTTTAGTCCTTTCCGGCACTGAAAAAGTTTATATAGATGGTATATTGATGATGCGCGGTGAACAGGCTGATTATATCATTGATTATAATATAGGAGAAATCACCTTCACCAACAGACGGGTGATAAATAATTTTACGAGAATTGTTGTGGATTTTGAATATTCCGACAGAAAATATTCGAGAACCTTCCTTGCCGCAAGTAACAGGTTTAATCTTTTGAATAAAAGACTAACATTAGGATTTTCATATGTCAATGAATCGGATAATCCGAACAGCACAATTGACTTCACTCTCAGCGATGCGGATAAACAAATTTTACAGAATGCAGGAAACGACAAGAATAAAGCAGTAAAATCAGGCGTTATCTATGCAGGACTCGATTCACTTGGAAGAGGTAAAGGGTCATATATAAAAATTGATACAACTTTCACGACCGGAAATTACACGTTTTATCGCTTTAATCCGGGTGACTCGCTTGCAGTATATAATATTTCATTCTCATATGTAGGGCAGGGAAGAGGGGATTATATAAAGCAAAATTCCTATCAGTATAATTTTATAGGAATAAATCAGGGCAGCTATGCACCGATTTCTTTTATTCCAATGCCGACCGGATATCAGATAGCAAATTTTATTTCGGAATTTGCAGTGGATAAAAAGAGGGAAATTGTTTTCGGCTTCGAAGGAGCATATTCCTATCTTGACAGGAATAAATTATCGACACTCGATAAATCTGATAATGGCGGAACTGCTTTTACAGGTAATTTTCTTCTAAATAAAAATAATTTCAATCTTCTTGGTTTTAAATTAAAGACACTGAACATTGCACTCAAAGAAAGAATAATAGGCAAACTGTTCAGCACACTTGACAGGATAAACTCTGTTGAATTCAACCGGGATTTTGATATTTCTGATTCTCTGCAGGCACGGGAAGAACTGAGGGAAGCATCATTAAATTTCGTTCCGAATGATTATTTTAAGCTCACCGGAAACTATGCAAATCTGGGGAGAGGAGATTTTTTCAATTCAACACGTTTTGCAGGAGGCATTGAGTTGAGCAGTTTTAATGTTTCAGAACCTGTTGACCTTAAAAAATCCACAAATTATTTCAAGCTTAAATATTCCCTTGAAAATTTAAGCAGCAGAAATGATTTAGCATTTAATAACGGCACCTGGCTGAAACAAATAGGTTCTCTTTCGTATAAAAAATATTTCGGAAAAGAAGCACTGACTGGAACAAATATTGAACTTCTTACAGATTTCAATAAAGAGACCAAAAAGAACTCTTATACATTTAATAATGCAGACAGTTTAAGTTTTGATAGTTTCGCTTTTGATGAAATCAACCCGCGGCTTTATATAAATAATTTATATAATTTCAACATATTCGCCGAATTTGATTACCGGAATGATGATTTTGCGAATAATGGTTCTTTAATTAATCTTTCGAAATCATATACACATAAATATGGATTCACTTATATGGGGTCAGGATGGTTTTCATCAGCGTTTGATTTTGCAATAAGGCAGAGAAATTATTCTGATGCTGCTATCTTGCAGGGCAATCAGGATAATAAAACTGTTTTAGTGAATTCAAGGATGAGGCTGGAACCTTTCAGAAGTGCAATACAAACCGATTTATCATATAATGTAACAAGTGACAGAACTGCAAAAATAGAAAAAGTGTTTGCTCTGGTCCCCGTCGGACAGGGAAACTATATTTATTTAGGAGACTTAAACCATAACGGAATCCAGGATGAAAATGAATTTCAACTTGTAAGTCAGGATGGTAATTATATAAAGCTGAATATCCCGACCGACCAGTTCTTCCCGACGGTGAATGTAAAAACTTCCGCAAGGGTTTATTTAAAACCATCAAGATACATTTTTCTTAATCCGGTTAGTTTTTTCGCCGATTTATATAATAATGTTTCGTTTGAATCCATATACAGGATTGATGAAAGAAGCAAAGACCCGAATACCGATAATCTTTATTACTTAAGGACGAGCACCTTTCTTAATGACAGCAATACAATTATCGGAACGCAGTATTTCCAGCAGGACGTTAATCTTTTTGAAAATAATTTAAATTATTCTTTCCGGCTCAGATATATACAGCAAAAAGGATTCAACCAGTACACAAGCGGAAATGAAAGATTTATTAATATACAAAGAGGCGCGAGGGCAAAATTAGGATTGACAAAAGATATCAATACACAACTCGAATACTTTTTTAAGACAGACGTTAACAGGGCTCCTGCTAATTCAATTCGCAACAGAAATATAATATCAAATAATTTTAATTCTGATATTTCCTACAAGCCGATACAGCAGGTTGAAAGCGGAATCCAGTTTAATTTTGCAAAAGCTACGGATTATTATCCTTTTCCGAACACAATTGCAAACATTAATCAGCAAATCCTGAGGTTTATATATTCGTTCACTTCAGTCGGCAGGCTCAGAATAGAAATTGAGCGTGATGAAATTTTACTTAACACAAACCCTCTTAGTTTTCCTTATGAGTTGACATCGGGTCATGCTCAGGGAAAAAGTTATTTTGTCCGCGCATTCCTCGATTACAGTATCAGCAAAAATCTGCAATCCTCTATCTCTTATGAAGGCAGGTCAGAAGGCAATCGCACATTCATACACACCGGCCGCGCACAGGTCACTGCATTTTTCTGATATTATTGTATGGAAAGACCAATTTCAGCGGATAATTTTATTCAATTAATGAATTTTCTTTTAATAAATAGTTATTTAAATTTACTACAATTAATAACTTGATGACTGAAGATTTAGAAAATATTGAAGAAAATAAAGATTTACCTGAGGATAACGCAGGTAAATTACCGGATGAAAATGCTGAACCTGTTTCGAAACCCGAAGATAACTCTGAGAAATCTCCTGAATCTCAGGAAATAAAACCTGTTGAAGAAGGCGAAGAAACACACGAAAAGAAACCGCCAAGGGTAAAAAAAGAAAAGGTAAAATCTGAAAAGCCATCAAAAGAAGAAGAAAAACCAAAGGAAGAAGAAAAACCAAAGGAAGAAGAAAAATCTCTGATAATTGAAAATCTTCCAAAAGAAAGCAATTACCAGGTTAGTTTGATTAATGAAAATCTTCTTAAAATCAGGTTATCAACTCTCAAATCGGTTAGTATCGACTGCTCAGTCAAAGACAGAACTTCAGCAGGCGACTCAAGTGAATCGCAGACTAACAAAATCCAGATACATCCCAAACCTGATAACCAGCCGCAGGAAGTAGAAATCATAATTTCAATCGATCCCGAGTCCGGCAACATAGTTGTCGAAAAAAAAAGATGATTTTGTAGTTCCTGTAACACCCGTACATTTAAAATCCGATACCAGAATTTCTTCATTCGATGTTAATATTGATAACGGTATACACGATGATATTTCAAAAACTCCGGAAGAGATTTTAAATGAGAAACTTGGGAAAAGAAATCCTTTCAGAATTTACGAAAGGAATTACCGGAAGAATCTTTTAAACTCGTTTTATATTTCACTGATATTCTATTTTATTATTGTTTTTGCTTCATATGCATTGATATTAAAGAATGCTAACAGGTTTAATAATGAAGAACCTCCAAAACTTCTTGTGCTTGACGAAACAACTAATGTTAATCTTCAGGATGTGAGCGACCCTTATAAACCTAAACCCATTGAGGAGGAAACTCAGACTGCGGATAACACTAATTCTGATGTGACAAAATCCGTACCTGTGAAAACAAAAGCGAATAAATTTAAACCTTTAAAAACATCGACATCTTCATTCAATGTTCCCCGTGTGGGAGATACAATCGATTACACCAGAATGCTTGACTCACTTCAGAAGACAACGGGTAAAGATACGACCGGTAAAAATATTACAGCTAACATAAACGGTAATACAGAAATTCCGGATAGCCTGAAATACAGAATTCCTGATTCCCTGAAGTCAAGTATCGATACATCTTCTATTGCAATCAGAATCAGGTCATTCCCGAAAGAATGGAAATTTCAAAGAGTTGATACATCATCTTTTTATTTCTATTTCGGGGGTGATACAATAAATTCGCGGGGTGATTCAGTAATATTATATCTTTACCTTAACAGCAAAGATAAAGAGGATGATATTAAGAATTTCACAAAAGATTTTAAGCTCAATGATAGTTTAAATGTAAATCTCATATCAAAGACAATAGAACCAAAAGAGGATTTAGGAACGGAGAAAATGATTTACCGGTACATTATTTCCGGAAAAGCAGACCGGCTAAATATAAAAGCGTCTGTAAATAAAAAATATCTGGAAAACAATAAGCAAATTCCTCAGATTATTGAAGCCATAGTCCGCTCAATATCATTCCGAAACCCAAATTAGCATAATTTTAACCCTTTTACATCATTAAATTCCTTACTAAAAATTAACTATTTTTCGAACAATTTCTCGTATTTTTAGTTGAATGATAAAGAGAATTTTATTGTTAAAATTTATATAACTAATTATTTTAATTTGAATTTATTGTTAAATCCCAGTTGATTAAATTGCGGTACTTAAATGTCTGATAAAGATAAAAATACTGAAAATAACGAGGAGTTTTTAGCGCCTGATAAAAAGCCGGTGAATGAAAATACTATCCTGCAGAATGTTGTATCTGGAAAGCAAAGCAATTATGAAATAACCCTGATAAACGAAAACCTGCTCCTCATAAAAGTTTCAAGTATTAAATCTGTAAATATAAATTGTTCTGTAAAGGATAGTTCTTCTTCCTCCGAAAATTCGGGTGACCTGAATACCAATAATATCTTAATTCATTCCAAACCTGATAACAGTATTCAGGATATCGAAATTTATATTACACTTGGTGAATTAGAAATAAAAAAGAAGGAAATTGAAAAACCGGTTGTTAGACCCGGACAATTAATACCGAATCCCGAAGTTGCATTTCTAATTGAGAAGCCCGGAAAGCTCGAGCCCATTATACGCTCCCCTGAAATGATACTTGAGGAAAAACTTGGCAGAAAAAATCCATATCATTTATTCAGGGAAATTTACAAAAAAAATATGACCAGGGGAATTATCGCCTCACTCGTAATAACATTTCTTCTGGTATTTATTTTTTATGGAATGGCTTCAAAAACAGAAACTGACATCGAAGAAACCCCGCGGTTGCTTGTACTTCAGGATATTAACGAACCTAAACCGCCGGTTAATAATGTACATGACCCTGTTAAACCAATTGAGGAAGATAAAAAAAATTTAAGTGACGAAATAAAAAAGAAAGTAAATATTTCAAAGAACAGTAATCCTATTAAGCCCGTCAAAAGAAAAGAAACGAATCCTATTGATACAGCCCTCCTGAATACTGAAAAACGCAAGCTTGATTCGATTGAAATGGCTATTAACAGAAAAAAATACCTTGAGGATTCCGTAAAACAGATAACTGAGAATAATAATACAATAGAGGATACGAATAAAACATTCGGTAGCGGTGATAAATCGTCCTATTCAAGCGATGCACTGGGAATAATTTGCGATTATCCCAAGGACTGGAAAATGATAACTCAAACGCAGTTTACGGTTGGTTCATTGATATTTCAGGATACTATTGATAACAGTGTTACTTTTTTTATCACAAGCGGAAAGAGCCAGCATTATGATAAATTCAGGGATAAACTTGAACCTGCGAATAAATTTGATATGGGGGATGAAAAATACGAAGCATATAAAGTAGAACTTCCGGGAACTGAAAAAGAAAATGTCCTGCTTATATATTATTTCAAATTTAACAAAATGGATTTTACCTGCATGGCTGATGTGAAACTGAATTTTTACAATGATGATTTGAAAGCCAAACTTGATAAAACTGTTCGTTCAATCAGAATCACAAAAACTAATTAGTAAAAACAAATTAATTATAAATCTCTTTCAGCAAAAAAGAAAGCAACTTCTTTCAATCCATTTTCTACCGAATCCGAACCATGAACCGCATTAAAGGATTTTGATTCTGCATATAATTTTCTGATAGTTCCTTCATCCGCTTCTGACGGGTCTGTAGCACCAATTAGTTTTCTGTAATCAGTGACTGCGTTTACCTTTTCAAGAGCAATAGGAATGCAAGGACCCGAAGTCATAAATTCTACCAAAGGTTCGTAAAAAGGTTTACCTTTGTGAACTTCATAAAACCTGCCTGCCTGTTCATTTGTCAGGGAAACCATTTTAATTCCAAGGATGTTGAATCCGGCATCAAGGATTTTTTGAATGATATTGCCCTGAACTTTATTCTTGACCGCATCAGGTTTAATGATACATAATGTTCTTTCCATTTTATAATATTAGAATTTTTAAAATCCTTTTTTTTATTAAAATTAAAATGAAAAACCGATATTTCAAGGAGTTTTTGTATCTTTTGGTTTTTCCTTAGGTTTTTCTTTGGGTATTTCCTTAGGCTTCTCTTTTGGTATTTCTTTTTTCTTGACCTTGCCGTCAGAAGGTACGTCCAGGCCCTTCAGTTGATTCTCAAAAACACCTCCCAGTGAATCAAGTGGTGCGGTTATGTGCGTGCTGTTACATCTTCTCGGTAAAAATCTTTTAATTACCAATTCCGATTCTGAGGGGCAAGTATTATTTGCAAGCAAACCGGTTATTGTGCAAATATTTACTTCTTCAACACTTGGAGGCATTAAGAAGTATTCAACTGGAAAATCAAAATCTTCATCTGAATAAAGATATTTCATAAATCTGCCCCAGATAGGGGCTGCAGCTCTTCCGCCTTGCCCGTAAGCACCTCCGAATTTAATTCGCGAATCATCAAATCCAAGCCAGCAACCTGCTACAAATTGCGGTGTATATCCCACAAACCAGGCATCGGTATAATTCTGTGAGGTACCGGTTTTTCCGGCAGCGGGCCTGTGAAAAAACTGTCCGATACTTGTTGCTGTTCCATTTTCAATTACATCCTGCATCATATCAGTCATTAAATATGCAACGTCTTCCCCGAATATTTCCTTTGACTCAAGAGTCGATTGTTCTATTAGATTTCCGTTCCGGTCTTCAATTTTTTTAATTGCAACCGGCTCTACCCATATACCGTTATTGGCAAAAGTACCGAATGCATTAGTCATTTCGAGAGGAGTAACTTCACCTGACCCGAGTGCAAGTGACAGAAAATTAGGCAATTCAGATTTAATTCCCATTTCATGGGCAAGTTTTATTACTTTATCTATAGGTGCAAGCTCCATCGCAGTTCTGACAGCAACAACGTTTATTGATTTTGCAATCGCAGTTCTCATTGAAACCACCCCTCCTTCGCCTCCTCCTCTGGGTGTCCATGTTTTACCTCCCAGGTTAACACTTACGGGGTCATTTGATATTTCAGTTCCCGGACCATAACCGTTCATTACAGCTACTGTATATACAAATGGCTTGAATGAAGAACCCGGCTGGCGCTTGCTCTGAGTAGCATGGTTCAATCCATATTTAACTTTATTAAAAGGATTTTGCCCGACCATTGCTTTAATTTCACCTGTCTTCGGATTCATTACAACAAATGCAACCTGAATTGTTATAGCAATATCTTTTACTGAGTCTATAACAGCGGGGTTATTTTTCATTTTATCAAAAATATTCTTCTTAGCTGATTCTGTCGGTGCTTTTTTATATTCTTCGGATTGCTTTATAAATTTTTCAAGTGCGTTATTAAGGATATCCTTATTTTTATTCCAGCTCCAGTATGAGTTAAACGATTTCTGGTGAATTTTTAATTGCTCCTTCACTGCGTCATCAGCGTGACTTTGAAATCTCGTATCAAGTGTTGTATATACTTTCAGACCATCGCGGTATAAATCGAATCCGTATTTCTCTGCTTTCGTCTGTAATATCTGCCTGACATATTCCGTGAATTCAGAAGATTCTGATGTTTCAAGCAAATTTGATTTTAACGTTATCTTTATCGGGTCTGAAACTGCTGCATCATATTGCTCTTTCGTAATATAATTCATTTCAAGCATAGCACTCAAAACCAGGTTTCTTCTGTTCTTTGCGGCTTCAGGAAATTCTGTAGGATCATAATTTGTTGGAGATTTCAATAAAGCTGTCAGAGTTGCACATTCATCTAAATTTAATTCTTTTGCGCTCTTATCAAAATAAGTTTGTGCTGCGGCTTCAATACCATATGCTCCTTTTCCGAAATAGACAGTATTGAAATAGTATGCAAGTATTTCCTGCTTTGTGTAAGTTTTTTCAATCTGAATTGCAGTCAACGCTTCCCGAAGCTTCCGGTTCATCGTTATCTCCCGGGAATTCAGATATAAATTCCGTGCGAGCTGCTGGGTAATTGTGGATGCACCTTCCTTTTTGAGATTTAAACTGATAATATTTTTCATAAAAGCCTGGGCAATTCTTTGCAAATCAACTCCCCAGTGGCTATAGAATTTTCTGTCTTCGGTTGCAATTAATGCGTTCACAATATCCTTTGGAATTTCATCGATTGTAATTCTCGTCCTGTTTTTCAGAAAAAATTTATCAATCAGTTCGCCATTATCGGAATATATTTTAGTTGCCTCTTCGAGTTTTGGATTTTCTAATTCAGAGAGCGAAGGTAATGTTTGCTGAAGGTAAACAAGATAACCTGTGAATAATAAAAATAATGCAAGAAAAATGAATAAACTAAATCTCAAAGAAAAAACTTCAATCTTTTTTTTCTTTGAAACTTTTTTCCGGAAATTTTTATCACTCAGAAATTTATCTATTTCCTGTTCTTTGTTTTTTTTCAATTTATTTTTTTATTTCTCCTTCGGATATTTTTAAAAATCTGTTTTCTTTTTTATCGAAATACCTTGCCAGGGTAAATTTTCCGTCTTTATATACACCGTATGAAAAATGCTTAATCCAGTCACCTAAATTTATATAAGTTCCGTTTCCGATATCTTTTATTAATGGTCGGTGCCGGTGACCAAATATCACAAATTCATAGCCATCATTTATTTTCTTGATTGCAAAATCCCTCATCCCATCTTTCTCAGAATAGTCTTTTTTGTCAGTATAATCACGCGAGGATGCGGAAGTTTTTTTTGCAAGCCATACGCCTATATCGGGATGAATCCAGGAATAAAAGAACTGAGAAACGCCGCTTCTTAAAATCTTTTTTATTATTTTATACCCTGTATCTTTATATGATAATCCGTCTCCGTGGGAAATATAAAATTTCTTGCCTTCAATAGTTCTTTCGATCGGATTGTGAAGAATATCAATTCCAAATTCATCCTTAAAATATCTGCCTTTCCAGAAATCGTGATTACCGGCAAAGTATGAAATCTTTATGCCTTTTTCGGAAATTTCGTAAAACTTGTTTAAAAGTCTGTAATGACCTTTTGGAACAACCTGTTTATATTCTATCCAGCAATCAAATAAATCACCAACAATGAAAATCTCTTTAGCATCTGATTTAATTTCTTCAAGAAATCTAAGTAAAATATTCTCTTTTTCCTTTTCATCTACCTTCGAGCCAACTCCGAGATGAACATCGGAGATGAAGTAATATATATCGTTCGTCATCCTGTCAAATCCTTTTAATCTGCATTGAAAGGATTTATTTTACTTTGATTTTAATTGTTTTCGTTACGTTTCCTATTTTGCAAACTCCGTTTTCAGAACTGCAATAGCCGAATTTAATTTTTACTTTTACACTGATTGTTGAACCTTTTTCAGCGTTTCCTGAAACATTAAAATTATATTTAACTGAAGGCGAACTGAAATAATCACCCCCGGGAGCACCTGAATAGTCCTGGAGTCCTGTCCCATCAACACCGTCTCCCGTCAAAGTAACATCTATCTGAGGTTCTTTCGGGATTTTAGTTCCTTCACCGGGTTTGAACTTTATAGTGAGCACTCCGCCGTCTCCCGGATTAAATGACTTCTTAGAAACAGAAATAGTAACTTTTGGAAGTGTTTGACTGTACAACTTCGTGAAGCCGGAAAATGTCAAAGCTACAATTGCAATGAATAACAACAGTGATGTTTTTTTCAACATATTTTATATTTTCTCCTTTATATATATCATTTCAATATAATCCATTTAATTATTTATTAAAATGTAAATTATTAAATTAAAAATGCCATACCGTTTAAACAGTATGGCATAACTATTTGTTCCTCTTATAATTATTAAAAGAGAATAATATTAATATCTTTTAATAATAAAATCTTTTTCAGCGCCGTTGCTGAATGCTTCGTGTGATTCTATCATCGCATAGGCATTGTGGTTATGAATGCTTTCAAAATTTTCTGCTTCAACAACGAACCAGGTTATATTTCCAAGTTCATTTAATTTTAAAACGATGTTTCTGACCAAATCTTCAACAAAAACCGGATTTTCATATGCTTTTTCGGTTACATATTTCTCGTCTTCCCTCTTAAGGAGAGAATATAAATCACAGCTCGCGCTTTGTTCAATTATTCCGATAACATCTTCAATCCATACCATATCTCTAAACCTTATAGAAACAGTTACTTCGCCTCTTTGATTGTGAGCACCGTGCTTTGAAATATTTTTTGAGCAGGGACATACAGTAGTCACAGGTACACATACTGTCATAATAAAATCCTTTTTATCACCAGTCATAACAGCATGGAATTTTACTTTATAATCTATAAGTGAGGGTTTCCCTGAAACAGGGGCTTTTTTCTGCCTGAAGTAAGGAAATTCCATCTCAATATGTGCAGAAACCGAATGCAGTTTTCGCTGCATTTCTCCAAGAATATGGTAAATTGAATTAATATGAATTTCCCTGTTTTCATGCTGCAATATCTCGACGAATCTACTCATATGAGTGCCTTTGAACTGCATTGGGAGGTCAACATACATTGAAATTGTCGCTATGGTGTGCTGAATTTCGTTTTCTTTATCTTTAACAGCAATCGGATATTTCATACTTTTAACCCCGACTTTATCAATCGGCAGTTTTCTTATATCTTTGCTGGCCTGTGTATCAGGTAATTTTGAGTTTGATATTTTCACAGATTTTCCATTAACTTTTGATTCCATTAAATCTATATCTTCCATACTTGATTACCTTTCCTTGTTATTTTAGGTTTGTTCTATAATACATTCGAAAGGATTCTTTGTGCAATCTATTTTTATGCAAAAAAAATCTTTCATATCACTTAAAACAAATTTCCATATAAAAAGTTTATCGGTCTCCGGGATTTTTGAATGCATTATTTTGTCAGGATTGACAAATTTGAATTTGCCTTCTATTGAATCTACAGGTTTTTCTTTTAATCTTTTTATATATTCAAAAAGAAAAATCATAATATTTCCGATCCCGGGATAGTCTTTTTCGGTTACAATTCCTAACAGTCTCCAGTCTTTGGTTTCGGATATTATTCCGCATTCTTCGTTGGATTCTCTGATTGCACATTCAGCAGGGGATTCGGCGATGTGAATATGAAGCTTACCACCCGGAGGAGAGAGGTAGCCTTTATTGGGCTCATTCTCCCTTTCCATTAACAGGTATTCTCCTTGTTCGTTTCGAATATATAAAAGTGTGGCGAGCTTCAATTTGAAGTCGTTATGAAATGTAAAATGGTATTACTTCGCTTCCCTGTGCAAAATGTGCTTCCTGGTAAACTTGCAGTACTTCTTCATCTCAAGTCTTTCTTTGGAATTATTTCTGTTCTTTTGTGTAACATAAACAGATTTACCTTTATTCGGACCTTCCACGCTCACGAGTTTTATATTGACCCTGGGACCTTCTTTTCTAGCCATAATTTGATGATTTTATTTATATAATCAATAAATATAATAAATTTCTGATAAAAAAATTAAGTAATTTGTATTCCCATTGAACTTTGTCAAAATGAGGGGAAAAGGGACATATTTTGCATATAATTTCGAATGTTGAAAAACTACAAAAGTCTAAAATTAACATCTAAGTTATTAGAATATCTGAACAAAGACTTTTGTAGATTTCTAAAGTATGCTTAGGAAAAAGATATTTTATAATATAACTTGAATGTTAAGAAAAGCAATTTTAAATTTATAATAAAAATTAATTCATATGAGACAAGTATTAATTTATCCCGGTGATGATGGATTTTGGGTTGCAGAATGTCCAAGTTTAAAAGGATGCATCAGCCAGGGTGAATCAAAAGAGAAAGCAATCGAAAATATAAAAGAGGCTATCAGAATTTATGTGAAAGTATTGATAGAAGATAATCTGTTGTAGTTTTTTTTATTATTCAAATTGAACTCTGTTTTTCTCGGTGATTAACTCTGCGTCTCTCTGTGAAATTTCTTCTTTCGGCATTCTCTTTTTAATTTCGTTTAGATGAAATTTATATTAAATTATTCAGCATTTAAATGATAATTTGAAAATTTATAATGGAAGATAACAAACTTTACAAACCTGTTTTAGATAAAGGATTCATCGAAGTAATTGATAAACTCGGAAGTGATTTAACCGTTGTGAATTCTGCACGCGTTTCTTTTGGCAAAAGAAAAAAAACTTTTGATAATAAAGATAAAATTCTCGTTAGGTTCCTCGCAGAGAATAAGCATTTTTCCCCTTTCAGGCATCTGGTGGCTCAGTTTCACATAAAAGCACCTGAGTTTGTTATGCGTCAGTGGTATAAACACGTTGTCGGAATTGAAACTACATCCAGCTATCCGACAAAAGACCACGCCTGGAATGAAATAAGCGGAAGATATGTCCCTGTGAATGATTTTTACGAACCTCCGTTCTGGAGAGCACAGTCGCTCGATAACAAGCAGGCATCCGAAGGCACAGTTGAAAGACAGGATAAAGCAAATGAAATATTCAAAGAGTCAATGGATAAGATGCTCGATTCATACAGTAAGCTTCTTGAACTGGGAGTTGCAAAGGAGCAAGCAAGAATATTGCTGCCTCTGAATCAATATTCGGAAATTTACTGGACAGCGTCTTTTCAGGCAATTATGAATTTTATCGATTTAAGAGATGAAACCCACGCACAGTGGGAAATCAGGGAGTATGCAATTGCTATGAAGGATTTGATGCTAATAATATATCCTGAAACGACTTTAATATGGCTCGATGTAATGAAAACAATGAAGAATCTTACCAACCAGGGAAAAACGATAAAATAATTATTAATTATTAATTCTGAACAGGCTTTTCATTACTGCACCGACCATATTCGGGTTTTCTTTGAATCTCCTCATTGAATATTGATACCATCTCTCGCCAAATGGTACATAAACACGCATTTTATAACCATCTTTTAAAATTTTATCCCTCAGGTTTTCTGTTACTCCGAGAAGCATCTGGAATTCATATTCTTCTTTTTTCAAACCAAGTTCGGAAATTATTTTCTTTGAACCTTCTATCACATAATTGTCGTGAGTTGCAATTCCTACATACGATTTTTTTTCAAGTGCAAGACGGATTAATTTTAAAAAATTATCCCTGACTTCCTGTCTTTTCTTAAATGCAATTTTTTCCGGCTCGATATAGATTCCTTTGCATATTCTGAAATTTGCACCAATTTCAGTGAGACGTAAAACGTCCGCCTCGCTTCTTCTCATATATGCCTGCAATACAATTCCCACATTATCATAGTTCTTTTTAAGAGCTTCAAAAATTTTAATAGTTGATTCCGTAACTGGTGAGTCTTCCATATCTATTCGTACAAAATTATTTTTACTCTTTGCATGCTCAACAATTTCAGTAACGAGACTTAAACAAAAATCAAAGTTGAGGTTTAGTCCAATCATAGTAAGTTTTACCGATAGATTCGAGTTCAGTTTGTGCTTTTCTATTGTATCTAAAACTTCGATTGATTCATTTTTGGATACAATAGCTTCTTCTTTGTTTTTAATGGCTTCTCCAAGTACATCCATAGTTGCTAAAATACCTGCGCTGTTTAATTCTTTTACTTTCTTTACTCCGTCATTAATATTATCGCCTGCAATGTATTTATTTGCAAATATTCTTATTAATTTTTTTGGAAAAACAGGTAAAACAGAAACTACTGCGTGATTAAAAATATTCATGTTTATTTATAGTTATAATTCGTTAATGCTTTTTCTTCCCTGGAATCCATCTGTCAGAGTGTGCCAGTAAAGGATATCACCCTCTCCGTACAGGTAGCAAAGATAGACCTCTGCTCCATTATTTCTCAAGTGAGGAAAATCAATTAAACCGTTATCCATTCCTTTTATGATGACACCTGAATCGGTAATTATTTTCAGGCACTTTATCAGTTCATCCAGTTCGGGAGGGTGTTCCCCTGTTCCGTTTGTACCGACTCCGCCAAAATAATGATGGTTATAAATATCATATCCGGTTTCATCAAGGGCTTTTTTCAGAATAATCATATTAGAAATGTACGGCATTAAATTTCTCAATGCCTGCCTGGCTTCGGTTAGGGTAAAATGAACAGCATGTTGCATCTATATGCTTATAATATATGAATTCAAAAGAATTATTCAAAAATAACTATATTAAAATCTAACAACAATTTAATATAAATAGGATTATGTACCCATAAAAATTTATGAAATAAAAAAAACCCCTGCAAAATAATATTCTGCAGGGGTTTAAATATTAGAAATAATTTCGGTTAATCTTTTATTAAAAAGTCATTGATATATTTCACAAACTGTTCTTTTGGTAAAGCTCCGGAAATCATTTGCGGCTGACCTTTTGCAGGAATGAAAAGCAGGGAAGGAATGCTTTGTATCTGGAATGCACCTGAAAGTTCCTGCTCCTGGTCTGTATTTACTTTATAAACAATTAATTTGCCATCATATTCAGAGGAGAGCTCTTCGAGAATCGGGGCAACCATTTTGCAAGGTTTGCACCAGTCAGCATAGAAATCAACTATGCAAGGCTTGCTTCCTTCATATTTCCAGTCTTTGTTCTTATCATAATCGAAAACTTTTTCCTTGAAAGTTGCAGCAGTCAGATGAATTGGTTTTACTCCATTGGAATTTGTAACCTGATTGGTTTGAGTTGTAGTTAAACCGGATTCTGTTTTTGTTGTTTTCAAATCAGCGGTTTTCATATCATTTTTTTTACCGCAGCTTGTTATCAGGAATGCTGACATAAGAAGTCCGATTCCAAGTATTAATAATTTTCTATTTTGCATTTTATTATTTTTATTTTCTATTTTTAAAAATTCTTAATTATTTACTTTTTCTTAAACCTATTTTCAGTAAACTAAGTTTCTTTATTTATGAACACAGCCTTATTTAGTTGCTAATAGCAACATATTATAAATTTTTTGAATTGTCAATACATATTTAAAAAAATCCCCCTTTTCCCAAAAAAAAGGGGGGTAATCTATAATTAAGGATACTTTATTTTAGTTGATTACGATATTTACCATTTTGTTCTTCACGGTTATTATTTTTATAATTTGCTTGCCTGAAATGTATTTCTGAATGGATTCATTGTCCAGTGCCGTTTGTTCCAGTGCTTTGTCATCGGCATCTCTTTCCATTTCTACTTTTGCCCGGACTTTGCCGTTGACCGAGAAAGCCACAATCACATTATCTTCTTTTGCAAGTTCATTGTCATATACAGGCCAGATTTGATTTGAAGTTGATGCTTTATTTCCCAACCTTTCCCATAATTCTTCAGAGATGTGGGGCGCAAAAGGTGAAAGTAAAAGCACAAAAGATTCAAGGATTTTTTTATTTAAATTTTCAAATCTATAAATTTCATTAGTGAATATCATAAGTTGTGCTATTGAAGTATTAAACTTCATATCACCATCATCTATATCATGAGTAATTTTTTTTATTGTTTTGTGCAGAAGTTTGGTTGAATTTATATCCGCCGGTTCATCAGTAATATTTGATTTAAGTTCTCCTGTTCTATCATCAATTATTAATCTCCAGACCCTGTTTAAAAATCTATTCATTCCTGCAATCCCTTCCGTACTCCAGGGTTTTGTGGCTTCGAGTGGTCCCATAAACATTTCAAATAATCTCATCGAATCCGCTCCGAATTCCATTATAACATCATCAGGGTTAATAACATTTCCTCTTGATTTGCTCATTTTCACTCCGTCTTCACCCAGAATCATACCCTGGTTGAAAAGCTTTGTGAAGGGTTCATTTGAATTTAAGTATCCTAAATCATAAAGAACTTTATGCCAGAACCTTGCGTAAAGTAAATGCAGCACTGCATGCTCTGAACCACCGATATATAAATCAACAGGCATCCAGTATTTTTCCTTTTCTTTATCGCAGAAAATTTCATCATTATCAGGGTCAATATATCTTAAATAATACCAGCAGGAACCTGCCCACTGTGGCATTGTATTTGTTTCCCTTTTGACGGGTAATCCTGTTTCCTTATCGTTGTATTTACCCAATCATCAAATGCTGCAAGAGGGGATTCTCCTGTACCGGTTGCCTTGTAAGATGCGACTTTCGGAAGAGTGAGCGGTAAATCTTTTTCATCTAAACCTTTTATATCTCCATTCTCAAAATGCACTATCGGGAATGGTTCTCCCCAGTATCTTTGTCTTGAGAAGAGCCAGTCTCTGAGTTTATAATTTATACTTCTTTTACCAAGTCCTTTATCCTCCAGCCAGTTAATCATTTTTTCAGAAGCATCCTGAGTTTTAAGACCTGTCAAAAATCCGGAATTAACTGAATAACCATAATCTGAAAAGCAAAGCTTTCCTTTTTTCACATTTTCAAAATATTCATTTAGATGTTTTGCGCTTCCATTAGATAAAGTCTGCAATCCCTTTCCGGAGATAATTATTTCACCGCTTTCGGTTTTGATTCTCTGGAAAGCCAAATCTTTGAGGTTTTCAGGAACTACAACCGGAATAATATTTAATTTGAATTTAACAGCAAATTCCATATCCCTCGCGTCGTGACCCGGAACGCTCATAATTGCTCCTGTCCCATAACTTGTCAGTACATAATCCGAAATTAAAATCGGAATCTCAAGGTTGTTAGCAGGATTGATAGCATATGCTCCCGTGAACTCACCGGTCTTTTCTTTTGATAGTTCCATTCTTTCGAGTTCAGATTTCTTTGTAGCATCATCAATATATTTATCTACTTTTTCTTTTTGTTCAGGAGTTGTTATTTCAGAAATTAACTTATGTTCAGGTGCCAATACCATGTATGTTGCACCAAATAAAGTATCAGGTCTCGTTGTGAATACTTCTATAAATTTACCTGCCTGATTAGCAATATCAAATTTTATAATAGCTCCGTCGCTTCTGCCAATCCAGTTTGTCTGAAGTTTTTTAATATTTAATGGCCAGTCAACTAAATCTAAATCTCTTAACAACCTTTCTGAATATTTTGTAATTCTCAGTTTCCATTGCTTCATCGGACGTCTTACAACTGTATAACCTTTTTCCATCTGTTCGGGAACTTCCTCATTTGCAAGGACTGTACCTAATTCAGGGCACCAGTTAACCGGCGATTCGGATATAAAAGCCAGTCTCTGTGAATTAATGAATCGTTTTTTTTCTTCATCGTCCAGATGTTCCGGAACCGGAAGTTCTTCGATTGGTTTTGCCTTATTTTCCTTTTCATCGAAATAGGAATTAAATATTTTCAAAAACATCCATTGCGTCCATTTGTAATATTTCTCATCTGTCGTATTAATTTCCCTGTCCCAGTCATATGCAAAGCCAAGGGATTTCAGCTGCTGTCTGAATCTTATAACGCATTCATCAACCCCTATTCTCGGATGAATTTCCTTCTTGATTGCAAATTGCTCAGCCGGTAATCCGAAGGCATCCCATCCCATTGGATGCAATACATTAAAACCTTTCATTCTTTTAAAACGCGAAATTATATCCGTTGCGGTATATCCTTCAGGATGACCGACGTGTAAACCGTCTCCGCTTGGGTAGGGGAGCATATCAAGGACATAATATTTTGGTTTTGACCTATCAATTTCATTTAATTCAGGTGTTCGGAAAGTTTTGTTATTGTCCCAGAATTCCTGCCATTTTTTCTCAATATCTGTATGAATGTATTTCATTTAATAATTTATTAGCTCGTTTTTTAAAAATAATTACTGTTATTTCAAGAATTAGTCCATTCTTTATTTAGTTTAAATCTATAATTTCAATAATTCCTGCAATTTTTTCATTTCTTCATCATTTGCCCGTGGTCCTAACAAAGTAGTAATATATCCCTGATAATTCTTATAATAATGCTCACCTTCCGGTATCATAGGCTTGAATTCAGGACCCAAACCGTGTAATGGATAAAGTTTGATATGGACATGATTTACACCCATTCCTTCTGATACCAGAGCTGTTCTTTGAACACCTAATTTTGTATCGAGAGATTTACCTATTTTCTTTGCGATCAGGAAAAATTTTGCATAAGAATCATCCGGCATTTCAAATGCATAAGAATCATAATGTTGCTTGGGAATTACAAGTGTCATACCTTTAGTATTGGGAAAGATATCAAGGATGGCAATATAATCATTATCCTCGAAAATCTTATAAGAAGGTATTTTTTCTTCAATAATCTGACAAAAAATGCAATCTGATTTTTTCATAACATTTAAAATAATCTAAATAAATTAATTTATCAGCGTAAAAAGGACTGATAGATTCAAAGTTAATTCAGATATTTTAAAAAAAGATTCAATTTCGTATGCTCGATATATGACTTTTCAGCGGGTAGGGAATATTAATAAGGAAATTCCAGTCTGATTCGAGAATATAAAAAAAGGCGTCTCTATGGGAACTCGAGACGCCTCTGGTGTATTAGGAGGTTATGAGGTTTAACTCTTATTATTCTATTTTATCCAATTTCATCATCTTCTTTAAATATAGCAACAAAATTAATTTCTTTCAAGTTTCAATAATTTATAAAATAAATTTCTTTTTGTAAACACATTATTCCGGTTTTTTTCACATCTAAATTTAATAACGATTTTTACATTTTTAAAATTCCATTTAACAGAATTATTTTTCTTAATAATTTTAATTCAATCATCACCACTATAAACCGGATAGAATCCTCAATAATAAAAATTATTTCAACAGGGATAATCCAGAAATTCCTATTCTATAATTTTCAATAATCTTCATAATTTAATGAGTATTAATAAAAGGCATGTGTGATTTCATTTGACCCTAAAAAAAGCAGAGCTCGAAAACCGTATCTTTCCGAGCTCTTAAGTAGACCTCTGTCGTGAGAATACTCCCATAAACTTACGACAGAGAGTTCGAAAAATGTTAGTAAAAGAACAAATTATTTCTTTTTCTCTTTCTCATTCATCGCATGTCTAGCCTTTCATCGTAACGTGTTTTCTTTCTTCCTTGTTTTCTCTTTCCCTAACGCTGTCCGTCCATATCATACGCCTCTTTTCCTGTTCACTTTATTTCTTTGTTTTCCTTCTTTTCCAAAGGGCACTCTATTTGGATATCAAATTCATCTATCACCTTTCCTGATAAATGAGCCCAAACACTTATTATTTTACTAATATCATTTTCTTTGTCTCTGCAAACTTCTGATTTCCTTCATCTGCAATTACCCTGTAAAAATATGTTCCGCTTGAAAGATTTTCTGCATTGAAAGTTAATGAGTAATATCCTGCAGGCTTTCTTTCATTTAACAGAGTCTGCAATTCCCGTCCTGTGATATCAAATACCGAGATTTTCACTTTCGAATCGCTTGCTACTTCGTAATCAATCTTTGTAACCGGATTGAACGGGTTCGGATAATTTTGTGAAACCGCATATTTGGAAGGCGTGCTTATACTGACCGCACCATTAAGATTGAAATATTTATAATTGCCATTGTAGTCAGTTTGTTTTAGCCTGTAATTGTAACTTCCGGAACTAATATCTTTATTCTCAAAATTGTATGACTGCTCAGTATTTGAATTTCCTTTTCCGTTCACAAACCCAACTTCATTCCAGGAACCATTTATTGTTTTTCTTTCAATTCCAAACCCTTTATTGTTTTGCTCACTTCCTGTTTTCCAGGACAACGAAACATCATTTTTCTTAACTGAAGAATTAAAAGATATAAGTTCAACAGGCATTGGTTGATCTATAATCAAAATAGGCGCTGAAAGTGTAACTGCAGTAATTTCAAATGAATTAGGCTGGTTACCGGGATTTACAAACAAACCCGCCTGGTTAGTTATATTTTTAATTGTTAAGGAGACATTTGAAGCTTGACTCAGAATTGTAAAATTCAGTGTCACTATTGTTACATAATTATCTTCTAAATTATAACCTTTGACAGAATCCTGAGGAGTTCCATTCACGCCATAAGCCATAACAGCTATTCTGATTGCCTGAAACTTACTTTGTTCAGAATTATTGCTCTGTATGCTTTTAGCATATCCGTTTGTATCGCTTAATTGTGAAAGCCAGTTCGAGCCCCCAATGAATTTCAATATTGTGGTATCATAAATTATATCTGCATTCAGGGATGCGATGGTTTTTGCTAAAGGTAAATTTGTTCCTCTAATCTGATAATTAACTATGAATTCTCCTCCTGTGTTTCCTGAATTACTTACAAGCAAAAGCTTCTGGTCAATTGTTTGCGATAACAGAACTACCGGGACGATAATTAAAAACCATACTATTAATAAAATTTTCTTCATTTTGATGTACCAAGTTTAGGAATTTTTGTAGTAATTAAATTTCTTTTATTCGGAGCAAATAAATCAAAATCAAATGTTGTCACATATCCGTCAATATTAAAATCTGTTATTCTATAACCGGAAGCTCCGTTATTACCGTCGGTTTCGTAAAGGTTAAAGTCATCGGAGTTTATTTTGCCATCGAAGTTTGCATCCCCTGAATACATCCCGTATAATCCATTCTTTAATCTTTTCGCATCATAACCATAATATTTATCCAAACCTGTAGTGAAATCATATAAATCAGTGTATTCAAAAATTGAAACTAATGCTGAGCTCATTATTGCAATGTGATTTCTGTGTCGAACGATAATGTAATATTGACCTGCAGTAACCCTGTAATTCAGGGGAATTAATGTGTCGCCTGTTATACTTAAAACTCTTCCGTCATTTCTTAATAAACAGACTACAGTATCCACAGGATCTAATTGGGAATTTAGTATTTCCATCGAAATCCAATCAACTATATTCATACTTCCATTCCAAAATGCCGAGGAAACTGAATCTTCAGATTTAACTTTATAACAGAATTTCGTATCAACGTCGCTGTAATCTGCGTTTGGAACTGAAGGTAATAATGAGTTTTGTTTAAAAACTGAATTCATCGTATCAGTTCCTTTCACATATGCTCCGCTTAACATCACTCTCAGATTCAGAGCCATAGGGAGAATTTCCTGGTAATCGTGATAATAATATGAAGTGACTAAATTATTATATGTCCTGTTCACCGGATCAAATTGCATTCCTGAAAATATAGGTCTCACCGTTCCGACCCAGCCTGAATCAAGAAATGTTCTATATTGACCGTTTTCATCTGAATATACTGCAGTTCCTGGGAATCCGTCTAATTTTGCATTTTGAACAGGATCTCCGTTAGGTTTATATAGAATGCCTGCAACTGTGAATCCTGCTTGTATCTGTTCTGTTTTATTTGAATTAATTTTGCAATATGAGTAAGATCCGTTCTTCATATCCCATCTTGGTTTTACTATAGTTACATAACCTGACCAGCCCTGATAAATATATGCTGAATAATACCCGTCAATATTCGTTTTCGGTTGTCCGACAAGCCCGGAAACTGATGCACCCGATATTCCATGTTGAGAGATTGGTGATTTCACATATCCTGCCACTGTAAAAATGTTTTTTGAAACAGTATAGTCATTAACTGTTGCTTGTGTAAAACCACTGTAGACATTACTAGCAGGTGTAATTGTATATCCTTCTTTTGCTAATGTTACTGTTCCGCTCCAACCTTCAGGAACCATAGTTTCATAATAACCTTTACAATCAGTTACAACTTTATACGGAAATCCGGTTATTGAGATTCCGCTTATTCCGTCATTCGATTGGGTTGATGTAATGGTTCCGCATACTTTAATATTATTTGTATTATTGATTGTCAATTTAGCGGCATCATACGCACTTACTGCGTTGTTTTCCGTTGTGTTATTTCCTGATACTATTACCCCAATCCAGTATGTGCCTGCGGGTTTTGTAATTGCCGGAAGATTAACTTTTTGTGAAAACTGAACTGATGATTTTGGTGTAAAATTAGTTACATAATTATATGTTCCAATCAAACTGTCTGATGCTGTAATTATTGAATCTGCCGAGAGGTAAATATTCGCGGTAATATTTTCATCATTAATAGCAACGCTGGAATAGTTTAAGACATTAAAGCTTAAACTGTCAAATGTGCTCCCGGATTTTAATATTTCCGGATATACTTTAGTATATAACGGCACCATGTGAAGTGAAGTCGGTGTGTTTCTATCGATAATCTTATTTATTCCGTCATATTTATTAGGAGTTATTCTGGTAAATTTGACTCCGGAAGTTGTTAATATTCCATAAGTGACTTTATCATTTCCTGTATTTACAAATATCGGGCTACCGCTCATTCCTGAAATTCCCTGTCTGAAAGAATATATAAAATCAGGTAAGACTGCATTTAATGCGCCTTTCCAGTTATAAACCAGTTCTCCGTCATAAATTCCTGAACCCGGATAACTCGGATTAAAAAATATGTTTGTCTGAAAGTAGGTGTCAGTATTGTTGTATCCATAACCGCTCCATCCAGTTAATGCACCTATCGGTCTGTCGAGTTTTATTATTGCAATATCAGTCGAGCTTCCGGGGGCAAAATCTGACAATCTATAGAGTAATTCCGATTTGCAAATTCCATAGGGAGAATCGCCGAGAGCATAACCGGGCGATATTATAACGTTGGTGAAATAAGGGGAAAAGTCTAATACATGACCGGCGGTTAATATGTGATAGGGATCTATCAGAATTCCAGTTGCTGTACCTATTTTAACGACGATTCTCCATGGAAAAGCATTAGGGTCATTTACAATATCAAGGGGGAAAAATGACCTGCTTGTGTCAGAACTTGTGTTTCCAAATAAAATTCCTGAATTACTGTTAGTGTTAGCAGAATTGGATGAACTTATATAAGAAAATGGAATTTGGG
Source organism: uncultured Ignavibacteria bacterium (assembly GCA_963806045.1). GTDB lineage: Bacteria > Bacteroidota > Ignavibacteria > Tepidaquicellales > Tepidaquicellaceae > DATCHW01. The sequence goes on along the minus strand of CAWDWP010000011.1, from coordinate 8,576 downwards.
AGGTTATTCCAGTCGCGATATTATATTCTAAATACGTTTGAGAGTCTAGTTTTGAGACAATTCCGAAGGAAAGGAGAATTACAATATAAATAATTGTTTTATCGAAATTTGTTTGTAAATTTTTTGTTCCCATTGCCTCATTTTTAGTAAATTTTATCATCTAGTCTCAATTATAGCAATATTTATGCCAAAAATAATCTTATCAATAACAACTCTAAAATGGATTTATGTTCGAAAAATGTCTCATAATGAGACATTTTTCGACATTGTGAGAAATAACACTGTTTTAATAGTTTAATAAAGATTAAGCATTCAAATCAGAATTGAGTTAGAGTGTATGTTTAATTTGTAAAGTGTAAACGATAAAAAGGAGTTAACTATTTCAATAATTATTGAGAATTACTTTTCTTTTAGACTTCCAACTATGTTTCCTAGTAGATTGAATTCTAATCCATACGGAGTAGCCCCTTTTTCATCCTTTCGCACTATTACAAGTTCATCTTCCTTTCCATACCTTCGGTTAGAATTTTTAATATTAAAATATAGAAATATTTTTCTATAGAGGAAAAAACATAATGAGAAAATTAAATTTATTTCTTGTAATCTGCTTTTCGGTACTGTTGTTTAAGGCGGATTTATTCGCTGTAACAATTACCGTTAGCTTAGATAAAAACTGGAGTGCAATAACAGAGGGTTCGGGACCCGCTGGACAGCCAGGAGTAAATGATGATATAATAGTTGGCAAATATGCGACTTTAAATGTTGATGTTGATAATGCGGTTTGTGCAAGTATACAATTAGGTTCCAAAAAACCCGAAAAAGGTGATGGCACATTAACATTTGAAAATGGTTCAATAGTAACAGTTAGTGGATTTGTGACTCTTGGAGCCGGTGTTTCTTTTGGTGCAATTGATATGACGAATGGCGGTACTCTGATTTGTCAGATTTTTAAAGACAAAGGACAAAATAACACTTTTAATCCGGGAATCGGTACTGTCCAGTTAACTTCAACACATAAGTTGCCTTCATTATTTACTAATTTTTATAATTTAATTATAAATGGAGGGACAATAACTTTTTCGAACGATATGACAGTCAACGGGGTGCTTACTTTTATTAATGGTCAAATTATTCTGGGGAATAATAATATAAGCATGGGTTCATCAGGATCCATTTCAGGAGTTGACAATAATAATTACATAGTGACTAACAGGACAGGTCAGTTAAAACAAACGGTTAAAAATGATGATGTTTATGTCTCTTTTCCTGTAGGTCCGACAGCAGGTTCATATAATCCTGTAAAAATTAAACTTGATAATACTTCAACCAATGATATCTTTGGAGTAAATGTATCTAGAGGCATAACATTTCCTCCTTCACAACCTAATGAAGTTATTAATAAAGAATGGACTATTTCAGAAGAGATTGCAGGAGGGTCAAATGCAACAATTCAATTTTTATTTGGAACCGCAGATTTTGGAGCTAATTTCAATCCTAATTTAAACCCTAATCTCTACGATATTGGACATTTTAATTCTATTACGGGATATGATGTAATTAGCGGAAGCATCTCAGGTCCGTCAGGAAGTCTTTACACTTTAACAAATACATCTTTTATATCAAGTTTCTCGCCATTTATTGTTGGAAATTATAATTCTGTCACAGGTTTACTTCCTGTCGAACTTATTTCCTTCACAGCAATCGCATTTTCAAAAGATGTAAAACTAAACTGGGTAACAGCTACCGAAACAAATAATTCTGGGTTTGAAATATTTCGCTCCTCTCTGAATAACAATTGGGAAAAAGTCGGCTATATGACAGGAAATGGTACTAAAACAACACCGACCAATTATTCATTTATTGACAAGAAACTCAATACAGGAAAATATAATTACAGGTTAAAACAAATAGATTATAACGGCAATTTTGAATATTTCAATCTTATAGGTCAGATAGTAATAGGCGTTCCGAATAAATTTGATATTTCACAAAATTATCCGAATCCGTTTAATCCTAACACGAAGATTGATTTTGATTTACCTTACGATAGTAAAGTTTCAATGAAATTATATGATATCAGCGGTCGTGAAGTGATGACACTTATGAACGAAACAAAAGCTGCGGGATATTATACAGTCCAGATGAATGGAAATGATCTCTCGAGCGGAATGTATTTCTACAGAATTAATGCCGAAGGCAATGGACAAAATTATATAATGACGAAAAAAGCAGTTCTTATAAAATAAATTATTAATTGATTATTAAAATTTCATAGTTCCGAACCTGTCCTCCGATGGGGGGGGGACTAACGATTTATTTCATACTCCACAAAAAAAGAGCCCGAAAATTGTTTCTTTCCGGGCTCTAAAGGAGTTCTCTGCCGAGAAAATCTCCCCATTATTTACGGCAGAGAGAGTCATGAAAAATATTATTAAAAGAACAAATTAATTCTCGTATACGTTCCTGTTCATTTAATATCAAAACCGTACATAGTATCTTGTTTTTATTTCTTTGTTTTTCTTTTCAACCTCTTTCCATTGTTCATTTAAATCTTCATTTTCCTTCTTTTCCAAAGGGCACTCTATTTGGAGGTCAAATTCATTTATCTTCTCACTTGATAAATGAGCCCAAACACTAATTACTTTATTAATATCATTTTTTTTATCTCAGCAAACTTCGAATTTCCTTCATCTGCGATTAATCTGTAAAAATATGTTCCGCTTGATAAATTTCCTGCATTGAAAGTTAATGAGTAATATCCTGCAGGCTTTCTTTCATTTAACAGAGTCTGCAATTCTCGTCCTGTAATATCAAATATCGAGATTTTCACTTTTGAATCGCTTGCTACTTCGTAATCAATCTTTGTAACGGGATTGAACGGATTCGGATAATTTTGTGAAACTGAATATTTAGAAGGCGTACTGATACTGACCGCACCATTGAGATTGAAATATTTATAATTACCGTTGTAGTCAGTTTGTTTTAACCTGTAATTGTAACTTCCGGAACTAATATCCTTATTTTCAAAATTGTATGACTGTTCAGTATTTGAATTTCCTTTTCCATTTACGAATCCAACTTCAGTCCATGAACCATTTATTGTTTTTCTTTCAATTCCAAATCCTTTATTATTTTGTTCGCTGCCTGTTTTCCAGTACAGGTAAACATTATTTTTATTAACTGATGAATTAAAAGATATAAGTTCAACAGGCATTGGTTGATCAACGATTATTACTGGAGGTGAAAGTGTAATTGCAGTAATCTCAAATGAATTCGGCCGGTTATTCTGATTTACGAACAATCCTGCCTGGTTCGTTATACTTTTTATTGTCAATGTGGCATTTGAAGCTTGGTTCAGAATTGTAAAATTTATTCTTACAACAGTAAAAAAATTATCTTCCAGATTATATCCTTTCACCGAATCCTGCGGATTTGCATTAACTCCATAAGCCATGACCGCTATCCTGATTGCCTGAAACTTGCTTTGTTCTGAATTATTGCTTTGTATGCTTTTTAAATATCCGTTTGTATCATTAATAAATGTCTGCCAGTTCGAACCCCCTTTGAATTTCAACATTGTGGTATCGTAAATTATATCTGCAATCAGAGAAGCTACGGTTTTTGCTAAAGGTAAATTTGTGCCTCTAATCTGATAATCGACTATGAAATCTCCCCCGTTGAAACCTGAATTACTTACAAGCATCAGCTTCTGGTCAAGTGTCTGCGAAAGCAGAACTGACGGGACGATTAATAAATACCACGATATTAATATAATCGTTTTCATTTTGATGCAACGAGGTTTGGAATTTTTGTATTAACTAAATTTCTTTTATTCGGAGCCAGTAAATTAAAATCAAATGCTGACACATATCCATCAATATTAAAATCTGTTATCCTGTAACCGGAAACTCCGTTTTTACTGTCAGTTTCATAAAAGTTTAAGTCCTCAGAATTTATGTTACCATCAAAGTTAGCATCCCCTGCATACATCCCGTATAAGCCGTTCTTCAGCATTTTTGCATCATTGCCATAATACTTGTCTAAGCCTGTTGTAAAATCATATAAATTACTATTTTCGAAAATTGAAACTGATGCTGCGCTCATTATCGCAATGTGATTCCTATGACGTACTATTATGTAATATTGACCTGCAGTAACACGCGGATTCAGGGGAATTAATGTGTCGCCTGTTATACTTAAAACTCTTCCATCATTTCTCAGAAGACAGATTACAGTATCTACAGGAATTTGTTGTGAATTAAGGATTTCAACGGAAATCCAGTCAACTATATTCATGCTGCCGGTCCAAAATGAAGCGGAGACAGAGTCTTCCTGATTAATTTTATAAACGAATTTAGAATTCATATTACTGTAATCTGTGTTCGGAACTGACGGTAATAATGAATTTTGCTTTAAAACTGATTTCATAGAATCAGTCTCTTTAGCATATGCTCCGCTTAGAATAACTTTAAGATTTAATGTCATAGCAGGAACTTCCTGATAATCGTGATAATAATAAGAAGTCGCTAAACCATTGTATCTTCTGCTCGCCGGATTAAATTGCATAACCGAAAACCTTGGTGTCACTGTACCAACCCAGCCTGAATCAAGAAATGTAGTGTATTGACCTGTTACATCTGTATATACTGCAGTTCCGGGGTACCCGTCTAATTTTACATTTTGAATAGGCGCTCCTGTGGATTTGTAAACAACACCCGAAACTATGAATCCTGCATTTATTTGTTCTGTCTGATTTGAATTAATTTTACTATATGAGTAATATCCGTTTTGAAAATCCCATCCTTGTTTTCCGGCATTTACACATCCTGACCAGCCCTCGAAAACCGTAGTGCTGAAATATCCCAACGCATCAGTTACCGGTTGATTAGCCAATCCTATTAACTTCACTCCTCTGACCCCTGTTTGTCCGATTGGAGACTTTGCGTAACCGGAAATTGTAAATGTATTTTTGGTAATTGAATAGTTCGTAACCGTTCCATTATTTACATCATTATAAGCAGTCACCGGTGGACTGATAGTAAATCCTGATTTTGACGCTGAAACGGTTCCACTCCATCCCGCAGCTACTTCTGTCTCATAAAATCCTTTGTAATCTGTCATTACTGATGTTGGAAATCCGTTTAATTTTACTCCGCTGATTCCGTTATTTGATTGAGATGAAGTAATTATTCCGTTAATTCTGACATTATTAGTATTATTAATTATTATCTTTGATGCATCATATTTACTTACAGTATTGTTTGATAAATTATCGTCTCCTGATATTATAACTCCTACCCAGTAAGTGCCCGCTTCTTTTCCTATTGCCGGAAGGTTTACTTTTTGATTGAGCATCACTGATGATTTTGCGGTAAAACTTTTTGCATAATTGTAAGTCGATATCAAACTATCATCCGTAGTTATTATTGAATCCCGGGATACATATATGTTTGCAGTGATATTTGCATTACTGACTGATGCACTTGAATAATTTAAAATAACAAAGTTTAAACTATCAAGCTGGTTCCCTTTCTTTAAAATTTTAGGATACACATCCGTAAAAAGAGGAATCATGTCAAATTCAGAAGGTGTATTTTTTTCAATAATCTTATTAATCCCGTCAAATTTATTGGGTGTTATTCTGTTAAACCTTATTCCTGATGAAATCAATATTCCATAAGAAACATTGCTCAATCCGACTTTGGTGAACATCGGGCTTCCGCTCATTCCGGAGATTCCCTGCCTGAATGAATATATATAATCGGGCAGTACTGCATCAAATACACCTTTCCAGTTATAAAGCAATTCTCCGTCATAAAGTCCGGAGCCTGGATAACTCGGATTGAAAAATATGTTTGTTTGAAAGTAATTGTCAGTATTATTATATCCGTAACCGCACCAGCCGGTCAATGCACCTATCGGTCTGTCAAGTTTAATTATCCCGATATCAGTCGGGGTTCCCGGTGAATAGTCGGATAATCTGTAAAGTAATTCCGCTCTGCAAATTCCATAGGGAGAATCGCCGAGAGCATAACCCGGCGATACTATATTGTAGGTAAATGAAGGGGAAAAGTCTATAATATGTCCGGCGGTTAATATATGATAGGGATCTATCAGAATTCCTGTTACACCGCCTATCTTTACGACGATTCTCCATGGAAAAGCATTTGGGTCATTGACTAAATCAAGCGGGAAAAATGTCCTGCTGGTATCAAAACTATTGTTTTCGTATAAAACTCCTGAATTACTAATTGTATTGGAGGAATTATTTGAACTTATATATGAAAACGGAATCTGGACTAGTTGTTCCTGCTGCTAAGTTATACTCTAAGTATGTCTGAGAGTTTAATTTAGTTACAAATCCAAGAGAAATGGATGCTGTAATTAAAATTACTATTTTTTTTACTTTTATTGCTAATTTTTTTGTGCTCATGCTTTACTTTTCCCCAAAAGTTTAGAACTGCTTTCAAATTATAGCAATCTTAATGCCAAAAATATCTTACAATTTGAGCAATTTTGAAGGGTTTGGAATGATAAAATGTCTCAATATGAGAATCTAATTTATCAAAATGAGAGATAAATATTGAAATATTAATCTGATAGTTATGAATTGTTCTCAATTTTCTTGTATCCAAACATATATATCCTAATTACCGGAATGCGAATGATTAAATCTTAAATATAATTTTGAAAGGTTAGTTTTATTCAATATAAAGAATTAATTCTTTTTTCAATCTAAAGTATGATTGAATTTACAAACAATCATAATTATATTGTAAATGCGTTATATAGGTACAATCCTAAAAAAAAATACAGGTTAAATGAGCCTGAGGATTGCGTTATAAGAAAATATTCCAAAAAAATAATTTCGGAATAATTGAAAATTAGAAATGTGGTTTAATTGTATTAAAAGCCCCACATTTTAATTCTCATTTGATATTTATTATATTTGGAAAAAAATGATTTTCTAAACATTTATGTGCGAAATGAAAATTTATTAAGTCGTTGGAAATAGATATTGACAAATAATAATAAATATTATATATTTTATCGAAATACTCCCAATTTCAAATCAGGTAGCTTACCTGATTGTTATGCGATTGGTCTGTTAAGACCTAAAAAAATAAATGGTGTTCAGACATTTTTAATAGATTTTTATTTTATTTGGACAAATCGTCCGGAAAAATAAATCGCTAAAAATGTGTGCTTTTATGCGTTATAGTGAATTCTAAACGCATAAAAGGTTATAAATGAGGTTAAAATATCTTAATTATTTCAACCCCTGAAATTTCCTGTATAGGTATTGCTTTGACCAAATAATACGGCTCTGTTCGATGCCGGGTTTTATAATTCCGGTATTCGGATATTTAGCAATTGAAGGATTAAAAATTTTTATCAAAAAAATTATGAAAATATTTTTCAAAATAACTTTACTCTAATGAGGAGGAAAAAAACAAAATGAAAAAATTAATTGCCATTCTGATAGTTTTATTCTTAATACCATTACTAATATTATGGGCAGGAGAAAATTACAAAAAAATCGCTTTTCGAACACGATGAAACAACAAAAAAAGGAATTTTAGATATGCAAAATTCCGTCTCAAAACAATCGATAAAGATGAATTCAATAGTAACAATGAGAAGTTCATCTTCTCAACCGCCTGCTATGAACCCAAATGCTACTACCATTATAAACCCAAATGGAGATGGTGGTTTTGAATCGCGGAACTACTTTTGGCAGCAAATAACTGGTCTATCACTGATGCTGGAAATAATACTCGTAATGAATGGCAAATAGGAACAGCGTGTACAGGATATACTGGTAATAGAGGGGCTTTTGTAGGTACAAGTTCTCTACTACTTATGGAGATGGTAGACAGTAACTCGAAACGAGTTATATGCATTTATACAGAACAATTACTTTTCCTGCCGGACAAACAGCAATGACTATATCTTTTAGTTATAAACAACCAACTGCGGACCCAATTAACGGTAATGATTGGTTAGCACTGTTTTTACTTCCATTAGGGTCAACCCCAATAGTGGTAAATTACCTTAGAAACTTTTAATTACATACCAATCTGGCAAAATTATACAACTTCGTATGCTGGTTTTACAACAATTACATTAGGCGTTCCCGCAAGTTATGCCGGTACCACTGTGGTTTTATGCTTTCAATGGGCAAATAACACTACCGCCCCATGGTGCGCACCGGGTCTCGATAATATATCAGTTACTTCCGCAGTTTCATCGACTATCACCAGCACGACACAGGTGGAAACTGGGGCGTAGGTTCTACCTGGATTGGTGGCGTTGTTCCGAATGGTGATAATGTAATAATTGATGGACCAGTAAATGTTGAAAACAATTATTTTGTAACAATTTAACGGTAAACTTAGGTAAAACATTATCCATTGCGGATGTAGCAGGCTTAGGATTATTTGTATCAGGAAACGGAACGATAAACGGAAATATTAATATTGGTGGAACAAATGGCGGTGCTATTGTTTTTAATTATGGTAATGTTGGAAAAACATTTACAGTAAACAATGGGGCGGTAATTAATATTAATTATC